>NZ_JBFRDH010000003.1:0-548516 GCF_052113485.1 Lysobacter sp. TAF61
CTGGTGCAGCGACTCGCCCTGCTGCCAGCGGTCCCACATCAGGGCCTTCTGGCCTTCCGTGTAACAGATCCTTGCCCGGTACTTCATCTGCAACACCCCTGCTGCCGAGGCAGCCTTCAGTGTGTTGCATCGACCGGTTGAAACCGCAGTCGGAAGCGGACATTAGCACCGGCCCGGCGACCTTGCAGGTCCGATGGCCGCTAACGGCCATGAGCGGACAGCAGGTTACCCACGCGGCCGCGGGCTTGCTCCGGCCGGCGGGTTCACGTTATGACCTGGAGTTCACGTCCAGCAGATAGATTCTGTCCCGCCGGCGGCCTCGATCTTTTGACCGCCAAGGCTGGTTACTTCGACCATTCGAAGTGGTCCTAAGCGGAGGGGTAATGTCTGCCAGAATGAGGGGTGAGGTCCAGAGCCAGCAGCAGGGCTATTGGGACGACGAGGTCACGCTAGCAAGCCACGACAGAATCTGTGCTTGGGCGTATGACAACAGCCTTCAGATAGCGAAGGCGGTCTATCCGTATCAATTCGGCCGCGCCTGGCACGATGAAGACGTAGATAGGTCCCATGCCTGGGCCTTAGAACGTGAGCGCGAGCGGTACAAGTTCGACTCGCAGCGACTGCGTGTTCAGCCGCGCCCTTCCCCTCGGACAAGAGTTCATTGGGAAGTACCCCTCTTTGCAAGCGACGACAGGAAGCGTCAACTAGGCTTCGCAGACTTGGTGATCAAGGTGTTGTTGCCCAGAATCAGGGCAGAGTGGGCCAGCGATTCACATGGCCGGAACGATAGCTACATGGGTTGCGAAGTAACTTGGGAAAGCGAAGTCTGGGCCCCCAGCATCCTGGTAGAGGCGAAGGCTGACTTGCCGACGATGGGCGAATTGATGAGGCAATTGAACCACTACCGCCAAGGATTCGATGGCATGTGCGTGGTCGTGGCTGCGGACGATAGCTTGTCATCGCTCCTATCCAGCCAAGGCGTCCAGTTCGTTCGATATCCGGGGCGAATGATTCCGACTCTGGGGGCAGTCGTGACGAACAAGGCGAAAATTGACGCACACCTTGCCGCCCTTGATTCGGAATTGGTGATGATGCGCGCCCAGCATCGAAGCCCTCAGCAAATGCTGGCGAGATTCAACACAATGGCGGTCCGCATTCGTGCGGAGGCTGGCACGCATCGGGACTATGTCTCGTCGCGGCTGCTCGCCATCTACACGGCGAACAGGCTAGGGCCGACGGAATCGCATCCCCATGACGACACTCACTAGCTGTTGCCAGAGCTCTAACCTTCCTTTGAGCTGGCTCGACAGCCTTCAAGAGCAATCTCGAGGTCGTTCAACAGGTACGGCTTCCTCAAGTGTGGTCCACCGCGCATCACAGCGGGAATCTCGTCGGCGTCATATGCGCTTGCAACCAGGTACGGAATCCCGCGCTCAGTAAGCAGGATGGCGACGTCGGCACCCGTCTCGCCTCCGAGATCTACGTCCAGCATTGCCGCCGCGATTGATGGCTCCCGATTGACGATGCAACACACTGAAGGCTGCTTCGGCAGCAGGAGTGTTGCATATGAAGTACCGGGCAAGGATCTGCTACACCGAAAGCCAGAAGGCGCAGATGTGGGATCGTTGGCAGAAGGGCGAGTCGCTTCACCAGATCGCGCGGCTGTTTGATCGGCGGCACAGCTCGGTTCGCGGGGTCCTGGCCGCGTCCGGCGGGATCCGCCCGGCTGCACGCCGACGTTCCGAGCGGACGTTGAGCCTTGCCGAGCGGGAAGAGATCTCGCGCGGCGTCGTGAGCGGGCAGTCGATCCGTTCGATCGCGGCTGCGCTTGGTCGGGCGCCGTCCACGGTGTGCCGCGAACTGCGACGCAACGAGGGGCCGAATGGCTATCGGGCCAGCCGGGCCGACCAGGTCGCGTGGGATCGGGCGCGGCGTCCAAAGACTTGTAAGCTGGCCCGACATCGGGCCTTGGCACGGCAGGTGGCGGCTAAGTTGCAACAACGCTGGTCGCCGCAGCAGATTGCCGGATGGCTCAAGCAAATCCATCCAGACGACGCGAGCGGCCAGGTGTCACACGAGACGATCTACCGCACGTTATTCATCCAGGCCCGGGGCGCCTTGAAACAGGAGCTTTTGGCCTACCTGCGGCGGACGCGGGCCATGCGCCGCTCACGCCATCACACCCAGAAGTCGGACAACCACGGCCGCATCAGCGACGCCGTCTCGATCCGCGAGCGTCCGGCCGCGGTCGAGGATCGAGCGGTGCCGGGCCACTGGGAAGGCGACCTGTTGTTTGGCAGCAGCAACAGCCAGATTGCCACGCTGGTGGAGCGGCATACGCGCTACGTCATGCTGGTGAAGGTCGGTGGCAAGGACACCGAAACGGTCATCGACGCGCTGATCAAGAATGCGCGGCGCCTGCCGAAGGAACTGTACCGATCGCTGACCTGGGACCGCGGCAAGGAGATGGCGGACCACCGCCGCTTCACCCTGGCGACGGACATCCAGGTCTACTTCTGCGATCCACAGTATCCTTGGCAGCGCGGATCGAACGAGAACACCAACGGATTGCTGCGGCAGTACTTCCCCAAGGGACTGGACCTGTCCTTGATCACGCAGGCCAAGCTCGACGCGGTGGCCAGAGAGTTGAACGGACGGCCCCGCAAGACGCTAGGCTACGAAACACCGGCCGAAAGATTTCAACAAGCTGTTGCATTGACCGGTTGAAACCGCAGTCGAAAGCAGTCGTTCCCATTCTAGGCGTCTAGGAGACGCGTAGTGCGCCCTCCAGGAATACCTAGCCGCGTTTACGGCGCGCTCGCTCGCTTGATTGTGGACTCTCAGCCTGAGGCTCTACAGGTGCGATTCACGCGTCGCTGGAGGGCTGATCTCAGGTAGGAGCAGTGGCAAGGTAGATCGGACTGAAACCGATACCTAAGCTGGATAGACACCGCCCAACTGATGGATGCACTCTCGGAGCCATCGGGGTATCCAAGAACGAAATGCCGGACTCAAAGGGCCGGCCCACCGTCGGGTATCCCAGCATTGATGTGAAGTTGGCTGGTGAGCAGGGGCAGTCCACGCCTCCCAATCACGACGCGTTAGGGTATCGATCTCCACTTCGGAAGAGGCACCATGGATATTCTCATGACAGCAAAGTTACTGGCCGAGCGCGTTGAAGCCGAGGCGATCAAAGCCAGGATTCCAGTATCGGTCTGCGTCGTTGACATTCATGGAAACCTCGTGCTCCAACATCGGATGAATGACGCGCCGGCCTTCTCGATGGAGATCTCGGAGCGAAAGGCCTATACCTCGGCGCTCATTGGATTGCGAACTGCTGAACTTCTCCCGCTCGTGCAGCCTGGTCAGTCCCTCTATGCGCTCCTGACGATTGCTGGTGGGCGTTACACCGCGATGGGCGGAGGCGCGCCCCTCAAGCATGAAGGTAGGTTGATCGCTGGCGTTGGTGTCAGTGGCGGCACGACGGAACAGGACATTGCGATTGTCGATGCGGCGCTCGCTTAGGAAATCAACCGGGTTGCAATACGCAGGGTTGGACTGAACCTGACGCGACGCATGGACGGGATTGAATCAGTTTTGAACGCGCGTTCTGGAGCCTAGCGAATGAATCTCCATATGGCCCTCTTGCACGCAGCCGCTGGCCTGATGGCGTGCACGTCGACATGCGCCGCGCAGGGCGTCGGGCTGCCCCCCAACGCGTTCGGTTCTGTCTTGAAAGAAGACATCCAATGGGCGCCATTTCCAGCATTTCCTGCGCCGGCTCGACTGGCAGTTCTGGTAGGGGACCCGAAGGGTTCCGGATCCTACGTGGTGCGGGTGAAAGTCCCCGCTGGCGTGACGCTGATGCCACATTCTCACCCCGAGGACCGGGTCTACACAGTCATCTCTGGTGTCTTCTACATAGGACTCGGCACGACCTTCGAAGTTTCGAAGCTCGTCGCATACGCCCCGGGAAGCGTTGTGGTGCTGCCCGCCCATACTCCGCACTTTCACCGAGCGCAGTCAGGCGAGTACGTTACCCAAGTCACGGGTTATGGTCCGCTTGGCATTGAATACGTCGATCCCACGGACGATCCACGCAAACTCTAGGGCTGGTGTATGACCTCGTGGGGGGCGCTAGGCCATCGCCCCGATTGGCGCAGGCGGTTGGATGGGTTGAACGCTCTGGAGGAGGGTTCGCTATGAGCCTTCGGGAGTTGCTCGGTACGGTCGGCGGTCACATCGCCGGGTACCGGCCACGCGGCATCCTTCCCGCGTCCAGTTCGGCAACGACCCGCTATCAGGCCATGTTGGTTGATGGAGTCCGCATCTTCTATCGCGAAGCCGGGCAGGTGAGCGCATCGACGATTGTGCTTCTGCACGGATTTCCATCCTCATCCCGTCAGTTCGATGCCCTTATTCCACTATTGGCGCCCTACTATCATGTGGTAGCACCGGACTACCCTGGCTTTGGCCAGAGCGATGCGCCGCCTCCATCCTCGTACGAGTACACATTCGACCATCTGGCCGAGTCGATCGATCGTTTTCTTGAAATGAAAGGAATCGATCGGTGCAGCTTCTATCTGCACGACTATGGCGGCCCGGTCGGGTTCCGTTTGATCCTGGCGCTGCCGCAACGGGTGCAGGCGATTGTTGTCCAGAATGCCAACGCCTACGAAGAGGGTCTTGGAGCGAAATGGGCGGCCATCCGCGAGTACTGGAGAGACCCTGAGACACATCCCGAAGTGCTAGACGCGTTCCTTTCGCGGGAGAGCACAGAGCAGCGTCACACGCTCGGCACCTCCCACCGGGAGCGGTACAACCCGGATGCATGGAGCGACGAGTCCGCGCACCTGTCCAAGCCGGGTCAACGGGAGATCCAAGGCCTTCTTCTCTACGACTACCGTACGAACGTTGCGTCCTACCCCGTTTGGCAGGCATGGCTACGCAAGGAGCGGCCAAGCGCCTTGGTGATATGGGGGAAGAACGATCCATCGTTCATCGCAGCGGGTGCGGAGGCATACAAACGTGACCTGCCGGAGGGAGAGTTTCACCTGTTGGACGCAGGGCACTTCGTGCTTGATGAGAAGGTCGACGAGGTCGCATTGCTTATGCTGTCCTTCCTGGATAAGCACGTGAAGTAGCTGGCCCGTAGCGCCGATATGGAAGCCATTGGAAGCGGCCGGGCGGTGGCACGGCGCACTCGGCGGGTATCCCCCTTCGCCGATGGACAGTCCATGATCTGAGTCGCGTGATTCGAAGATCAACAGTTATCGACACCTTCGTATAAGACCCGCGAGAGGTCGATCGTGTTCCAATTGGCAGAGATCGGTCAGTGAATTCAACAAGGCAAGCGAATGCTCGTTTCAGGCGAATCACGCGAGATGATTGAGATGAGACAACTCGCCGTCGTGGCCCATGAGTTGCGCAATCCACTGTCCGCGGCGTGGTGCGCCGTTCGCATGCTAGGGCGCACGAGCCATGGCGTGGCCGAGATTGACCACGCCTTGCCGCTGATCGATCAGCAGCTCGGATACATCGCGCGAATCATTGACGACCTGGTGGATGTCGCGTGCGTAACGTCTGGAAAGTTCACGCTGCGGAAGAAACATGTGGATCTTTCTGATCTGCTGCGTGGGGCAGTCCACGCGTGCTACCAGCGAGTTGATGTTGGAGGGCGGGAGTTCAATTTGCAGATGGCGATATGCCCCATCCAGGTGAATGCCGATCCGTTGCGACTGACGCAGGCATTCGCAAACTTGCTTGACAACGCTATCAAGTACAGCGGCCCCTGTGGTCGGATCAACGTCACGGTAGAGCGAGGGCGCGACGAGGCTGTCGTATCTGTCGAGGATGATGGCGTCGGCATCAGCGTCGACGTGCTGCCTCGCATATTCGATCTGTTCATGCAAGGTGATACGCCCACGATCACCAGTTCGCCAGGGCTTGGCGTCGGACTGGCGGTTGCGAAACAAGTCATCGAGGGCCATGGCGGGCACATCGAGGCGCACAGTGCTGGCGTCGGAGCTGGAAGTCGCTTCATCGTGCGACTCCCGCTGGAGATTGTGATGCGCCCATTCATAGACGAACTGAAGGATTGAACCGATGGCCATCCTCACAATCGACCTGCGCACCGGGCGGACGGGCGAACAGAAGCGGGCATTCGCGGCGGCGCTGCTGGACGTGGTGAGCGAAGCCATGGGCGAGCCGCGCGAGAACATCCACCTGATCCTGCATGAGAACCCCGGCATCAACTTCGTGGAGGACGCGAAGCACCTCCCGGAGTTCGGCAGCGCGTCCACGAAACCCTGAGGAGGCACTGAACATGCCGCTGATCCAGTGCCACCTGTCGAAGAAGTTGTCGCCCGAGCGGAAACAGCGCCTGATAGCGGGCCTTGTTGATGCGACGATTCGCACGCTCGGGGCCGATCCGAACACGATAACCATAGTCCTGCACGAGCACGACGCCGCGAACGTGCGCGAGCTCGCGTTCGTACCCACGGGCAATAGCAGTCCAGGCAGCTAGCCCGATGGACCGCTTCGCGATCAGGTTGAGCGAGGCGGGTGAGCGATACGCCACCGCGGGACGCCGGGTTCTGGCCGAACTCGAAGAGGCCGAGCGCCAGGCGATTACACCGTTTCGCGCAATAATGTCTGCCTGACGACGTGGATTCGCAAGCCGTCGCCCGGCACCTAGATTGGACTCCGTCGGAATTGCCCGACGCTTCCTCCGCAATCTTGGAGCCTACCCATGAACAATTCCAGCAAAGTCGCCGTTGTCAGCGGCGCTTCCCACGGCATCGACGGACCCCTTGGAGGCGAAGTGATGCGTCGCAAGCTGCATTTGCAGGTCGTGATCGACCTGATCTGCCCCTGGTGCTTCATCGGGAAGCGCAGCCTCGACCAGGCGCTGGTGCGTCTGGCAGCGCAGGGCGTGGACATCGAGATTGATTGGCTGCCGTACCTGCTCAATCCGGACCTGCCCGACGAAGGCATGGATCGGAAGCAGTTCCGATCAAAACGCTTCGGCTGGGAAACCGCGCTGGCGATGGACGCGCGCGCAGTCGAAGCCGGTAAGCGTGTGGGTGCGAACTTCGACTATGGGAAGCAGACCCGCACGTCCAACACCGTTACCGCCCATGCGCTGGTGCGCCTCGCGCGCGAGGAGGGCGGGGCTGGACAGCAGGAGCGTCTCGTCGATGCGCTCTTTGTCGCTTACTTCGAGCTGGGCCAGGACATCGGCGATCACGCGGTGCTCGCACGCATCGCGCATGCGGTGGGCCTGCGCGAGGAAGCGGTGCAACGTGCGATCTCGGCCCGTGACACGGTGCGAGGACTCGCGGCTGACGTACTTGGCACCGGTCTGACCGGCGTACCCAGCTACCTCGTCGACGGGAAGTTGCTTTGGAGCGGCTCGCAGGACGTGACGGGCTACGTGCAGCGCCTGCTGCGCGCCGCGGACGTGGCGGGCTCTTAACGAACTGTATCCGCGGCTGGCGCAGCACCTCCACGACAAACCTGGGGGGTGCGCGCCGGCGCCGGGCTCGCCCCGCTCGTTCTACGTGCATTCCTGAACTACGAGTACTTCGCCTGCTGGCTAACGCTTCGGGGCTTGGGCCGCGACGTGGCGCCCGAGATCAAACTCTATTTCGGAACGCGTCTGGAGTCCCGACTCGAGTAGTCGCGTCACCCGCGTCATGGTGCCGGGCCTCGCGATTGAGCGATAGAACTGTTCCAGCGCCGGCGGGAACAGGGAGTCGTCAGGCAGCGAGACTTCGTCGACGAAGCGCTTTGCCTCGGCCAGCGATTGCCTGTCGAAGCTCGCGATGCGACGGGCGAATGCATCCACGAACGTATCCAACTCGGCGTCGGGTACCGCGCGATTGACGTAGCCATATCGTTCGGCGAGGTCACCGGGGAAATCGTCCGCACCGAGCACGACCTCCAGAGCGCGCCCGCGTCCCATTAATCCCGCCAGGCGGGCCATCGGATTACCTCCAGGCACGGCACCGACGCCCACCTCGAACTGCCCCAGCACAGCCTTCTCGCGGCTGGCGAAGCGCATGTCGCACGCGAGGGCGAACTCGCTGCCGGCGCCGCGCGCGCGCCCCCGGATGGCGGCGATCGACACCACTGGCGCCCGGCTGATGCGTGCCAGCACGTCGAGCCAAGGCCGCATGCCTGTCGGGCCGTCGGGCATCGATGCTGAACGCTCGCGATCGCTCAATACGTCGTAATGGGCGAGGAAGAAGTCCGGATCGAGGCTATGGAACACAATCACCTTGACGTCGACGTCCTGCTCCAAGGTGTCGACCAGGTGCGAAAGCTCGTTGATGGTGTCCAGGTCGATCAGGTTGATCGGCGGATTATGGAACGTTGCGTGCCAATAGCCCGTGGTGGGCTGCGTGATCTCGATCTGCTTGTGCACGGCGCATTACCTCCTCGGACATGACGGACAGTGACGGCCGATGGCCAGTCGCTGACCCGAGGATAGATAGCTGCGTCTGGAAAGGAAGCAGACAAAGGTGTCGGTACCTCCGTCGATGCCCGAGGGAGCGGCGGCGCATTGCACCAAGGTATCGATCAACACCTTTGTGCAATTCCCGTGCGACCGTCGCGCTGGTCAGATGGCGTCCACCTTCCAGGCAGATCGCAGGAACCGGGACATGAACAGGTACGCCAGAATGCTCGCCGCATCTGCCATTGCCACGATGATTGCGCCCGACGCATTTTCGCAAACGGCGCGGTCGCTGGTCGTTCCTTACGAGAACGAGCCACCACCGAAGCTGACCATCGAACCGCCCCTGCCCGGGCCGCTCGCCAAAGGCGTTGCGTTCATCCCGTACCGTGTCGAGAACCTGCGCATCCTTCCGGTCGGCGGAGCGTCGGCGCGTCAACTGTCGCCACGCGTTGGGCACGTCCACGTAACCGTCGACGACCTGCCTTGGCAATGGGCGGATTACGGTCAGAGCGACACCATCATCCTGGTCAATCTGCCTCGCGGGGAGCATAAGGTCCTGATCGAGGCGGTAGATCCGGAAGGGGGTCTGCTCACCTCGCAGAGCATCAAATTCACAGCACCCGGCAAGTGACCCATCGTTCGGAGGACACCCCATGAAGCGCACGAGCAAGGCATTGATCGCGGGCGCCACCGCGCTGATCGTTGTAGTCGGAACCGCATTCTCCGCGCAGGATAAATACACGCTGAAATCCGCGGGTGGCATCGCCTTCGCTGATTTTCGCGGCTACGAAGACTGGGCGGTCGTGTCGTCGGCCCGGACCGACGAGGTGCTCAAAGTGATCGTCGCCAACCCGGCCATGATCAAGGCCTACAAGGCGGGCGTGCCGAAGAACGGCCAGTTATTCCCGGAAGGTTCGAAGATCGTGAAACTGCAGTGGAAGCCGAAGAAGAGCAGCGAGGCGCCATTCGCCGTGGACGTGCCCGATGTGTTCACTCAGGCGTTTGTGATGGAGAAGGACAGCAAGCGGTTCCCAAAGACCGGTGGATGGGGTTATGCGCTCTTCAACTACGACGCGCCATCCGACAAGTTTGTGGTCGATCCGAGTCCCGTCGATTGCGGCCAAGCGTGCCACGTAAGAGTGAAGACCAAGGACTACATCTTCCACCCCTACCAGAAGCGTTGAAGCGCGCGGCCCGGCCGCACGCACTTCGACGTCCATCGAAATGAACAATAGACCCCACCAGGAGTGCGTCGCCATGCGCAGCAACCGTTCCACTCGAGTCGTTTCTCTGATCGCCGTTGCCGCTCTGGCGGCCTGTACACGCCAGGAGCCTGCGCCGCTGACGGCCGAGGCGGCCACACCTGCGCAGGACGCCACCACGTCCGCGTCCGCGTCCGACTCTGCACCGGGCACTCCCGCTCGGGTTCCGTACGCAGACATGCCGCAGCTTGCTCCCATTGGCGTGCGGATCGACAAGCACCTGGATGTTCCCGAGTCCGCTCGGGGGCCCGCCATCGATCCGGCCAAGGGTTATCGCTTGCAGGACCTCGGCGATGGCCTGTACATGGTGACCGACAACGCATACCAGTCGATGTTCCTGGTCTACGACAAAGGGGTGGTGGTCATCGATACTCCGCCCACGTTCTCGTCGCATATTCCCGCCGCCATCGCGGAGGTGACGAAGAATCCCGTCACGCACGTCGTCTACAGCCACTCCCACAAGGACCACATCGGCGGGACGCGGGCGCTGGGCGGCAAGCCGATCATCATCGCGCAGGAAGAAACCCTGCGGCTGCTCAAACGCGACAACGACCCCGACCGCCCGCTGCCGACGGTAACGTTCAAGGATGCCTACACGCTGGAAGTAGGCGGGAAGAAGCTGGATCTGTCTTACCATGGCAACGGCCACGAGCCGGGCAACATCTTCATCAGCGCACCGAAGCAGAAGGCACTGATGGTTGTGGACGTGGTGTTCCCGGGCTGGATGCCGTGGCGTCGTTTTGCCGTTGCCCAGGACGTCTTTGGCTCCATCGCTCAGGTCGACAAGATCAACTCGATGGAATGGGACACCCTCGTCGGCGGTCACGTCGCGCGAACCGGCACCCATGCCGATGTGCAACAGCAGGCCGAGTTCTACAAGGATCTGCGTGACGCGGCGGGCAAGGCGTTGTCGACGACCAAGCCGGGCGAGGGTGTCAACCCCAAGGACATGGACAACCCGTGGGCGATTTTCGACGACTACATCGACCGCGTCGTCATCCAGTGCGTCAACTCTGTCACGCCGAAGTGGCAGCCGCGGCTGGCTGGCTATGACGTCTACATCTGGGATCAGTGCTATGCGATGGAGCAGGCACTGCGCATCGACTAGGTTGCGCCGTCGCTGCACTGGCCATTCAGTTCACGCCCCGCGTGGCGCTGCCGGCGCCCCCCTGCTCGCCGGCGACCGCCCCGTGGGGCGTTTTTGACCACAGCGGGTCGCTGGATCAGCGCCTGCTCGATTCCAGCGCCGCAGCCATCTTCACCAGGTCGGGCACCGATCTGGCCCGCATCTTCTGCATGACCCGGCCGCGATGTGCCTTGACAGTGATCTCGCTGATGCCAAGGTTTCCCCCGATCTGCTTGTTGAGCAGGCCCGATACCACCAGCTCCATGACCTCGCGCTCGCGGCGTGTCAGCGAGGCATGGGCGTCTCGCAAGGATCGCACTCGCGTCGCATCATCCAGCGCGGCGTCGCTGCGTGCGATCGCTCCGCGAATGCTCTCCAGCAGGAGCTCATCGTCGACTGGTTTTGTGAGAAACTCGATCGCGCCCGCGCGCATCGCGCGCACTGTCATCGGGATGTCGCCGTAGCCGGACATGAAGATGATCGGCATGTCGGCGCGATCTGTCGCGATCAGTGCCTGCAGGTCGAGTCCGTTGATGTCGGGTAGCGTCACATCAAGGACCAAACAGGTCGGGCCTGCTTCCCGCGGATGCGCAAGGAACTCTCCAGCGCTGGCGAAGGTCCTGGTCGTCCAGCCGGCGAACCGCACCAGCGATTCCAACGACTCCCTGACCGATATGTCGTCGTCCACGATGAACACGATGGGCGCGGTGTGGTTCACGGATGCCACCTCGTCGGAAGTAGGTCATGCAAAGGGTGAATAATCCTTTCGGGGCGGCGATGCAAGCGCTTTGCGGCATTCAGCTTTTGGCGATGGCCGAGGCGATCGCGTCCAGCAGCGTTTCACTCTCGAAGGGCTTGAACAGGAAGTCTTCGGCTCCCCGCGCGATCAGGTCACGGCGAACCTCGGCGTCCACGTGGGCGCTCATGAAGATCAGCGGAAGCGTATTCCGCCGGCGCGACAGCTCCTCCTGCAGCGCCGGCCCGGACATAATGGGCATGTAGACATCCACGACCAGGCAGGCCGCGAGGTCGGCCGCGCCGGAGGCGAGGAAATCGATCGCGGACGCGAAAACCTGGGCGTCGTAGCCGCCTGTCTTCAGCAGGTCCGGGAGCGATTCACGTACCGACTCGTCGTCGTCCACGATCGCCACCAGTCGGCGCGACCTCACGGTAAGCCATCCATGCTCAGCGAACGGGTGACGCCGCTCAGACTGTTGGTCATATCGGATCCTCCGAGATGAGCTCCTGGGCCTAGGATGCACCCGCGACCGAGCGGTTTACATGATACTTAGGTGTCGATTGGCCCGGCTCCGCAGGGGGGGCGTCCGGGACCGATACCTTGGTGCAATCGCCTGCACCCCCGGCCTGTAGTTTCATCGGGCTTCCCCCGCGGGCCGGAGAGTGAAATGACCGACACCGAGCGCAAGCTCCTCTACACGGGCAAGACCCACACCGTCGGCGGCCGTGACGGCGGCAAGGCGAAGAGCACCGATGGCGCGCTCGAAGTCGGGTTTTCGACGCCGGGAACGCACGGCACCGGTACCAACCCCGAACAACTGCTGGCCGCCGGCTGGTCTGCCTGCTTCATCGGCGCGATGGGCATCGCCGCGCGCCGGATGCGCGTGACGCTCCCGCCTGACACTGCTATCGACGCCGAAGTGGACCTGCGGCAGGGCAGCGAGGGCTACTCGCTGGCTGCCCGCCTCAATATCTCGTTGCCTGGAGTCGACCGGGAAATCGCGCAGGCGCTGGTCGACGCCGGTCACGAAACGTGCCCGTATTCGAAGGCGCTCAAGACCAGCATCGAGGTAGCCATCAACCTGGTCTGACCCTGGCCCGCGGGCTGAATGCGCTGTCCATGGCTGGACATTGCCTTGGCGGGGCGGCGAGAACCACGCGATTGCCGCATCCGGAATCACCGGAGTATCTTCGAGCATCCGACACGCACTTGCGTGATCCCTCGCAGTTTCTGGCCGGAGGCCTCGATGGTGGAGACGTCCGCGCTGGAGACGGAGGGTGGCTTGGCCTGCCACGAGTTGCTCTGGGACGACGGCGAGCGCGGTTTCTGCCGCGTCCTTCACGCGCACGGCGATGGCACTACGCGGGAGTACATCGCAGTGATGCCCCTGGCGGATCGGCCACATCCGTCCGTGGAGCTGGGTCTCCGGCGCGAGTATGCCCTCAGGGACCATCTCGACAGCGAGTGGGCGCTGCGGCCCAGCGTACTGGTGCGCGATCGGGGGCACACGGCGCTGCTACTGGATTATCAGCCGGTGGAGCCCATTGAACACCTCCTCGCCGGGCAACCGATGCAGCCGCGGCAGCTCCTCACACTTGCGATATCGGTGACCAAGGCCTTGGCGCACCTGCACGAACGCGGTGTCGTGCATCGTGACATCAAGCCTGCCAACGTCATGGTGGCGCGGGACGGGGAGCACGTGTTCCTGTCCGGTTTCGGCATCGCTTCGCGCCTGCCACGCGAGCGGCAAGCACCCGATCCGCCCGAACTGATCGCCGGCACGCTGGCGTACATGGCGCCGGAGCAGACCGGGCGCATGAACCGTTCGGTGGATTCACGCAGCGATCTGTACTCGCTGGGTGTTCTTCTCTATCGAATGGCGACCGGCGTCTTGCCTTTCACTGCTTCGGACCCGATGGAGTGGGTGCATTGCCACATCGCGCGAACTCCGATTCCCCCGGTGCAGCGGGTTCCAGAGCTTCCGCCGCCGGTGTCCGACATCATCGTGCGCCTGCTCGCGAAGACGCCGGAGGAGCGCTACCAGACGGCGGCGGGCGTCACCCACGACCTGCAGCGCTGCCTCGCGGCGCACGACGCCGGCGCCGCTGCCGCAACCTTCGCCTTGGGCCAGCAGGATCATCCCGATCGCCTGGCGATCCCCGAGAAGCTGTACGGGCGCGAAGCGGAGACCAACGCACTGATCGCCGCGTTCAACGACGTCGTGGAAACGGGTGTGCCGACGCTGGTGCTGGTCGCCGGCTACTCGGGCATCGGCAAATCGTCGGTGGTGCACGAACTGCACAAGGTGCTCGTTCCCCCTCGCGGCCTGTTCGCCTCCGGCAAATTCGACCAGTACAAGGCTGACATACCCTACGCCACGTTTGCGCAGGCCTTCCAGCAACTGGTCAGACCACTGCTGGGCAAGCCCGAGGACGAACTTGCGCGGTGGCGGGACGCATTCGCGCAAGCGCTAGGACCCAATGGCGTCCTGTTGCTGAACCTGGTGCCCGAATTGCGGCTGATCATCGGCGATCAGCCTCCGGTGGCGGAGCTTCCCGCACAGGAAGGGCAGCGTCGCTTCCAGGTTACCGTTCGCCGCTTCATTTCCGTCTTTGCGCGGCCGGAGCATCCACTTGCGCTGTTCCTGGATGACCTGCAATGGCTCGACTCGGCCACGCTGGACCTGCTCGGCGACCTTCTCACCGCGAGCGACGTCCGCCATGTGTTGCTGATTGGCGCGTACCGCGATAATGAGGTGACCGCGCTGCATCCGCTCGTCCGCAAGCTGGAGGAGCTCGGCCAGGCTGGCGCGAACCTGCGAACGCTGAAGCTGCCGCCGTTGAAGGCTGACGACCTGAAACAGCTGGTCGCCGAATCGCTGCACGAGGAGCCTGCGAGCGTCATGCCGCTCGCCGAACTCATCCATGGCAAGACGGGTGGCAATCCCTTCTTCGCGATCCAATTCCTGCAGGCGCTGGCGGAGGAGGGGATGCTCGCCTTCGACCGCGCAGCGGGGCAATGGTCGTGGGATCGCCAACGCACGCTCGCCAAAGGCTATAGCGACAACATCGTCGATCTGATGGTCCGCAAGCTCTCGCGCCTGGAGCCGAGAACGCTTGCCGCGCTGCAGACCTTCGCCTGCCTGGGCAACGCCAGTGACGCGCGCACATTGAGCGCGGTGTGCGAAACCTCGCCGGAACGGCTGGAGGCAGACTTGTGGGAAGCGCTCAGCCAGGAACTGGTCCTCAAGCACGATGACATCTATCGCTTCGCGCACGACCGCGTGCAGGAAGCCGCGTACTCCCAGGTCCCGCTGGACTCGCGCGCGGCCGCACATCTGCGCATAGGCCGGCTGCTTTCCGCGCACACGGCACTGCAGGGGCAGGACGAAGCGATCTTCGACATCGTGAACCAGTTCAATCGCGCCGGCGATCTCCTCGAATCGGCGGAAGAGTGCCGTCATGTCGCCGGACTCAACTTAAATGCAGCGCGGCGCGCTCGCGCTTCATCTGCCTATGCATCGGCACTGAGCTACCTGCGCGCCGGTCGATTGCTCGTGGAGGACGAGGGATGGGCGGGCCACTACGAGTTGGTCTTCGCGCTCGAGTCGCTCATGGCCGAATGCGAACTGATGACCGCCGAACTGGACGCGGCGGAGGACCGACTGGCCAGTCTGGCCGAGCAGGCGCGTACCCGTCATGAGTTCGCGGGCGTCACGCGCCTTCGGCTGACGCTCTATACCGCGCGTTCGCGCGGCGATCGATGCGTGGAAGTCTTCCTCGATTACCTGCGCCGAAACGGCACCGATTGGCCGTCGCGACCCACGCGCGAGCAGGTCATGCAGGAGTACGACCGGATCTGGACGCTGCTGGCCCAGCGCCAGATCGAGGACCTGATCGACCTGCCGCTGGCCAGCGACCCGGACGTTCTGGACATGTTGGACGTGTTCACTGAGATCGTGACACCGGCGTTCTTCTTCGACGAGAACCTGTCCTCACTCGTCCTGTGCCGAATGGTCAATCTGAGTCTCGAATATGGGCACTGCGACGGGTCTTGCTTCGGCTATGTTTTCTTCGCCACGTTTGCCGGACCGCGTTTCGGGAACTACCGGGACGGTTACCGTTTCGGGCGGCTCGGTTACGACCTCGTGGAGAAGCGGGGGCTGACGCGATATCAGGCGCGCACGTACATCGTCTTCGGCAACATGGTGATGCCCTGGTTCGAACCCTTTGCCAGCGGGCGCGAGCTGATCCGGCGCGCATTCGATACGGCTTTCGGCATGGGCGACCTGACCTTTGCCGCCTACAGTTGGGATGCGCTGATCACCAACTGCCTTGCAGCCGGCGACGAACTGGCCGGAATACAGGCCGATGCCGAGAACGGGTTGGCGTTCGCGCGCGACGCCGGTTTCGGCATGGTCGTGGATCTGTGCGCCGCTCAGGTGGGGTTGATCCGCACCTTGCGCGGACTGACGCCGACGTTTGGCTCTTTCGATGACGCCGATTACAACGAAGCCGAAGCCGAGGCGCACCTTACGGGTAGCCCGGTTCTGGCGCTGGCGGCGTTCTTCTACTGGACCCGCAAGTTGCAGGGACGCTATTTCAGTGGCGACATGGACGAAGCGGTGCGCGCCTCGGACAACGCCGAGCAACTGCTTTGGACCTCGCCATCGCAGTTGGAAACGGCTGATTTCTTCTTCTATGGCGCGCTGGCGCACACCTCGAGATGGCATGCCGCGTCCGACGACCAGCGTCGGGTGCACCTCGAAACCGCATGGCGCTACCAGCAGCAGCTGGACGTCTGGACAACATGCTCGGCCGGCAACTTCGAGAATCGTGCCGCGCTGGTCGCCGCCGAGATCGCACGTATCGAAGGGCGCATGCTCGAAGCCGAGCACTTGTACGAGACGGCGATACGTTCTGCGCGCGATAGCGGGTATGTGCACAACGAGGCCGTCGCCAATGAGTGTGCCGGCCGCTTCTTCCTGGCGCGCGGAATGGACAGGGCGGCGCGGGCCTACTTCGGCGAGGCGCGTGACAGGTATCGACTTTGGGGGGCGGACGGCAAGGTGCGTCAGCTTTCTGTGCAGCACCCTCATCTGGAACATTCCCTGGTCCAGAACGATGCCAACCGAACCCTGCTGGCTTCGGTAGAGCACCTTGAGCTGGCGACGGTGATTCGCGTCTCGCAGGCGATTTCATCCGAAGTCGAGATCGACCGGTTGATCGACACCATCATGCACCTGGCGATCGAACACGCAGGCGCCGATCGCGGCGTGCTGGTACTTCCGCACGGGCAGGACTACCACATCGAAGCGGAAGCGACCACGGGCGACCACATACTGGACGTCACGCTGGCATCCGCAGCGGTCACGGCCGACAGGCTGCCGTTGTCGGTGTTTCAGCTCGTCGTCCGCACGCAGGAGACATTGCTTCTCGATGATGCCTCGCGAGATGCTTCGTTCTCCTCCGACCCCTACCTGGCTGGGCACGCCGCGCGATCGATGCTTTGCCTGCCGCTGCTGAAGCAGGCGCGCCTGATCGGTGTGCTGTACCTCGAGAACAGCCTCGCCGGCAACGTCTTCACGCCCGCTCGGCTGGCGGTGCTGAAGCTGCTGGCCTCCGAAGCGGCGATCTCGCTGGAGAACACTCGGCTGTACAGCGAGTTGCAAATGCGCGAGGCGAGGGTGCGGCGGCTGTTCAACGCCAACATCATCGGCATCTTCACATGGCACCTGGACGGCCGGATCCTGGACGGCAACGATGCCTTCCTCAAGATCGTCGGCTACGACAGCCATGAACTGGCGGCCGGCCGCATGCAGTGGAAGGCGCTGCTGCCACCAGAATGGAGCGCGGACGACGACAGCATCATGAAGGCGATGCTGGAAAGCGGCGTGGCGCCACCGTTCGAGGGCGCGTACATGCGTAAGGACGGTAGTCGCGTGCCGGTACTGATCGGCGCAGCGCTTTTCGAAGGCACGCCATCGGAAGGAGTGTCATTCGTTCTCGACTTGTCAGACCGCGTCGCCGCGGAGGCCGCTGCCAGCGACAGTCTGCGTCGCTATCACGACGTGCAGCTGCGTCTGGCGGACGCCAACCGGGTGGCGAGCATCGGCCAGTTGTCGGCGTCGATCGCGCACGAGCTCAACCAGCCTCTCGCCGGAATCATGACGAATGCCTCAACCTGCCTGCGCATGCTGGCGGCAGATCCTCCTGCCGTGGACGGTGCAATCGACACGGCGCGACGCACGATCCGCGACGCCAACAGGGCGTCGGAAGTCATCATGCGATTGCGATCGCTGTTCGCGCGAAAGGAGACCACCGCCGAACAAGTCGATCTCAACGAAGCTGCGGAGGAGGTGGTGGCGCTAGCCTCCAACGCGCTCGTGCGCAGCCGGGTCAGCCTGCGAACCGAATTTGACAAGCAACTGCCGCAGGTAACTGGCGATCGCGTGCAACTCCAGCAGGTGGTCCTCAATCTGCTGACCAACGCCTCCGACGCGATGCGAACGCTGGAGCCGGGGCGCCCAAGGCAACTGGTGATCCGAACCCAAAGCGACGTCGGGGACGGCGTGCGCCTAAGCGTGTGGGACTCTGGCCCGGGCCTGGATCCGCAGAAGCTGGAGAAGTACTTCGACGCGTTCTTCACCACCAAGGATGACGGCATGGGGGTGGGACTTTCGGTCAGCCGGAGCATCATCGAAAGTCACCACGGTCGTCTGTGGGCGGAGCCGAACGAGTCCGGCGGCGCCACGTTCTCATTCGCCATCCCATGCGTACCGGAGTGATCCGATGACCGCGGCTATCGATTAGCCCTTCAGTCGGGTAGCGCGCCCAGCAGCTCGGCGGTGCTGACGATCGCATGGGCATAGGTGGGACCGTTGAGTTCGTGCGCGGCATGCATCAGCTCTTGCGAGTAGGCGGCTGTGGCGTCGCGAACCAGCGTTACGTGGTAGCCCAGCTCCATGGCGAAGCGCCCGGTCGACTCGATGCACGAATTGGCAAGCAGCCCGACGATTACAACATGGCTGATGCCATGCTGCTTCAGTCGCATGTCGAGATCGGTGTTGGCAAAGCCGCTTTGGCCCCAATGCTGTTGGACGACCACGTCGCCGTCCTTCGGCACGAAGTCAGGATGGAACTCGCCACCCCAGGTACCCTTCGCAAAGCTATGCCGCTTCATGATTGCTTGCTGGGTCGGGTTGATATGCTTCCATCCTTCGTAGTCGCCAGCCTCCCACTGATGGTGCGGGACGATAAAGATACGGATGGCGGCAGCGCGGGCTGCGGCGTGGATTGAACGGAGATTGTCCAACAGGCCGACTGCCTCGGCCACGTCCTTGAGGCGTGGCCAGGCGATACCACCGTCGGACAGGAAATCGTTGTAGGGATCCACGAGCAGCAGGGCCGTCGTGTCGCTTTGATAGTGACCTTCGGACATGATTCACTCCACGGTCGAAGAGGGCGTCGCGGCGATCAGCCCTGGCGAGCTGCACGCAACGCGTAGCGCTCGATGCTGGCGGCGAAGAACGGCGTTTCCTGTTTGTTGTGCGCGGTACTGATGGGCTTTCTCTGGTCCCGGAACAACTCGAACGGAATACCCTGGCGCGCGAGGTAATCCAGGAATCCTTCTGTCGCCCGGCTGCGCACGTGGTTGGTGAACGTGCAGCGCCCCGCATCGAGCGGCTCCACGCTAAGTTCCCACATCACCAGGATGGTTGTCCGGCCCGACGGCGTGAAGAGGTCCGACACCGAGTCGAGCACCAGGCGGTGCGGCTCGGCAATCTGCTCTACGTAGTGCTGCACCATCGGGACGCCGCCGAGCACCTCGACGTTGATCGACATCCGGCGTCCATCCTCGGACGTCGTCGCGCCGGCGGCAAAATGCGCTGGCGAGCAGCCCTGGTATTCCTTGTCGGGGAGACTGAAGCACCAGGAGGGGATGTCGATCTTCTCGATGGGTGCGTTGATGATAGCTGTGAAGCTCGAGTCCACGATGACATGCTCTTCCATCTGGATCACCTTGCGGGGAAGTTGGGGGCAACTCGACGCTACGCCCGCGCCCTGATCTTGCAAATCGTACGAAGGTGTCGATTGCGGCCCATTTGCTACAAATTCCTTGGCCTGATCGAGACGCGTCGCCGCGAACGAGTTCAGGGCGGCCTGTGTGAGATAGATGCATAGCAGCATCGTGGTCACCGCGATCGCAACCGAGACGAAACGGTAGAGCGAGATGCCGTAAAGGTCGGCACTGGGAACCAGTTGCCCGATGAGCACCGCGACAGCCGTGGCAGCGCTAAGTCCAACCGCAGGCCCTGCATCCTCGCGGACGTGCCACGTTGCGAACCACGTGACCCCGGCTGCGTACAGTGTGAGCAGGAGCGGTACGTGTGAGGCATGGGTGTACAGCACGACCTGCAGCGTCAGTGCGTACAGTGATCCAAGCAGCGTCCCAATCACCCGCGTGCACGCGGCCCAGCGTCCGCCCGATAGCGTCATGGGGAACAACACCAGCACACTCGCCGCCTGCGCCGACAGTGAATCCCGCAGGTCCAGCAACTGGAAGGCCACGTAGGACACGGTGGCGCAGATCGCACCGAGCAGCATCTGGTGGTGGACGATGGCGGGGGGCTTCGCCCGGGGCTCAGGCGTTGACGAACGCCTCTCAGGCAACACGGCATGGGTGAAACCGGAGACCACGACAGCCAACACGGTTGCAATGAACTGCGCGGTGTAGAGGTCGTCCGGTGCGACCTGCGGATAGCTCGCCAAGTGCGCAAGCACCGAGGTGGACAGTATCGCCAATGCGTGGAACAGGACCCACCGTTCTAGAGCCATCATGCGGAAGCAGTGCGCTGCGAAGGCAAAGAACGCAAGAACGGCCAGCAATGGGGCGACGTCCGACAGGATGATCAGCACTTGTGCGACGAGGATGCTAACCGCGCTGCTGCCGACGAACTGCAGCACGACCCCAGGATTAAGCGGTCGCACCAAACCGACCAGGACGATCGGATAGAAGGCGAAGAAGGCGCCGTACGGCCATCCCATCAGTTTTGCCGTCGCCAGACCCAACACGCTGGCGATTGCGATGCGCCGCGCGTGACGCCAGCTGTCCTCGGTGAGCGCCGTGCGTGAGGGTAGGTGGGCTGCGTCAATAGACATAGTGGAGCAGGCTGATCACGCGGATCTGCAAGTGGCCGAACCAGCCCGACACGCCATGCTCGCGTGGATGCAACTGCACGGTCGCACGCGCTCCGGTCATGAGTGGCCTCGGCGGTGCTTCGAGCAGGCGCAGATTGACGCGCACGCGCTCGGCGTCGCGGACCCAACGATCGCTCTGCTCCGGTGCCGCGAGCCTGCCGTCGGGGTCGATCTGACCGTTGGCAACGCCCGCGTCCAGAGAGGCAACTTCCGCCTGGAAGAGGCGGCCGGGCAGGGCGTCGAAGGCGACCTCCGCGCGCGTCCCCCGCTCGACGTGGAGCAACGCCTTCTCGCGGAAGTCGGCAAACAGACTGGGGGCCGTGCTGACCAGGGCCAGCTTTGGCTCCCCTGCCTGTGCGTAGGCACCGGCCTCCAGACGCAGATTGCTGACGATGCCCGCCTCCAGGGCGGTCACCTGCGAGCGATCCAGGTCGAGGCGGGCGCGGTCGAGTGCGTTACGTGCGCGCCGCAACCGCAGGCTGTGATCTCCCGGTTCGCCACGTTGCACCCGCGCCGCGGCGAGGCTTGCGAGCGATGCATGCACTTGCGCAGCGGCGACGTCGCGCCGCGCGCGTGCAGCGTCCAGGGCGGCGTGTGAAACATACTGCTGACGTTCCAGTTCATCGAAGCGACGCAGATCGCGGTCAGCGTCCTGCAGTTGCGTTTCCGCCCGTGCCAGTTCCGCTATCGCGGCGGCGATGACGGCATCGAACTGGGCGTTGTCCTGGGTTGCCTGTTCAACTTCGAGCTGGGCCTGTTCGACCAGCACGAGGTAGCGGTCCGGATCGACGCGGAACAACAGGTCGCCCCGTTGCACGCGCTGGTTGTTGACGACGCATACGTCGATGACGCGGCCACTGACCTCCGGAGCAACGCGGGTTACCCGATAGGTCAGCCGCGCGTCCGGCGACACCGGCATGTGGGTGTCCGCCGCCACGTAGTAGGCAAAGAATGCCGCCGACAGTGCCAGCGAGGTCAACATCCACGCACGGAAGCGGGCATCGGGACTCATGAGGACGGTCTACTGGCGCCGGGCTTCGGGAGCAACGACAACGCTACCCGCATCCATTGGCCACAACCATGATACGAAGGTGTCGGCGCGTCCGGCCCATCGCGGGAGTACCATCGTCGTGCCGCTCGACACCGCACGTACAGGGCTGGTGCGCAGTGCTCCACCATCGTGCAGACACGAGGTGCGCCATGGCCGAGAACGACCCCTCCGGAATCCGTCGCTACCGCAATCCCGCCGGTGGCTGGGGCGCGTTGCGGGCCACCGCACGGGCGATCGGGGAGCAAATGGAGGCCGGCGATGCAACGGCCGCGTTGTTGCGCACCAACCAGCCCGACGGATTCGATTGCCCCGGATGTGCGTGGCCCGACAAACATCACCGCTCGACGTTCCAGTTCTGCGAGAACGGCGCCAAGGCGGTGACCTGGGAGGCGACCAAGAAACGGGTGACGGCGGCGTTCTTCGCGCAGCACACCGTCGAGTCGCTGCTTCAATGGAGTGACCACGCGCTGGAGGACGAGGGACGTCTTACCGAACCGATGGTCTATAACGCTGAGCGGGACCAGTACGAGCCCATAGACTGGCAGCAGGCTTTCGCCCGTATTGGCGAGCTCCTGCGCGAGCTGGATCCGCAAGCCGTCGAGTTCTACACATCCGGCCGGACCTCAAATGAGGCCGCGTTCCTGTACCAGATATTCGCGCGCGAGTACGGCAGCAACAACTTCCCCGACTGCTCGAACATGTGCCATGAGGCAACCAGCGTTGGCTTGCCGATGTCCATCGGCATCGGCAAGGGCACGGTGTCACTGGATGACTTCGACCACTGCCAGCTGATCATTGCGATGGGCCACAACCCCGGTACCAACCACCCGAGGATGATGGGAACGCTGCACGAGGTCGCTCGCCGGGGCGTACCGATCATCGTCATCAATCCGCTGCGCGAGCGAGCGCTTGAACGCTTCGCCGATCCGCAGGACCCGCTGGAAATGGCGACGCTGGGCGCCACTGCCATCGCATCGAGTTACCTGCAGCCCAGAGTGGGCGGCGATGCTGCCGTGCTCAAGGGAATCATGAAGGCGCTGCTGGAAATGGACGCAACGGACGACGTGCTTGATCGCGCGTTCATCGCGGCGCACACCAATGGCTTCGAGGCGTTGGCGACCGGACTTCGTGCAACGCGCTGGCCAGACATCGAGACGGAGTCGGGGCTGTCCGAGCCGCAGATGCGCCGCGTCGCGCAAGCCTACGCGGCGTCAGACGCGACCATCGTCACTTACGGCATGGGCCTGACGCAGCATCGCACCGGGACGCAGAACGTGCAGCAGGTCGCCAACCTCTTGCTCCTGCGTGGCAATTTTGGCAAGCCCGGTGCCGGGATCTGCCCGTTGCGCGGCCACTCCAACGTGCAGGGCGACCGCACCGTTGGCATCACCGAGAAGCCATCGGCGGCAATGCTCAAGCGCATCGAGGCGCGATTCGGTTTCCGCCCTCCGGCCGAACATGGGCACGACGCGGTTTCGGCGATGCGGGCCATCGTCGACGGCCGCTCGAAAGCCCTGATCTGCATGGGCGGCAATCTTGCAGTGGCTCTGCCGGATCCAGAGGCGTGTCTACCGGCGATGCGCCGGCTGCCGCTGGCGGTGCACGTGGCGACCAAGCTCAACCGGACCCATCTGCTGGTGGGACGTCATGCCTTCCTGCTCCCGTGCCTGGGCCGCACCGAGCGCGATGACCAGGCCGCCGGACCGCAGGCGGTGACGGTGGAAGATTCGATGTCGATGGTGCATGCCTCGCGCGGACGGCTATCGCCGGCGTCCGCCGCACTGCGTTCTGAGCCTGCCATCGTCGCCGGCATCGCCGCGGCGACTTTGCCCGCAAGCGCGGTACCTTGGAGCGACCTGGTCGCCGACTACGATCGCATTCGCGAGGCCATCGAGGCGGTGATCCCGGGTTTCGACGATTACAACCAGCGTATTCGCAAACCCGGTGGCTTCCGCATGCCGCTACCGCCTACACAGCGCGTATGGAATACGCCGTCCGGTAAGGCTGAGTTCCTGCCGTTCGCCGGCCTGCGCGAGGACTTGCCTGGCCGCGATGCCTCCGTGCTGACGCTGACGACGGTTCGCAGCCACGATCAATACAACACGACGATCTACGGTCTGGACGACCGCTACCGGGGCGTGTTCGGCCGCCGCGACGTCGTGTTCATGAACGAGGACGACATGGCCTCGCGCGGCATCTCGCACGGTGACCCCATAGTCATTGAGACGGTGCTCGGGGTAAGGCGCGAGCGGACAATGCGCGATGTGATTGCGGTGGCTTATGGCATTGCACCGGGTTCGGTCGCCACGTACTACCCCGAAGGCAACTGCCTGGTACCGCTTGACCACGTCGACCCGGAAAGCGGCACGCCAAGCTACAAGTCGATCCCTGTCCGGATCTGGCGCGAGCCGAAAGCGGACTGATCCGCCAGTCTTCTCCCGATTGATCCGTGCGCACCGAAACGGCCCGAGCCGAGGTTCCGTGCGCACGACTGCGCGGCTCCTGGTGCATACAAAGGTATCGAACGACACCTTGGTGTAATCGACTGCACACGCGTGCCTTGGTGTGATGGCCCACGCGCATTGTGCATGGACGACGACCCGCGCCGGCCTCGGCCGGCGCACCGTTCCCCCCGAACCAAGGAATCGACATGATCGCCTGGTGCTCCACGCATGCCTCGCGCCGCGGCGCGATGTCAGTCCCGCGGTACTGCTCTTCGCTGACGACCGTGCGCGCTTCGTTGATCCGGCTTTGTGCGCTCGCCATTCCGCTGGCCGGGCTGCTCGCATCGCAGGTCGTGTCCGCCACTCCACACCGAGAGTCCGCCATGAACGTCTCCAGTGTCGCCTCCACCACCTCCGCCAATGCAACGGTGGACCAGGATACTTCGATACGCCCGTTCAAGTACCAGGCCACGCAGGCAGAACTGGACGACCTGCGCCGTCGCGTCGAAGCGACGAAATGGCCCGAGAAGGAAACGGTCGACGACCAGTCGCAGGGCGTGCAGCTGGCTACCCTCAAGCAACTCGCCGGGTACTGGGCGAAGGACTACGACTGGCGCCGGTTCGAAGCCAAGCTCAATGCGACGCCACAGTTCGTGACCACCATCGACGGTGTCGACATCCATTTCATCCACGTTCGTTCCAAACACGCCAACGCGTTGCCGCTGATCGTCACGCACGGTTGGCCCGGATCGATCGTGGAGCAGATGAAGATCATCGGCCCGCTCACCGATCCAACCGCGCATGGCGGCACGGCCGCAGATGCGTTCGATGTCGTCATTCCGTCGCTGCCAGGCTATGGATTCTCAGGAAAGCCCACGCAAACCGGCTGGGACCCGATACGCATCGCACGTGCCTGGGTCGTGTTGATGAAGCGACTGGGCTACAACCGGTTCGTCGCGCAGGGGGGTGACTGGGGCAACGCCGTTACCGAGCAGATGGCGCTGCTGAAAGCACCGGAACTGGTCGGGATCCACACCAATATGCCGGCCACGGTGCCGGCCGACATCGATGTCGCGCTGCAGGCTCGACAGCCTGCACCCGCGAATCTCTCGGCCGACGAGAAGCGCGCCTACGACCAGCTCGACTTCTTCTACCGCCACGGCTTGGGCTACGCGCAGGAAATGGCGGGACGCCCGCAGACGCTGTACGCCATCGCCGACTCACCTGTGGGGCTTGCGGCGTGGATGCTCGACCACGACGCGCTCAGCTATGCGCTGATCGCGCGCGTCTTCGATGGCCAGCGCGAGGGGCTGTCGCGCGATGACGTCCTCGACAACATCACGCTGTACTGGCTCACCAACACCGCGGTGTCGTCCGCGCGGCTGTACTGGGAAAGCAAGCTCGCGTTCTTCGCCCCCAAGGGCATCGACATCCCGGTCGGCGTGAGCGCGTTCCCGGACGAGCTCTATCAAGCGCCCAAGAGCTGGGCCGAGCGCGCGTACCCGAAGCTCATCCACTACAACCGGCTCGACAAGGGCGGCCACTTCGCCGCGTGGGAGCAACCAGACGTGTTCGTGGACGAGCTGCGCGCGACGTTCAAACCTCTGCGTTGAGCCTTTCAACGCTCCATCTCGAAATCCCGTCCCAGCACCGCATCGGAGCCAAGTCATGAAACTGCATTCATTCGCTACGGCGATTCTCGCTGCCAGTATGGCCTTGGCCATGCCCGCATGGGCACAGAAGGCACCAGCCAGCGGCGGCGCCCCGCACTCGGCCACCGACGCCGACGACCAGGTCCGCCTCACACGGGTGACCCCGGAATACTGGCGCGTCACGTTCCACAACCCGCCGTACAACATCTACGGCCCGAAGACGATGCCGCAGTTGAACAAGGTGGTCACCGCGTTGGAGAGCGACCCGCGTGTGCGCGTGGTCGTGTTCGACAGCGACGTGCCCGACTTCTTCCTGACGCACTACGACTTCGTGCCGCCTCTGACCGACACCACCGGTTTGCCCAATGGCGCCACCGGCCTGCCCCCCCTCCCGGACATGCTGGTGCGCATCAGCAAGGCGCCGGTGGTGTCGATCGCCTCGATCCGCGGCCGCGCAACCGGTGTGGGCAGCGAGCTGTCGCTGGCGAGCGACATGCGCTTCGCCAGCCGCGAGAAGGCCGTGCTCTCGCAATGGGAGGTTGGTGCGGGACTGGTTCCCGGCGGTGGTCCCATGTCGCGCTTGCCGCGCCTGATCGGACGTGGACGCGCCCTTGAAGTGCTGCTCACCGGCAACGACATCGATGGGCCGACCGCCGAGCGCTACGGCTACGTCAACCGAGCCTTGCCCGATGCCGAGCTCGATGCCTTCGTCGATACCATGGCGCGGCGCATCGCGCGATTCGACAAGCAGGCCATTGCCGACATCAAGCGCATCGTCGACGACAGCAGCTTGCCGTCGAACGAACAGCTCGGCGCGGAGTGGGCCGGCTTCATTGGATCGGTGCAGCGCGCCGCGGCGCAGCAGCGAATCAAGCAGTTGATGGATCTGGGCCTGCAGGTCAATCCCGACGTCGAGAAGCGCCTGCCCGTGTACACGGGCAAGCTCGGCGGAACCGCGGATTGATGCGGCGGGGCAGGGGCAGACATGGCCGTTTCGGCGCCCGCGATCGCGATTCTTCCGCTGCTGTTGGCGGTGGCCTTGCCGGCCGTGGCAAAGGCCGAGGCGTCCGGTGATCCGGACGCGCTCAACGCCTACGCAGACCGTATCAGTGGTGACTGGGGCGGGGCGCGAACGGCTCTTTCCCGGAGAGGACTCGACATGTCGCTCTCGTACATCAACGAGTGGCTGCACAACAGCACCGGCGGGGAACGCGACGCAAGCGCCTATGCCGACCAGTTCGCGGTGGGCCTGGATGCAAACCTCGAGGCACTGGTGGGCTGGCCCGGAGCCTCCTTCCATGTCCTGGTCACCAATCGTAACGGGCCGCAGCTCGACGCGAAGGCGGGTCTGGGCACGCTGCTGGAAACCCATGAGATCTACGGTCGTGGCCATTACACGCGCCTGACGCGCTTCTACTTACAACAATCGCTGTTCGACCAGCGCGTGACGCTGAATCTGGGTCGCAGCGATGTCGACTTCTTTCCGCTGTCATGCGACTTCATCAACATAAGCTTCTGCGGCCCGCTGCCGGGGTATCACAGCAACGGCTGGTACACGTGGCCCATCGGCCAGTACTTTGCGAACGTCACGTTCCGGCCGACACGCACGTCGTACCTCAAGCTGGGTGCCAGCGACGTCAACCCGCGCAACCTCGACGGCGACCAGGGTCTGCGCTTGCGCACTCCCCATGACGACCACGACGGCATCCTGTCGAACGTCGAAGCCGGCTGGCTGCCACGCCTGTTCGGTCGCCTTGACGGCGCTTATCGCATCGGTTTCTGGCGCAACAGCACCGACCAGGCCGACCTGCTTGTCAGTGCGCAGAGCGGGACACCATTGATGCGCGATCAGTCCACCGGCTACTACGCGATGGCGCAGCAGCAGGTGTGGTTCAACGAGAGCGGGCGCCTTCTAACGCTGTTCGCCAATCTTTCGCGCTCGGATCCGGACGTTGACCGTGTTGATCGATTGATCTCACTCGGCTTGTGGCTACACGGTCCCTTCGCCGGCAGGCCGCACGACCGGGTCGGCTTCGCGGTTGGCCAAAACCGTGTCGGCGCTCCCGCGCGCGAGGCCGAGCGTCTGGCACAGCCCGGCGCAGGGATGGATGCGGTGCTGCCGCGCCATGAAAACCCGGTCGAGCTCAACTATCAGTTCGCCGTCCTGCGCGGCGTCCAGTTGATGCCGAGCGTGCAGCACGTTCGGCATCCGGGCGGACGCAGTGACAACGACAGCGCACTCGTCTGGGGCCTCAAGCTCAACGCCGACTTCTAGTGCGAAATTTCGCAACAAAGACTGCAAGGAGACTGCCATGGATCACTTCAGTGCCGACAGCACCGACTCCATCAACCAGGACCGCCGCCTCATCCTGGGCGTCGCCGCACTGGGCGTTGCCACCGCACCGTTCGTGCTGGCCCGCGGCGCGCAAGCGCACGCCGGTGGCGGAACGCCCAGAACTGCGGCAAAGCCGGTGAAGACGGCGGCATTCGAGTTACTCAAGACCGTGCGTGCCGGTGTCCTGGATGTCGCCTACGCGGAGGTCGGCCCGACCTCTGGTCCCGTCGTGATTCTGCTGCACGGCTGGCCCTACGACATCCACAGCTATGCGGAAGTGGCACCGCTGCTCGCCTCGGCCGGTCTTCGCGTCATCGTGCCGTACCTGCGTGGTTACGGCACCACGCGCTTCGTGTCGGACGACGTGCCGCGCAATGCCCAGCCCGCCGCCCTCGCCGACGACGTGGTGCAGCTGATGGATGCGCTTCGCATCCGCAAGGCTGTGCTCGCCGGTTTCGACTGGGGCGCGCGGTCGGCGGCCATCGTCGCGGCCTTGCGACCGGAACGCGTCGGTGCACTGGTCTCGGTCAGCGGCTACCTGATCGGGAGCCAGCAAGCAGCCCAGGCACCGCTGCCGCCAGCGGCGGAGCTTCAGTGGTGGTACCAGTATTACTTCGCGACCGAACGCGGCCGATCCGGGTACGACAAGAACCGCAGCGAGTTCGCCAAACTGATCTGGAAACTCGCCTCTCCGAAATGGGCTTTCGACGACGCCACGTTCGATCGCAGTGCGGCGTCGTTCCAGAATCCGGACCACGTCGCCATCGTCATCCACAACTATCGTTGGCGACTGGGCCTTGCGGATGGCGAGGCACGCTACGACGAGGATGAGCGCCTGCTGGCGGCGTTCCCGTTGATCGAAGTCCCGGCGATCACGCTGGAGGGCGATGCCAACGGCGCGCCGCATCCGCCGCCTGAGAGCTATGCCAAGCGCTTCACCGGCAAATATGAGCACCGGCTCCTCACGGGCGGAATCGGCCATAACCCGCCACAGGAGGCCCCCCGGGAGTTCGCTCGGGCGGTCCTGGACGTGGCGGGGCGTTAAGAACCTAGCGTGGACCACCTCGTCCACGCGTCACTTACTGGAGACTTCGATGATCATCAATGACAAAGGCACAGCGCTGATCACCGGCGCATCGTCCGGCCTCGGCGCGATCTACGCCGACCGTCTCGCACGCGATGGGTACGACCTCATTCTCGTAGCGCGCAGCACCGCAAAGCTGGAGAAGTTGGCTGAGAGCCTTTCGACCGCCACCGCACGCCATGTTCGGACCATCAGCGCAGACCTCACCCGTGCCAAGGACCTGGAATGGGTCGAGGAGGCCATGCTCAGCGACACGTCGGTACGCATGCTGGTGAACAACGCCGGCGCCGGATCCACCGCACACCTGCAGGATCTGGATGTCGCCAGTATCGAGCGGATGATCGAGCTCAACGTCACCGCGCTGACGCGCCTGGCGCGCGCGGCGGCAATCGCATTTGTCGACAGGGGAGGGGGCACCATCGTCAACATGGGCTCCATCCTCGCGGTGGCCCCGGAAGTGTTGAGCGGTGGCGTTTACAGCGGCACAAAGGCTTACGTGCTGGCGTTCTCGCAGTCCTTGCGCCACGAATTCGGCGACAAGGGGATCCGCGTGCAAGTGGTCTTGCCCGGGGCGACCGCTACGGATTTCTGGGAACTGTCCGGCACCCCGGTCCAGGCACTGCCGGCGAACATCGTCATGACTGCCGAGGACGCCGTCGACGCGGCGCTGTCAGGACTGGCACAGGGCGAGTTCGCGACCTTCCCCTCGCTGCCGGACATCAACGAGTGGAACGCGATGGAGGCTGCACGGCGTGCGCTGCTTCCGGGGTTGTCTCGCACCACGCCCGCACCACGCTACGCCACGGGCAATTGACACGCCCACCCCTGCGACGGCCTTTTGGCGGTTCGCCAGGTCGTCGCAAGCCAGGTGGGGCGCCGCTCGCAATGCGGTACGTCCCGATGCATCCCCTTTCTACCGGAGCACCAGCATGAGCAGTTCTCGCAAAGTCGCCATCATCACCGGGGCCTCGCAGGGCATCGGTGCCGGCCTGGTCCAGGCATTTCGCGAGCGCGGTTACCGCGTCGTCGCGAACTCGCGCGCGATCAAGCCGTCTAGTGATCCCGACGTGCTTGCCGTGGCGGGCGACATTTCTGACCGCACCGTCGCGCAGCGCATCATTGAGGAAGGCCTCGCGCACTTTGGCCGCATTGATACGCTGGTCAACAACGCCGGGGTCTTCACAGCCAAGCCGTTCACCAAGTTCAGCGTTGACGACTATGCGAACAACATCGCAATCAACCTGACGGGCTTCTTCCACGTGACGCAGCTCGCGGTCGAGGAGATGGAGAAGCGTGGCAGTGGTCACGTGGTCACCATCACCACCAGCCTCACCGACCATGCAATCGACGGCGTCCCCTCCGTGCTGGCATCGCTGACCAAGGGTGGCCTGAACGCGGCGACGAAGTCGTTGGCCATCGAGTACGCCAAGCGCGGCATCCGCGCCAATGCGGTCTCGCCAGGCATCATCCGAACCCCGTTGCATCCACCTGAAACTCATGCGGGACTGGCGGGGCTGCATCCGGTCGGGCGCATCGGCGAGATCTCCGACGTTGTGGAGGCCGTGCTCTTCCTGGAGTCGGCGGGGTTCGTCACCGGCGAGGTCCTCCACGTCGACGGCGGCCAGAGCGCAGGTCACTGAAACCCATCGCGGCGGCAGGACCCGCCATCACTCAGCTGGAGTATCCCGATGCCCATTGTCACGATACAGATCACCCGCGAGGGAACCGGTCCGGGCCGCGATTCCGCCACGGCCGACGAGAAGGCTGCGCTGATTCGCGGCGTCAGCCAACTCCTGTTGGACGTGCTTCACAAACCGCTCGACTCCACCTTCGTCGTCATCGAAGAAGTTACGTTGGAGAACTGGGGCTGGTATGGGATGCCGGTGCCGGAGTTGCGCCGGCGCCGCGCCAGCGATCACCCCGTCTCGAGCGAGGAGGCGGGCCTGAGTCAGGGGTAATTCGCAACCAAGCCAGGCAGGAATGCTAACGTGCGATCTGGGAGCCCGCGGGCCGGGTATGGAATGCGGTCATGATCGAAGAGATCGGAGAAACCGAAGCAACTGAAGAAACCGAAGCCGCGATCCTCGCCGGCGGTTGCTTCTGGGGCATGCAGGATCTGCTCCGCCGCATACCAACGGTGTCATCGACCCGCGTGGGCTACACGGGTGGCGATGTGCAACGCCCCACGTACGAAAGCCACGGCACCCACGCCGAGGCGATTGAGATCGTGTTTGATCCGAAACTGCTTTCCTACAGGCAGATTCTCGAGTTCTTCTTCCGCATCCACGACCCGACCACCCGGAATCGCCAAGGCAGCAACATCGGCACTCGCTACCGCTCCGCGATCTTCTATCTGAGCCAGGCGCAACGGCATACCGCCGAGGCGACCATCGTGGACCTCGACGCCTCCGGGGTACTACCCGGCCCGGTCGTCACCACGATCGAACCGGCAGGTCAGTTCTGGGAAGCCGAAGCGGAGCATCAGGACTACCTCGAACGTCACCCCGCCGCGCGCGCATGCCGTCACATTCGCCCTGGTTGGCGTTGGTCGGCGGCGAGCGAGCCCGGAATCGCCTGAAGGCATGCCGCTGCGCGGTACGGGTCCTGCCAGGCTTAGGCTCGACGATGCCGAGCACTGCGTAATCAGCGGAGCAGGCGCGGCCGCGCGCCCTCCACAACTGTGCGATTTCTGACATCGATCTGGTGCTGACCGACACCTTTGTGCAATTGGCACGTTCGTTCACTGCGGTGACACTTTCGCCTGATGCCCCTCCACGGTGGCAGGAATGCGCGGTCGCCAGGCGGCTTGGCTACCGTACGCACTTACCGAGGACGCAGACATGCCGAGATCACGTGCTGGCGACCTTCTGTCCCGAATCGGCATGCGGGTCCCGATCATTCAATCGCCCATGGCCGGTGTCTCAACCGCGGCGATGGCCGCCGCGGTTTCGCAAACGGGCGGATTGGGGTCCCTTGGCATCGGAGCCATGACCGCCGAACAGGCGCGAACGATCATCCGCGAGTTCCGGGCGCTGAGTGACGGGCCGCTCAACGTCAATCTGTTCGTGCATCAGCCCGCGAAGGTGGACCCTGGCAGGGACCTCGCGTGGTTGGAGCGCCTGGCGCCGGAGTTCGGGCGCTGGGGGCGGCCGGCACCCACGAGCTTGCGTGAGATCTATCCGTCGTTTCTCGACAACATCGATATGCTCGAGATGCTGGTCGCCGAGCGGCCAAGGGTAGTGAGCTTCCACTTTGGACTGCCGCACCCGGCGCAGATCGACGCGCTGCACCGTGCCGGCGCAGTGCTGCTGGCCTCCGCCACCAACCTGGACGAAGCCCGGGCAGTCGAGGCCGCCGGAATCGATGCAGTGGTGGCACAGGGCTTCGAAGCAGGCGGCCATCGTGGCGTGTTCGATCCCGACGTCGGCGACAGCCGCCTCACCACAGTGGCGTTGACCCGGCTACTGGCGCGCTCAGTTTCCGTCCCGGTTATCGCCGCTGGCGGCATCATGGACGGCGCGGGAGTCGCCGCAGCCGTGGCGTTGGGTGCCTGCGCAGTGCAGATGGGCACCGCTTTTCTGGCTACCGACGAATCATTGGCGGACGCTGGCTTCCGAACGCGCTTGCAAGGCAGCGCGGCCCACCAAACCGTGATGACGCGTGTCATTTCGGGCCGCCCCGCGCGCAGCCTGAGCAATGATTTCACGCGCTGGGGTGAGACGGTCCCAGACGGGGTGATTCCCGACTATCCGATCGCTTACGACGCCGGCAAGGCACTCAATGCGATAGCCAAGGCTGCGGGCAACCTCGGGTACGGCGCAGACTGGGCGGGGCAGGGCGCACCGTTGGTCCGGGCAATGTCAACGCAACAGTTGATGAGCACCCTCATAGAGGAATTGCGCGCCGCATCGGCGGCCATGCAGGGTAGAACCGAGGGCGGCGCATGAACGCCAATAATGGAGCCTGCAGGGTGCGCGGACTCATTCCGCTCCGACCGGCAGAGCGGTTGCGCTGACTGGAAAGGGCACAAAGGCGCTCGCCTCGCGTTACCCTCCACCGCCCGCCACGCGTGGAGGCGTGCAGGAGGAGCAAGCATGGTGGATCTGAATGACGTTGCGTTGTTCGTGCAGGTGGTCAAGGCCGGCAGTTTTGCCGAGGCCGCGCGCCGTGCCGGCATGCCTTCCAACACGGTCAGCCGTCGTATCGGGCAACTGGAGGAGCAGCTCGGTGTGCGCTTGCTGCATCGCTCGACTCGGCACCTGACATTGACCGATGCCGGCGAGGCGCTCTTCGCTCGCAGCTCTGGACAGGTCGAGGCCCTGTCAGAGGCGGCATTGGACGTGGGAGAGGGAGGCCTGACGCCCCGCGGCAAAGTGCGGGTTGCTGCCGCCGCGGACTTCTTCCACTGGTTCGAGTTGGATTGGGTGAAGCTGTTCCTGACCGAGTATCCATTGGTGCGCTTGGAGTTCGTCCTCAGTGACGCACGCGCAGATCTCGTCGCCGAAGGCATCGACGTTGCCATCCGTGCCGGTGCGATCAACGAGCCCACCTTGATCGCACGCCGGATCGGTAGCAACCGGGGTCTCATGGTCGCCAGCCCCGGGTACCTTGCCGAGCGCGGTGTTCCAGAGTCCTTGGCTGATCTGGCCGGACACGATTGCATCTCAGGTCGCGATGGCCCCGGTCGCACGGCCTGGCATCTTGATGGCGCCAACGGACCGACCGAAGTCGTCGTGCGGGGACGCTTCTTCGCAAACTCGGCCCTCGCCCAGTTGCGAGCGTGCACGTCCGGCGTGGGCATCGCACTGTTGCCGGACGTCATGTGTGCCCCGTACCTGCTTGACGGGCAGCTCGTGCCCGTGCTGCCCGAGTTCGGGGTGGATGGACTCGACATGTACCTGGTCTACCAGAGCCGTCGTCAGGTGCCGCGCGCGGTGAGTGCGTTCGTCGAATTCGCCCTGGCAAAAATGGTCACGGCGGGGCTGGTCCGCGCCGGCGCTAATCCCATCGTCGCGACGAGCGGCCCTTGAACTGCGATTGCGCACCGGTTCGTCGACAGGATTGCTGCCACGGGTGGACGAGTGAAATCCAGGTCGCGCGGGTACTCGCACGGGCGCACGTCCGCTAGATTCGCGCCCTGGTTGTACTGCTAACCGCGCGGATCGCGCGAGGCAGCCACCTCCTTAAGGAGCGTGCATGAACACACTTGATCTTTCCCGGAGCACGGCCGGTGACGTGGCGAGCGACCGCCTGCGCCCGATCGTCCACAAGACGCTAGGGCAGCGCCATGGACCGATCACGCGACTGATGAGTCCCTCGGACTTGGGCGGTGTCCTGAAGCCCTTCGTGTTCCTCGATCTCATTGACGCGCAGGACCTCTCCCGCGTGAAGGTCGATGGCGTTGGTCTACACCCGCACTCGGGCATCGCGACCTTGACGTGGTTGCTCGAGGGCTCGGTCAACTACGAGGATGACCTTGGCCGACGGGGGCAAATCGAACAGGGCTGGATGGAATGGATGCACGCCGGAAACGGCGCATGGCACGGCGGAAACTTTGGTGACTCCGACCGTCTGCGTGGCTTCCAGCTATGGATCGCACTTCCTCCCGCGTCCGAGCTCGGGCAGCCGGTCAGTCGGTATCTGGCCCCGGACTCCCTGGGCCGCGAGGGGCCGGTGACGGTACTGCTTGGCCAGCACGGCCACGCCCGCGGAGCGATCGATGCGCCGTCGTCGATTGACTACTTCTCGGTGCGGCTCAAAGCTGGCGAGTCTTGGCGATATCAGCCACGGCCCGGGCATTCGGTGGCATGGGCGGCGGTGAGCGTGGGACACCTGCTGGCGCCAGAAAGCATTGATGCCGGAGAACTGGCCGTATTCGAAGAAGGTCCCGGTCCGATTGAGTTCATTGCGGTACAGGACACGGAGTTCGTGTTTGGTTCGGCCGCCAAGCACCCGCATGAGCTGACGCTGGGCAATTACTCGGTCCACACCAGCCCGCTGGCGCTATTGGAGGGGGAGAGGCGCATCCGCGAGATCGGCAGAGAACTGCGCGCCCAAGGGCGCCTCTGAAACTGCCCGCGAACCTGCCCGCTGCGCCAGAGCGCGGCGGTACCGATTACATGGAATCTCGGATGCGCCTTTGCTGAGCTTCGCTGCTGAAGGAGGTGCGCGAGGGACGCAGGCGCCACGCAACAAATGCCGAGAGCAGAGCCAGAACCAGTGCGGGCGCTGGATTGCCGCCAATCAGGAACAGGTGCGTGGCCACGCCACCCACCATCGTGGCGCAGAGCAGCAATCCACCGTAGAAGCCCGTCGCGGGGACAAGCAGCAGTGCGGCGCCCAGCAGTTCGACGACGCCGGTGACGTAGCGGAACCATTGGCCAAAGCCAATGGCCTCGAATACCTGGATCATCTGTGGCGCGCCGGTGAGCTTGGCCACACCGGCCGCTGCAAAGGCCAGGGCAAGCAGAATGCGAACGCCCCACACGAGGCGGCGTTGCGTGGTGGAAAGGGGAGGTGATCCGGTCATGGTGTGCTCCTGATGAAACCGCGTTGAGGGCGTCTCGCGGTGGCACCGCTGACGACCAACCGGTTTCGATCTAAGCAAGGTCGGCGCGCCGTCGCCATTGCACGATGGTGTCGGCCGATACCATCCGACGATCTCGCGGCATCAAGCCGCCGCGGGTTCGCTCGATACCTAGGTGCAATCGACGCAGCGCAACGGTGCTGGTGAGATACACAGCGCACACAGTCGCCTAGATTCGAGCGCTCCGTAAATTCTGTCTCACTGTCTTTCGGACCCAAGGATTCGTCGCAATGTCTGCTTCCATGGCAATTGAGGAAACCATCGGTCTGCTGAAGGGCAAGATTGCGCTCATCACCGGCACCGGCGGCGGGCTGGGGCGCGTCGCGGCGCAGACCTTCGCGCGCGAAGGAGCCCTGGTGATCGGGTGCGACATCAACGCCAGCGCCAATGACGACACCGTCGCGCTGGTACGCCGCGCCGGCGGCGACATGACCGGGATTGCGCCCGTCGACCTGACCGATCCGGATCAGGCGCGCCGGTTGATCGACGAGGCGGTGGCGATCTACGGCGGCCTCGACATCGTCTACAACAACGCCGCGGTGCAGCGCTTTGGTCCGATGCCGACGTTCTCGATCGATGATTGGCGCGCGACGATCGCCGGCGAGCTCGACATTCCTTTCTTCGTCTCCAAGTACGCCTGGCCGCATCTGGTGCGGCGCGGGGGCGGGGTCATCCTCAACATCGCCTCGATCGCCGGCATGATCGGCGGCGAGACTCCGCCGATGGTCGGGCACGCGGCCGCCAAGGGCGGGGTGATCGCGATGACCCGCCAGTTCGCGCTGGAAGGCGCGCCGCACGGAATTCGCGCCGTGGCCCTGAGCCCTGGACCTTTTTTGACACCAGCCAGCGACCGCGATCTGGGCGACGACGCTGCCCTTCGGGAGGCCGTCACGCGAAAGACGCTCCTCCGGCGCTTTGGTAGGCCCTCGGAACTGGTAGAGCTGGCCGCCTTCATCGCGAGTGACCGTGCGTCGTATGTCACCGGGGCGAACTACGCCGTCGACGGCGGGGCCTCGGCCTGGTGACGCGCCAGGCCGCCGGTCGCGCTGAACTGCCAATAGGCCGAGCAGCGCAGACGCGGTGGGCTTATCCGGGTGTGGTGTGCGCGACGTTGGACGACGATGCGCATGGAACCGAGAAGGCGAAGGTTGAACCTGGACCATCGTTCGCAGTCGCCCAGATCGTTCCATCGTGACGATCAATGATCGTCTTGCTCACGGACAGGCCGATGCCCAGGCCGTTTGGCTTGGTCGTGAAGAAGGCTTCGAAAACTCTCCCAAGATCTTCGGTGCCAATGCCACACCCGTTGTCTCGCACCAGAAACTGCGCGATCCCTGGCGTCGTGGTGGACGACTGGACGACGATCTTCCGTGACCCATCGTTGCTGGCGATGGCGTCCGCGGCGTTCAGCACGAGGTTAAGGATCACCTGCTGCAACTGGATGCGGTCTCCGAAAACGGGGGGCAGGCTCACGTCCAATTCGGACTTCAGCACGATGCCGCGTCGTCGCATGTCGTGCGAGCAGATGGAAACAATCTCTTGGGCGGCTTCATTGAGATTGAACAATTCTGGAGTGAAATCCTGCTTGCGATAGAGTCCGCGCAGGCGCTTGATCACTTCCGAGGCCCGGTTCGCGTCGCGGATGTTGCGTTGTGCGGTCCTGATGGCGCCCTCAATGTCCGGTTCTCCCGCGGTGAGCATGCGTAGGCACGTCCCTGCGTTGGTGAGGATTCCCAGAAGCGGTTGATTGACCTCGTGCGCGATCGACGCGGCCAACTCACCCAGACTCATCGCGCGCGTCACATGGGCCAACTCAGACCGAAGCTGGTCGACCGCGTCTTCCGCCAGACGGCGGCGCGTGATGTCCTGCGACACGCCCACGCACTCCCGGCGCCCATCGTCGTAGTGGAACAACAATGTGGATTGGCTGAGATACTTGATCCGTCCATCCGGCATGACGATCCGTTCGACGTTCGGAGCATTGTCCTCCCCCCTAAAAATGCGGGCGATCTTCTCCTCGACGATTGGACGATCGTCGGGATGGACGATTGGCAGGAGTGTTGGAGGCCCGAGGTCTTCCGTTGGTTCAACTTCCCAGATGCGAAACATCTGCTCGGACCAGATGAGCTTGTTATTGCCCAGGTCCCAGGAGAATGAGCCTGTTTCGCTGATGCTTTCTGACGTGCGCAGCAGGAACTCGCGTCGTTTGAGCTCGTCCTCGGAACGGGATCGTTCGATGGCGATACTCGCGATGTGCGCCGCGCGCGCAATGATGTCCTGATCGTAGGGTTGCGGCCCCGTGCACCCGCGATGGTACAAACACAAAGTTCCGAGAACACCGCCCGCCCTTGAGCGGATCGGGGTGCTCCAGACGCCTGACAGCCCGTGCTCGAGCAGCTGCGTACGAAACGGCGTTTCCAGCCAGCGCGGGTCTGTCCCCAGGTCGTCCACCACGACCTGAATGTTTTCGGTCGCGGCCAATCCGCAAGGCGCCAACGCCTGTCGCGCCGGCCGCCCCGTGATGAGGTCTTCGATGGATGCGGGACACGAGGGCGCCACGCCAAACTCGAAGATTGTCCCGGTCAACTCCAGAAGACGGGCTTCGCAGACGCACTCGGGCAAAACACTTTCGATCACGCTGCACAGTTCGCCGAGTACGTCGAGCAACGGCCGACCCGCGGCAATCGATTCGAGCAGCTGTCGTTCCCCGGCGAGCATCATGGTCCCGCGCTTCTGCTCGTCGATGTCGACCTTGACGCCGTACCATTTGACGATCTCGCCCCGATCATTGCGCAACGGGCGCGTGCGAAAGCTGAACCAGCGATACGCCCCATCGTATCGCCGTACGCGTGCGACGAGTTCGCCACCTGTTCCCTCGGCACTGAACCGATCCCAGGCCGCGTGAATCGCTGCGTGATCGTCCGGGTGGATGACGCGCATCCATTGCCAGTCGCTCAGCTCTTCCAGAGGGAGGCCGACATAGTCGAGGTAGTGGCGATTGAAGAAATCGGCGGTTCCGTCGGCTCGCGCCGACCAGGCCAGTGCGGGAATCGTGTCAATGGTCAACCGCAAGGTCTTCTCACTGGCGGTGAGCGCTTCCTCGGCGAGTTTGCGGTCATGGATGTCATTGACCACACCGTGCCAGGCGATGATCTCCCCGGTGGCGTCTCGCAAGGGACGCGCCTGGTTATCGCACCAGCGATACACGCCCGTGTGGTGCAAGAAGCGGACCTCACGACTGTAAGCGCCGCCTGCGGCCACGGCACCCAGCCACGCGTTGACCGTCCCTTCGCGGTCGTCGGGGTGCGCCAGATGGACCCATTCAGAGGCCATGATCTTTTCCTCGCTTCGCCCGAACCATTCGCGCATCCGCGCGTTCAGGTAGTTGACAGAGCCGTCCGTACCCGCCGAGAAGACATTGGCAGGAATGGTGTCGATCGTCTGCGCGAGGCGACGCTCGCTCGCCTTGAGCGCTTGTTCGGCGAGTTTGCGATCGTGTATGTCGACGCATGAGCCATACCATTTGACGACCCGACCCTCGGCGTCGTTCAGGGGCAGGGCGAGCGTCAGGATCCAGCGATAGGTCTGGTCGGCAACGTGAAAATGGCGCACTTCGACCGAATAGGGGGCCCCCGTGGCAATGCAACGGAGCCAGATCGCCGCGGTCGGTTCGCGGTCATCGGGATGGAGCAGATTCACCCACCCGCCGTTCATGACCGTTTCGGCGGTGAGACCGCTGTAGGCGAGCAGGCGTTCATTGCAGTAGTCGATATTTCCGTCGGCGGTCGCGCTCCACAGCATCTGCGGAAAGGTCTCGGCCTGATGGCGCAGCCCCCTTTCACTCGCACGCACGGCCTGTTCGGCGCGTTTGCGGTCGTCTATATCGGCCAGCACCACAATCCAGGCGAGGACTCGTCCTTCTTCGTCGCGCAGCGGACGGCCACGGTTGTCGAACCAGCGGTACTCGCCGTCGTAACGCCGCAGCCGTTGCTCGATGACGTAGGGCGCGCCCGACGCGATCGAGCTGCCGAACGCCTCGGCGACGTGGGGCATGTCTTCCGCGTGGACCGTTCCGTTGGTGCCCCAGGCGCGCAACCCGTCGATCGTTTGGCCGCAGTACTCTTGGATCTGCAGGTTCACCCGCTCGACGCCTCCGTCGGGACCGAGAATCGCGACGAAGCCTGGGAGCCCTTCGAACAGTGCCATTGCGCTGAGTTCGCTTGCCGGGCGGCGTTCCTCTCGGCGCAGCCGCACCTCGTTCAGTGCAAGCAGTGCCTGATCGCGCGCAACCGAGAGGACTATCCGTTCGGCCTCCGTGGGGAACTCCTCCCGGGTGGTGGCCACCGCGAGCGTGCCGCAACCTTGCTGCACGGCGATGGGAAGTGTGGCGATGGACATCTGCCGGCCGAAAAGGTTGGCGCGCTGGATGGCGGGCCATGCACCTGGCTCGGGACCAAGCAATCGTCGAAGCTCTTTCCCAACCGTGGTCGAATCGAGGGCACTGTCGCCCAACGCGTGACTGCTTTGGAGTTCATCGTCCAGCGCGATGAACACTAGTTCGAGGTCAAGCATCGCCCGAAGCACCTCGGCCAACGCACCGCTGATCTCGGACGCCGCGTGCCCGGGCCACGAAGCAGACAGCGCGAGCAGTGCCCCCAGGTCGTCCAGGCAGGTGCGCAGGCGCGCGAGCTCGGCCTCCCGCTCACCCCCTCCGGCCGCGCCGTTCATGGCGCATCACGTTCGTCGGGTCGCCGCTCAGCCCCTTCGCGACAGGGCCGTCGTGGCGGGACGGGGGAGGCTGTCTTCTGAACGAGTGCGTGATGACCGTTCCTGACATGGCCGATGCGTTGGGCTGCTAGCGCGCCCCCTTCGCTGTCGAAGAGCGCGCTGATGTGTCGCGCTGCGTCGAGGTGCGTGCTGGACGGGATCGCGTCCGCTGGACTCATGGTATGCCCCCTTAGATGTTGGCTTTCGCCGCAGGACGCGGATCGCGGTCCAACGGCATCAGCTGCGAAATCCGTTACGGCGGTGGGTGTCGTCGCAGAATGGTTTGTTCGACGAGCCGCCGCAACGGCACAATCGTGTCGACGTCACGCGATCGATGGTGCGTCCGGTGCCGCAACAGATCTCGATGTTGCCGCTGACAACGAGTGGACCGTTGACTTCCGGATCGATGTTCAGGGGACCATCGCGCAATTGCAGGGGCTTCGATTCCACGCTGGCAGGCTCGCCGGTGGCTTGAAAATGGATCTCGTTGTGCGAGCCGTCGCAGAACGGTTTCTGCCGCGACGCACCGCACCGGCACAGCACCGCGCGCATGCCGATGGGTACACCGTCCAGCACGATGCGAGCGCGAACGCCCAAGGGTCCGTTCTCGCGCAGTTGCACAAGGTTGACTGGCGGCGGTGCCTCTTCGGCGCCGCCGTCGTGTCGGCGATACGCTATCGCGCCCGATGGACACATATGGGCGACCGTGACGAGGGCTTCAGTCGTCGCCGCATCCGGATGGATCCATGCGCCGGGCGTGTTCGCCCTGAACACGCCCGGCAGCCCCAGCACGCAGTGGCGTGCATGGATGCAACGGGCTCCGTGGTACACGATGTCGACGGCGCTGCCTGGTATCAATTCCGCGCCGGTCTCGAGGCGCTCCGGTGGCGGCGCCTGACTTGCTTGGGGCGACCGAACGACTGAATCCTGCAGGGTATCGGCTTGTGCCAGCATCGTCGCTTCCTCGCGCCGGCATCGTTCTGCCTGCGCGGACAGCCGATGGGCGAGGCGCTCCGTGCCAGTGCGCGTGGCTCCCAGCAAGTCAGCTTCCTGCGGATGGAGATCCATGAGGCGCTCGCAGCGCTCGCCGATCTCGCGCAAGCGCTCGACCAGGATGTCGACGCTGCCGGCTTCCCCCATCAGTGCCGCGGACGAGCGAATGGTCGCGAAACTCAAGCCCGCGGTCGCCTGCGGCAGGCTCGGATTGGCGGGCAGGGTGCCAAGGCGGGTCGCGACGGTCGTGAGCAGGTGCATCAGGTCGACACCGGCCGACACGAGGACGGCTTGCGCCTCCCGGCCGACGTCGCCGTAGGCGAGCGACACGCATCGCAGGCAGTGGTTGTACAGGGCATTGCCCAGATCGAGCAGCGCGGCGGCGGGTTCGGCGCTGATCCACAGTCGGCCCTCAGGCGTCGGGGGCGGCCGCATCACCGGATTGTGGGCGCTCATCCGCGCGGGCCGAAACGCGGGTCGGCTTGCGAGCAGTGCGTCGTATTCGCGGCCGATGCGCAGGAATCGCTGGTAATGCGAGTCGCCCGTGCACGAGTCGGCGCCTTCGCCCTGGCGCACGATCGCATCGATGGCTTCCAATGCCGTCTTCAGGCATCGGACGGTCTTCAACCCGGGCAAGCGTGCGCCGTCAGCGTCGAGCTGGTGGTCGGGGTTGCCCACGAACAGGCGCCGTTCGCCCATCGATTCACTCAAGCGTTGCAGGCCGGCTGACACCGAGCGATACAGCTCGCCGACCGTTTCGTAGTCCGTACAGGCCGTCATCAGCCGGTCCATGCCGAGCGCCCGCGAGTAGTGCTGTGGCGGCTCGAAGCCTTCGCCGTCCTGGACGTCGGCGTCGTCGGGCCGCTCGAGGTAGACGAAGTGCGCGAGCGTCTGCCGGTTGAACGGCGCCAGCTTCACCACCACGCCCGCCGGGTGGTAGCCGGGCGGGATTGGGAAATTCTGGTGGACCAGATGGGCCGGCGCGCCAAGGGCCGACAGGATGTTGCAAACGATGGTGAGGTGACCCATCTCCTCCACCGAGACGGCCAGGATCTCGCGGCGCCAGCGCTCGACGGCGCCGAGCTCGACCTCCGACAGGTCTTCGTCGGTGCGCTCCTTGAGGCTGAAGGCCGCGTACAAGTAGCAGCACATCAGGTGGTGCTCGATCTCAGCCGCTTCGGCGAGCAGCGCCCAGAGCTGTTCTCGTGACGTCGGTACGGCGATCTGCTGGTCCAAGGTGGATCCTCGTGGCAGGTGCTGGGCCGCTTGCATCCGCCCTTGCCGCCCTTCGTGCAGTTTATAGCCGATGGAGGGGCTGCGGCGCGGCGGTCACATACATCAGATTCCGAAAGGTACCGGTCGCCGCACGATCGACCCGCCGCGCCTGGCGCAGCTGGTGCCAGAACCCCGCACCGTCTCGACCAGCCTCGCGTGATCGCCTTGCCGTCTTGCCGTTACCGGTGATCCGCGTCATCGGGCGCTGGCCCTGAGTCAGCGACGGCCAGCAATTGCGTGGCGCGACTGCCCAGGAGGCTGGCCGGCCTGGAAGTAGCCCAGCACGGTGGCGACGCAGCGGTGCTCGGTCATGGCCATGACCTCGCCCAGCGGCACGACTTGGCGCCCGGCCTCGGTCACGCAACCGGAGCGCAGACTGTGGCCGCCCCAGTCGCCGGCCAGGCCGCCCAAACGGGCACGACGCTCGACGATGCGCGCGACCTGGTTGGCGACGAGTGTCGCGATCAGGGCCGCGTGGTCTACGCCTGTAACGTGCGTGGCCTCCAGCACGAAAAGGCACGCGTCCTGCCGATGTCGCCCGAGCAGTTCTGCGACTGGATGAACTTCCTGCCCGATGGTGCCGTGGCGCTCGTGGGCCGGTGTGGCGTTCGTTCTCGCGGCCGTGATGTACTTCCGGTCGCCAGGACAAACAACCGGGCCCGCTGTGGTGGCGGGCCTCGGCATGGTGTGTGCGGTCAACGGCAACGCCTACGCGTTGTTCGCGCTGCTGCTGGTCGTGCTGGCATCGCATGGGTCGATTCAGTGGCCGCGCCTGCGGTGGGCGTTCTATGCCGCGTATCCGGCTCATCTGGCCGTGCTGGCATTGCTGCGCATCGGGTGACGGGTGTGGGCGGAGCCCACGGATATCGCTAGTCCATTTTTCACCCTGCAAACCGCTTCTGATACGCTGATCACAGCCCATAAGGGGGATGGACGCGTGGTACGAGACAGGACTAAGTGGTCATGGTTCGTTGACGAGAGGCCTGCTTGGATTGCTACCGGAGTTTGGCTTTCGATCGTTGTTTCGGCGCTCGTCGCCTACGGTGCCGATTATGCGCCCGGTGCGAAACTAGACATTCACGGATGGTCGGAAGTGGCGACGATCGTGTCCGGTGTCTTGTCGCCAGTTGCAGTCCTTTGGGTTGTTCGGAGCTTCTATGTGCAGAAGAAGGAGCTTGCAAGCGCAGTTGAGGCTGCCTCCCAGCAATCGGAGGAATTCGCACTTCAGAACCAACTATCGCGTTCGCAATTCCACCCGTGGCTGAATGTCGAGCTTGGCACCTGGGGTACGTCGCAAGGCGGTAAAGTCGAGGCAGACGACCGGGTTCAGAAAGGTGTCACGGTATTGGAGTTCACGGTAGCTAATGCAGGTCCTGGCATAGCTCATAACGTCGATCTTGAAGTACTTGGCCTCCGCGACGGTAAGGCGATTTGGCTTCTCAATGCGCTCGTTGCTTACAGTATGGGGGCAGATGACAAGAGAACGATTCACAAGTGGCGAGCGTTCTATAACGACGCCGACAATCCCGAAGATGTCGTGTTTGCGGTGACTTGCGTGGACATCCTGCGTGGAGTGCACCGTTTCGCGTTTAACCGTGCACGTGCAGGCCACTCAATGGATATGGATTACGCTGAATTCTCGGAGTTAAAAGCTGAGCTTGGCCTTGGGGATTTAGTGCTTGCTGCTGTGACACGCACCAGGCCAGCTTTGACGGAATGAGGCTTAGGGGGGGGCGTCGGGTCGGCGGTTAGATGAGACTTGACCACTGGCCCTACAGCGATAGCCATAGCGCAGTGAAGCCAACAAAAGCGAAAGCGAGATGCAGCCAGATGTAGAGAGTTGCAATGCTGGCGCTCCGTAGCCATGACCACTCCGGGGGGTGGCCGTTCTCGCGAGCGCGCTTTACGTTTCTTCGCGCAATTTTCTGGAAAGGCCAGATAAGGGGTTCGGTCAACACGGTGTCAATTTCCTCTTGCGTGTCATTGACGTAGTCGAACGCCTTGTCCTCTTCTTCTATTTTCTTCTTCAACCGCCGCCCTGTGGCAATTCCGACGGCGACCTTCAGGGTGTAGAACTTTCCCAACGCGCCGAGTCCGATCGAAATGGCGAGCAACAGCACGGACCATTTGAGCAAGGTCTTATCTGCAATCGCATAGAGAGCAGGCAGGCTTGCGAAGATGATCCCTCCGGCAGCCGCAACGGCCGCGATTGTCCAATTTGCGAATTGATCAAACTCTCGGGTGGCTGCTTTTGCCATCGCGGCCCAGGTTGGCGGGGCGTAATCTGGAATCGCCATTAGCAGGCCTCCTGAATCTGCCGCCAGCCGTTCTCAACTCGGGCGAGGCGACGACCATTGATGCAGCGTTCTCCGTCGCGCAACGGTCGCGCGTGTTGGTAGAGGGCAGGGAGGGGCTGAGCAACGGGCGGCCCTTCTCGCTCAATAGCTGATGTGATCTTTCGCACCTCGCGGTTTAGCTGTTGGATCGCCTGATGGGCCTCGTAGCGCTCGTATAGGCCGGTAACAATGCTGTGGGCCGTCAGTGCTAGGAATCCGCCTAGGGCGATCTGCCACCAAAGGCTATCGAATGCATCACTGGCCCGCGATGCGGTTGATCCTCCGCGCCGAGAACGGAAATGTAAATTGCCTGCCTCAGTCGGGTCGAAGGTAGGTTCTGCCACGTTTGCCCCCTGTAGCGCTTCTTGCGCTACAGGGAGGGTAGCGCCTCAGGATGCAGCCACGCCACGGTGGCGGTATGGTACGTCCGCTTTCGATTGCGGTTTCAATCGGTCTGGGCGTATAACCCGCATCTCTCGGAGTCAGCTCCCAAATACTTATGCGCAAAGCATTGAAGTTCTTCATCTGGATAGCCGTCACTTGCCTTGCGCTTGCGCTGGTATCCGTCATTGGCCTTTGGACCATGCTCGACTCCGCGTGCGCCAACGACGTGCTCGCCGAGTTGCCGTCACCGGACGGGAAGAACAAGGCGCTGGTGTTTCAACGCGACTGCGGCGCTACAACTGGCTACAGCACGCAGGTTTCGGTGCTGCGATCGGAACAAGCGCTTGGTGGCGACTCCGGTAACGTGTTTGTTGGAGATAGGAATCATGGGGCTGCGCCATCGGGTCCCGGGGGCGGCCCGTCGCTGCAAGTACATTGGTTTGGGCCAGAAGCACTGGTTGTATCGCATCACCCGGCGGTGCGTGTATTCGCCGCCGAGCCAGAGTCTGGCGGCGTACGCATCACGTACCGCGTTTCTGAGTAGCCTGGGGCAAGCGAACGACCGCTCCTGGCCGAATGCGGTCAACAGTCCGAAGCCAGCTTCGGGGCCCGGCAGGGTGACTGCTTGGCTCGGCGGGCCGAAAGTGAATGCGCGATATCACCGAGTCATAGCAGCGGCCTGGGCGCCGATCTGGGCAGCTTCGATCTCTCGGCGACGTACACCGGTGGCGCCGTAATCCTGCCCGTCACTGGGCCGTGTCAGACGCGGTGTCGGTACACGGAAATGTCGAGGTGGGTGAGGCCGAACGCGCGCAGGGGCGCTGAGGGCGGGGGGGCGGTGCCGCTCGCCCGGGCCTGTCCCTGGTTTGACAGACCGGTGGCAAGTCCCATTCGAGTAACGCAACGAGCGTTACCTCGCCGTTAGCCATCGCGAAGCGATATGAATTGCCTGTGTTGACCGAGAAACTCCCACCATTTGGGGCGTCCTTGGGTAGGTCCACAGTCTGCCCCATCCGAAGGGGGCATATTTGGGGGCATCGCATATGACGAAATCGCGTATGTGTCTATTATTAAGTTGTTTAAGCGCGTTGTTCGAGTCCTCTCCTGGCACCATTATTCAGGGTTTACCACCCTCACAAAAACCCCGCTCCGGCGGGGTTTTTGCGTTCTGCGCGGACATTTTCCAGATCAGGGTTGGACCGGGTAGTGAGGCCTGATCCGCAAGCCCGTCCACCAGTTGCGCGTCTTGCCGGCAAAAATGGTCCCTAGCGGCGTCTTGCTGGTCCAGACGTCAAAGTAGACACCGTTCGTCGTTGTCGGAATGTCCTTTGCATGGATCCAGTAGTAGACATAATCCTCTTCGGATATCCGGTGCCGGATCTGGTCCGATGAGATTCGGGTGTCGACGTAGGTATTGACCTTGCCACCGGCCGAGATCAGTACGTCGAACTTGATTGGGGTGTAAAGCGGCAGCGGTCCGTTCGGGCAACGGATGAGGATGTCGTCGGTTCCGGGGAAGACGAAGATCTTGCAGACGCTCGTTTCCTCGATCACCGAATTGCGCTCGGTAACCTTGCGCGTTTTCCACGGCGTCAACCCGTGCTGGTCCCTGCCGGTCTGGGTGTTGAAATAGTTGTTGCCTTCGGCATCGGTCTGGCCAAAGTCCCGTTCACAGTCGGCCCCCTCTGCGCGCTTCGGACGGGTGGAACGGAAACACATCGCAAACGATGCCGAGAAGCGCCGCGCCCCTGGCGAATTGCCCAGATAGCGTGGCTCGGTGAGTTGACCGGGCTGGAAAATGAAAGGGCCGGGATTGGCCCCGGCACGGCTGCCCGGCAGGTAATTCGGATTGGGGATCCTCTCGCGGACGCGGAATCTGGCCGGGGAGGAACCCCGGACATGCTCCAGCACTTCCACGTCGACCACCCGGTGGTTCTCGACCTGATCCAGTGCCACCCATTCACGCTGGTGCGGATACCGCATCAGGGTGTTGGTCAACTGCTGCTCGGCCCGGGGATAGGCAGCGGCGGCATGCTCCAGCGAGGTGATGGTCGAATACGCGAAGTTGTTCGCTTCGATCCGGTACCGGTAGCCGACAAAGGGTCCCCGGTCCGCCTCTCCCGCGGCGTAGTAGGCCAGCATGGCGTTCTGGAAGAAATTGAGGTTCCGGTCATCGGTAAAGGAAATGAAGCGGAACTCGTTGGTTGGGTTGCTTCCCGTATTGATGTACGCATCCAGGTCGATGTTGGAGTCTCCGCGGGAACGGAATCCGTCCCTGAATATCTCCGTGGGCGGGCGGCTATCGGATCGGTACAGGTGGACAGGGCGGTGCGGTGCCGCCACGGCGGGTACCCCGGGTTGTGTCTGGGCCGCCACCGCGGGGCTCAGCAGCAATAGCCCGAGCAATACCCAGCGCGCCGCAAGGTGGATTGGATGGCCCGACGGAGGGCGACGTCTGGTTCCTGTTGAGGGTGCGTGCATGACCTTTCTTCCTGATTCGCGGGGGGAGGGGCAGGCGCATCGGCGGCGCACTACGCGTCGGCGTTCCGGGAGCCGGTTTCCGGTGCGTTGCCCCATTCCGATTTAGGCCCCGCCCAGGCCTCGGGGGCCATCGGAATACTTCCTGCCACCACGCAGGATTTCCCGTGACGCGACACCGTGTTCATCTCGATGTGCGACCATGTCTGAATGAGCAAGAAACCACCGAGTCGCGGCAAGTCCGGCACCAAATCCCCCTCGCGCAAATCGTCCGGCGCTCCTGCAAAGGCCGCCGGGTCTGGCGGAGCCAGGAAGCCCGCCAAGCGCCCTGGCTGGTTGCCCGAGCCGCCGCCGAATCTTCCGGCCCGCGCAGCAGGCGGTGGCGGCCGCCCCGGAGGCTTCCACGATCCCCACGCCGAGCGCGAAGCCGCCCGTTACGCCGAGCCGATCGCCAGCCGCGAAGTGATCCTGCAACTGCTGGCCGACGCCGATGGCCCGATGCCCGCCGAGGAACTGGCCGAGCGCCTGGAACTGTCCGCGCCGGAGCGGTTCGACGCCCTCGGCAAGCGCCTGGGCGCGATGGTTCGCGATGGCCAGCTGCTGCGCAATCGCATGGGCGAGTTCCTGCCGGCGCAGCAACTCGCGCTGGTGCCGGGCGTGGTGATCGCCAACCCTGACGGCTTCGGTTTCCTGCGCCTGGAAGGTGGCGGCGATGATCTGTTCCTGCCGCCGATGGAGATGCGCAAGGCCATGCACGGCGACCGCGTGCTTGCCAGCGTCACCGGCGTGGATCGCCGCGGCCGCCGCGAAGGCGCGATCACGCGCGTGCTCGAGCGCCGCCTCAATCGCCTGATCGGGCGCTTCGTGCTCGAAGCCGGCATCAGCTATGTCGTACCGGACGACCGCCGCATCCAGCGCAACGTGCAGATCCCGCCGGACGAGCGCCTTGGCGCGCAGAACGGCCAGCTGGTGGTCTGCGAACTGCTGCAGGCGCCCGATCCGCAACGACCGCCGATCGGCCGCGTGCTGGCGGTGCTCGGCGATCGCCTGACCGCCTCGCTGGCGGTGCAGGCGGCAATCCACGGCCACGAGATCCCGCACGAGTTCCCGCAGGACGTGCTCGACGAAGCATCGGCGGTACCGCTGACGGTCGACGCCGCCACTGCGGCGCAGCGCGTGGATTTGCGCCAGCTGCAACTGGTGACCATCGACGGTGAGGACGCCAAGGACTTCGACGACGCGGTCTATTGCGAGCCCAACCGCGACGGTTTCCGCCTGGTGGTGGCGATCGCCGACGTGTCGAGCTACGTCCGTCCCGGTACGCCGCTCGATGACGAGGCGCAGAAGCGCGCGACCTCGGTCTATTTCCCCGGCTTCGTCGTGCCGATGCTGCCGGAGACATTGTCCAACGGCATCTGCTCACTCAACCCGAAGGTCGACCGCCTGTGCTTCGTCTGCGACATGCAGGTCGACAGGAATGGCGAGGTCACCGGGTCAAAGTTCTACGAAGCGGTGATGAATTCGCACGCGCGCCTGACCTACACCCAGGTCTGGAACGCGGTCGGCGAGGGCATCGCCGCCGACGCGCGCGAGGAGGCCCTGGGCCAGATCGGTTCGCTGCTGCCGAATGTCCAGCGCCTGCATCAGCTCTTCCAGGTCCTGAAGAAGGCGCGCGAGCGCCGCGGTGCCATCGAGTTCGAGTCCAGCGAAGTGCGTTTCGTGCTCGGCCCGAAGGGCGAGGTCGTCCAGGCCGGCATGCTGCAGCGTAACGACGCGCACAAGCTGATCGAGGAATGCATGATCGCCGCGAATGTGGAAGCGGCGAAGTACCTGCTCGAGCACCACGTGCCGGCGCCGTACCGCATCCACGAACGGCCGCCGGAGCAGAAGTACGCCGACCTGCAGGAGTTCCTCAAGGAATTCAAGCTGCGCATGCCGCCGTGGAGCAAGGTCGAGCCGCGTGACTTCACGATCCTGTTGAAGAAGGTGCGCGAACGTGCCGACGCCACGCTGCTCGAGTCGGTGCTGCTGCGCAGCCAGTCGCTGGCGGTGTATTCGCCCGACAACGTTGGCCATTTCGGCCTGGCGCTGGAGGCCTATGCGCACTTCACCTCGCCGATCCGCCGCTATCCCGACCTGCTGGTGCACCGTGCGATCAAGTACGCGCTGACCGGCGGCCGCCCGGAGAAGTACCGCTACTCGCCCAGCGAAATGGCAGCGCTGACGCTGCAGTGCTCCGAGCGCGAGCGCCGTGCCGACGAGGCCGAGCGCGAGGTCGACGAGCGTTACCGTGCCGCCTGGATGGAGCAGCACGTCGGTGGCGAGTTCGAAGGCGTGATCAGCGGCGTGACCAGCTTCGGCCTGTTCGTCGAACTCGACGATTCCAAGGTCAACGGTCTGATCCACGTGACGCAGCTGCCGCACGACTATTATCATTTCGACCCGATCCGCAAGACCCTCGGCGGCGAACGCACCGGCCGCGAGTTCCGTCTCGGCGACCGCGTCCGCATCGTGGTGATGAAGGCCAGCGTCGAGGACCGCAAGATCGACTTCAAGCTGGTCGAGGAGCGCGGCGCCAAGTCGTTGCCACCGCGCGGGCAGCCGGCCAAGCGCCCGAAAAAACCCTACTGATGGACACGCCCGTCCCGGCAATGGCCTGGCGGGCCACGAGAGAATGCAATGAGTCAGAAACAGTGGATTGCCGGCATCAACGCGGTCGCGGCCGCGCTCGAACACGATGCCGAGCACGTGCGCGAGGTGCTGATCGAGGCGGGCGCCAAGAACCCGCGCATCGTCGAGATCGAAGCCAACGCGCGGCGCCTGGATATCGACGTGCGCCGCGTCGCCACGCAGGCGATCGACGGCATCGTTGGCGACCTGCGCCACCAGGGCGTGGTCGCTCGCTATGCCGCGGCCAAGACCTGGAACGAGAACGAGCTGGAAGCGCTGGTCGAGGGCGCCGAAGGCCGCGCGCTGCTGCTGATCCTCGACGGCGTGCAGGACCCGCACAACCTCGGCGCCTGCCTGCGCAGTGCTGCCGCGGCCGGCATCACGGCGGTGATCATCCCCAAGGACAAGTCGGTGCAGGTCAATGCGACCGTACGCAAGACATCCGCCGGTGCCGCCGACAGCGTCGCGGTGATCCCGGTGACCAATCTCGCCCGCACGATGCGCGACCTGCAGAAGCTCGGCGTCTGGCTGTACGGCCTGGCGGGCGAAGCCGACACCTCGCTGTATTCGCTTGACCTGCGCGGCAACGTCGGCCTGGTGCTCGGCGGCGAAGCCGACGGTCTGCGCCGGCTGACGCGCGAGAACTGCGACCAGCTGGTGAAGATCCCGATGCCGGGCGCCGGCAGCCTCGGCGTCGAGAGCCTGAACGTCTCGGTCGCGTCGGGCGTGACGCTGTTCGAAGTCGTGCGCCAGCGCGGAGCGTCGAAGTAACGCCTGGTTACATGCGCGACAGCGAACGGTTTGCCGCCCGTGCTACCGTCCCGCCCACACAAGGAAGCGGGGACGACCCCGCCTCTCCATCATCGCAAGGGGACGGCCCCACCTTGGATTGGAGACGTTGTCATGCCCTGGATCATTCTCGTACTCGCCGGCCTGTTTGAAGTGGGCTGGGCGATCGGCCTCAAGTACACCGAGGGTTTCAGCCGGTTGTGGCCGACGGTCGGCACGCTCGCGGCGATGGCGATCAGCCTGGGCCTGCTCGGCATCGCGATGAAGTCGCTGCCGGTCGGTACCGCTTATGCGATCTGGGTCGGTGTCGGTGCGGTCGGCACCGTGATCCTCGGCATCGTGCTGTTCAACGAGCCGGTGAATGCCTTGCGTCTTGTCAGTGTCGGCCTGATCGTGGCCGGACTGGTCGGGCTGAAGCTGGCCTCACCCTGAGATCGGCGCGACGCCCGGCAGCGGCGTCGGCCAGGCATTGACGATCTTGCAGAACAACTGCGCGGTGCGCTCGGTGTCGTACACCGCCGAGTGCGCCTCTTCGCCGTTCCAGTCGAAGCCCGCGGCCTGCACGGCGCGGGCGAGCACGGTCTGGCCGTAGGCGACACCGGCCAGCGTCACCGTGTCGAACACGCTGAAGGGATGGAACGGGTTGCGCTTGTGGCCACTGCGCGCGACCGCGGCATTGAGGAAGTTCAGATCGAAGTGGGCGTTATGGCCGACCAGGATCGCGCGCTGGCAGCCATGCTTCTTTGCCGCCGCCCGCACCGGCGCGAACACGGCCTCGAGCGCGGCGCGCTCGGGCAGGGCATTGCGGAAGGGATGATCGACGTCGATGCCGGTGATCTCCAGCGACTTCGGGTCGATCTCCGTTCCCGCCGCAGGCACCACATGGCTGCTGGTGATCTCGCCGACCACCAGCAGGCCATTGGCATCGAGGTCGATTGGCGCCACCGCGATCTCGAGCAGCGCGTGCCGGTTCCAGTCGAAGCCGCCGGTTTCCACGTCCACGACGACCGGAAGGAAGCCCCGGAAGCGGTTGGCGAGCGTGGGAGTGGCGGGGGAAGCGGGGGGAGCGCCGGCGTCAGTCATGACAAAAGCCTAGCAGACGCGCAGATCAGCCATGCAGGTCAGTGTCCGCAGCGCCTGGCGGCCAGCGGAAGCAGCAACAGGCCTGCGGCGGAGATCAGCAGTCCCGGCATCGGCAACAACATCGCCACCACCGGGCCGCTCACCAGCAGGACCAGGCCCCAACCCAGGGCATCGCCCTGCGGCCGCGGCGGCGACTGGGAAGCCAGGCGCGCAATGAGCGCATCGACGCTGAGGCGGCCGGCGCCGTTGAAGATCAGTGGCACCAGCATCACCAGGAAGATCAGCGGCAGTTTGTAGTTGCCGGCGCCGTCGTCGCTGATCGCATAGCCTTGGGCCAGCTGCGCCAGGCCCATCCAGTCCGTCGGCCAATGCACCGCGGCGGTCGCCACGACCGTGAGCACGAACAGCGACGCGGCGAAGAAGCGGGTGCCCAGGCCGAGCAGCAGCGCGATGCCGCCCACCAGCTCGAACCAGGTCGCCATCGACCAGCTCAGCTGCGCCGGAACGCGATCGAACGGGAACGGGAACGCCTCCACGATCTGGCCGAACCAGTTCTCGCCGCGAAATTTCTCGCGACCGGCTTCGAAGAACTCCCAGGCCAGGACCAGGCGCAGGCCCAGCGGGGCCAACCAGGCGCCGATTCCTTCGAGGCGGTCGCGGAATGCGGTCAGGCCGCGGTTGCTGTCGGACATCGTGGTGCTCCTGTTGGACGGCGCCGCCATTGGCGCCAAGTCCATACAAGAGGCATCGATCAGGCAAAAGGATTCGCGCGTCGAACGCCGGGCACGACACCGTTGCTGCGCATCTGCTCCAGCAGCGCCGCTCCTTGTTCGACGAAGGCTTCGCCATCGCCGTGACCCGCCTCGGCTGCCAACGCCTGCAACTGCTCGCGTCCACTGAGCTGCGGCGATTCACCGAGGCGCTGCACCAGCCGAAAGGCCAACGGACTCAGTTCGGAGAAGCGCACCACGCCATCGGCTTGGCGACGCAGCAGCAGCAAGGTGGGCGTCGGCGGCGGCTGTTCGGGCTGGAAGTCCGGACCGATGCGGTGCACCGGCCAGGCGTAGGCCAACGGCCACGCCAGCGGCGAGAGGACGGGCACGGCGTCGAGGAGGTCGCCTGCGACGTCGATGTCGATGTCCGCGTGGAGGTCGGCTTCGGCAAGCTGCAGCGCCAGTTCCACCCACTCGTAATGCGCCAGCTCCAGAAGGAAGGCAGGATCGTCGTGGGCATGCTGGTCATGAGCACGCTCGTCGTCGGCGCGGACTTCCAGATAACGCAGGAACTCGCGCGCGATTTCAGGAAACAGTGGCGTATGGCAGCGGTAGTCGCGGAAGAAATCGCGCACCAGCGCTTTCCATCGGCGCTCGCCAAGCAGCTCGCTGATGACCGGGAAGTTGCCCGACAGCAGGCCTTCGATGTTGTTGAACAGCAGGTCGCGATAGATCGCCAGGCGGCGCTCCTCGAACCCTTCCGGCGCCGGACTGGACTGCGGGTCGCGCAGGTGCCGGGTCAGCGCGAACTGCTGCGCGCGCAGGCGATCGGGAGCCTCAAGCATGGGCGCGCCTGGCGTGGTTCGGCGACGCGTCGTCGATCAGCTTGCGGATCGTCGCCAGCTCGCCGACCAGCTCGGCGTACGGCGGAAAATTGAAGTCGCGTTCGAGCAGGGTCGGGCGCAGGCCGTGGATGCGATAGGCCTCGCCGAGCAGCGCCCAGACGGCGTCCTTGACCGGAGCGCCATGGGTGTCGACCTTGAGGTCGTCGGCTTCGTCGTAGTGGCCGGCGACGTGGATGTAGGCGATCCGCTCGCTGGGCAGTGCCGCGAGGAATGCGCTGGCGTCGTAGCGATGATTGATCGCATTGACGAAGATGTTGTTGACGTCGAGCAGGAGGTCGCAGTCGGCCTCACCGAGCACGGCGTTGATGAAGTCGATCTCGCTCAACGCCGGCTGGCCGCGGTCGGCCGGGGCGGGGGCGTAGTACGAGACGTTTTCGACCGCGATGCGACGGCCGACGATGTCCTGGGTCCGGCGGATGCGCGCGGCGACGTGGTGAACGGCTTCTTCGGTGAACGGAATGGGCAGCAGGTCATACAGCTGGCCGTCGTCGCTGCAGTAGCTCAGGTGCTCGCTGTAGAGCGGGACGCGGTGCAGTTCGAGGAAGCGGCGCACGCGTTGCAGGAAGGTCTCGTCCAGCGGCGCCACGCCGCCGAGCGAAAGGGTCAGGCCGTGGCAAACCAGGGGATGGCGCGAACTGAGCGCCTGCAGCGCTTCGCCGAACCTGCCGCCGACGCCGATCCAGTTCTCCGGCGCGCATTCGAGGAAATCGAAATCGCCGCTTTCGGCGGTCTGCAGCGGGCCCAGGAGGGCCCGCCGCAAGCCGAGGCCGACGGCACCAGGATCAAGCTGGCGGTTGCCGTCCGGTGTCATGGCTCAGGCCATGCCACCGCACTTGCCTTCGCCGCACTTGCCTTCACCGGCCTTCTTCTTGTCGGCGCCGCACTTGCCTTCGGTCGCCTTGGCCTCGTCGGCGCTGATGAAGCCGTCCTTGTTGGTGTCGTGCGCGGCGAACTTGCTGGTATCGCCCTTGTGGGCGGCGCCGAACTCGGCCTTGGAAACCTTGCCGTCCTTGTCGGTGTCCATCTTGGCAACGCCGCAGCTGCCTTCGGCGGCCTTGGCGTCTGCTGCAGCGGCCTGACCGGCGCCGAGCATGTAGCCCGAGGCCAGGTCGCTCATCGCGAATGCCGAGCCCGACAGGGCCAGGCCGCCGACGATGGCGCCAAGGGTAAGGGCGATGGGTTTGTTGGATTGCTTGGACATTCGATTTCTCCTGCGGGTGGTGGCGGGGGATCCGCCTTTGGATGAGCTGTATCGTTTCCGATGCACATAAGAGCCACCGGCCGTGCAAAAGGATTCACCGACTGAGGTATTCGCGTGCAAGTGCCCGAGCTCTATGCAGTCGCGATTTGACTGCTTCGCGTGTTAGCGCAAGGTGGTCGGCGATCTCGGCAATGGTCAGGCCCTCCAGGTCGCGCAGCAATACCACTTCCCGATAATGGCCCGGTAGCGATTCCAGTGCAGCGGCAACGTCGTGGCGCCACTCGGCCGGTTCAGGTGTCACCACCGGCAGGATGTCCTCGGTGATGGCGTCGCCGGTCAGCCAGCGCCGGCCACGCTTGAGGCGGTTGCACTCGCGCTTGACGATGCGGAACACCCAGGACGTGAAGCATTCGAGCGTCCGCAGGTCGCAGAGCTTGCGCGAAACCGTTATCAGGCTTTCCTGGACGGCGTCCTCGACGTCATTGACGACGCAGTGGACCTCGGCATAGCGGCGCAGGTTCTGGCGCGAATGGCACAGCACTCGCTCGAGTGCGAGCGAGTCGCCCATGCGCGCTGCTTCCAGGTCGCCGTTGGCCATGAGTTGCTTCATGCCGCGTATGTCCTCTTACCGAGCTTGGCGCACGGCGCTTGCCGACGCATAAGCCATGAGTTGGGGGAGGCGCGGGAAGATTCGGCGCGGAGGGCTTGTCCGCGCTTGTATTTACATTTCGTTCAGTTCCAGGCCCCGTTGCGGGGCCGGAGGGACCGGCTTGTCTGTTACCCGGCGCCGGGTGTGCAGATCATCGTAAGCGGTCGGCTGCCCCGCGACTTTTCACTGCACGCCAAGGGGCTGACTCATGTCGGGCCGGCGTCATTGCCGGCCAGGTGTCACGCGTTTGCGGTACGAGGCGTCCCGCTCAGACCGCGCCGGTCGTGCTGCTGTCGTCGCGCTTCTCGCGCGGCGGCAACAGTTCCTCGCCCCTGACCAGGAACCAGACGTTCTCGGCGATGTTGGTGGCGTGGTCGCCGATGCGCTCGATGTTCTTGGCCATGAACAGCAGATGCGTGCAGGCGGTGATGCTGCGTGCGTCTTCCATCATGTAGGTCAGCAGCTCGCGGAACAGGGCGGTGTAGGCGATGTCGATCTCGGCGTCGCGGGCGCGCACGCGCTGGGCCAGCTCGATGTTGTTGTCGCGATACGCGGCCAGGACGTCGCGCAGCTGCTGCACGGCCAGGGTGCCGATCGCGTGCAGGCCGCTCACATGCGGCAGGGGCGGCGACAGGTTCAGTGCGGTGGAGCGCTTGGCGACGTTGGCGGCGTAGTCGCCGATGCGTTCGATGTCTGCCGCGATGCGGATCGCCGACAGGATCTCGCGCAGATCGCGCGCCATCGGGCCGCGCAGCGCCAGCTTCATCACGTCGTGGCTGATCTCCAGCTCCATCGCGTCGATCGCCTCGTCGTTGGCGATGATGCGCTCGGCGGCCTTGTCGTCGCGACGCTGTACGACATCGAGGGCGGCCTCGAGCTGGGAGGCGGCCATCTCGCCCATGCGGAGGGTCTCGTTGAGCAGGCGGCGCTGCTCTTCGTCGTAGCTCTTGACGATGTGGTCGTGCATTTGGGTACTCATGTGGTTGTCCTGAAAAGCATCAGCCGAAACGACCGGTGATGTAGTCTTCGGTCTGCTGCTTGCCCGGGTTGGAGAAGATCGTCTCGGTGTTGCCGTGCTCGATCAGGTCGCCCAGGTACATGAAGGCGGTGAAGTCGGACACGCGCGCGGCCTGCTGCATGTTGTGGGTCACGATCGCGATCGTGTAGTCCTTCTTCAGTTCCTCGACCAGCTGCTCGATGCGGCTGGTGGAGATCGGGTCCAGCGCCGAGGTCGGCTCATCGAGCAGCAGCACGTCCGGACGCAGGGCCACGGCACGTGCAATGCACAGGCGCTGCTGCTGGCCGCCTGACAGGCCCAGCGCGCTCTGGCCGAGCTTGTCCTTGACCTCGTCCCACAGCGCGCCCTGGCGCAGGGCGTGCTCGACACGGTCGTTCATGTCGGCCTTCGACAGCTTCTCGTGGTGACGGATGCCGTAGGCGACGTTCTCGAAGATGGTCATCGGGAACGGCACCGGCTTCTGGAACACCATGCCGACCTTGCTGCGCAACCGGTTCATCGGGTAGCGCGGGTCGAGGATGTTGTCGCCGTCGAGCAGCACCTCGCCCCTGGCCTCCAGCTTGGGGTAGAGCGCGTAGATGCGATTGAAGATGCGCAGCAGGGTCGACTTGCCGCACCCGGAAGGCCCGATCAGCGCCGTGACGCGCTTCTCCGGGATCTCCAGGTGGATGTCCTTGAGCGCATGGAACTTGTCGTAATAGAAGTTCAGTCCACGCGCGGCGAGCTTCACCGGCGCCGCGGCGGCGCTGGTGCGCTCGGGCGTGGCGACGGTAAGGCGGGAGTCGTTCATGGCCGGAGTCCGGGCGATTCGGGAGGGCGTGAGGTCAGTCATGGCTGATCTTGTTTCGAAGCACGATGGCGCGGGCCACCAGGCTGATTAGGAGGACGAACACCGTGAGGACCAGCGCGCCGGCCCACGCCAGCACCTGCCACGATTCGTAGGGACTGCCGGCGAACTGGTTCATCACCACCGGCACACTGGCCATCGGCTGGAGGATGTTGGTGCTCCAGTACTGGTTGCCGAACGCAGTGAACAGCAGCGGCGCGGTCTCACCGGAGATGCGCGCCAGTGCCAGCAGCACGCCGGTGACGATGCCAGCCGAGGCGCTGCGATACAGCACCTGCACGATCACCTTCCACTGCGGAACGCCCAGCGACAGCGCCGCTTCGCGCATCTGCGCCGGTACCAGCCGCAGCATCTCGTCGGTGGTTCGCACCACCACCGGCAACACGATGAAGGCCAGCGAGATCGCGCCGGCCAGCGCCGAGAAATTGCCGCCGGACTGCATCACCACCAGGGTGTAGACGAACAGGCCCAGCACGATCGAGGGCGCCGACAGCAGGATGTCGTTGACGAAGCGGACCACGGTGCCGATCTTGCGGGCATTGCCGTATTCGGCCAGCCACGTGCCGGCCGCGATACCCAGCGGCGTGCCGATAAGGATCGCGATCGCGCACATCACCGCGCTGCCGAAGAAGGCGTTCATCAAGCCGCCTTCCTGCATGGGCGGTGGCGTGCTCTGGGTGAACAGCGCCAGGTTGACGCCGCCGATGCCCTTGGAGACCAGGGTCCACAGGATCCAGCCCAGGAAGAACAGGCCGAACGCCGCGGCCGCACAGGCCAGCACGATCGACACGACGTTGACGATGCGGCGCTTTCGATAAAGTCCGTCGGACACGCGGTAATCGGTGGCCTTGAGTTCCTTGGCGGTCGTGGCCATCAGTTGCCCTCCTTGCGCGAAAGCTGCATCAGCATCAGGCGGGCGATGGCCAGCACGACGAAGGTGACGATGAACAGCACGAAGCCGAGCAGGAGCAGCGCGGAGCGATAGGTTTCAGTGGCCTCGCCGAAGTCGTTGGCGATCAGCGCGGCGATGGTCGTGCCCGGTTCGAGCAGCGAGGTCGAGAAGTTGACGCTGTTGCCGATCACGAAGGCCACGGCCATCGTCTCGCCCAGTGCGCGGCCCAGGCCGAGGAAGACGCCGCCGATCACCGCCGAGCGGGTGTAGGGCAGGACGATGTCCCAGCTCACTTCCCACTTGGTCGAGCCCAGTGCGTAGGCCGATTCCTTCAGGCGTGTCGGCACGGTCAGGAACACTTCGCGCATCACCGAGGAGATGAACGGGATCACCATGATCGCCAGTACGATGCCGGCGGTGAGCATGCCGATGCCCAGCGGCGGCCCCTGGAAGAACTGTCCGATCACCGGCCACGTGCCGAGGTTGTCGTTGAGCCAGGGCGTCACGTATTCGGTCATCACCGGGACCAGCACGAACAGGCCCCACATGCCGTAGATGATCGACGGGATGCCGGCGAGCAGCTCGATGGCGGTGCCGATCGGGCCACGCGCCCAGCGCGGCGCGACTTCGGTCAGGAAGAAGGCGATGCCGAAGCTGACCGGAACCGCAATCAGCATGGCGACAAGGGCGGTGACGATGGTGCCGTAGATCGGAACCAGTGCGCCGTACTTGTTCTCGACCGGATTCCATTCGGAGGTGATGAAGAAATCCAGCCCCGACGCGGCCAGCACGTGGCGGCCGCCCCAGAGCATCGACAGCGCGGCGCCTGCCAGGGCGATCAGCACGAAGGCCACGGTGCCGGTCAGGATGTATCGGAACAGCTTGTCGTTGCGCGCGTCTTTGTGATCGCGCGAACCGGGCACTGCCGCGGGAATGGTGGTGGCGTTCATCAGGTCACTTGAATTCTGCTGCCCAGTAGGCTTCGACCTGTTGCACCAGCGCCGGCGGCAGCGGCACGTAGTCCAGCGACTTCGCATGGGTCTGGCCGTTCTCGAAGGCCCACTTGAAGAAGGCGAGCGTGTCGGCGCTGCGCTTGGCGTCCTTGGGCTGCTTGTACATCAGGATGAAATTGGTCGCCGTGATCGGCCAGGCCTGGGCGCCGGAGGCGTTGGTGATGACCAGGTTGAAGTCCTTGGCGTTGGCCCAGTCGGCGCCTTCGGCGGCGGCCTGGAAGCTTTCGGCATTGGGCTGCACCCAGTTGCCGGCAGCGTTCTGCAGCGAGGTGTAGGTCATCGTGTTCTGCGCGGCGTAGGCCAGCTCGACATAGCCGACCGAACCCTTGATCTGCTGCACGTACGAGGCCACGCCTTCGTTGCCCTTGCCACCGACGCCACCCGGCCACTTGACCGTGGTGCCTTCGCCAATCCCGCTCTTCCAGGTCGGGCTGACCTTGGACAGGTAGTTGGTGAAGTTGAAGGTGGTGCCCGAACCGTCGGAGCGATGGACGATGTTGATCTTGGTGGAGGGCAGGCTGACGCCCGGGTTGACCGCGGCGACCGCCGGGTCGTTCCACGTGGTGACCTTGCCCTGGAAGATGTCGGCCAGCAGCGCGCCGGTCAGGCGCAGCTTGCCCGGCTCGATGCCGTCCAGGTTGACGACCGGCACCACGCCGCCGATGGCGGAGGGGAACTGGCCAAGACCGGCCGCGGCGAGGTCCTCGGTGCTGAGCGGCTTGTCGGAGGAACCGAAATCAACCGTGCCGGCCTTGATCTGCGCGATGCCGCCGCCGGAACCGATCGACTGGTAGTTGACCTTGGCGCCGGTGGCCTTGTTGTAGTCGTCCGACCACTTGGAAATCAGCGGATAAATGAACGTCGCACCGGCGCCGGTGATCTGCACGGCAACCTTGTCGCCGGCGGCGGCCGGAGCAGCGGCGTTGCCGGCAGGCGCCTGTGCTTCGCCGGACGGCTTGCAGGCGGTCGCGGCCAGGGCAATGGCAAAGGCGAGGGCAGCAATGCGGGCCTTCGTCGTGTTCATGCGCAACTCCGTATGGGGACGGGAAATGAATTGGGAATCCAAGGCTCTCGCCCCGGGCTGCGCCATTTGATGATCTTTTTGTTACACCCCGATGACATCGAACCGTCACATATCTGTAGTGAAGCTCGGCAGCGGCCTTACGGAGCGCTGGAAGCATCCAGCGCGCGCTGTTCGCGACCCGGTCAACCGAAGCCGTCCGCCTGAACGAGCGCAAGCGCTGTAGCCAAACAAAAAAGCGGGCCCGAAGGCCCGCTTTCAGGTGTTACCCGAGCCGATGGCTCAGTAGCTCATGTTCGCCGACCAGTACTTCTCGATCTGCTGGACCAGGGCGTCCGGCAGCGGCACGTAGTCGAGCGCCTTGGCCTGGGTGTCGCCGTTGGCGTAGACCCAGCGGAAGAACTCCTTGGCGTTCTTGGCGCCGGCGGCATTCTTGGGCTGCTTGTACATCAGGATGAAGTTGGTGGCGGTGATCGGCCAGGAATTCGCGCCCGGGGCATTGGTCATGACCAGGTAGAAGTCCTTGGCGTTGGCCCAGTCGGCGCTGGCGGCGGCGGCCTGGAAGCTCTCGTCCGACGGCAGCACGAAGTTGCCGGCGGCATTCTTCATGCGCGTGTAGGCCATCTTGTTCTGCAGCGCGTAGGACAGCTCGACGTAGCCGATGCCGCCGACGATCTGCTTGACGTAGGCGGCCACGCCCTCGTTGCCCTTGCCGCCGATGCCGACCGGCCACTTGACCGCGGTGCCTTCACCCACGCCGCTCTTCCACTCCGGGCTGACCTTGGACAGGAAGTTGACGAAGTTGAAGGTGGTGCCCGAACCGTCCGAACGGTGGACAACGGTGATCTTCTTGGCCGGCAGCTGCACGCCACCGTTGAGGGCGACGATCGCCGGGTCGTTCCACATCTTGACCTTGCCCAGGAAGATGTTGGCGAGGGTGTCGCCATCAAGCTTCAGCGCGCCCGAAGCGACGCCCGGCACGTTGACCACCGGCACCACGCCGCCGATCACCGACGGGAACTGCGCCAGGCCGTTCTGGGCCAGGTCTTCGGGCTTGAGCGGGGCGTCGGACGAACCGAAGTCGACCGTCGCGGCCTTGATCTGGGCGATACCGCCGCCGGAACCGATCGACTGGTAGTTGACCTTCTTGCCCACTGCCTTGTTGTAGTCGGCCGACCACTTCGACATCACGGGATACACGAACGACGCGCCGGCGCCGGTAACGTCGGCGGCCTGTGCGTTGGCTACGAACGCCGTGGCCAGCGCGAGCGCGGCGAGGCGGAACTGGATGGATTTCAACACGAGGTGGTCTCCTGGAGTGACGACGGACGGGCCTGACCCGTACGCCGCGCATTTGATAACGGTTCGATGACAGTGCCGGGACGGCCATGTGACAACCGCATGACATGTGAAACATCCGCCCCCCGAGGCTAAAAAAATGGGCACGGCTGAGCCGCGCCCGAGGGGGAGGAAAGAGAGAATCGGAACGTCGGGGGCCCGACAAGGCCGGGCCCCCGCGGAGGCTTACCAGTACAGCTGGACGCGGGCTTCGATGATGTTCGGGTTGTCGTCGACCTTGCCGTTGACCAGGACGTTGTTGTTGGCCGGGTTGTCGGCGTACGGAGCGGCCGGGGTGCGCACGAAGTAGCGCGAGCTGTCGACCATCACGTAGTTCAGCATGAACTTGAAGTTGGAGCGCCAGTACCAGTTGACGCCGACGGTCCAGGTGTCCATCTGGCCGCCGAGCACGCCGTCGACCACCGAAGCTGCGGTCGGGGTGGCGCCCGGGATGGCGGTGCCGTCATCCAGGTCGATCGTGTCGTAGCGCACGGCGGCCTGCCACATGCCGGTGCCGGGTTCGTCGGGCAGCGGGGTGGTCGGCACGCCGTCCTTGTAGCCCCAGGTCTCGCCGGTGATGTTCCACAGGCCGCTGACGTACCAGCTGCTGCTGTCGAAGTCGTGCGACTGGCGCACGTTGCCGTTGTTGTAGCGCGAGACCGTCGACTGCATGTACTCGCCCTGCGCCTTGAACGGACCGGTCACCCACATGCCCTCAAGCCCAACGGTCTGCTGACGGTCGGCGTTGGTCATGTTGCCGGTATCGACGATGCGCTGGCCGGCCAGGTCGGCGTCCGGACGGGCGCGGATGCGGGCGGTGTCGGTGAAGGTGTCGTAATCAACGTACGACAGGCCGAAGTGCAGGATGTTGCCTTTCTCGTTGATCGGCGCCCAGTTGCCGCGGAAGCCGAAGCCCGGGCCGTGCGGCGTCGGAGCCGGATGCTCGGTCAGCTCGCGGGTGAAGTAGCTGCCGGTGATGCCCCAGTCGTTGGTGCCGTAGTGGTAGGCGGCGCCGAGGCGACGGGCGATACCGTAGGTATTGGTCACAACCGACTTGGAGATGAAGTCGTTGTTCTTGGTCGACGACAGCTCTTCCAGGCTGTTGGGCTGCTTGAACTGGCCCAGCTGGAAGTAGTTGTTGGCGTCGCCGCCGAGCTTGTACTTGGCGTTGACGTCGAGCCACTTGTCGGCCTTGGCGTCGTAGCCCAGGACCCAGTCGATGTTGCCCGGGCCCTTGCCCTTCAGCACCAGCTCTGCGCGACGCATTTCGTTGTCGCTGCTCTTGCCGTCCGGGGCGTCGCCGTTGAGGTTGGCGAAGTCGTTGTCGAAGTGGTTGAAATCGGCCTGGACCAGGCCTTCGAACGAGATTTCGGAACCGCCGATGACGTCGAAAGCGATTTCGGCGTGGGCCGCCGGGGCGGCGAGGACAGCGAGCAGCGCGACGGAAAGGGTGCTGCGGGACAGTTTCATGGACGTAGCCCTTGGGGCGTTGGAAGACGCTGCGCAGGCTAGGGTGTGAAAGTTGCGTAAATATGACAGCCCTGACTTATTTCTCCAGGATGACGCTGGCGTGACCGCCGCCAGCCGGCAAAAGCCGCGCCTGACCGGGCTATAGAGAACTTACGGCTATTCCGACAGACGGTCGGGTTCGCCGGCTGTCTTTTCCTTGAAACGGCACAGATCGCGCAGGACGCAGTGCGGGCAATCGGGCTTGCGCGCCTTGCAGACATAGCGGCCGTGCAGGATCAGCCAGTGATGGGCGTCGTGAAGGTATTGCGTCGGGATCACCTTGAGCAGGCCGTCCTCGACCGCCCGCACGGTCTTGCCGGGGGCCAGGCCAGTGCGGTTGGCGACCCGGAAGATGTGGGTATCCACCGCCATGGTCGGTTCGCCGAAGGCGGTGTTCATGACCACGTTGGCGGTCTTGCGGCCGACGCCCGGCAGCTCCTCCAGGGAGGCGCGGTCGGCGGGCACCTGGCCACCGTGGCGTTCGAGCAGCTGGTGCGCCATCGCCACCACGTTGGCGGCCTTGGTGTTGAACAGGCCGATGGTCGCGATGTAGGGCTTGAGTCCCTCCACGCCCAGGGCGGCGATGGCCTGGGGTGTGTTGGCCACAGGGAACAGTTTGCGCGTGGCCTTGTTGACCCCGACGTCGGTTGCCTGCGCCGACAGCGTCACCGCCACCAGCAATTCGTAGGGCGTGCTGAATTCCAGTTCGGTGGTGGGTTTGGGATTGAGCGCCTTCAGGCGCGCGAACATCGTTTCGATCTCCGCGGCACTCAGGCGGCTGGCTCGGCGGGATCGTTTCGTTGCTGGCTTGTTCCTGGCGCTGGCCACTGGCATGGGTCGGGGTCACGGCTTGTGGCGCGCGGCGGCCTTGGCGCGTGCGCGCGCCAGTGCGGCGGCGGCGGCCGAGGGCAGGGCGGGTGCGGCAGTCGCGCTGATCGCCGCGTTCGGGTTTGTGGCGCCAGCAGGCGTCGGCAGCGCAGTGCGTTGCTCTGCACGCTCGCGGGCCCGGCGCTCCAGGCGCGCATTGCGGGTGAGGTAACGCGCGCGCGCCGCCAATGCCTGCAGTCGCTCGTTGCGCGCGGCGTGCAGGCGCGATTGGCAGTCAACGCTGCACATTGCGCACGCGATGGGTCGAGCGTCGATCAGGCCGAGCGTGATCGCCCGATCGATGTCGTCATCGGCGAGTGCCGTGGCAATGGCATGCGCGGCAGCACCGCCGTCATCGCGGCAACCACACACGCATGCAGGACTGCTCGCCGCCGCCGCCATCACTGGCCGCTGAAGCTTGGCTTGCGGCGCTCCAGGAAAGCGGCCGTGCCTTCGCGCATGTCGGCCGTGGAGAACATCAGGCCGAACTGTGCGGTCTCGTATTCGAGGCCTTCCTCGATGCCGCACTCGCCACCGACATTGACGCAGTCGAGCACACCGCGCAGCGCCAGCGGAGCGGAAGCGGCCAACTGCTCGGCGAGCTTCATGGTTTCGGCTTCAAGTTCGGCAGCGGCAACGACGCGATTGACGATGCCCAGTTCGCGCGCGCGGGCGGCATCGATCGGCGCGCCGGCCAGGCACAGCTCCAGGGTCGCGGCGCGTCCGGCCAGCCGCAGCAGGCGCTGGGTGCCGCCAAAGCCCGGAATCAGGCCGAGGTTGATCTCCGGCTGGCCGACCTTGGCCGAGTCGGCAGCGATGCGCAGATGGCAGGCCATGGCCAGCTCGAGGCCGCCACCGAGGGCGAAGCCGTTGATCATGCCGACCACCGGCTTGGGCATCTTCTCGATCCGGCGCATCAGTTTTTGCCCGCGCAGGGAGAAGTCGCGCCCCTGGACCGGGGTCAGGGCGTTCATCTGGGAGATGTCCGCCCCGGCCACGAAGGCCTTGGCGCCGGCGCCGGTCAGGACGATGCAGCGGACCTCGGGAGCGGCCTCGGCGGCCTCGAAGGCGGCCAGGAGGGCATCGAGCGTCTGCGCATTGAGCGCGTTCAGCTTGTCGGGGCGGTTGACGGTGATCAGGCGCACGGCACCGCGATCGGCAATCAGGACGGGCGTTTCGGACATGATGGTGGGGTTCGCTCGGCGGGTTTGGGGTGGGCCTGAGGGCGCCGCGCACGGGCATTGAACTCCCGGCCGGGAGCGCTGTCAGAGCAGGGCGGCCTCAGTGGCGATTAAGCCTTGACGCCGTTATCCTAGCGCGTCCATCCGGGCCGATTCGACCGGTGCGGCCTGACTAGACTGGTATTACCCAACGGTGCGGCCAACCCGCCCCTCGATCCATCACGGAGATTCCACCGAATGAAGTTGCGTTTGATTGCTGCCGCCGTTGCGGCCCTGGCACTGACCGCCGGCAACGCCGTCGCGCAGGACACTTCGACCGAGAAAGGCAAGCTCAGCTACGCCCTCGGCTATGACCTCGGTCGCAACGCCGTGGAAAGTGGCGAGCAGGTCGATGTGAACACCATCATCAAGGGTCTGCAGGACGGCTACGGCAAGAAGCAGCCGACCGTTCCGGTCGACCAGCTGCGCACCGCCGTGCAGAACATGCAGCAGCGCCAGCAGGCCAAGGCCAAGGCCGAGTGGGACAAGGCCGCTGCCACCAACAAGACCAAGAGCGATGCGTTCATCACCGCCAACAAGTCCAAGGCTGGCGTGAAGGTGCTTCCGAGCGGCGTGCAGTACCGCGTGATCGAGACGGGCTCGGGCGCCAAGCCGACCCAGGCCAACACGGTGCAGCTGGAAGTCGCAGGCCCCTACGCCTGGGGCGAGCGTCCGCAGCAGCCGCGTCCGGCCCAGCAGATCCCGGCGATCAAGGTCAGCGAGATCGAAATGGCGGCAATGCGCGAAGCGCTGTTGCAGATGCCGGCCGGTTCGAAGTGGGAAGTCACCCTGCCGCCGGAGAAGGCGTACGGCGCCGACCCGCGTACCCCGTTCCCGCCGAACGTCGCCGTCCAGTTCGAAGTCAAGCTGGTCAGCGTCAAGTGACGCTCCGGCCCGTTCGCGCATAGCGCGAACGGCTTTGCCGGAACGAGAGCATTACGCATTGAGCCGGCCCTCGCCGGCTCAATGTTTTTATGAGGGGCGCAGATCGGCAACGCGCCGGTTGAATCCCTTGCACTCCCGCCTTAGGTTGTCGGTTGATGAACACTCTTTTTCGCGCCGTGCTCAGTCCCTGCATCGGCGTGTGCTCGCTCGACGATGACGGCCTGTGCAGCGGCTGCCACCGCACCAGCGCCGAAATCGCGCGCTGGCCGCAGATGAACGACGACGAGCGTCTGCGCCTGATGGAAACCACCTTGCCGCAACGGGAGCTGCAACGAGGGTGAAGCCACTGCCAGCCGGCCCGGAACTGCCCGATTGCCCCGGCCTGATGGTCGCGTTGCATCCGTTGGCGTCGCCGCCGCAAGGACCGGGCTGGAATCTCGCGGAACTGCACGATCTGGTCCCCGATGGCGCCGCGTCGGTGGCCGCGGCAGTTCTGGTTGGACTGATTCCGCGCAGCGGCGGGACGCAGGTGTTGCTCACTCGCCGCACCGACGCGCTGCGTCAGCATGCCGGGCAGGTCAGCTTCCCGGGAGGGCGCGTGGAAGTCGACGACGTCGATGCCGTCGCCACCGCCCTGCGCGAGACGTGCGAGGAGATCGGCCTGGTTCCGGCGCAGATCACGCCGCTGGGGTTTCTCGATCCGCTCGCGACCATCACCGGCTACCGCGTGCAGCCGGTCGTGGCACTGGTCGCTCACGACTACGTTGCCCACCCTGACGCGAACGAAGTCGCCGACGTGTTCGAGGTGCCGCTGTCGTTCCTGCTCGACCCGGCCAACCTCGCCACGCATACCCTGGACTTCCGTGGACGTCCGCGCGAAGTGCTCGAATACCGCTATCCCGCGCAACGCATCTGGGGCGCGACGGCGTCGATGCTGTTGAACCTGCGGCAACGCCTGGAGGCCATCGCATGAACACAACGAAGCCGGACACGAAATCGTGGCGCACGTTGATATCCGCTGCCGAACTGGCCGCGGCGCTGGGTCGTGATGATCTGGTCGTGGTCGATGCGCGCTCGAAGCTGGGCGATGCCGCCACGGCCGAAGCGGCCTATCGCCAGGCACATATTCCCGGCGCCCGTTACGCCCATCTGGAACGCGACCTGTCGGCGCCCGAGGGCACCGAGGCAGCCAGGCAGATCGACGCCGGTCGCCACCCGTGGCCGCAGATCGACGACTTCCTGGCGGTGCTCGGCCGATGGGGCATCACGCCGCAGACCCAGGTCGTGGTTTACGACGCCGGTGATGGCGCGCTGGCTGCGGCCCGGCTGTGGTTCCTCCTGCGCGTGCTCGGCCATGAGCGCGTGGCCGTGCTCGATGGTGGCTGGGAGTGCTGGCAATCGCTGGGCCTGCCGGTGGACTCGCAGGTGCCCGCAGCCGCGCCGGGTCACTACTCGGCGTCGTTCGACGCGAGCCGCCTGCTCGACGCCGCGCAGGTTCAAGCGCACCTCGACGCGGGCGGGCTGCTGTTCGACGCACGGGCACACGAACGCTTCCGCGGCGACGTCGAACCGATCGACCGCCTCGCCGGTCATGTCCCCGGCGCGCGTAACCGGCCCTACGCATTGAGCATGCGCGACGGTCGCTTCCGGCCGGCGGCGGAGCTGGCGGTCGAACTGTCGACGCTGCTCGGTGGTCGTTCCGCGCGGGAGGCAGTCGTCATGTGCGGCTCGGGCGTCACCGCCTGCCATCTGCTGCTGGCAATGGAACACGCCGGCCTGGAAGGTGGGCGGTTGTTCAAGGGCTCGTGGAGCGGCTGGATCGGCGACCCGTCGCGCCCGATCGCAAAGGGCGACTGAGCACGCCGGTGCTTTGCATCACCCGTTCACTGGGCCGGACAGGCCGGCTTTTGTAACAACAAATCGCACGCGGTAACAAGAACGTCATCGAACGTCCCGATGCTTGCGGGTTTTCGCAGGGGGGACGTGCGCGATGTCACGTATTGCACGGTTTGTGTGGGGTTTGATGCTGCTTGGCACATGCGCGATGGCGCAGGCGCAGGGGGATGCCGAGCGCGTCCGCATCCATGGTTCGCAAACACTCGGAGCGCGCCTGGTGCCGACGGTGGCCGAGGCCTGGCTGCGCGACATCGGTTACCAGGACATCCGCCGCGTGCAGGCGGCGCCATCGACCACCGAGATCCACGCCACCCGCGACGGCCAGCCGCTGATCGTCGAGATCGCCGGCAGCAACACGGCGCAGGGCTTCTCCGACCTGGTCAACGGCGAAGCGCAGATCGCATTGATGACGCGGCGACCGACCGCCGCCGAGCTCGATGAAGGCTGGCAGCTGGGCGATCTGTCCTCGCGCGATCAGGAATTCGTACTGGCGCTCGATGGCGTGGCCGTGGTCGTCAATCGCGACAATCCCGTCACGCGCCTGGACTTCGCGCAGTTGCGTCGCCTGCTATCGGGACAAGTGCGCGACTGGCGCGAGCTGGGTGGGCATCCGGGGCCGGTGCGGTTGCAGATGGTGGCGGGAGCGAACTCGGCCCGCGACCTGGTCGCTACGCGCGTGATGACCGGCAGCGCTTACGGCATCAGCCGAGACCATGCCGACGGTCCGTCGCTGCTTCGTGCCGTTGCGGCCGACCCGCAGGCGGTGGGCTTCATCACGCTGCGCCAGCACTGGGGCGCGGGCGTTCGACCGCTGGCGATCGCCGAGGGCGGCCGTGCGGTGGCGCCCACCCGTCTGAACGTGCAGAGCGAGGACTATCCGCTTACGCGTCGCCTCTACATGTATGGCAGCCAGATGATGGGCGCATTGAGCCGCAGCTTCGCGCTCTATGCGATGGGGCAGCGCGGCCAGGATGCGGTCGCGGCAGCGGGCCACCTGGGCGTGACCATGCGTCCGGGTTACAAGCCGCCGTCGCTGTTCGGGCCGACGGAATACAAGGCGCTGATCGGCAACGCGATCCGGCTGCCGCTGAGCCTGCGCTTCAATTTCACCGGCAACAACGAGAGCGGCGTGGCCAGCAGCGTCTATGACAGTCGCTCGGTGCGCGACATCGAACGCCTGGCTGCATTCATGAAATTGCCGGTGAACCAGGGGCGGCAGTTGCTGGTGGTGGGCTTCGCCGACGTGGGCACCAGCACCTCGGTGGCAGCCACGATGATGATGAGCAACGACCGCGCCGACCTGGTCGCGCACGAGTTGATGGCGCTGGGCCTGCCGGTGCTGCATGCGCGCGGAATGGGTGCGCAGGTGCCGCTGAAGGCGCCTGCGGACTCGAACGCGCGCTTCCGCAACGAGCGCGTCGAGATCTGGCTGTTGTAGTGCCCGCCAGTGAAGGTGGCGCGGATGTGCGCCACCTTCCTGCCTGGCGCGGTTATTTCTGCAGTCGCGCCATCAATGCCCGCAGGGCGCTCTGCGTGGCCGGATCGCCCCAGGCATCGACGAAGCGCGAAAGCTGGATGTTCTCGGGCTGCAGCGCGGCCACCACGTCGGCGCGGGCGATGGCGCGCGTCTGCAGCATCACCGGCTGCGGCAACGCCAGGAGCGACGCCAGCCATTCGCGCGCACGCGAAACGACATCCTCCGCATCGACCAGTTCGTCGACAAGCCCGATGCGCTCGGCGCGTTCGGCCGGAACCATCTCGCCGGCAACGACCAGGCGTTCGGCGCGGTAGACGCCGACCACGCGCTGCATCAGGCGCAGGATGCCGACCGGCACCACCAGTCCGACCTGGGTTTCGTTGAGTCCGATCCGGAATGGTTTGGCCGTATCCTCGCTGCGCGCCATCACGCGGTAGTCGCAGCACAGCGCCAGCACGCAGCCGCCGGCAGGCGCGTGGCCGCCGATCGCCGCCACCACCGGCACAGGGCATTGGGCCAGGGCCAGGGCTGCGGCGAAGAACGACTGCCAGGCCGCCATCACGGCATCGCGATCGTCGCCGAGCGACAGCAGGTACGGCACGTCGAGTCCGGCCGAGAACACCTTGGTGTTGCCGCTGAGGATCAGGCCCTGCGCGCCCTGGTCGACCGCCGTGCGAATCGCGGCGACAAGCTCGTCGCACAACTGCGGGTTGAGCGCGTTGACCGGCGCGCGCGCCAGCTGCAATTCGACGATACCGTCGGCGGCGTGGGTCTGGATCATGGTGTTGTTGCTCATGGGTTGACGTCCTTGCTCCAGCGGTAGCGCACGGTATAGGTGAGTTTTGTTTCGCCGCCTGCCGGCACGGGCACTTCGAACTGCGCGTGGCTGGCGTCCTTCTTCTTCCCGGGCACGCTGCTGGCGACGAGTTCCCAGTCGCTCCAGCGCGGCAACGGTTCGATCACGCGAATGGTAGCGGCGGACGGCTTGCCGTTGGTGAGCGTGAGCTCGAAGGTCTCGGTGATGGTGCGGCCGCTGCGGTCCAGGCGGAAGTCGTTCTGCTCGCGTTCGGCGCGCAGGTCGAAGGCCTTGCCGACCTGCAGGCGGATCTCCTCGCCGGCGGCGGTGTGCGGCAGCATCGATTCGCCAAGGAAATCCTCGCCCAGGAATGCGCGAACGCGGCCGGCTGGCAGCGGCTCGCCGAGACCGGCCGCCTTGGAGTTGCGGATCGACACGGTGGTGGTGACCGGGAGCATTCCGGTCGTTCCGCGGTACGTCGGCGCGATCACCGGCTGCGGAGGCTGCCAGTCGCCTCCATCGGCCTCCACCACGTAGGCACGCTCGCAGGCAATCGACGGCCGCGGCGCGAACAACGGCACGCGTTCGTTGCTGCCATTGGCAAGGCGCACGCGACCGGGCAGGTCGTAGGCGTGGTATTCGCCGGACTGGCGCACCGTGGGCGGCGGTGGCGCAGGGGCGGGCGCGTTGCGCGCATAGGCGAACTGGTCCCTGACCGCGTTCACTGCCGCACCGTGTCGTTCAAGGTTGGGCTCGCCTGCGACCAGGCTCAGAGCGGCTTGGTCGAACGTGACGCCGGAACGATTGGCGATCAGCGCTGCGCCGTCGAGCGCGAGCAGGCAACCATCATCCTTGGTCACGGTGGCCAGGTACTCCGCTCGCCAGGCCATGCCGCCCATCGGATAGGTGAGGCGGAAGTCCGCATCGCCCGCGTGCGCGGCGGCCACCGTCCATTGCAGGCTGGCTTGTCGGGGCAACCGCGATTGCCCATCGACCAGGCTGAGGTTGTCGTAGTTGGGGATCACCTTGATCCGACCGTCGTCCAGCGCCAGGGTCAGTCCGCCTTCGGCCGACAACAGCGTGCCGGTGTCCGTCTGTTTGGCGCCGCCGGCCGTGTGTTCGACGGTGACCTTGCTCCCAGTTGCCTGACTCAGCGCGGAGGCGACGCCCGCCAGGGCGGCAACATAACGCTGCCCGGTGATGGTGGCGCCGGGAGCGAGTGGCTGCAGGGTCGCCGCCTCGACGTCCATCGACGGCGGGATGTCGTCGGCCTCGATGGCGTTGTCGCCCTGCTTGAGGGTGCGATGCAGCCTGCGCTCGACCAGGGCGTAGCCGGGCATGCCCGCCTGCGGAGCGCCGTTGCCGGCCAACTGCTCGTAGCCGTCGCTGTAGACCGTCAGGCCTGTCTGCCCGTCGGCGCTCGAATCGCCGGGTGCTGCCACTTTTGCAGGTGCCGGTGCAGATCCGGACCGGGCGTCGCCACCAGCGGCATCGGGCACGTTGCCTCCGGAACAGGCGGCAAGCGAGCAGGCCAGGGCAAGCAGCGAGAGCGGATGTTTCATCGGCAACTCCTTCAGCATGTGGGCGGTATCATAGGCCGATGAACGCATCACGCCTCCGTCCGGGGTTACCGGTCCTGCTGCTGCTCCTGCTCGCCGCCGCTTCTTCCGTCGCCTTCGCCGGAGAGTGCAAGCCCGTGGTGCGCGACGGCTGGGTGCGCATGCCGCCGATGGCCATGCCGATGATGGCCGGATTCGGCCGCATCGAGAATGCGTGCAATACGCCGGTGACGATCGTTTCCGCAAGCAGCGCCGCATTCGGCGACGTGTCGTTGCACGAGACGCGCGTGGTCGAAGGCGTCAGCCGCATGCGCGCCTTGCCCGAGTTGCGCATCGCCGCAGGCGACGCCGCGGTGCTCAAGCCTGGCGGCATGCACCTGATGCTGATGCAGCCCAAGGCGGTGCTCAAGCCCGGCAGCAAGGTCGCCATCGAGTTCGTGCTGAAGGATGGCGGCAAGCTGCTGGGCGAGTTCGTGGTCCGCGCCGCCGGAGAGTAATCCGCCGGGGCAGGGCGGCGCACGCAGCGACACTGGCGTCACGGGCCAGTGCAACACAATCCGGGCACTTCCCACGATCCGACTCCGCCCGACCACGGAGGTTCGATGGACACCCGCCCCGAGCAGCGCCTTCTCAAGCTTTCCATCGGCATCACGATCGTGGTCGGCGTCGTCGGCATCGCCAGCGGCTTGCTGGTCAATTCCGACGCGATCATCTTCGATGGCATGTACAGCCTGGTCGATGTGGTGCTGACCGTGGCATCGCTGAGCGTGTCGCGGCTGGTGGCTTACGAAGGCAGCCGCCGCTTCCAGTTCGGCTACTGGCACCTGGAACCCATGGTCGAAGCATTCGGCGGCGCCACGCTGGCGTTGTCGTGCCTGTATGCGGCGTTCACCGCGATCATCGGCCTGACGTCCGGCGGCAACGAAGTGTCCTATGGCCTGGGTGCTATCTGGGCTGGCGTGCTGTGCGTGGTTGGCATGGGTATGTCGTTGTACATGCGCGGCCACGCGCGACGCCTTGGCTCCAATCTGCTCGCACTCGATGCACGCAGCTGGCTCGTCAGCGGCGCGCTCAGCCTGGCCCTGCTGCTGGGTTTCGCCATTGCCGTGTCGATGAAGGGATCGGGCCACGAAGACTGGGTGCCGTATATCGATCCGGCCATCTTGTTGTGCATCGCCCTGGCGATGCTTGCAGTGCCGATGCGTTCGACCTGGCGGGCGATCCGCGAAGTCCTGCAGGTCGCGCCCGGCGACCTCGATCGCGAGGTCAAGCAGGTCATGGACGAGGTCGTCGCCGAGCACGGTTTTCTCGCCTACTCCAGCCATGTCGCCAAGGTGGGGCGGGGACGTTTCGTCGAGATTCTGATCCTGTTGCCGCCCGACCATGAGATCGGGCCGATCTCCCGCGTCGATGCGATCCGCAGGGACATCTCCGCACGCCTGGACGCCGACGCGCCGCAGTTCTGGTTGACCATCGAGTTCACCGGCGATCCGGCCTGGATGTGATCGCGGCGTGAGCTGGCTGTATGCGCGACGCCAGAACAGCTCGCGCCGTGAAGACATTTGTGAATCGAGCGTGGAGAAACCTCCTGTCGGAGGATCACGGTCGCTTCACGTTATGGCGCATTAAGTTATGCGCTCGCGCCCAACAGCCGCGCGAATCCAGTGGGAGGACACGCATCATGCGAACCGATTTCGCAGCTTCGTCAGCGGCCGTCATCCTTGCAGGTTGCGCGGCGATGTCCGCCCAGCCGGTCCATGCGCAGTCCAGCGCTTCGTCCGAGCAGATGAAGAGCGAGATCGCGCAGATGCGACAGCAGCTGCAACAGCAGCAGCAGATGATGCAGAGAATGCAACAGCGCCTCGACGAACTTGAGTCCAGGGACGCGGCCCAGGCAAAGGCCGCGCCACCGCCGGCACCGGCCGCTGCGCCGGCGCCGCTGATCGCTTCGGCGACGGTGCCCGCGACCGAGCAGTCACGTGTGCACAAGCCACCGTCGGCGCTTCCCGCCGAGGAACCGTTGCCCGAGGGCTACGTCCAGCTCGGCGATACCGGCAACCTGATCAAGATCGACGTGGTCGCCCAGTTCGACATGATGTTCGACAACAAGTTCATGGGCGCCAAGGACCTGTTCGTGCCGTCGTCCATTCCGGTGCAGGGCCAGCCGTTCCACGACTCCGACTCGCGCAGCAACCTCAGCGCCAAGCAGAGCATCTTCCGCCTCGACTTCCGGCGCCAGACCGACTACGGCATGTTGAAGGTGGTCTACAAGAACAACTTCTTCGGCAGCGGCAGCGGCGACATGCCGTACAACATGCAGTACCTGTACGGCGAACTGGAGGCGAAGGACTACTCGCTGATCGCCGGCTACTACCTGTCCGCCTTCACCGACATCGACGCCTTCCCGAACACCCTCGATTACGAGGGTCCGAACTCCTTCACCTTCAAGTACACGCCGCAGGTGCGCTATTCGCCGATCGTGTACCGCTCGGGCGAAGGCAAGTTGACGATTCCGATGTCGGTGGAGAAACCCAACGCCGACATCGCCCTGATCGGCGATTTCGAGACCTACTCGCGGATTCCCGACCTTACTCTCGGCCTGCGCTGGGAGACGCCGGACTGGCATCTCCAGTGGGCCAACCTGTTCCGCGACCTGGGCGTGCAGACCGCGATCGGGGACCATCAGCGCAACACCAATGCCTACGCCACCCAGCTGAGTTTCGCCGCCGGTGTGTTCGAGAACGACAGCGTGCAGGCGTGGGCCAGCTACGGCAAGGGCTATGCGAACTTCCTGCAGGACATCTCCGGTTTCGGGCTGGATGCGGCATTCAATGCCCAGGCCGAACTGGAGGCCATCGATGCCGGTGGCTGGGGCCTGGGTTATACGCATGGATGGTCCGACAACGTCAGTTCGAGCGCGTCCTACGGCTACCTGCGGATCGACCCGGACGAGGACATGCTGATTGATCCGACGCTGCCCAAGAGCACCCGCTTCGCCTCGCTCAACCTCGCCTGGCAGTTCAGCGAACGGGCGATGTTCGGTGTCGAATACCTGTGGGGCAAGAACACCGATCTGGAGGATAACGACGGCGAGGCCCAGCGACTCCAGGCGACGCTCCGCTACGACCTCAATCCATGACACAAGCGCCTGCCGGCTGTGCCGGCTCCGCTGAGCCGGCCCTGCCGAGCTCGCCCCGCTGAGCTGACGGCGCGTCAGGACGACCGACATTCGCCGGACGCGGCCAGGCTGCGTCCTGTCCGTGAGCCAGGAGTGCAGCCATGCTTCAGCGCCGTGCCCAACGTCAGAAGTTCCGCGTCCTCATCGTCCACCCGAAGATCGGCACCGACACTGCCGGCGGACGGGCCTGCAAGATGCTGGTCGACGAGTTCGACGACCGCAACGTCGAGACCGTGACGGCGACTCACGTGGAGGATGCGCGCGCCACGATCATTTCCGACGCCTCGATCCAGGCGATGTTGATCGACTGGTCGCTGCCGGATGGAGACGGCAAGGAGCGCAACAACGCCGCCGCGATCGACCTGATCACCACCATTCGCGCCCGCAACGAGTTCGTGCCGATCTTCCTGCTGACCGAGCGCGAGAAGGCGCGGTCGCTGACGATCGAACTGGTGCAGGCGATCGACGAGCTGGTCTGGCTGCTGGAGGACGCATCGACATTTGTCTGCGGCCGCGTCATGGCCGCCGTGGGCAAATACGTCGGTGGCCTGTTCGGCCCGCTGGTCAGCGCGCTCTACAACTTCAACCAGGTCCACGAGTACTCCTGGCATACCCCGGGCCACACCGGTGGCACCGCGTTCCTCAAGCATCCGGCCGGGCGCGCGTTCCATGACTTCTACGGGGCCCATGTGTTCCAGACCGACCTGTCGATCAGCGTCGGCGAGCTCGGCTCCCTGCTCGACCACACCGGGCCGATCGGCGCCAGCGAGAAGTACATCTCCACCGTGTTCGGTTCCGACCGCAGCTATACGGTCACCAATGGCTCCTCGACCTCGAACCGAATCATCTTCATGGCCTGCGTCCCGCGCGACAAGGTCGTTCTGTGCGATCGCAACTGCCACAAGTCGATCGAGCACGGCCTGACCATGACCGGCGGCGTTCCGCAGTACCTGGTGCCCTCGCGCAATCGCTATGGCCTGATCGGACCCATTTACCCGGAGCGGCTGGCCAAGGCCTATCTGACCAAGGCCATCGCCTCCACGCCGATCAGCAAGGGACTCAAGGACAAGCAACCCGTGTTCGCGGTGGTGACCAACTCCACTTATGACGGCCTGTGCTACAGCGCCACGCGCGTGCTCGAGCAGCTCGGCGGCTGGGTCGATCGCGTCCATTTCGACGAGGCCTGGTTCGGTTACGCGCGCTTCAATCCGCTTTATGCCGGGCGCCTTGGCATGCACGGCAAGGCCGCCGACCACGACCGCAAGGGTCCGACAGTCTTCAGCACGCATTCCACGCACAAGCTGCTGGCGGCGTTCTCGCAGGCGTCCTACATCCACGTTCGCGACGGTCGCGATCCGATCCCGCATGCGCGTTTCAACGAGTCGTTCATGATGCACGGCTCGACTTCGCCGTTCTATCCGATCATCGCCTCCAACGAGATCGCCGCCTCGATGATGGACGGCGCCGGTGGCCTGGCGCTGACGCGCGAGAGCATCGACGAGGCGATCAGCTTCCGCCAGACCATCGGCCGCATCAACGCCGGCTTCGCCAAGAAGAAGGAATGGTTCTTCCGCACCTGGAACCCCGACAAGGTCAAGATCGGCGGCAAGCGCGTGGCCTTCGAGGACGCGCCGCCGGAAGTGCTGGCGACCGATCCGTCGTGCTGGGTGCTGCACCCGGGCGACACCTGGCACGGCTTCGACAAGCTCGAAGACGACTACTGCATGCTCGATCCGATCAAGGTTTCGGTGCTGACGCCGGGCATGGGCGACGATGGTGCCCTGCAGAAGCAGGGATTCCCGGCCTCGCTGCTGACCGCCTATCTGGACGCGCGCGGCATCGAGGTGGAGAAGACCAGCGACTTCGCCGTGCTGTTCCTGTTCTCGATCGGTATCACCAAGGCCAAGTGGAGCACGCTGCTGGCGGCGATGCTCGACTTCAAGCGCGACTACGACATCGACCAGTCGCTGAGCCGGGTGATGCCGAACCTCGTCAAGGATCATCCCGAGCGTTACGAAGGCATGGGCCTGCGCGCCCTGGGCGACCAGATGTTCGCCGAGCTGCGCAAGGGTGGGCAGACCGCGCATCTGCAGAAGGCCTATTCGAACCTGCCGGACATCAAGCTCTCACCAGCCGATGCCTACCAGGAACTGATCCTGGGAAAGGTCGAGCGGGTGCCGCTGCCCAAGCTTGCCGGCCGCACCGTGGCGACCAGCATCGTGCCGTATCCGCCGGGCATTCCGATGGTCATGCCAGGCGAGTCTGCCGGTGCCGCCAATGGGCCGCACATCGGATACCTCAAATCGCTGCAGGGATGGGACGCCGCATTCCCCGGCTTCGGGCACGACACGCACGGCGTGGAGGTCGAGGACGGCGAATACTACGTTCAGTGCCTGACATCAGGCTGAGGCCACGTCCATGCATGGTGGCAACGGCAAGATGGGGTTGCTCGGCGCCTCCTCGCTGGTAGTGGCGAACATGGTCGGCACCGGGATCTTCCTGTTGCCGGCCAGCCTGGCCTCGATCGGCAGCATTTCGATCTTCGGCTGGATTGCGGCCGCAATCGGGGCCTCGGCGCTGGGACTGGTGTTCGCGCACCTGGGGATGGTCGACCCGAAGGCGGGTGGTCCGTACGCGTACGCGCGCGACCACCTGGGGCCGTTCGCGGCGTTCCAGACCAACCTGCTGTACTGGGTGGCCAATGTCATCGGCAACATCGCCATTGCGGTCTCGGTGACCGGCTACCTGGCCGTGTTCTTCCCGGTACTGGCCCACCCATGGCTCGCCTGCCTGTGCACCGCCGTGGTGATCTGGGTGTTCATCTGGCTCAACATGCGTGGCGCCAACGCGGTTGGCCACTTCACCGCGATCACCACCGTTGCCGGCATCCTGCCGATCGCGGTTATCGGTCTGCTGGGCTGGTTCTGGTTCCGTCCCGAGGTCTTCATGGCGGGCTGGAACCCCGGCGCGGTGCCCGCGCCGACGGCCATCACCCACAGTGCCTCCATCGCGTTGTGGGCGTTCCTGGGCGTGGAGAGTGCGGCGGTCTCGGCGGGCGTGATCGAGAACCCGAAGCGCAACGTGCCGCTGGCCACCATCATCGGCCTGGTGGTGTCGACGGTGATCTATGTCGTGTGCTGCACGGTGATCATGGGGTTGCTCAGCAACGAGCAGCTGAAGGCGTCCGGCGCTCCGTTCGCGGACGCGGCGCGGGTCATGCTGGGGCCGTGGGGCGCCATCGTCATTTCGCTGGCGGCAATCGCGAAGGCCGCCGGCGCGCTCACTGGCTGGATCCTGATCGTGGCGCAGTCGGCCCAGGCGGCGGCCGAGGACGGGATGTTTGCGCGCGTGTTCGCGATCAAGAACGCGCGTGGCATGCCGGCGCGCAACCTGATCATCACCGGTGTGCTGATGACCGCGCTGCTGGTGCTGACGGTGTCGCCGACGGTGGCGGACCAGTTCACCCGCATCACCAGCGCCACGGTCGTGCTCATGGTCATTCCGTACGTCTATTCGGTGGTGGCGATGTGGCGGCTCAACGCCACCCTGGATCTTCCGGCGGCACGACGGGGTCTGCTGGCCGTGGTCGGGCTGCTGGCCTGCGTGTACTGCGGTGGGGTGATCCTCGGCCAGTCCGCGGAGCTGGATCGCAATGCCTTCGTGGTGCTGGTGCTGACGATTCCGTTCTATGCGCTGGTGGGACGCAGCGCGGCGAGGGTGGGGGCCAAGTTGCCCTGAGCGACTTGAGCCTCTCTCCCGCGTGCGGGAGAGAGGCTGGGGTCAGGGCGCGTGAACGTCAGGTCTGGAACGACTTGCCCGGGTTCGGCACGTGCGCCTCGTTCTCCATGCGGTAGAAGCGGTTGGCGGCGAAGAAGCCAAACAGCGTCCAGCCCAGGAAGATGCACAGGCCGCCCAGCACGATGGCCTCGGTGCCCGAACTGTAGAGGGCATAGAAGCTGTAGACCGTCGCGATCAGGGCGACGAAGTTGGTCAGCCTCGCCTTGTCCTTGGGAATGTTCGACACGTTCTGGATGGTGACGATGGCCGCCATCGACATCACGTACGGCACCAGGTTGGTGACGACCGCGAGGTTTACCACCTTGCCGAACGTCTCGCTCAGCTCGGGGCTTGCGGTCATCAGCGCCAGCGCGGTCTGGACGGCCAGCAGCACCAGCATGCCGACGATGGGCGTGCCGATCTTGGTGACGCGGCTGAAGATCGGGACGAAGTAGCCGACGTCGGCCGAGCTCTTGAACACCTGGGCGACGGTGAACTGCCAGCCCAGCAGGGAGCCGATGCAGGCGATGACCATCAGCGCGGTCACGGTCTGGCCAATGCCCGGGCTGAACATATGGGAGTAAGCAAGCCCGAACGGCGCGCTCGACTTTGCCAGCTCCGCGTTCGGGATGATGCCGGCGATGACGTTGGTCGACACGATGTAGACCACCGCGGCGCCAATGGTCGCCACCAGCACGGCGATCGGCACGTTCTTCTCGGGATTCTCGACCGCGTCTGCGTTGGCGCAGGCCGATTCCAGGCCGAGGAACGCCCACAGGGTGACCGAGATCGAACTGCCCACGGCGGCCCAGAAGCCCATGTCGTGGGGGTTCCATGCTGCCGACCAGGTGCTGGGGCTGAACCAGAACCAGCCGATCAGGCAGATGAGAACCACCGGCAGGATCACGCCCCACACCGTCACGGTACCGATCTTGCCGGTAATGCTGGCGCCGCCGAAATTGGCGAACGTGGTGATCCACAGCAGGACGATGGTCCAGAAGCAGGTCTGCATCGGGCTCAGCGTGGCGCCGAACAGCACGGTGGCATAACCCACGGCGGTGACGCCGATGGCGACGTTGCCGATCACCAGCGACAGGCCATAGGTGTAGTTCGCCATGTAGTTGCCGCCCTTGCCGAAGGCGTACTCGGCGTAGCCGCCCATGCCGCCTGGCTTCCTGCTCAGGAAGCCGCAGCGGGCGAACACGTAGGCGAGGGCAAGCGAGCCGCCGGCGGTGAACAGCCAGGAGAAGATCGTGATGGTGCCGATCTCCGCCAGTTTGCTCGGCAGCAGGATGATGCCCGACCCCATCATGTTCACCAGCGTGATGACCGTCAGCTGGAACACATTCATCTTCTTGTGGGACTCGCTCATGACAGGCTCCGTGAAAGGGTTCGGAACTTCAGGCGTTGCAAGTCGTGCTTTTTGTGCATCCGCGGGAGCTGCGTCCGGGGCGGATCGTCGTGCGCTGGCGGCAGTGCGGAGTCAAGAATGTTCGGTGCGCGGCGGAAATGAATGCGCGTGCCCAGGTCGGCGGGGCCGGTTACCGCCGACCGCACCGGCCGTACGCGGCGGCAAGGCCACTGGCGAGCAGTGAGTCCCCCGTTTAGGACAGCGATCGCCGCGAGGTTTTCATAGCGTTCGTAACGCTCGCGTGAAGTCTGGAGCCGCTTTATTCCGCCCGGACGAACGGTAATTATCACCGAGGCGAAACGCTCGCAAATGACGTGTTTCGGTGCGAGCATCTGCGGGCCGGACCAGGCGCGATAGAGCACGGGCACTCTGCGGCGGTCGCCGTCAACGACTCTGTTTCTTGGCAATGGTGTCAGCCGATGCCGCGCGATGCGCGATGGTCCGCTGGCTGCTGTCGACAAGCTCGCCGGAACACTGGAGAAGAGGACGCCGCGATGAGTATTCCCCTTGAACGCTTCTTCCGCATCCTGGTGGTGGGCGAGCACAGTGGCGTCGTCGCGCAGGTCATCGAGGACGAACTGCATTTCCCGGTGACGTCGATAGATTCCGAGCAGATCGCGACGGCGATCCGTGGCGGCGCCGACCTTGGCGCGATCATCTGCGCCCGCGCCGACACGCAGGCGGTGGTCGACGCGCGTGAAGAGCGCGGCCTGCGCATGCCGATCTTCATGATCAGCGGTCGCGATGACGAAGCGCTCGCCGAGCCCTTCCTGAAGTCGCTCGACGGAGTCCTCATCGCCGACCTGGAAACGCGCGACTTCTACGAGAAGCGCCTGGTCGCATCCATCGAGCGCTATGCGGCGAGCCTGCGCACGCCGTTCTTCGGCGAGTTGATGAAGTACGACTACGACGCCAACCGCACCTGGGCGTGCCCGGGCCACCAGGGCGGGCAGATGTTCATGCGCCACCCGGTCGGCCGGCTGTTCTACGAGCACATGGGCGAGAATGTGTTCCGCGACGACATCTGCAACGCGATGGTCGCGCTGGGCGACCTGCTGATCCACGAAGGACCGGCGCTGGCGGCGCAGCAGGCTGCCGCCAGGGTGTTCCAGTCCGACCGGACCTACTTCGTGCTCAACGGCACGTCTTCGTCCAACAAGGTCGTCAACACGTCGCTGCTGCGCAGCAAGGACGTGGTGCTGTTCGATCGCAACAACCACAAGTCCAACCACCATGGCGCGCTGCTGATGGCCGGCGCGATTCCGGTCTACCTGGAAACCGACCGCAATGGCTTCGGCATGGTCGGACCGATCGACTGGTCGGCGTTCGACGAGACAGCGATCCGCGACAAGCTCAAGCATCATCCGCGACTGGCCGGCACCGATGTGTGGAAGCGCGAACGCCCGATCCGGGTCGCGATCATCGAACAGTGCACCTACGACGGCACCGTCTACAACGCCCGCAAGGTGCTGGAGAAGATCGGCCACCTGTGCCAGTACATCCACTTCGACGAAGCCTGGGCCGGGTTTGGTGCGTTCCACCCACTGATGAAGGACCACTTCAGCATGGGCCTTGCACTGGATGGCGATTCACCGGGCATCATCGCCACGCAGTCGACGCACAAGCAGCTGGCCGGTTTCTCGCAGGCCTCGCAGATCCACGTGCGCGACGAGCACATCCGCGACAAGCCATTCCGCGTCAACCACAAGCGCTTCAACGAGATGTTCATGCTGCAGGCGTCGACGTCGCCGTTCTATCCGCTGTTCTCCAGCCTCGACGTCAATGCGCAGATGCACGCTGACAAGTCCGGGCAGGTGCTCTGGGACGACATGGTCAAGCTCGGCATCGAGGGCCGCAAGGCGGTGCGCAAGCGCTTCGCCGGCTTCATCGACCCCTTCGTGCCGGACAAGGTCGAGTACCAGGGCAAGTCCGTTGCGTGGGAGGACGTGCCGACCGCGGTGCTCGCGCGCGAGCAGGCCTACTGGCAGCTGGCCCCCGGCGCGAGCTGGCACGGCTATCGCAACCTCGGCGAAGACGCGGCGATGGTCGATCCGACCAAGCTGATGCTGACCACAGCCGGCATAGACGTAGCCACGGGCAACTATGCCAAGAGCGGTGTGCCGGCCACGATCCTGGCCAACTTCCTGCGCGAGAACAACGTCATCCCGGAGAAGAACGATCTCTACAGCATCCTGTTCCTGATGACCCCGGCGGTGGGCGAGGGCAAGATGGCGATGCTGCTGGCCGCGCTTGAGCGTTTTCGCGACCACTACGAGGCGGACAGCCCGCTGGCCGCCGTCGTGCCCGGGCTCTACCAGCGCAACGAGGCGCGCTACCGCGACTACTCGCTGCGCCAGATAGCGCAGGAGATGCACGACTACTTCGTTGCCAGGAACATCAAGGAGCTGCAGCGGCTCAGCTTCCGCTACGAATCCTTCCCCGAACAGGCCATGCCCGCGCGGGAAGCGAACGAGGCGCTGGTCGGTGGCGAAGTGGACTTCGTGCCGATGAGCGAGGTCTCCGGCCGGGTCGCGGCCACGCTGGCGCTGATCTATCCACCGGGCATCGGGATCATCGTTCCCGGCGAACGCTACGACGCCAAGGCCCAGCCGATGATCGACTACTTCCTGGCGTTCGAAGAGAACTGCAACCGCTTCCCGGGCTTCTCCTACGAGGTCCAGGGGGTGTACCAGGTGCACGAGGAAGGGCGCATCCGCTTCTACACCTACGTCGTGCAGGAGTGAGGCAAGCCCGGACGCGGCCCGGCTTCATCCGGAATTTACGCGGCGTGGCATGAAGTCGCCGCGGTGTCCCCCGTCATCGTCAGCACCACTTCGAGAGGAATCGCCATGTCCATGACCAAGCCCTGGGTGCTCTACGTCACGACCGATCTTCCCGATCAGGGATCGGCCTACGCGCTCGCGCTGGCGCGGCTTGGGCAGGCGGTCCAGGACCAGGGCATCGAAGTGTTGCGCGCGCACAGTTGCGAGGACGGGCTGATCATCGCCCGCGGTTCGGCGTCGTACTCGTGCGTGGCCATCGACTGGGACCTGGGTGAAACCGCAGGCATGAGCGAGAAGCCGGTGCTGGAGATCATTCGCGCGATACGCGAGAAGTCGCTGCGCATCCCGATCTTCCTGCTCAGCCGCGGCGTCACCACCCGAAACCTGCCAATGAGCGTGGTCCGCGAGGTGCGCGAGTACGTCAACCTGATCGGCGAGACACCGGAGTTCTTTGCCAAGCGCGTGCGCTTCGCCATCGACGACTACCACAGCGGCATGCTCCCGCCGTACTTCAAGGCGCTCAAGAAGCTGACCGAAGAAGGAACCTACCAGTGGGACGCGCCGGGCCACATGGGCGGCGCGGCCTACCTCAAGCATCCGGCGGGCGCCGAGTTCCACCGCTTCTTCGGCGAGAACATCATGCGTGCCGACATCGGCATCTCCAATGTCGAGCTGGGTTCGTGGCTGGACATCGAAGGGCCGCCGGCGGAGTCGCAACGCATGGCCGCGCGTGTGTTCGGCGCGGACTGGACGTTCTATGTGCTGGCGGGGTCGTCGGCGTCCAACCGCATCGTCGTGCAGGCGGCGGTCGGCAATGACGAGATGGTGGTGGTCGACCGCAATTGCCACAAATCGCTCAACCATGCGATGACGCTCGCAGGTTCTCGCCCGGTGTACTTCCAGCCCAGCCGCAACGGCTACGGCATGATCGGCCTGATTCCGCCGAAGCGCTTCACCAAGGCGCACATTGCCAAGCTGGTCGCCGACTCGCCGCTGACGGCCGGTGCGAAGTCGAGCGCGCCGGTGCATGCGGTGGTCACCAACCCGACCTACGACGGCATGCTCTACAACGTCGACAAGGTCGCCGAGATGCTGGGCGAGAGCGTGCCGCGCGTGCACTTCGACGAGGCCTGGTACGCGTACGGAAAGTTCCATCCGTTGTTCAAGCACCGCTTCGCGATGGGCGTGCCGCGGGACATGAAGAACCGGCCGACGGTCTTCGCGGTGCAGTCGACGCACAAGATGCTGCCGGCGTTCTCGATGGCGTCCTACATCCACGTCAGCAACAGCGAGCGCGGCAAGATGGAGTGGGCCCCGATCAAGGAGGCCTTCATGATGCACGGCACGACATCGCCGTTCTATCCGCTGATTGCATCACTGGACATTGCCAGCGCGATGATGGACGAACCCTCGGGCAGCGCGCTGCTGCGCGAGACGGTCAGTTACGCAGTCGAGTTCCGCAAGGCGGTGGCCTCGGTCAACAAGCGCTTCAAGGCGGAGGGAGAGTGGTTCTTCTCTTTGTTCCAGCCCGACCAGGTCACGGTTGGCAAGAAGAAGGTCGAACTGGCCGACGCCGACACCGACGTGCTGTGCAACGATCCAGGCTGCTGGACGCTGCGATCGGGCGAAAGCTGGCATGGCATCCCCGACGAAGTCGTTGCCGGCGACTTCTGCATGCTCGATCCGACCAAGGTCACGATCCTGTGCCCAGGCACCGACGCCAGGGGCAAGATCGCCAAGCGTGGCATCCCCGGCACGATCCTGTCGAAGTTCCTCGATGCGCGCCGGCAGGAGATCGCCCGCACCGGCGACTACACCGTGCTGGTGCTGTTCTCGGTCGGCACCACACAGGGCAAGTGGGGCACGCTGCTGGAAACGCTGATGGCGTTCAAGCGGCTGTACGACCGCAAGGCGCCGCTGGAAGAAGCATTGCCCGAGCTGGTCCACGCCTATCCCCAGCGCTACGGCGGCATGACGCTGCCGCAACTGTGCGACGAGATGCACGAGGTCATGACCGAACTCGACCTGCAGGCCATGGCCAATGCCGCCGGCGAGGTGATTTCCGAACAGGTGCTGACGCCTTCGGAGGCCTACCAGCAACTGATCCACGGCAAGACCGAGGAAGTGCGCGTGGCCGATCTGCCCGGGCGCGTGGCGGCTTTGATGATCGTGCCGTATCCGCCGGGCATCCCGGTGCTGATGCCGGGCGAGCGGGTCGACCGCAAGGGCGGCACGATCGTGAAGTTCCTCATCGCAGTCGAAGCGTTCGGCAAGCGTTTCCCGGGATTCGGGCGCGAAGTGCAGAACGTTCACCCGGACGAGAATGGCGACATGTGGGCCAAGGTCACGCTCGAGGGCGCTGCCGGGAAGGCCGACAAGGCACCCAAGCCGGGCAAGAAGGCGGGGCGCAAGCACTAGATCGCCTGGGCGGGTCTGAGCGCGCCTGGGCACGACTGAATGGCGCCGCCCTTCGGGTGAGGGCGGCGCAGGCTGCGGCGTCAGTGTTGCGAGCAGGACTCGCGCACGGCGTCGGGCAGCGGCGCGGCGCGACCGTCGCCACGATCGATCCAGACCATCACCACGTTGCCGTCGCAATACAGCACGCTGTCATCGGCGGCATCGACGATGCGATGGCCGATGCTGACGCTGCTGTTGCCGAGGCGGTCGACGAACAGTTCGATCGCGACCTGCGCCGGCCATTCGATCGGGCGGCGGTAGTTGAGGTTGGCCGCGGCGACGACCGGGGCGACGTGCTCGTCCAGTCCTTGTCCCGGCACCGACAGCATCCAGTGCAGGCGGGCTTCCTCGAGGTAGCTCAGGTACTTGGAATTGTTGACGTGGTTGAACGCGTCCAGGTCGCGCCAGCGCACCGACATCGGCACGCGGATCAGCGCGACCGGCGCGGGCGCACCGGTGACGATCGGATCCGGCGCGACGGCAGCAGCGGCCTGGTTTTTCTCGCCGCTGGCCTTGGCGGTCTTCTTCGCGGCCGGCTTGCGCTTGCGTGCGGGCGTGCGGCCCGTCTTCGACGGGGCAGGGGTGTCGCTCATGCGGTGGTTTTCTTCTTGCTGGGCTTGCGGCCCGGGGCTTGCGGTTTCGCGCCAAGGAGCGGTGCGAGGAAGCGGCCGGTGTGGGAGTGGGTCAGGCTGGCGATGTGCTCCGGCGTGCCGGTGGCGAGGATGGTGCCGCCACGGTGGCCGCCTTCCGGGCCCAGGTCGATCACCCAGTCGGCAGTCTTGATCACGTCGAGGTTGTGCTCGATCACGACCACGGTGTTGCCGTCGTCACGCAGGCGGTGCAGCACCGCCAGCAGATGCTCGATGTCGTGGAAATGCAGGCCGGTGGTCGGCTCGTCGAGGATGTACAAGGTGCGACCGGTATCGCGCCGCGACAGTTCCTTCGACAGTTTGACGCGCTGCGCCTCGCCACCCGACAACGTGGTCGCGCTCTGGCCGAGCTTGATGTAGCTCAGGCCGACGTCCATCAGCGTTTCAAGCTTTCGCGCGATCGCCGGGATCGCGTCGAACAGGCCCAGCGCATCCTCGACCGTCATCTCCAGCACGTCGTTGATGTTGTAGCCCTTGTAGAGGACTTCCAGCGTCTCGCGGTTGTAGCGCTTGCCGCCGCAGACGTCGCAGGGCACGTAGACGTCGGGCAGGAAGTGCATCTCGACCTTGATCAGGCCGTCGCCCTGGCACGCCTCGCAGCGACCGCCACGAACGTTGAAGCTGAAGCGTCCCGGCGAGTAGCCGCGCGCACGCGCCTCGGGCACCTGAGCGAACAGCTCGCGCAGCGGCGTGAACAGACCGGTGTAGGTCGCCGGGTTGCTGCGGGGCGTACGGCCGATCGGCGACTGGTCGATGTCGACGACCTTGTCCCACAGCTCGATGTTCTCGTACTCGCGGTGTGGCGCCGGCGTATGCGAGGCGCCGTTGAGTTCGTTGGCGGCGATCGCGAACAGGGTGTCGTTGATCAGCGTCGACTTGCCCGAACCCGACACGCCGGTGACGGCCGTGAACAGCCCGCTCGGCACCGCCAGGTCGACGTCCTTGAGGTTGTTGCCGGTGGCGCCGCGCAGGTGGAACGTGGTCTTGGGATCGGGCTTGTGGCGCTTGGTCGGGATCTCGATGCGCTTCTTGCCGCTGAGATACTGGCCGGTCAGCGAGCGCGGCGCCTTGAGCAGGTCGGCCAGCTGGCCCTGGGCGATCACTTCACCGCCGTGCACGCCCGCGCCGGGGCCGATGTCGACCACGTAGTCGGCCAGGCGGATCGCGTCTTCGTCGTGCTCGACCACGATCACCGTGTTGCCAAGGTCGCGCAGGCGGGTCAGCGTGCCGAGCAGGCGTTCGTTGTCGCGCTGGTGCAGGCCGATGGACGGCTCGTCGAGCACGTACATCACGCCGACCAGGCCGGCGCCGATCTGCGAGGCCAGGCGGATGCGCTGGGCTTCACCGCCCGACAGCGAGTCCGCCTTGCGCTCCAGGGTGAGGTAGTCGAGACCCACGTCCACCAGGAAGCGCAGACGGTCGCTGATTTCCTTGACGATCTTGCCCGCGATCTCGCCGCGCCAGCCGGGCAGGTTGAGGCCCTTGAAGAACGACAGGGCCTCATCGACCGGCAGCACCACGATTTGCGGCAGCGGCCGGTCGGCGACGAAGACGTTGCGGGCGGCACGGTTGAGACGCGCGCCGCCGCAGTCGGTGCAGGCGCGCTCGCTGATGTACTTGGCCAGTTCCTCGCGCACGGCCGCCGACTCGGTCTCGCGGTAGCGACGCTCGAGGTTCGGGACGATGCCTTCGAAACGGTGCTTGCGCTGGCTGCGGCCGCCGCTCTCGGTGAGGTAGGTGAACGTCACCAGTTCCTCGCCGCTGCCGAACAGCACGGCCTGGCGCACCTTCTCGGGTAGCGACTGCCACACCGCGTCGGTATCGAACTTGTAGTGCTTGGCCAGCGACTGGATCAGCTGGAAGTAGTAGGCGTTGCGGCGGTCCCAGCCACGCACGGCGCCGGCCGAGAGCGACAGCTCCGGGTGCACGACCACGCGCGTGGGATCGAAGAATTGCGCCACGCCCAGGCCGTCGCAGGTCGGGCAGGCGCCGACCGGCGAGTTGAACGAGAACAGGCGCGGTTCGAGTTCGGGCAGCGAATAGTCGCAGACCGGGCAGCTGTACTTGGACGAGAACAGCAGCGGTGCGGCCTCGGCGTTGTCGAGCGACATCACCTGGGCCATGCCGTCGCCGAGCTTGAGCGCGGTCTCGAACGATTCGGCCAGGCGCTGCTTGATGTCTTCGCGCGGCTTGAAGCGGTCGATCACCGCTTCGATGGTGTGCTTGACGCGCAGCGCCAGCGGCGGCACGGCGTCGATCTCGTACAGTTCGCCGTCGACGCGGACGCGGACGTAGCCTTGGGCGCGCAGTTGTTCGAAGACCTGGGCATGCTCGCCCTTGCGCTCGCGGATGACCGGGGCCAGCAGCATGTAGCGCTGTTCGCGACCTTCTTCGGTCTCGCCCAGGGCGATCACCTGGTCGACCATCTGGCTGACGGTCTGTGCTTCCAGGGGGTAGCCGTGGTCGGGGCAGCGCGGGGTGCCGACGCGGGCATAGAGCAGGCGCAGGTAGTCGTAGATCTCGGTGATCGTGCCGACGGTCGATCGCGGGTTGTGCGAGGTCGATTTCTGTTCGATCGAGATCGCCGGCGACAGGCCTTCGATGTGGTCGACATCGGGCTTTTCCATCACCGACAGGAACTGGCGTGCGTAGGCCGAGAGGGATTCGACGTAGCGGCGCTGGCCTTCGGCGTAGATGGTGTCGAAGGCGAGCGATGACTTGCCCGAGCCCGACAGGCCGGTAATCACGATCAGTTTGTCGCGCGGCAGGTCGAGATCGATATTCTTGAGATTGTGCGTCCGCGCGCCGCGGATGCGGATGTAGTCCAGCGCCATCGGTTGCCTGTCTGGGAGGGGGTCGCCGCCGCGCAATGCAGGGGCGAACAGGGGAGCGTATCGACTGGCGAAGATGGGGGCAATTAGTAGTTTTGGAAGGGGCGCAGGGAGGGGTTCGCAGGGCGGTTCAGACCTGGGTGGCTTGTGGCGCGCGTGGGCGTGGCGGGTGGGATGGCATGGCGGCGTGGCGGGCCTCCGAGCGGCGCCGCCCGCCGGGCTGGGGATTGCTCCGCCCCTTAGTCGGACATCCTGTCCGATGCGGGGCGCGGGACATCCATGTCCCGCTGCGGAGCAACCCCCAGCCCGGCGGACGACGCTCCAGCACTTCATTGCTCCGTCTTCGTCCGAAAAACCCGTCATTCCCGCCGAGGCGGGAATCCATGGACGTTGCCCGTGGCCCGTCCTCCCCGCGAAGTCGGGGACCCGGCGTCGTTGCGCTGCGAGCTACAGCAATCGGAAACTTGCCCCGGTGTCCGCGCTGCCGGCGGAGTGGCTCCGGGTCTCGATCGCGGCGGGACTGACGCCATTGACGATCAGTTGCACCTTGATCGCCTCGGCGCGCTGCTGCGACAGCGCCAGGTCTTCGCCGGCGCCGGCCGGGCCGGTGATCTCGATCCGGCGCTCGCCAGCGCTGCCCTGGATGGCTTTGGCGGCCTGGCTGAGCGCTGCAAGGCTGTCTGCGCTGACCTGGGCGCTGCCGTCGATGAAGTGGATCGGGGTCTGGTTCAAGGCCTGGACGACCTCGCCGGCCGATGCGCCCGACTTCAGTCCGGCCAGTGCCTGTGCGGTGTCGTCCGGGGCGATGTCGCCCACGCCGCGGAACAGGCCGGTGAGTTCGTAGCCGGGGAACAGTTGCCGGGCGCGCGCCAGCAGGGTCGCGCGGTCGGGTTCGGACGCGTAGCCGCCGAGTTCGAGCCGCTTGCCGTCGAAGCCGATTGCGGCGCCGGGCATCGTGAATGCGGGCAGGAACTGCGGCAGCCGTGCCTGCCAGGGAGCCGGGCGGGCGCCTGCGTCGATGGCAAGGGCGCCGGATATGTGGCCCGGGCCGTACGCCTGGCCGAGCATGGCGATGATGGCCTTGCGGCTGGCGTCGCTGTCGACGGTGCCGTCGTAGCGCACCGTGCCGTTGTTGTTGACCAGGCTCAGGCGCGAATCGAACTGCGCGGGCGGAAGCGTCGCGGCGGTCGTGTGTGCCTGCGGCGCGGCCGGCGCTGCTGCTTGGCGGCTGCAGCCGCCGAGGGCGATCAGGGCCGTCATCGTCATCGTGGCGACAAGCGCGACGTGCGATGGCGTGACGTGCGACCGCGCGGGGGAGTTCGATGCAGTCGTGCGGACTGGCTTCATGGGTTCTCCAGAGGGCATGTCGTGGTGAAAGGAAGGGCCCGGCGCACCGGGCCCTCCAAGGTGGTTCCACGCGTGTTGCTTGGCCGCTTACTTGTGCGAGGTGTAGTCGATCTCGACCGGGTCTGCGCACTCCTGCGTACCGTTGTTGCACAGCTTGTAGCTCATGGTGCCGCTGCCGATGATGCGGAACGTATCGGTGGCCGCGCCCTTGTTCTTCACGGTCTTGAGGATCGCGCCGTTGCGGTAGATGTCGATGTTCTTCTTGCCGAAGGTCCAGGTCAGGTCAACGCGGGTGCGGTGGTTGTTGAGCGCGGTGGCCTCGGCCTCGACCGAGCGCGGCCAGTTGGCGTCGGTGAAGCTCGGATACAGCGACACGCCGGTGGCGGCACTGAAGCCACGGATCGTCACGTACCACTTGCCGCCCTGCGGTGCCGGGAAGAAGCAGTTCTCGTTGTTGCCGAAGCTGAACGGCCGGCAGTCGTACGAGGTCAGTGTCGGTTCGCTTCCACGCTTGACGTAGATGTCGGCATCGCCGGTGCCGCCGTACATGGCGAACAGCAGGTTGGATGCGCCGTTGGGGACCAGCAGCTCGTAGCGGATCGTGCCGTTGGCGCCGACGCTGATGCCGGTGACGGTAACCCCGTTCTTCAGCGGGATCGCCGGCGGCGGCGGCGGCGGCGGCGGGACGTCCGGCGGCAAGGCTTCGGTGCCCGCCGCGACCGCGACCGCGTAGCGCGCATCGATGATGCCCGCGCCGCAGTAGAGGCTATAGCTGCAGCCGCCCGGGAATCCGCCGGAGGCATAGGCGGTGTTCTCCAGGATCTTCTTGATCTGCGCCGGTGTCTTCGGCGTTGGCGCCGCGGCCTGCATCAGGGCGATCGTGCCCGACACGTGCGGTGCCGACATCGAGGTGCCCGCATACCAGGCATAGCCTTCGGCTTCCTGCTCCTTGAGGCCCAGGTTGAGCGTCGACAGGATGTTGTCAGCGGCGGGCGCTTCGCCCGAACCACCCGGCGCCGCCACGTCGACGACATTGCCGTAGTTGGAGAAGCCGGAGATCTCGCCGGTCGGACCCACGGAGGCCACGGTGATCACGTCGTTGCAGCTGGCCGGAGAGTAGTTGGCCGCGTCATCGGACGAGTTGCCGGCCGATACCACCACGGTCGTGCCGCGGCCGACGGCTGCGGTGTAGGCCGCCTGTTCGGCGACCGAGCAGGCGCCACCGCCACCCAGGCTGAGGTTGATCACTTCCGCCGGAGTGGCATTGGCCGGAACGCCCGCCACCGTGCCACCGGAGGCCCAGGTCACCGCATCGATGATGTCGGACTCGTAGCCGCCGCACTTGCCGAGCACGCGGACCGGTTGCACCTTGGCGCCGAAGGCGACACCGGCCACGCCGGCGTTGTTGTTGGTCGCCGCGGCAACCGTGCCGGATACGTGCGTGCCGTGCCAGCTGCTGTCCTCGGGGATGCCGAAGATGTTGCACTCGCCGTCGTGCCAGTCGCCCGGATCGTTCGGGTCGGCATCGCGGCCATCGCCGTCGACGCTGACTTCCGGGTCGATGATGAAGTCGTAGCCGGGGACGGTTTGTCCGGCCAGTTCCGAATGCGGCGTGATGCCGGTATCGAGCACGGCCACGACCACGCCGCTGCCGGTGCTGATGTCCCATGCCGGCTCGACATTGATGCCGCCCGGTCCGTTCTTGTAATGCCACTGCTGCGCATAAAGCGGATCGTTGGGAACCATCAGCGGCTTGCGCAGGCGATCGGGCTCGACCGCCAGCACGTTGGGATCCTTCAGCAGTTCGACCATCAGCTGCTTGGTTGCGGCGAGGTCGAGCTTGCGATCGGTGCGGATCAGCGAGCTGCCGGTGGCCAGCGTGCGCATCGGCGCGATGCCGACGCCCAGCGACTTGGCCGCCGTTGCCAGCTGCGTCGCCAGTTGCGTGCCGCTGGCGGCAGCGCTGAGCTTCTTCGCATCCGATCTGTAGGTGATGATGAAGCGGTCGTATTGCGCGGGCTGTTTCTTCGCCGCCTTCGCCGCTTGCTTGGTGAGTGTGGAGACCTTGGACGTGCTGACGTTGGGCAACTTTCCGCCGGAGTTGGCGACAGGTGCAACGATGAACGCCGTGGCGATGGCCAGCGCGGTCCACTTCAGGGAACGAGTCTTGCGAGTCATGACAACATCCTTTGTTGGCTGCTCAGGATTTTCCCGTCGCCTCCCCTTGGCTCCGGGTACGTGTCGGCTACATCGGAGCAGTGCCGTGTCGCCCGACGGGGTGCGTGCCAGACACGCGTGCGCTGCGTGGCAGCCGCGTGCGGGCACTTGCGATCAGTGCGCAGGAGGGGGAGGGGGTTGCGAGCACATCGATTGCTGCGCCGTCGGTGATGGACGGACCGGATCCTTCCAGTGACATGCCGGGGCCCCAGGTTCTGGTAGTTCAGATTGAACTCGCGGTCGATCCCGTACGCCGCGTTGAAGGCGCGCAGCCGAATGGGATCACTCGTGCGTGATTGCAGCCCCCTGTAGCTGCTCACAACGTGAACGTATTCCAAACCATCGGATAAGTGCAAGCGTTTACGTAGTAAAAATGCGTGCACGTGGGCACGAAAAAACGCGCGCGATCATCTTCGTCAATCATGAATGCGCAATTGCGCAGATGCAGTCGCGCTGATGTCGCGTGACGTGATGATCACTTCACAACACTGAACTCGATTCGTCGATTGCGTGCGCGCCCTTCGTCGCTGGCGTTGTCGGCGATCGGCCGATCCTGGCCGTGGCCGATGCTGGTCAGGATCGTGGCGTCGACGCCGCGCTCGATCAGTCGCTGCTTCACCGCATCGGCGCGGTCCTGCGAGAGTTTCAGGTTTGCCGCGGCGTCGCCGCTGTTGTCGGTATGGCCACCGATCTCGATGCGTGTCCCGGCAGGCGCCGACGCGATCGCCTGGGCCGCTTTTGCCAGGATCGCATCGCTGTGCGAGGAAATGCGCGCACTGTCGGAATCGAATTCCACCACCATCAGGTTCAACGCGTGTACCAGGTCGTCGGCGCTGAACTTGCGTGAGATCAGCAGGTCGAGCGCCTGGGTGGCCGCGTCGACGCCCTGGCTGCGCGGTGGCAGGGAAGCATCGGTGACCGCGGTGCGTTCGCCATGGCATCCGCGTGGCAACAGCACCGCGACGATGATCACCAGACCGATCAACAGCCATGGCAACCAGCGATGCGCGCCGGAGCGATGGACGGCCGGAGCGATCACCTGCGGTTCGGCGCGCGTCGGCGTGACTGCTTCGGCGGTGACGGCGCCGGCCATCGGTGCGGCCGCCCACTGGCCGAACTCGTCCAGTCCAACGCCAACCCCGCCGAACCAGTGCTGCAGCTTCTGCGAAAGCGGGCTGGCCGCGATCGGCAGATCGCCGTGCTCGCTCAGTTCGTCGATGGCGTCAGGCAGCATCGCCGCCGAGGCGCTGCTTACGGTCGCCGCCGGAAGCCCCAGGCGCTGACCGAATCCGTCCAGGGTTTCGGCGCTCAGGACGGCCTCGAGCTGGGCGGGGGTGATGGGCAGGTTGGGGCCCGGGCCCAGCCAGGAGTCGACCAGGCCGTCCAGGCCCTGGTCCCTGAACGCCTGGATGAACCCCGTGGGGCCGCCGTGCCTGGGATTGAAAACCTGGGCCACCAGCAGGCCCATCAAGCGCTTGGCCTGCTCTGGCTGCAGCCCGAAACGGCCTACCACCTGTTCGAGGATCTGGCTGAACATGGCGATTCCCTCCTGCGCGAGCGCCCCGGAAGGGGGCTGGGGACGCTCCAGACCCCGGCGTCGGGAGTACATCACGGGCGGCGTTAAGCCGGTGGCAGGCGGCGCCCGCCTCCGGGCCCCCGGGAGTGGCCCAGGACTTGCCGTAACCCGCTGAAAGCCCTAGAATTCCGCTTCTGTTCGCCCGAGTGTGGGTGCGACAGCGACCAAAATAACTACAGAGGAATCTGGTCATGTACGCAGTAGTAGTCACCGGCGGTAAGCAGTACCGCGTCATGCAGGGCGAAACCCTGCGCGTCGAACTGCTCGATGCCGAAGTTGGAAGCGAGATCAAGCTCGACAACGTCCTGATGCTGGGCGGCAGCGACGGCGTGAAGATTGGCGACGCCCTCAAGGGTGCCACCGTCTCCGCCAAGATCGTCGGCCACGGCCGCGCCGACAAGGTGCGCATCGTGAAGTTCCGTCGCCGCAAGCATCACCGCAAGCAGATGGGTCACCGTCAGCATTACACCGAAATCGAAATCACCGGCATCGCCGGTTAATCAGGAGAAGCAGCCATGGCACACAAAAAGGGCGTAGGTTCCACCCGTAACGGCCGCGACTCCAACCCGAAGTACCTCGGCGTGAAGATGTACGGCGGCCAGGCCATCGAGGCCGGCAACATCATCATCCGCCAGCGCGGCACCCAGTTCCATCCGGGTTCCGGCGTCGGCCTCGGCCGCGATCACACCCTGTTCGCGCTCGTCGATGGCAAGGTCGAGTTCTCGACCAAGGGCCCGAAGAAGCGTCGCACCGTCAGCGTCGTCTCCGCGTAATCGGAATCGAAGCTGCAGCGAGGGGCCCCGCTTCGGCGGGGCTTTTCGTTTGTGATTCACGCCGAGGCGATGGATTCGCATCCGTTCACCCGTTCTACTACTGAAGTAATTCAACGCTCCCATGAAACTCGTCGACGAAGCCGAAATCCAGGTCAGCGCAGGCAACGGCGGCAATGGCTGCGTTGGCTTCCGCCGTGAGAAGTTCATTCCGCTCGGTGGCCCCGATGGCGGCGACGGCGGCGATGGCGGCAGCGTCTGGCTGGTGGCCGACGAAAACCTCAACACCCTGGTCGACTTCCGCCATCAGCGCCAGTTCCGCGCCAAGCGCGGCGAGAACGGCATGGGCCGGCAGATGTACGGCAAGGCCGGCGAGGACCTGATCATCACCGTGCCGGTCGGCACCGTGATCACCAACGTCGGCACCGATGAAGTCATCGGTGACCTGACCCGGCACGGCGATCGCCTGCTTGTCGCCATGGGCGGCAAGGGTGGCCTGGGCAACATGCATTTCAAGAGCTCGGTCAACCGCTCGCCGCGCAAGGCGCTGCCGGGTTTGCCGGGCGAGGAGCGCGAGCTCAAGCTGGAACTGAAGCTGCTCGCCGACGTTGGCCTGCTTGGTTTCCCCAATGCCGGCAAGAGCACGCTGATCCGCGCGGTGTCGGCAGCGACGCCGAAGGTGGCGGACTATCCGTTCACCACGCTCTATCCGAACCTGGGTGTCGTCAGCGTCGAAGCGCATCGCAGCTTCGTCATCGCCGACATCCCCGGCCTGATCGAAGGCGCGGCCGACGGTGCCGGCCTGGGCGCGCAGTTCCTGCGCCATCTGCAGCGCACGCGTTTGCTGCTGCACCTGGTCGACATGGCGCCGATGTCATTCGATGAAGGCGACGACAGCGAACTGATGAGCCCGGCCGAGCAGGTGCGCGCGATCGAGCGCGAGCTGGCCAAGCACGACCCCGAGCTGCTCGACAAACCGCGCTGGCTGGTGCTCAACAAGGCCGACCTGCTGCTGGAAGAAGAACAGCAGGCCGTCGCCAAGGGGATCATCGAAGAACTGGGCTGGAAGGATCGCTGGTACATGGTCTCGGCGATCGGCCGCGAGGGCACCTTCCCGATCATGAAGGACGTGATGGCCTTCTTCGACCGCCAGCGCGACGAGGCGCTGGAGGCGGCGCAGGCGGCAGGCCCGCATGCTCCGTAAGCCTGTTGCGCAGGCAACAAAAAACCCGGCATCGGCCGGGTTTTTGTTTTGCGCTGCCGGCGGTAAGGCCGGGCAGTGCGGCGAACTTGGCATTGACCACAACCTCGGCGCCGGCGATGCCGGCGCGTCGGTCGTATCAGGCAGCCTTGAGCGCCTTGATGCGGGCGTTCAGGCGAGCCTTGTGACGGGCAGCCTTGTTCTTGTGGATGAGACCACGCGAGCTGAAGCGATCGAGGATCGGCTGTGCGACTGCGAAGGCGGTCTCGGCGCCGGCGGCGTCGTTCTCGCCCAGGGCCTTGAGCACCTTCTTCACAGCGGTACGCAGCATCGAACGCTGGCTGGCGTTGCGGGCATTGCGGACGACGGTCTGCTTGGCGCGCTTTTTGGCGGACTTGATGTTTGCCACGGCGAATTCCTGGAAACTGGTAAGAGAAAAATGAGATTGCGGAAAATCAGACCGGAAAGTATGGAGTATTCAGTGGCTTGCGTCAACAGCAGGGGGAAGGGCCGATGAGTGGGGGCCTGTTGCGCTCTACAACCGTTTTCAGCGCGATGACGTTCATCTCGCGGCTCTCGGGGCTGGTGCGGGACCAGATCTACGCGGCGGTGTTCGGGGCCAGTCCGGCCATGGACGCCTTCGTGGTGGCCTTCCGGATCCCCAATTTCATGCGGCGGCTGTCGGCCGAGGGCTCGTTCTCGATGGCCTTCGTGCCGGTCCTGGCCGAGTACAAGGCCAAGCACGACGAGGCCGCGGTCAAGGAGCTGATCGACCGGGTCGCCGGCACCCTGACCGCAGCCCTGCTGGTGATCACGGCCCTGGCGGTGATCTTCGCGCCGGTGGTGATGCGCCTGTTCGCGCCCGGCTTCGAGCCCGGCAGCGCCCAGAGCGAGCTGGCCGAACTGATGCTGCGGATCACCTTCCCGTATGCCTTGTTCATCTCGCTGGCATCGTTCGTCGGCGGCATCCTCAACAGCTACCAGCGCTTCGCCATCCCGGCGCTGTCGCCGGTGCTGCTGAACATCTCGATGATCCTGGCCGCGCTGTGCCTGGCACCGCAGCTCAAGGAGTGGGGCTACGAGCCGGTGCTGGCGCTGGCCTGGGGCGTGTTCGCCGCGGGCGTGGCGCAGCTGGTGTTCCAGTTGCCGTCGCTGGCGCGGATCGGGCTGTTGCCGCGACCGCGCTGGGGCGGGGACCACGGCGGCGTGCGCAAGATCATGAAGCTGATGGTGCCGACCCTGTTCGGTTCCTCGGTGGCGCAGGTGAACCTGCTGCTCAACACCGTCATGGCCTCGTTCCTGATCAGCGGCAGCGTGACCTGGCTGTACTACACCGACCGCCTGCTGGAGTTCCCGCTGGGCATGTTCGGCGTCGCGATCGGTACGGTGATCCTGCCGCACCTGTCGGCGCGCCATGCCGACACCGACCCGAAGGGCTTCTCGCGCGGCCTGGACTGGGGTTTCCGACTTTGCATGATGATCGGCGTGCCGGCCTGCATCGGCCTGGTGCTGTGCGCCAAGCCGCTGATCGCCGCGCTGTTCCAGCACGGTCACTTCAGCGCCGAGGACACGCGGATGGCGCAGCTGAGCCTGATCGCCCAGTCCACCGCGGTGCCCGCGTTCCTGCTGGTGAAGGTGCTGGCGCCGGGCTTCTATTCGCGCCAGGACACCAGGACGCCGGTGAAGTCGGCGGTGGTATCGGTGGCGGTGAACGTGCTGATGACCGTCGCGCTGATGACGGGGCTGCTGTTCCTGACCGATGCCGGCACCGCGGCGCGGGCGCAGTCGACCGGGCTGCTCGATGCCCTGGGCCGCATCCCCGGCGCACATGCGCTGCTGGCACTGGCGATCGCGATTGCCGGCTGGACCAACGCCCTGCAGCTGTGGTGGTACCTCAGCCGCGCCAAGGTGTACGAGATGCAGCCGGGCTGGCGTCGTTTCCTGCGCCAGATTGCGGTGGCCAGCGTCGCGATGACAGCCGTGCTGCTGGCCATCCTGTGGGCTTGGCAAGGCTGGTCCGAATGGCCCTGGTGGGAGCGGGTGTGGAAGCTGGGCGTGCTGGTCGGCGCCGGCGGCATCTCCTACGGCGCTGTGCTGTGGCTGCAGGGCATCCGTCCGCGCGACCTGCGCGGGCATTGAGGGCAATGAAAATCCCTTGCCCCGGCTATACTTAATGGCAATGAGCAGGCTTTTTCGTGACGTCGAGGGCGGGCCCCGGTGCCCGCACGGCAGTGTGGTCTGCATCGGCGCATTCGACGGCCTGCACCTCGGGCATCAGGCGCTGGTGCGCCACACGGTCGCCCGTGCCCGCGCGCTGGGCGTGGAAGCGGTGGTCCTGAGCTTCGAGCCGCTGCCGCGCGAGTTCTTTGCCCCGGCCGCGCCGCCGCCGCGGCTGCTGCTGACCCATGCGAAGGCCGAACGCCTGTTCGGCCTGGGCGCGGACCAGCTTGGCCTGCTGCGCTTCGATCGCCGCTTCAGCAGCATGTCGGCCGAGGACTTCGTCCGCACCGTGCTGATGGGCCGTCTTTGCGCACGCGAAGTCTGGGTCGGGCCGGAGTTCCGGTTCGGCAAGGGCCGCGGTGGCGACATCGCGCTGCTGCAGCGGATGGGCGCCGCGCATGGTTTCAGCGCCGGCGAGATCGAGCCGTTCCTGCTCGATGGCGAGCGCGTCTCGAGCACGAAGATCCGCGAGGCGCTGCTCGGCGGCGACTTCGACACGGCCGCGGAATTTCTCGGTCGGCCCTATGCGATCGACGGCCATGTCGTTCCCGGCAAGCGCCTCGGGCGCACGCTCGGCTTTCCTACCGCCAACCTGCGTTTCGCCGGCAAGACGCCCGCGCTGTCGGGCATCTACGCGACCTGGGTGCATGGCGTGGGCGACAAGCCCCACGCCTCCGTGTCGAGCCTGGGCACGCGACCGACCGTGGCCGGCGTGGAGCCGCTGCTGGAAGCGCACTTGTTCGATTTCAACGGCGACCTCTACGGTCGTCGTATCGAAGTGGAGTTCGTCGCCAAGTTGCGCGACGAACTGAAGTTTTCCGATCTGCCGGCATTGACCGCGCAGATGCATCGCGACGCCGAACAGGCGCGCGCCATCCTTTCGCAAGAAGTTTTCGCCTGAGCGCACGCTGTGACCAATAACGACACCAACCAGTACAAAGCCACCCTGCATCTTCCGGCGACGGACTTCCCGATGCGCGGCGACCTGCCCAAGCGCGAGCCGGAAACCCTGGCGCGCTGGGAAAGCGAGGGCCTGTACCAGCGAATCCGCGAGAAGGTCGGCAAGCGCGAGCGCAGCTTCGTACTGCACGACGGCCCGCCGTACGCCAACGGCGCGATCCACCTCGGTCACGCGGTCAACAAGGTGCTCAAGGACGTAGTGGTGAAGTCCAAGCTGCTCGCCGGCTTCGATGCGCCGTACGTGCCCGGTTGGGACTGCCATGGCCTGCCGATCGAACACCAGGTCGAGAAGAAGTTCGGCAAGGTCGGAGACAAGATCGACGCCAGCGAATTCCGCCAGAAGTGCCGCGAGTACGCCGCCGAGCAGATCGACCTGCAGCGCACCGACTTCAAGCGCCTGGGCGTGCTCGGCGACTGGGAGAACCCGTACCGGACGATGGATTTCCGCTACGAGGCCGACATCATCCGTTCGCTGGCGAAGATCGTCGAGCGCGGTCACCTTGTGCGCGGCGCGAAGCCGGTGCACTGGTGCTTCGATTGCGGTTCGGCACTGGCCGAAGCGGAGATCGAGTACGCCGACAAGCAATCGTGGGCCATCGACGTCGCCTACGACGCGATCGATCCCAACGCACTGGCGGCGCTGTTTGGCGCCACCGTCGAGGACGGCGTGCGCGTGGCGATGCCGATCTGGACCACCACGCCGTGGACGCTGCCGGCAAGCCTTGCGGTGAGCGTCGGCCCCGAACTCGAATATGTGCTGGTCGAAGGCCCGCGCATTGCCGATGGCGGTCGCCGCCTGCTGGTGGTGGCCGAGGCGCTGGCCGGCAAGGCGTTGTCGCGCTATGGCATCGAGGACGTGCAGGTGCTGGGTCGCGCCCTTGGCAACGACCTCGACAGCCAGTTGTTGCAGCATCCGTTCTATGCCGATCGCCAGATCCCGGTGCTGGTCGGTGACCATGTTTCGGCCGAAGACGGTACCGGCATCGTCCATACCGCCCCGGGCCACGGCCAGGAAGACTATGCGGTCGGCCTGAAGTACGGCCTGATGGACCGCTACAGCGCGGGCCAGATCAATCCGGTCGACGGCCGCGGCCTGTACCTGCCGTCGACGCCGCCGGCGGACGGCACGACGCTGGCCGGCCTGCACATCTGGAAGGCCGAACAGCCGATCCTCGACGTGATCGGCGCCAGCGGCCACCTGCTGTTCGCCCACCGCATCACCCACAGCTACCCGCATTGCTGGCGCCACAAGACGCCGGTGGTGTTCCGCGCGACGCCGCAATGGTTCATCTCGATGGAACAGGCCGGCCTGCGCCGCGACAGCCTGGCCGAGATCGGCAAGGTTGGCTGGGTGCCGGAGTGGGGCGAGGCACGCATCTACAACATGATCGAAGGCCGCCCGGACTGGACGATCTCGCGCCAGCGCTACTGGGGCGTGCCGATCGCGCTGTTCTTCAATCGCGAGACCGGTGAGCCGCATCCGCGTTCGCCCGAACTCATGCGCAAGGTGGCCGAGCGCGTCGAGCTCGAAGGCGCCGATGCCTGGTACGCGATGACCGCCGAGGAACTGATTGGCGACGAAGCCGCGGACTACGAGAAGGTCACCGACATCCTCGACGTCTGGTTCGACTCCGGCGTCAGTCACGAGTGCGTGCTCGCGCAGCGTCCGCAGGACGGCCTGCACAAGCCCGCGGATCTCTATCTGGAAGGCTCGGACCAGCACCGCGGCTGGTTCCACAGCTCGCTGCTGACCGGCGTGGCGATGGACGGCGTGGCCCCGTACCGGCAGGTCCTCACGCACGGCTTCACCGTGGATGCGCAGGGCAAGAAGATGTCAAAGTCGCTGCAGAACACGCTGGCGCCGCAGAAGGTCATCGACCAGATGGGCGCCGACGTGCTGCGCATGTGGATCGCCTCGACCGACTACCGCAACGAGATGTCGGTCTCCGACGACATCCTCAAGCGCAATGCCGACGTATACCGCCGCATCCGCAACACCGCGCGTTTCCTGCTGGCCAACCTCAGCGGCTTCGACCCGGCCGTGCACCTGCGTCCGCTGGGCGACATGGTCGCTCTCGACCGCTGGATCGTGCACCGCGCCGCCGAACTGCAGGACCGCATCGTCAGCGCCTACGAGCGCTACGACTTCGCCGAGATCGTGCAGGCGCTGTCGAACTTCTGCAGCGTCGACCTGGGTTCGCTGTACCTCGACGTGACCAAGGACCGCCTCTACACGATGCCGGAGGACTCGCGCGGCCGCCGTTCGGCGCAGAGCGCGATGTACCGCATCGCCGAAGGCTTCGTGCGCTGGATCGCGCCGATCCTGGCCTTCACCGCCGACGAGATGTGGCGCCACCTGCCGGCGGTCACCGACAAGGGCCCGCGCGAAGGCAACGTGCTGTTCACCACCTGGTACGACGGGCTGGCCGTGCTCGGAGACGATTCGATGCTGTCGGTGCAGGACTTCGATCGCCTGCTGGCACTGCGCGAGGAGGTCAGCAAGACCCTCGAGCCGATGCGTGCCGCCGGTGAGATCGGCGCCGCATTGGAAGCCGAGATCGCCCTGCGTGCCGGCGTCGCCGACCAGAACTGGCTGGCGCAGTTCAGCGACGAGCTGCGCTTCCTGTTCATCAGCGGCGACGTCGAAGTGGTGGCCGACGATGGCATCAAGGACATCGCCGTGCTCGCCACGCCGACGACGAAAACCAAGTGCGTGCGCTGCTGGCAGTACCGCGCCGACATCGGCAGCGATGCCGCCCATCCCGATCTTTGCGGACGCTGCGTGGTGAACATCAGCGGCGCCGGCGAACACCGGGAGTGGTTCTGATGACGCCGGTTCGCCCGAATGCGCTGCCGTGGCTGGTGCTGTCGGTGCTGGTCATCGTCCTCGACCAGCTGACCAAATGGTGGGTGCTGACCTCGCTGCCCGAGTACACCGCGATCCCGGTGATCGATGGCTTCTGGAACTGGTACCGCACCTACAACACCGGCGCGGCATTCAGCTTCCTGAGCGATGCCGGCGGCTGGCAGAAGTACGTGTTCGTGGTGCTGGCGGTGGCGATCAGCGGCCTGCTCGGCGCATGGCTGGCGCGGACCCCGCGCAGCGACTGGAAGAGCGCCCTGCCGTACTCGCTGGTGATCGGTGGCGCCCTTGGCAATGTCATCGACCGGCTGCTGCATGGCCATGTCGTCGACTTCATCCAGTGGCACTGGCAGGACCACTATTGGCCGGCGTTCAACATCGCCGATTCGGCCATCGTGGCCGGAGCGGTCGGCATCGCCCTGTTCGGCCTGCTGGCGGGCAACAAGCCGCAGCCGGCCACGAAGTAGCCCGGCAACGGCGGAGTACAATGGCGCCATGGACGTCCTGCTAGCCAATCCCCGCGGTTTCTGCGCCGGTGTCGATCGCGCGATCGAGATCGTCAAGCGCGCGATCGAAACGCTCGGTGCGCCGATCTACGTGCGCCATGAAGTGGTGCACAACCGGTTCGTGGTCGATGACCTCAAGCACCGTGGCGCGATCTTCGTCGAGGAACTCGACGAAGTGCCCGATGGCGCAACCGTGATCTTCAGCGCCCACGGCGTATCCAAGGCCGTGCGCGAGGAAGCGCAGCGACGCGACCTCAAGGTGTTCGACGCGACCTGTCCGCTGGTGACCAAGGTCCACCTTGAAGTGGCCCGCCACTGCCGCGCCGGCCGCGACGTGGTGCTGATCGGCCACGAAGGCCACCCGGAAGTCGAAGGCACCATGGGCCAGTGGAAGCGCGAGGCCGGCTCGGGAAAAATCTATCTCGTCGAGGACAGCGACGACGTCGCCGCCCTGCAGATCGACCAGCCGCTCAATGTCGCCTACACCACCCAGACCACGCTGTCGGTGGACGACACCCGCAGCGTGATCGAGGCCCTGCGCACCAAGTATCCGGCCATGCAGGGTCCGAAGAACGACGACATCTGCTACGCCACCCAGAACCGCCAGGACGCCGTGCGCGAGTTGGCCGCAAGGTGCGACCTGGTGCTGGTTGTCGGCTCGATCAACAGCTCCAACTCCAACCGTTTGCGCGAGCTGGCCGAACGTGAAGGCGTTCCGGCCTACCTGATCGACGGCGCCATCGAGATCAACCCCGCCTGGGTCGAGGGCCGCAAGCGCATTGGCGTGACCGCCGGCGCCTCGGCGCCGGAAGTGCTGGTGCGTGGTGTGATCGAGCGCCTGCGCGAACTGGGCGCGCTGCATGTCAGCGAGCTCGACGGCGAGCCCGAGGACATGGTGTTTGCCCTGCCGAAGGAGCTCAGGCTGCAGCTTGTAGATTGACCGGCAAGTGGCCTAGCGCCTAGAATTCCCGCCTCGCGGACGTTTCCGCAGCCGGCCTTCCGGGGCCCGGCCGACAGACCCGCCGGAATAGCTCAGTTGGTAGAGCGGCGCATTCGTAATGCGTAGGTCGTAGGTTCGATTCCTATTTCCGGCACCAATGAAATCAAGGGCTTGCAAGGCTTTTGCCTTGCAGGCCCTTTTTTTACCTGCAGCATCCCCGTCCTTGTTGGACCGGCGGACACGGCACCGTCCCGTACGAGCAGAACACGCAGCAATCGCCTTGCTTCGGGCTGAGCATCGCGCCGCAGCCGGTGCACTCATGGAAGAACTGGCACGCCGAACGCGAACGTCGCACCGAGGAGCATGCAGATCAGCGCAAGCCACCACAGTGCGATGCTGGCCCTCCGCAGCCGCGTACAGGCACGGGCCAGGGCGGGGTCGCTCGGGCAGGGCAGCCGTCGTGCCCGGTACAACATCATTCCCGACAGCGCGAGCATCGCCGACGCGAGGCCAAACACACCTGCCTTGTGCTCGGAGAGCCAGATCAGTTGAGGCACCGCGGTCACGAGACCCGCCAGGGCAGCGCCCGCCCCCAATGCAACCATCACCGCGGGCAGGACGCAGCACACCAGCGTGCCGCTGCTGGCGAGAAGGGTTAGTAGCGCCACCCCTAGATTGCGTTTCAGGGGCGCCTGCGCGTGGCCGTCAATCATGGCCCTTGACCCGTTGGCGAATGGCGTCGAGGGACTCGTCGGTGCGGCGAATGGCCACCACCGTATAGCCCGAGTCAGTGATGGCCTTGCGCAGCGCAGCGTCATCGATATCGCTGCCGTCTTTGAGATGCACGGCGACGATGCGGTGCTCCAGGCTGACAAACACCGCGTCGGTTGCAGGGAATGCCTTGAGCGATTTCTCGATGCCCTGCGCGCAGAACGCACATACCAGCCCGTTGACATCCATTTCGATGGTGGCGGCGGACGCGAGGGAAGAGGCGGCCAGTAATACAGCGGAGGCCATCAGCTTGAAGCTATTGGACTTGAAGAGGTTCATGGAGATTGTGTCCGTCAGAAGTTGAACATGGCCATTGCCTGGACCTTGCCGTCTGTCGTGGCGCCGAGCTCTACCCAGGTGCCGCCCTTGAAGAACCGGACGAGCAGGGCGGTTTCGGTGCCATCGAACAGTCCGCCGGTATAGCGGCGGCCTTGGATGACGAACCAGGTCGCAAGCGTGTTGTAGTCGTGCTTGTACGGCGCCCAGCCGAGCTGGAGGGTGTCGATCCGATGCGAGAAGTCATCGCTTTCCTGAAGGTCCGACCGGAATGCGCCGTAGACGCGCCGCGTCTCGTAGTCGGCCTGGAAACCCGCATTGCGCGCAAGATCGCTGCCTTCGAAGTCATTGCCCGTCGCGCGGCCGAGGCCGCCCCAGACAAAGACGTTCGCCTGGGCGGCCGGCATGTTCCAGCGCTTGGCGAGCAGGTTCCCGCGCAGGTAAGTGATTTGCCGTTGCTTGCTGCCGTCCTCGCTCTTGAGTTCCAGCCAGCCACCACCGGCGGAGTACCAATAGCGCGGGGCGTAGAACAACTGCGCTTCGTTCATGGTGCCGGCGCCGTACTCGACCATCACCGTCGTACCTTTTGCGAAGGCAATGGGCTTTGCCACCGCCGCCAGAGGCAGCAGCCCGAGCAGCATGAAAGCTGCCCACTGTTTGAATGTGTCCACGTGCATGTCTCCGTGATGCCGCGCAAGGCGGCATGGGGGCGCGGATGCGCCCGCTCTTGCTACGGAGGGGTCAGGCGATGGGTGGCCTGAAGGGCGTCTCGATCATGCCCCTGGGCACCGGTGGCCGGCGCCACGGCGGGGTCACGATGGCAGGCGGGATGCTGGCGACCAGGCGGGGCAGCTCGGGCAGGCATCCCGTGCCCAGACATGCGGAGAAGTCGCAGGTGTGCGAATCGCAGCAGTCGCAGGGCGGTTGTCCGGCGGACGGTGAGCGCATGGCGTCGCAAGGCGCGTTGTGATCCATGGCATCCGCGGTGCCCGCGGCCACTGCCATCGCGTCGAAGACCGCCCGTGCCGGGGCAGCGATTCCGGGAATAGCCAGGAACGCCACCAGGAGCAGATGCAGTACGACGCGATAGGGCGGCCGCCAGGTCATGTCCGATAGTGTAATCCCATCGTGCCGCCTGGGTTCCGCCTTCTCATCGCCAAGGGAAACGCCGTGATGCCTGGCGGGACGTGCCATGCCGGCATGATGCGCCTTGGCCCCCTGGTCGTTACTCATCGCGCCAAGGGGGCCCAGCAGCGCGACTAGCGCCGCGACTCGATCATCTTCCAGCCATTGCCGGACGGGTCGCGGAAGTTGGCGTCGACGTTGCCGTAGCGTTCCTCGGGAGGCTGCGTGAACTCCACGCCGTTGGCGCGCATGCGCTCGTAGGTTGCCCGGCAGTCGTCGACGTTGAGCACCAGCGGCGGCATGGCGCCTTTCGCCACGACCTCGCGCACGGTCTGCGCGGTGGATTCGTCGAGCACCGGCGCCTGCGGCTTGAACAGCCCGAGCTGGAACGACGGCTGGTCCGGATGCTGCACCGTCAGCCAGCGGTAGTCGCCGTTGCGCGCGTCGGTGTGGACGCGGAATCCGAGCTTGTCGACATAGAACGCAAGCGCTTCGTCCTGATCGCGGACGTACAACCCAACCAGACCAATACCCTGACTCATGGAACCTCCTGTTCAACGTTGTTGGAATCGAGTGCTTTTGTAGCATCCGACTCCTGGCGTCGCTTCTCCGAAACTGCGGTAGTGAGGTCGGGGCGGTGCGCGGCGCTGACATAGCAGGCGGGCACCAGGTCCAGTGCATGCTGGGCCGAGCGTTCACGCGCACGCAGTTCGCCCGGGCTCTCGCCGGTCACGTCGCGGAAGGTCCGGCCGAAGGTGCCCAGGCTGTTCCAGCCCGTCTGCAGCGCGATGTCGAGGATGGGGAGGTCGGTGTCGCGCAGCAGCGCCTTGGCGCGTTCGATCCGGCGCGTGAGCAGGTAACGGTGGGGCGGTACGCCGAACGCTTCCTTGAACGACCGGGCGAAATGCGCCTCGGAAACGGCACTCACGCTTGCCAGTCGCCGCACCGGCCACTCCTCCTGCGATGCGGCATCCATCCGGTCCTTCGCCCGCAACAGGCGCCGCAGCAGTTCGGGGTCCTGGCCTTGCTTGCCGGTGGTCCGTGTTCCCATGTCGATGCGATTCCGCCTCTAGCGCGAGGTTGTCTTGAGGTTCTCGATGTAGCCGATCCCCATGATCTTGAGGATCACGTTGCGCAGGGCCTTGCCGGCGGGGTAGAAGAACTCCGCGCGCCCGCGGCCACCGAAGAACAGATAGTTGATGCGGTTGAACAGGCCCGAAGGCGTGCTGAGCAGGGTCAGCATGCGGATGGCCTCGGGTCCGTAATAGAGGACGCCCTCGAACTTGACCACCATGCCCTGGTCGATGTCCAGGCCGGCGGCGGTGATCTCGTCCATCAGCGCGCCAGGCTGGCGGGCATCGACCAGATGCAGTTCGCCCACCGCATCGCGGATGCGTGCGTAGCGGCAGTAGGTATTGCAGACGGGGCACTCACCGTCGTAGACCAGCCAGACCTCGCCCGTCTTCCTTGCATCGCTCATGTGCCTCTCCCCTGGGGTTGATATGAGGTTACAGTCTGGCCGACCAGAACGCTGGCCACGCTGCACGGCTTCCTGACGACGTTCTGCCCGGCCGGCGGTCCGCTCACGCGGGAGCGCGGCGGCGGCCAAGGCCAAGGCCAAGGCCAAGGGTAGGGGGGCACGCTGTTGGCGGGTGTTTGCAGTCCCTGCACCGTTCCTTCACCAGTGGTCGCTTCTAGTGTCTGACTGACGAGCGCGCCCGCGCGCTGCAAGACTTCGCAAACGCCCATCGAGAGGCAGGACCGTGGACAGGATCCGCAACCTACCCATCACGCGGCGCGACCTGCTGAAGGCGGGCGTGACCTCTGCCACGGCCATTGCCGTGCCGTCGTTCGCGGCGCAGGCAAGTGCAGGGCCTCCAGGAGCGCCACCGGTGTTGAGCAAGGTGAAGCTGCAAGTGAACGGCAAGGCGCACGAGCTCGAACTCGACACGCGCACCACGCTGCTCGACGCATTGCGCGAGCACCTCCACCTCACCGGCACCAAGAAGGGCTGCGACCACGGCCAGTGCGGCGCCTGCACGGTCATCGTCGACGGCCGCCGCATCAATGCCTGCCTCACGCTGGCCGTGATGCACGAGGGCGATCGCATCACCACGATCGAAGGCCTCGGCACGCCTGACGACCTGCATCCGATGCAGGCCGCCTTCGTCAGGCACGACGGCTACCAGTGCGGCTACTGCACGCCCGGGCAGATCTGTTCGGCGGTGGCGATGCTCGAAGAGGTCAAGGCCGGCATTCCGAGCCTGGTCAGCGCCGACCTGACCGCGCGACCGCGCCTGGGCAGCGAGGAAATCCGCGAGCGCATGAGCGGCAACATCTGCCGTTGCGGTGCGTACTCCAATATCGTCGATGCCATTACCGACGTTGCCGGGAGGTCGGCATGAAGGCCTTCGGCTATGAGCGCGCGAAGTCGCCCGCCGAGGCGGCGGCTGCCGTTGCGCGCACGCCCGGCGCGAAGTTCATCGCCGGCGGAACCAATCTGCTCGACCTGATGAAGCTCGAGATCGAAACGCCCAGCCATCTGATCGATGTCAACGGGCTGGCGCTGGACCGGATCGAGAAGACCGGCGACGGTGGCCTGCGCATCGGAGCGCTGGTGCGCAACACCGACCTGGCTGCCGACGCGCGCGTGCGCCGTGATTATGCAGTGCTGTCGCGGGCGCTGCTCGCCGGTGCATCCGGGCAACTGCGCAACAAGGCGACCACCGCAGGAAACCTGCTGCAGCGCACGCGTTGCCCGTATTTCTACGACAGCAACCAGCCGTGCAACAAGCGCCTGCCGGGCAGCGGTTGCGCGGCGCTGGAAGGGTTCAGCCGCCCGCACGCGGTGATCGCGGCCAGCCAGGCGTGCATTGCCACGCATCCCAGCGACATGGCCGTGGCGATGCGCGCACTCGACGGCGTGGTGGAGACAGTGCGCGCCGACGGCTCGACCCGCAGCATTGCCCTGGACGATCTTTACCGCGCGCCCGGCACCACGCCGCACCTGGAGACGGTGCTCGACAAGGGCGAACTGATCACCGCGGTGACGCTGCCCGAACCCATTGGCGGGACGCAGCTCTACCGCAAGGTTCGCGATCGTGCCTCCTATGCGTTCGCGCTGGTGTCGGTCGCTGCAGTCATACAGCGCGACGGCAGCGGCCGCGTCGCCATGGGCGGCGTCGCGCCCAGGCCGTGGCGGGTGGAGGCGGCGGAAGCCGAGCTCCCGCGCGGCGCCAAGGCCGTCGCCGACCGCATGTTCGCAGATGCCAAACCGACCGCGCAGAACGCGTTCAAGACCGTCCTGGCCCAGCGCACGCTCAGTGCGGTGCTGGTCGAGGCGAAGGGATAGGCCATGAAGTTCGATACCCCTGCAGGCACCAATCCGATCGATCAGCTCAAGGTCGTCGGGCAGCCACTCGATCGCATCGACGGTCCGCGCAAGACCACCGGCACGGCCACCTACGCGCACGAGTGGCACGACGCCTTTCCCGCGCCGGCGTATGGCTATGTGGTGGGCGCCGGCATCGCCAAGGGCCGTATCGCGTCCATGGACGTGACTGCCGCGGAGCAGGCGCCGGGTGTGCTGGCCGTCGTCACCGCTGCAAATGCCGGCCCGCTGACCAAGGGCGATTTCAATACCGCCAAGCTGCTTGGTGGTCCGGACATCCAGCACTATCACCAGGCGATAGCTGTTGTCGTGGCCGGGACGTTCGAGCAGGCGCGTGCTGCGGCGCAGCTGGTGCGCGTGCAGTACGACCGCGGCCGCGGCGCCTTCGACCTGCATCAGGCCAAGGCCGGTGCGCAGGTGCCCAAGGATCCCAAGCCCGATTCCGCGGTGGGCGATTTCGACGGCGCCTTTGCCAAGGCGCCGGTCAAGCTCGACGAGACCTACACCACGCCTGACCAGTCGCACGCGATGATGGAACCGCACGCGTCGATTGCCGCCTGGGACGGCGACAAGCTCACCGTGTGGACTTCCAACCAGATGATCAACTGGGGCCGCGGCGACGTCGCCAAGACGCTTGGCATCCCGCGCGAGAACGTGCGGCTGATCTCGCCGTACATCGGTGGCGGCTTCGGCGGCAAGCTGTTCGTGCGTTGCGACGCGGTGCTGGCCGCACTGGGTGCGCGCGCCTGCGGCAAGCCGGTGAAGATCGCGCTGCCGCGGCCATTGATGGCCAACAACACCACTCATCGCCCGGCCACCATCCAGCGCATCCGGATCGGCGCCAGTCGCGACGGCAAGATCAGCGCGATCGGCCACGAAAGCTGGTCCGGCGACCTTCCCGGCGGCGGTCCGGAAACCGCGATCCAGCAGACAAGGCTGTTGTATGCCGGGCCGAACCGCATGACGCGGACGCGACTGGCCGTGCTCGACCTGCCCGAAGGCAATGCCATGCGCGCGCCGGGCGAGGCACCGGGCCTGATGGCGCTGGAGATCGCAATGGACGAGATGGCGGAGAAGCTCGGGCTCGACCCGATCGAATTCCGCATCCTCAATGACACCCAGGTCGATCCGGAGAACCCGAAGCGTCCGTTCTCCCAGCGCCAGCTCAACGAGTGCCTGCGCCAGGGTGCGGAGCGGTTCGGCTGGGACCGTCGCGCCAAGGTGCCGGGCAGTCAGCGAGATGGGCGCTGGCTGGTAGGTATCGGTGTCGCCGCGGGTTTCCGCAACAACCTGACCATGAAATCGGCGGCGCGCGTGCGCCTGGACAGCAAGGGCGTGGTCACGGTCGAGACCGACATGACCGACATCGGCACCGGCAGCTACACGGTCATAGCGCAGACCGCCGCGGAGATGATGGGCGTGCCGCTCGATCGTGTGGTGGTGCGCCTGGGCGACTCCTCCTTCCCGGTGTCGGCCGGCTCCGGCGGCCAATGGGGCGCCAACAGTTCGACCGCCGGCGTCTATGCCGCCTGCCAGAAGCTGCGCGAGGCCATCGCCGGCAAGCTCGGCTTCAGCCTCGACGAGGCGACGTTCGCCGATGGCCGCATCCACGTCGGCACCCGCGATATTCCGTTGGCGCAGGCGGGCGAGGGTGGCGACCTGGTGGCAGAGGACGTGATGGAGTTTGGCGACCTGGGCAAGAAGTACCAGCAGTCGACCTTCGCTGCCCACTTCGCCGAGGTCGGTGTCGACATCGCCACCGGCGAAACCCGGGTGCGGCGCATGCTGGCCGTGTGCGCGGCCGGGCGCATCCTCAATCCGAAGTCCGCGCGCAGCCAGGTGATCGGTGCGATGACCATGGGACTCGGCGCGGCGCTGTCGGAGGAACTGGTGGTCGACAAGCGCCTGGGCTTCTTCGTCAATCACGACCTGGCCGGCTATGAGGTGCCGGTGAATGCCGACGTGCCGCACCAGGAAGTGATCTTCCTCGACGAGACCGATCCGATGTCGTCGCCGATGAAGGCCAAGGGCGTGGGCGAGCTCGGCATCTGCGGAGTCAGTGCCGCCATTGCCAACGCGATCCACAATGCCACCGGCATCCGCGTGCGCGACTACCCGATCACGCTAGACAAGCTGCTCGCCCAGCTGCCGGAACTGGCCTAGATTGCGTTTACAGCGACAGGCATCGCAGTTCCGCAGGCGTGAGCAAGGCCTGAACGCCCATTGAGCATGAACGTTTCATCAATCGGCAATCTGGATTTCACGAATTGTTATCCGATCACTCGCCACCATGCCGCCTGTTTTTCCAGAAGAGGCGTCGACAAGGTGTTGACCATGCGGATGGATGTTTTCGTGGTGGGGAAGGATGAAGGCTTCGTGGTCGCGCCCTGCGGTGCGCCGTTGCCCGACGATGAGATGGCGGTGCTGGGCGACCTGCGCTTTGGCTGGACGCTCGACAGTGCGTCGGCCGCGCCACGCCTGGACTGGCAGGGCATCGTCAAGGACATCGATGCGCGCGGCTACAGCATCGTGCCGCAGGGCGACGTCGATGGGCTGCTGGGTGCGCCGCAGCGGGAGCTGAGCGCGTTCTACCCCGAATATCACCTCCGCTTCGCCGCTTAGCCCCCAGGGTCTGTCCCGCCAGTCTCGCCTGACGCGACGGCGCCCCGTACAGTGGCAGCACGTTTCCCATGCGTCGCCCGCCATGCCCAAGCCTGCTGCCAAACCCGCGTCCAAGTCCCGCACCGCCTATGTCTGCTCCGAGTGCGGGGCCGACTTCACCAAATGGCAGGGGCAATGCGGCGAGTGCGGCGGCTGGAACACGCTGAGCGAGTTCGTCGTCGAGCCGGCCGCCAAGGCCGGCGCCAGCGTCGCCGCGAGCCGGCGCAGCAGCTGGGCCGGTCGCGCCGATGCACCGGCGGTGACGCCGCTGAGCGACGTTCGCCATAGCGAGGAAGATCGCGTCAGCACCGGTATCGGCGAGTTCGACCGCGTGCTTGGCGGCGGCATGGTGCATGGCTCGGTCGTGCTGGTCGGCGGCGATCCGGGCATCGGCAAGTCGACCCTGCTTTTGCAGGCGATCAGCAAGATGGCCGGCACCTTGCCCGGTTTGTACGTCACGGGCGAAGAGTCGCTGGCGCAGGTGGCCGGCCGCGCCGCGCGCCTGGGCGTCCCCGTCGATGGCGTGCATGCGCTGGCCGAAACCGGCGTCGAGCGCGTGCTCGAACACGCAGTGAGGATGCGCCCGGGCCTGATCGTGGCCGACTCGGTGCAGACGCTGTGGACCGAAGAACTCAGCGCCGCGCCCGGCTCGGTGAGCCAGGTGCGCGAAAGCGCGGCGCGGCTGGTGCGCTATGCGAAAGAGACGGGCACCGCGGTATTCCTGGTCGGCCACGTCACCAAGGAAGGCGGCATCGCCGGCCCGCGTGTGCTCGAACACATGGTCGATGCGGTGCTCTACTTCGAGGGCGAGAGCGGCAGCCGTTTCCGCGTGCTGCGCGCCTTCAAGAACCGCTTCGGCGCGGTAAATGAACTGGGCGTGTTCGTGATGGGCGACAAGGGCCTGCGCGAAGTCCCCAATCCTTCTGCGATCTTCCTTTCCGGCAGCAATGGCCCGCAGCCCGGCAGCTGCGTGATGGTCACGCGCGAGGGCACGCGGCCGCTGCTGGTCGAAGTGCAGGCGCTGGTCGATGCCTCGCCGCTGTCCAATCCGCGCCGCGTCGCGGTGGGCATGGAGGGCAATCGCCTGGCGATGCTGCTGGCGGTGTTGCATCGCCATGGCGGCGTCGGTGTCGGCGACCAGGACGTGTTCGTCAATATCGTCGGCGGCATCCGCGTGCAGGAGACCGCGGCCGACCTGCCGGTGCTGCTGGCGGTGCTGTCCTCGCTGCGCGACCGGCCGCTGGCCGACCAGACCGTCGCCTTCGGCGAGGTCGGCCTGTCGGGCGAGATCCGGCCGGTGCCCAATGGCGAAGAGCGCCTGAAAGAGGCGGCCACGCACGGCTTCAAGCGCGCGATCGTGCCCAAGTCGAATGCGCCAAAGGGCGGCCGGGTCGGCGATATGGAAGTGATCGCGGTGGAGCGATTGGCGGACGCGCTCGAACAGGCGTGACATGACTCCCCGCGCGTCCTCCGCGCGTCCCCCGCGTCCCCCCTGCATCACCCGCGCGCCCTGTCGCCTACACCGCGAACACCACCGTGCGGTGGCCGTTGAGCAGGATCCGATCGTCCAGCCAGTAGCGAAGCGCCTGCGCCAGCACGCGGCGTTCGATGTCGCGACCGATGCGGATCAGGTCCTGCGGCGTGTCGTGATGGCTGACGCGCTGGGTGTCCTGCTCGATGATCGGCCCCTCGTCGAGGTCGGCGGTGATGAAGTGGGCGGTGGCGCCAATCAGCTTGACCCCGCGCGCGTGCGCCGCGTGATACGGACGCGCGCCCTTGAAACCGGGCAGGAACGAGTGGTGGATGTTGATGCAACGCCCCGCCAGCCGTGTCGCCAGCGATTCCGACAGCACCTGCATGTAGCGCGCCAGCACCACCAGCTCGGTGCCGGTGCGTTCGATCAGCGCAAGCAGTTCGGCTTCCTGCTCCTGCTTGCGCCCCTTGGCGACCGGCAGATAGTGGAAACCGATCCCGTCCAGGTCGAGGAACTGGTAGGTCTCACGCGGGTGGTTGGAGACCACGCCGGTGATTTCCATCGGCAATTCGCCGATGCGCCAGCGGTACAGCACGTCGGCCAGGCAATGGTCGAACTTCGAGGCCAGCAGCATCACCCGCCGCGGCACGCTGCGATCGCGCAGTGACCAGCGCATGCCGAAGCCTTCAGCCAGCGTGGCGAAGGTCTCGCGCGTTGCCGCGATGGCATCGGCGTCGAGCGCGAACACCGTGCGCATGAAGAAACGATCGGTTTCCAGGTCGTTGTATTGCTGCGCATCGAGGATGTTGCCGTCGAAGCGGAGCAGGTGCCCGGTCACGGCGTTGACGATGCCGGGACGGTCGGGGCAGGAGAGAGTGAGGACGTAGTGGGAGGTGGGCATTGCGGCATCGCTTGGGGTTTCAAGCGATACAACGGGGTTTGCCCCTCTCCCTGGCCGCCTTCGCGGCCTGTCCCTCCCCCACGAGGGGGGAGGGCATGTCTTTCCTTCTCCCTTCGCGCTGGCGCGAGGGCCGGGGCGCGAAGCGAGGTGCCCACAGGGCGGATGAGGGGCGCTCTTGCCTCTAGTGCCCGCCAGCCGCCGCCCCGCCACCCAGCTTCGCCGCAAACGGTGGCTTGGCGAACCAGACGAAGATGATCACCACCAGGAACAGGATTCCCAGCAGGTGGAAGATCTCGTTGAAGCCGATCTGCACCGCCTGCTGCGAAATCATCTGGTTCAGCGCCACCGCGCCGCGCTGTGGGTCGCCCTGGCCCAGCGCCGTCACCGTCTGCTGCATCGCCGGGTCGTAGGCGCTGATGCTCTCGGTCAGGCGTGCGTGGTGGATCGTACTTCGCTGGTTCCAGGCCCACGTCGTCAGCGAGGCGGCGAAACTGCCGCCCAGTGTGCGCACGAACGTGGCCAGGCCGGACCCGGCCGCAATCTCGTGCGGTTCCAGGTCCGACAGCAGGATCGTCAGCACCGGCATGAAGAACAGCGCCACGCCCAGGCCTTGCCACAGCTGCACCTCGGCGACGCGTTCAAAGTCGACGTCGAGATTGAAGCCGGCGCGGATGAAGCTGGTGCTGGCCATCACGATGAAGGCGAACGTGGCGAGGATGCGCAGGTCGAACTTCTGCGCGTACTTGCCCACCAGTGGCGTCAGCAACACCGGCAGGATGCCGATCGGCGCGCTGGCATAGCCGGCCCAGATCGGCGTGTAGCCCAGGTTGCGCTGCAGCCACAGCGGTACCAGCAAACCGACGCTGAAGAACGCCGAGTACGCCATCACCATTGCCAGCGTGCCGCTGGCGAAATTGCGGTGGCGGAACAGCCGCAGGTTGACGATCGGGTCCTTCTCGGTCAGCTCCCAGATCACGAACACGACCAGCGCAACGGCGGCAACAATGGCCAGCCAGACGATCTTGGTCGAGTTGAACCAGTCCTCGTCGTTGCCCAGGTCGAGCACGATCTGCAGCGCGCCGACGCCGAGCACCAGCATCGCCAGGCCCATGTAATCCATCTTCGGCTTCTCGTGCCTTTCCGGACGACCCTTGAGCTGCCGGCCGACGACGATGCTGGAGAAGATGCCGATGGGAATGTTGATGAAGAAGATCCATTCCCAGCTGTAGTTGTCGGTGATCCAGCCACCCAGGATCGGGCCCGCAATGGGCGCTACCACCGTCACCATCGCCAGCAGGGCGATGGCCTGGCCGCGTTTGTGCGGTGGATAGATCGAGATCAGCAGCGCCTGCGTCACCGGGTACATCGGGCCGGCGACGAAGCCCTGCAGCGCACGCGCCGCTACCAGCAGGCCCATGCTGTTGGCCAGGCCGCACAGCAGCGATGCGATCACGAATGCCAGCGTGGCCCAGGTGAACAGCGTGCGCTCGCCGAACCGGCGCGTCATGAAGCCGGTCAGCGGGAGCGCGATCGCGTTGCTGACCGCGAACGACGTGATCACCCACGTCGCCTGGTTGGCGCTGGCGCCGAGGTTGCCGGAGATGGTCGGCAGCGAGACGTTGGCGATGGTGGTGTCGAGCACCTGCATGAACGACGCCAGCGCAAGGCCAATCGTCGTCAACGCCATGTTGGGTGGGCGGAATGCCGCCGCCGCGGGAGCGGGCGGCGGCGTCACCGGCAAGCCGGCGTTCTCTTCCATTTCGGCAGTGGTGGACATGGCGTGCTCAGGTGGCTCAGTCGCGCGCCGCGGTCGGCAGGTTCTGCTTGATGATCTTGCCGATCAGCGCGTTGGCGTCGTTAAGCTGCTCTTCGTAGGCTGCGGTGGTGAACAGCGTCTTGTTGCTCTTGCGGGCGTCGGCAAGGACCGCGCCCTCCTGGTCACGCACGGTCACGTCGACGTGCATGCTCAGGCCCAGGCGCAGCGGATGCTCGGCGAGCTGGCGCGGTTCGATCTCGATGCGCACCGGTACGCGCTGCACGATCTTGATCCAGTTGCCGCTGGCGTTCTGCGCCGGCAGCAGCGAGAACGCGCTGCCGGTGCCCATGCCGAGACTGGCGACCTTGCCGTCGTATTCGACGCCGCTGCCGTACAGGTCGGCATGCACCTTCACCGGCTGGCCGATGCGCATGCGCGAGAGCTGGGTTTCCTTGAAGTTGGCTTCGACCCAGATCTGCTCAAGCGGCACGATCGTCATCAGCGTCGTACCCGGCTGCACGCGCTGGCCGAGCTGGACCTGGCGCTTGGCCACGTAGCCCGACACCGGTGCGACGATCGCGGTGCGCTGCAGGTTGAGGTACGCCTGGCGCAGCTGCGAGGCAGCTGCCTCGACCTGCGGCTGGCTGCTGACCGTGGTCGAATCGACCAGGGCGCGGTTGCGCGACAGGTTGCCGTTGATCGAGCGCATGCCGGCTTCGAGCACGGCCAGTTCGTTGCGGGCGTGGGCGAGTTCTTCGGCCGAGACCGCGCCGTTGCCGACCAGGCCTTCGCGACGCTTGAGGTCGGCGCGTGCGCGCTCGACCGACGCCTGGCGTGCAGCCAGATCGGCGGCGCCGGCATCGACCGCGCTGTACAGGCCGCGCACCTGGCGCACAGTGTTGGCGAGGTTGGCCACCGACTGGTCGAAGGCCACGCGTGCATCGTTCGGATCCAGGTGCACCAGCGCCTGGCCGGCGACCACCTTCATGCCGTCGTCGGCGTCTATGCCGACCACGGTGCCCATGGTCTGCGGCACGATGCTGACGACATTGCCCTGCGCGTACGCGTCATCGGTGTCCTCGTGCCAGCGACCGACCAGCAGGTACCAGGTGGTCCAGGCCAGTCCGGCGAGCACGACCACGGCGAGCAGGATCAACAGCGCGCGCTTGCGCTTGCCATTGGACTTGGGCGCGGCGCCGGCCTTGGCGGTGGGAGCGTTGGGATTGGGTTCGGTGGTCATGGCGTGGGGGCCTTGGCGATATCGTGATTGGAGTCGTTGTTGCTGTCGGGTGCGTTCAGTGCGAGACCGCCGCCGAGGGCGCGGTCAAGGTCGATCGATGCGGCCAGGCGCTGGGCGTTGAGCACCGTCAGGATGCGATCGGCTTCAAGCAGCGGACGCTGCGCGGCCAGCACATCCAGCTGCGTGCCAAGACCGGCGCGGTAACGCGAGGTGGCGATCTGCCAGGCGTCCTGGGCTGCGTCGCGCGCCTGCGTGGCCGAGACGATCTGGCCGTCGAGCGAGCGCGCCGCATGCAGCGCATCGGCGACTTCGCGCAGCGCGCCGACCAGGGTCTGGTTGTAGCTGGCCACGGCGAGGTCGTAGTCGGCATCGCTGCGCGCGAGCTGGTTGCGCAGGCGGCCGCCATCGAAGATCGGCAGTGTCAGTGCAGGACCGCCGCCGTAGATCAGTGCATCGCTGGAGAACAGGTCACCGAGATTGCCGGCGGCAACGCCGGCGATCGCGACCAGGTTGACGGTCGGGTAGAACGCCGCCTTGCTGGCCTTGATGCCCTGCTGCGACGCTTCCACGCGCCAACGCGCGGCAACGACGTCGGGGCGGTGACCGAGCAGTTCGCTCGGCACCACCGACGGCACGCGCGGCGATGCGGCGCTGAGCAGGCCAGGCTGGGTAATGTCGCGGCCGCGGTCCGGGCCCTTGCCAAGCAGTGCGGCCAGGGCGTTGCGACTGATCTCGATCTCGTGTTCGCTGGCCTGGATCTGCTGCTGCGCGCTGGCCACGGCGCTTTCCGCCTGGCGGATCTGCAACTGGTTGTCGAGGCCGGCGGCAACGCGCTGGCGGCCCAGGTCGAGCAACTGCGAGGCCCGCTGCTGGTCGGCGACCGCGACATCGTGCGCGGAAAACGCCTGCGCCAGCGCGACATAGGTGCGGGCGATGCCCGTCGACAGCGTCAGGCGCGCGGCTTGTGCGTCGACTTCGGCGGCGCGGGCCTGGCCCACGGCGGACTGCCAGCGCGCCCGCTCACCGCCCCACAAGTCGAAGGTGTAATGGAACGAGAGGTTGAGCACCTCCACGCCCTGGTAGCTGCCGCCAATCGGCGGCGGCGCAAGCGTCTCGGGCAACTGCACGCCCGAGTACTGGGCCGCGGCGCCCAGCGTCGGCTTGCGTGCCGCATCGGCGAGACCGGCCTGGGCCACGGCCTGGCGCACGCGCGCATCGGCGGCGTCGAGGCTCGGCGTGCCGGCCAGCGCTTCGCTGATCAATGCATTGAGCTGGGCATCACCGAGCGAGGTCCACCAGTCCTGCGCCGGGAAGGCGGCATCGGAGGCGGCGGCGTCCGACAGGCTGCGCTGCGCCTGCAGGCTGTCGGCATCGAGCGGCTTGCCCTCGGGGGAGAGCCCGCGCGAACTCGCGCAGCCTGCCAGGAGGACGGCGATGGCCAAAGCAGAGAGGATCGGTGCTGACAGAACGGGCTGCAGCCCGCGATGCGGGCGGGGGGCTTGGAATGTCATGGTCAGGTGTCTGAAAAGGAAAGGTTGTCGCGGACCTGCTCGAGCATCCGCGTCAGAAGTTCGCGCTGGGCCGCGTCCATGCCCTGCATGGCGCGATCGAGCACTCGCTGGCCGCATTGGTTGACGTCCAGCCACATGGCCTGGCCGGCCGGCGTCAGGTGGATGTTGATGCCGCGGCGGTCGGCGGGGTCGGCCGTGCGGGCAACGATTCCGCGTGCCTCGAGCTTGTCCAGCAGGCGCGTCATCGCACCGGGGTTGAGTTCGGCGAAGCGGGCGAGGTCGGTCACGCCGGCCGGCCCGCTGGAGAGCATCTTCAGGCTGATGTACTGGCTGAAGGTCAGCTCATGGCCGGCGTCCGCCAGTTCGTGCTCCATCCGCGCCCACATGGCGTCGCGGACTTGCCTGAACAGCAGGCCGAGCGAGGATCCGCTGCAGGCAGTGACGGGTAGCGTTTTCATGGGACGAAATTTTCTTCGCCCGGGCAATAGTTGTCAATGCAAATATTGTTGCAGCAATGGAACGCCGGGTTGCGCCAGCTGAACAGGGTTCAGGCTGGGCGGCCGAGGACCAGCTCGAGGACGAACTTGCTGCCGAAGAAGGCCAGGACCAGCAGGCCCATGGCCGTCAGGGTCCAACGCACGGCAGTGCCGCCGCGCCAGCCGTAGCGCCAGCGGCCCAGCAACAGGCCGCCGAAGACGAGCCAGGACAGCACGCTCAGGACGGTCTTGTGGACCAGGTGCTGGGCGAACAGGCTCTCGACGAACAGCACGCCGGTCAGCAGGGTGGCCGTGAGCAGGGCGAAGCCGACCGCGATCGTGCGGAACAGCAGGGTCTCCAGCTCCACCAGCGGCGGCAGGGCGCGCAGCCACTGATGGAACTCGCGACGGCGCAGTGCGCGTTCCTGCAACCACAGCATCACCGCCAGCAACGCGGCGATGGCCAGGGTGGCGTAAGCGAGCAGGGCGAACCAGGCGTGCAGCTGCAGGCGCCAGTCGAGGCGTTCGGCGATCACATGGCCATGGTGCTGGTAACCGTAGAGCGTGAGCGCGGCCAGCGGGAACACGATCACCCCGAGCGCGGCCATGCGCCCACCACCGCCCACCAGCGCCGTCAGTGCCGCCATTCCCAGGCCGACCAGCGACAGCGCCGCATAGAAGTGCAGGTCGGCGCCACCGGCCTGGTGCCAGGCCAACAGGTGGGCGAGGGCATGCAGCAGCACGCCGGCCCACGCCGGCAGCAGCCACAGCCGCGACGAGCGGGGAGGCTGTTGCCGCACCCCGGTGACGAGCATTGCGGTGGCCAGCAGGTACAGCGCGATGGCGATGAGAACGATTGTCATCGCCGCAGTGTCGCATAGCCGCGAGACGAACCGCAGTGACCGCCGTCGGCTCCTGTCTGGCCTGTGCACGGGGGGCTATACTTCGCGCCCCGCTTTTGTTCCTTTTCCGCGTCCGCGCGACCCGCAGGTATCCCCCGCATGTTCGAATCCCTGACCCAACGTCTCTCCGGCACCATCGAGCGCCTTCGCGGCCGCGGCCGGCTGACCGAGGAGAACATCCGCGAGTCGCTGCGCGAGGTCCGCATCGCCCTGCTCGAGGCCGACGTCGCCCTGCCGGTAGTGCAGGCCCTGATCGAGCGCATCAAGGTGCGCGCGGTCGGCCAGGAAGTGCTCAAGTCGCTGACCCCGGGCCAGGCGCTCATCAAGATCGTCCGCGACGAGATGAGCGCGGTGATGGGTTCGGCCGCGACCGACCTCAACCTGAACGTGCCGGCACCGGCCGTGATCCTGATGGCCGGCCTGCAGGGCGCGGGCAAGACCACCACGGTGGCCAAGCTCGCCAAGCACCTGAAGGAAAAGCGCAAGAAGAAGGTGATGGTGGTGTCGGCCGACGTCTACCGTCCGGCCGCGATCGAGCAGCTCAAGACGCTGGCGCAGCAGGTCGACGTGCTGTTCTTCCCGTCCAGCGCCGACCAGAAGCCCGAAGACATCGTCAGGGCCGCCATCGACGATGCGCGCAAGTCGTACGTCGACGTGCTGCTGGTCGACACCGCCGGCCGCACCAGCATCGACGAAGCGATGATGGCCGAGATCAAGGCGCTGCACGCCGCGGTCAAGCCGGTGGAAACGCTGTTCGTGGTCGACTCGATGACCGGCCAGGACGCCGCGGTCACGGCAAAGCATTTCGGTGAAGCGCTGCCGCTGACCGGCGTGGTGCTGACCAAGACCGACGGCGACGCCCGTGGCGGCGCCGCGCTGTCGGTGCGCTACATCACCCAGCGCCCGATCAAGTTCATCGGCACCGGCGAGAAGCCCGACGGCCTCGACGTGTTCCACCCCGACCGCATCGCCAGCCGCATCCTCGACATGGGCGACGTGCTGTCGCTGGTCGAGCAGGTCGAGCAGCAGGTCGACAAGGACAAGGCGCAAAAGCTCGCCGAGAAGGTCGCCAAGGGCAAGAAGTTCGACCTCAACGACATGAAGGACCAGCTCGAGCAGATGCAGAACATGGGCGGCATCACCGGCCTCATGGACAAGCTGCCGGGCATGGGCCAGATCCCGGACTCGGTGAAGAGCCAGGTCACCGGCAAGGAAGTGCCGCGGATGGTGGCCATCATCAACTCGATGACGAAGAAGGAGCGCCGCAACCCGGGGCTGCTGAACGGCTCGCGCCGTGCCCGCATCGCCAGGGGCGCCGGATTGACCCCGGCCGACGTCAACAAGCTCATGAAGCAGTTCCAGCAGATGGAAAAGATGATGAGCAAGCTGTCCGGCGGCGGCATGAAGGGCCTGATGCGCGGCATGAAGGGCATGATGGGCGCCCGCGGCGGCATGCCGTTCAGGTAACCCCGGGCCTCGTGGCGGGTTCAGGGCTTTCCTGACCCGGATCAATGGCTTATACTTTTTGGCTTACCTCGCCATTCCGGCGACTGGGCAACACAGGAATTACCGAACCATGGTCAAGATTCGTCTCGCACGCGGCGGCGCCAAGAAGCGTCCGTTCTACCACGTCATCGTCACCGACAGCCGCAATGCACGTGACGGCCGCAACATCGAGCGCGTCGGCTTCTACAACCCGGTCGCCCAGGGCGCCGAGAAGAAGGTCGAGCTCAACGTCGAGCGCATCGCTCACTGGGTTGGCAACGGCGCGCAGCTGACCGACAAGGTCGCCGTGCTGTACAAGGAAGCGGCCAAGGCCGCGACCGCAGCCTGATTTGCCGGCCGCGCCTCAACCGCGCGGCCGCGCTTCCAGAGCAGCAGCAATGACAGGCTCCTCCGAGGAGCGCCCGGGGCGCCGCATCCTGCTGGGCAGGGTGGCCGGCGCCTTTGGCATTCGTGGCGAAGCCAAGCTCGAGTCGTGGACCGAGCCGCGCAGCGCCATTTTCAACTACGAGCCGTGGATCCTGCGCGACCCGCAGGGCAACGAGCGCGAATTGCGCGGCGTACGTGGCAAGCAGAGCGGCAAGTTCACCGTCGCCAACTTCCCCGACGTCACCGACCGCGACGCCATCGAGGCGATGCGCGGTACCGAAATCTACGTTCCGCGTTCGGCGCTTCCGCCGCCGAGCGAGGGCGAGTATTACTGGGTCGACCTGGAAGGCCTGCGCGTGGTCACCGTCGACGGAGTGTCACTGGGCGTGGTCTCGCACCTGTTCGCCACCGGCGCCAATGACGTCCTGGTTGCGCGCGACGACGAGCGCGAGCGGATGATTCCGTTCGTGACGCCGCAGTACGTGACCCGGGTCGATTTCGACAACGGCGTGGTCACGGTCGACTGGGACCCCGAGTTCTAGTTCCCGCCCACCATGCGCATCGACGTCATCAGCCTGTTCCCCGAGTTTGTCGCCCAGTGCGCTGCGTTCGGTGTGGTCGGGCGCGCGGGCGAGCGCGGGCTGTTGTCGCTGCACGGCTGGAACCCCCGCGACTACGCAGAAGGCAACTACCGCCGGGTCGACGACCGTCCCTGTGGCGGCGGCCCCGGCATGGTCATGCTGATCGATCCCCTGCGTGCCAGCCTGCAGGCCGCGCATGCGGCCGATCCGGCCCCGGCGAGGGTGGTCTATCTCAGTCCGCAGGGTGTGCCCCTGACCCAGGCCAAGGTCCGCGAACTGGCCGGCCGCGAGCGCCTGATCCTGCTGTGCGGCCGCTACGAAGGCATCGATGAACGCCTGATCCAGGCCGAGGTCGACGAAGAGATTTCCATTGGCGACTACGTCCTGTCCGGCGGCGAGCTGGCCGCGGCGGTCGTGGTCGATGCCGTCGCGCGGCTGCGCGAGGGCGTGCTGGGCGACGCCGAGTCGGCGGTCCAGGACAGTTTCGAGGACGGCCTGCTGGATTGCCCGCACTACAGTCGGCCGATCGAGCACGAACTGGGTTCGGTCCCGGAGGTGCTGCTGTCGGGCAACCACGCCCATATCGCCGCCTGGCGGCGGATGCAGTCGCTCGGCCGGACCTGGCAGCGGCGGCCGGACCTGCTGAACGAGGCCGCGCTGTCCAAGGCCGACCGCAAGCTGCTGGCGGCCTTCCGGGCCGGCCTGGAGGCCGCGGACGAGCCCGCGGACGCTCCCCGGGAACCCCAAGTGCTAGCCACACAAGGAAAAAAGCCGTTATAATCCGCGGCTTCCATTAGCTCCACCCATGCCAGACGCGGGTCCACGTGCACTCGCGCTAAAACGACTCCAACAGGCCAAAGCCATGAACAATCCGTCGATCCACACGCTTCTCCAGAATTTCGAAGCCGAGCAGATCAAGCGTCAGCTGCCCGACTTCAGCCAGGGCGACACCGTCGTCGTCAACGTCAACGTCAAGGAAGGCACGCGTGAGCGCGTCCAGGCCTACGAAGGCGTGGTCATCGCGATCAAGAACGCCGGCCTGAACTCCTCGTTCACCGTGCGCAAGATCTCGCACGGCTTCGGCGTCGAGCGCGTCTTCCAGACCCACAGCGCCACGATCGCTTCGGTCGACGTGAAGCGCCGCGGCAAGGTCCGCGCCGGCAAGCTGTACTACCTGCGTGGCCTGAAGGGCAAGAAGGCGCGCATCAAGGAAGATCTGTCGGCTTACACCAAGTCCGAGTAATACCGCGCAGGCGCTGCCTGCCGCGAACAGCAACGGCCGCCCCAGGGCGGCCGTTTGCATGTGTGGACATCGCTACGGTTTACGGCTTCGAGGCTTGTGTTGCGGAGATCGCCAGAGCGACGTCGTCGTCGGTGTCCGCGCTCGGGTCGGCCACCGGCGAAGGTGGCGTCGCCGGAACCTCGGCGGGCATCGCGACTTCGTGCGGATCCGGTCGCAACATGCGCGCCTTGCGCCAGTTGCCCCAGCGGTAATACGACAGCGCCATCAGCATCGAACACAACGCGCTGACCGGGAAACTCCACCAGATCGCATCGGGGCCCAGGGTCGGCTGCAGCACGTTGGCGAACGGCACGCGGACACCCCACAGCGCCAGCGCCAGGATGATCAGCGGCGGGATCACAGCGCCAGTCGAACGCACCACACCGGAGACCACGAAGGTCACGCCGAAGAACAGGAACGACCACACCGAGATGTGGTTGAGATGGCGCGCGATCTCCAGGGCGCTGCTGCCCTCGGGCAGGAACAGCGCCAGCGTCCAGCGGTCGAGCAGGATCAGCGGCGCGATGATCGCGCCGGTCAGCAGGAAGTTGAACAGCACGCCGGCCTTGGCGGTGGCCGAGACGCGGTCCCAGCGATGCGCGCCGACGTTCTGCGCGGCCATCGACGAGCACGCCGCGCCAATCGCCATCGCCGGCATCTGCACGTAGGTCCACAACTGCAGCGCGGCGCCGTAGGCGGCCGAGGTGTCGGTGCCGTAGTGGTTGACCATGGTCATCATCGCGATCATCGACAGCGAGATCAGCACCATCTGCAGCCCCATCGGCACGCCCTTGATGACGAGCGCACGCAGGATGGTCAGGTCGATCCTGAACATGTGCGAGTCGCGCCGGCCCAGCCACAGCGGGTGCTTGCGGTGGCGCAGATAGAGCAGCAGCGCAGTCAGCGTCAGTCCCTGCGCCAGCAGCGTCGACCATGCCGAGCCGGCGATGCCGAGCTTCGGAAACGGGCCCAGGCCGAAGATCAGCAAAGGGTTGAAGGCGATGTCGAGCAGCACCGACACCAGCAGGAAGCGGAACGGCGTGCGCGAATCGCCTGCGCCGCGCAGCGCCGCCGAGATGAAGGCGAACGTGTACAGGATCGGCATCGCCAGGAAGATCACCTGCAGGTAATCCTCGGCAAACTGCAGCGACGCCGCCGGCGTTCCCATCGCGGCCAGCAGGTAGCGCGACAGCCACCAGCCCAGCGCGGCGATCAGCACCGACAGGCCGACGAAGAAGGTCGCGCTGGTGCCCATCACGCGCCGCGCCTGGGTGATGTCTCGCGCGCCGATCGCCTGGGCGATCAGGATCGTCGCCGCCATGCCGAAGCCGAACACCGACCCGAGCAGGAAGAACATGATGTTGTTGGCGTTGGCCGTGGCGGTCAGTGCCTCTTCGCCAAGAAAGTGCCCGACCCAGACCGCATTCACTGAACCGTTCAGGGATTGCGCCACGTTGCCGGCCAGGATCGGCAGCGAGAAGGCCAGCAGGTTGCGCCCGATCGGGCCTTCGGTGAGGTTGTGCTGTTTGGGCGGCATCACGGGACCAGGCGAAGGGGAGGGCGGCAAGGTAGCACCGGGGCCGCGAAGAGGCTGCATGTCTGAATGCACACGCGAACGCCGGGCCGATTCGGCGATAATGCATTGGCCGATGCACAGGCCGCGAGGCTGGAAATCGCAGTGACCGAACAACCCGTTCCGATGCAGGCAGTGCGGCTGGACATATGGCTCTGGGCCGCGCGCTTCTTCAAGACCCGCAGACTGGCCAAACAGGCGGTGGAGACCGGCAAGGTCGATGTCGGCGGCCAGCGCGCCAAGGCGTCGCGGGTGGTGCGCATTGGCGATGCGTTGCGCGTGGCGCGCGGCGAAGAGACATTCGAGATCAGCGTGGTCGCGCTCAACGACACGCGCGGCCCCGCCAGTGCGGCCCAGACCCTGTATTCGGAGACTGAAGCCTCCCGTCTCGCGCGTGAGCAGCTGCGCGCCCAGCGCATCGCCGAGCGCAATGGCTACCGTGCACCGGAGACCAAGCCGGACAAGCGTGCGCGCAGATTGATCCGCGCGCTGGGCGATATCGACGCGCTATAGCTCAAAGGAAGCCATGGCTCAAACGAAAAGGGCGCCTTTCGGCGCCCTTTTGCACATCAGCCCTTCTTGAGCTTGCTGTGCTTGTAGCCGTACAGGAAGTAGATCAGGAACCCGATCGAGGTCCACACCACCATCAGGAACCAGTTGTGCGCGGTCATCGTCGACAGCAGCGCCAGGCAGCTGAGGATGCCGGCGATGCACACGCCCCACGCAAACGGGATGCGGAACGGACGTGGCAGGTCGGGCTGGGTGCGGCGCAGGATCAGCACGCCGCCGCAGACCGCGGCGAACGCGATCAGCGTGCCCATCGAGGTCAGCTCGCCGAGCACGTCGAGCGGGAACAGCGCCGCCAGGATGGCGATGCCGATGCCGGTGATGACGGTGTTGATGTGCGGCGTGCGGTAGGTCGGATGGATCCGGGTGAACAACGGCGGCAGCAATCCATCGCGCGCCATGATCATGAAGATGCGCGGCTGGCCGATGATCATCACCAGCACCACCGACGACAGGCCGATCAGCGCGCCGATCTCGACCACCCAGCGCAGCCAATGCAGTTCCGGATGCGCCGCCACCGCAGTCACCACCGGCTCGTCGGTGCCGAGCTGTGCGAAGGGCACCAGGCCGGTCATGACCGCGGCCATGGCGAGGTAGAGCACGGTGCAGATCGCCAGCGACAGCAGCATGCCGATCGGCAGGTCGCGCTGCGGTTTGTGCGATTCCTGCGCCGCCACCGACACCGCCTCGAAGCCGATGTAGGCGAAGAACACCAGCGCGGCACCGCGCAGCACGCCTTCGAAGCCGTACTTGCCCGGGCCCTCGTTGGCCGGAATGAAGGGGTGCCAGTTGGCCGGATCGATGTACTTCCAGCCGGCGAAGATCACCAGCAGGATCAGCCCGGTCTTGAGCACGACCATGGCCATGTTCATCGCCGACGACTTGCGGATGCCCACGTAACACAGCCAGGTCAGCAGCAGCACGATGCCGGCCGCGGGCAGGTTGGCGATCGCGCCGGTGGGCCTGAGCTGCGCATCGAGCGGAGCGCTCACCAGGGCATGTGGCAGATGGATGTTGAACTGGTCGAGCAGACTGAGGAAGTAACCGGTCCAGCTCACCGCCACGGCCGAGGCAGACACGCCGTATTCGAGTACCAGCATCCAGCCGATGAACCACGCGGCCAGCTCGCCGAGCGTGGCGTACGTGTAGGTGTAGGCGCTGCCGGAGACCGGCACCATCGCCGCGAACTCGGCGTAGGCCAGCGCGCAGAAGGTGCAGCAGATCGCCGCCAGCACGAACGACAGCATGATCGCCGGGCCGGCATGGTCTGCCGCGGCCTGGCCGGTGATGACGAAGATGCCGCCGCCGATCACCGCGCCGATGCCCAGGGCGGTCAGACCCCACGGGCCGAGCGTGCGGTGCAGTTCCAGGCCCTGCGCATCGGCATGGCTGGCATGGGGGTGTTTGGTCGCCCAGAGTTGTCCGAACATCTATTGCTTCCCAGGTCCGGCGAGGCCGGCATTGGATGGAGCTGCTCTTGAGGAGCGGGCTTGAACGAACAAGGCCGGCGGGGATGCCGCCGGCCTTGGCTTGTGCCTCAGCGGATCAGCGCTGGGCCTTGCGAACCTTGCTGTTACGGTATCCGTAGAAGAAGTAGATCGCCATGCCGATCGCGGTCCAGCCGGTCATCAGCGGCCAATGCTCGGAGAACGGCTGCCAGAAGAGGTAAAGGCAGGCGACCGCGCCGAGCGGGCAGATGATCGCGGCGGCCGGCACGCGGAACGGGCGCGGCAGGTCCGGGCGGCTCTTGCGCAGCACCAGCACGCCGATGGAGACGGTGGCGAAGGCGAGCAGGGTGCCCATCGAGACCAGTTCGCCGAGCAGGCCGATCGGCAGGAAGCCGGCCAGCAGGCAGGCGAACACGCCAACAATGATCGTGCCCATGTACGGCGTCTGGAACTTCGGGTGCACCTTGGCAAAAATCGGCGGCATCAGGCCGTCCTTCGCCATCGAGTAGAAGATGCGCGGCTGGCCCATCAGCATCACCAGGATCACCGAGCTCAGGCCGGCAATGGCGCCAACCTCGACGATCAGCTTCAGCCAGCCCAGTGCCGGGTAGGCCTCGAGCGCGGTCGCGACCGGCTTGGGCGTGCTCAGCAGGTGGTACGGCAGCAGGCCGGTGAGCACCAGGGCGACGATGATGTAGATGACGGTGCAGATGACCAGCGAACCGAGGATGCCGATCGGCATGTCGCGCTGCGGGTTCTTGGCTTCGCCGGCCGCGGTGGAGACCGCATCGAAACCGATGTAGGCGAAGAACACGACGGCCGCACCACGGATGATGCCGGAGACGCCGTACTTGCCCGGGCCTTCATTTTCCGGGATGAACGGCACCCAGTTGTCCGGGTTGATGTAGCTGGTGGCGAAGGCCACGAACAACACGATGACGATGACCTTGATGGCCACGATCACCGAGTTGACCATCGCCGACTGGGTGATGCCGACGTAGCACAGGCCACTGAGCGCGGCGACGATGAACACCGCCGGCAGATTGATCAGGCCGCCGGTGTAGACGATGCTGCCGTCGACGACATTGAGCGGCGCGGCTGCCAGCGAGACCGGCAGGGCCACGTGGAAGTATTCGAGGAAGCTGTTGAGGTAGCCCGACCAGCCGACCGCGACGGTCGATGCGGCGAACATGTACTCGAGCACCAGGTTCCAGCCGATGAACCAGGCGACGAACTCGCCCAGCGTGGCGTAGGAGTAGGAGTAGGCGCTGCCCGAGACCGGCATCATCGCGGCGAACTCGGCGTAGCACAGGCCGGCGAGGGCGCAGGCGAAGCCGGCGATGATGAAGCTCAGGACGATGGCCGGGCCGGCGTGCTCGGCGGCGGCGTGGCCGGACAACACGAAGATGCCGGCGCCGATGACGGCACCGATACCCAGCATCACCAGTTGGGTGGCGGTCAAGGAGCGCTTGAGGACGACCTCGCCTTCCAGGCTGCCTTCTACGGGCTCACCGGCATCGACGTGCCCGGCGGGCTCCACCGGCTTGGTGATGAAGAGGTTTTTGAACATCTGATTCCCCTGAAATGTGAGCTGCCACCCATTCAGGCGGCGAATGAAACGTATGGGCCGTGGGGGGCGGGCCACCTTAACCCACGCGGGAAAGGAGCGGCAAGCACGAAACGTCATGCCCCTGCGGTATACGCGAACGGCTTGCGGGCGTCCCTCAGAACACCAGGTTGACCGCAACCTGCGGCGAGACGATCGCCGCACTGTTGCGACCATCGAGCGACACCAGCGCGCCGAAGATCACACCGGCGCTGCCGGACCAGTGGTACTCGGCGGCGGGCGCGACCGACACCCGCCAGGACGATGGCAGGGTCTGGTCGACGACCCCGGCGGTGCCACGGCCGCGGATGCGGGTGCTGTCCTCGTACTCGTACACCACGTCGGAGGCCAGCACCCAGCGCGCGTTGATGCTGTACTCGGCGCCGAGGTTGGCGACCATGCCGTGGCCGAGCTCGGCGCTGCCTTCGAAGCTGGCCGGTGTCGCATAGGCGCTTTCGCCGCGCAGGCCGGCGTGCGCACCCGGGATGCGAAAGGCGAGGCCGGCGCGGCCGCGCAGGTTGCTGCGTGGCAGGAAGTAGGCCTGGCCGTCGAGCGCGAGCGTGGTCGAATTGGCGCCGCTGCCGGTGGGACCGGGCACGCGACGCACTTCGAGCCGGTCGTGCTGGCCGGTGGTGAGGTTCTGCCGCACCGAGCCGGTGAGCTTGGTCTTGTGCGGGCCGCTGCCCTCGGCGAGCAGCCAGGAGGCGGACACGCGGGTATCGCCGATGGTGAGGCGGCGCCCGCCCTGCGTGGGTGCATAGGATGCGTTGAGCGTGACTGCCAGGGTCAGGCGGTCGGTGGCGCCGTACTGGATGGGGACGGCGATCTGCCAGTCATCGGAGACGCCGGCACTGTCGCGCCGGTTCCCGTCGGCGTCGTAGCGGCCGGTGACCTGGGTGTTGATGAGGTAGGGCTCGATGTTGAGCAGGCCCTTGGGCAGGGGCGGTGCCGAGCTGACCAGCGGACCGGTGAAGTTGACGTCCTGTTCGTCGGCGCCGGCCTGGGCGTGGACGTTGCCAGCGGCGGCAGCCACTGCGGCGGCGATGAAGATGGGCCAATGCCGGGGACGGCCGTGCTGCGGGCGAAGCGCGAATCGAAGACGGGATTGCAGCGATGATTCGTCCATGAAGTCTCCTGTAAGCCGTGCAGCGAGCGTCTCGCAGCGCGGTGCAGCACAGGAATGAGAAACGTCTCAATCCTGCAGGAAGGCAATCAGGCAAATCGCGAGCAAGGTCCTCTAAAATGCGTGCATCCCGTGTGGGCAATTCCAGGCAAATACTTTGAGCAGCGAACATCAGGCCAACCGCAGCGACACTGCAATCGCTTCGCTCAGTGCGCAAATGGCGGACTACACCGCGCGCTGGCCGCAGGAGGCCGAGGTCGCCAGCGACTTCGCCAGCTTCCTGGCCTCGGCCGACACCGTGTTCGAGCGCATCCATCTCAGCGGCCACTTCACCGCCTCGTCGTGGCTGGTCGACGCCAGCGGCACGCGCGTGCTGCTCACCCATCACCGCAAGCTTGAGCGCTGGCTGCAGCTCGGTGGCCATGCCGACGGCGATCGCGACCTGGCGCGGGTGGCGCTGCGCGAAGCCGAGGAGGAGTCAGGCCTGACCGGCCTGGAAGTGGACGCGCAGATGTTCGACCTCGACCGCCACTGGATCCCCGAACGTGGCGACGTGCCGGGCCACTGGCACTACGACGTGCGCTACGTGGTGCATGCGCGCGGCAGCGAGGACTATGTGGTCAGCGACGAGTCGCACGACCTGGCGTGGCGGTTGATCGAGGCGATCCTGGCCGATCCGGGCAGCGACGAGTCGATGCAGCGCATGGCGCGCAAGTGGCTTGCGCGCAACGCTCAGTAGAGGATTCGCACCCGCAGCGTGCCCGGGATCCGCGCCAGTTCATCGCGTACCTGGGCCGCCTGCGCCTGCGTCGCGGTGACATCGATCACGACGTAGCCGACCTTGGGATGGGTGCGCAGGAACTGGCCGTCGATGTTGACGCCCAGGCGCGAGAACACATCGTTGACCTGCGACAGCACGCCGGGCACGTTGCGGTGGATGTGCAGTAGCCGCAGGCTGCCGGTGTGCTCGGGCAGGGTGACTTCCGGGAAGTTGACCGCCGAGAGCGTGGAGCCGTTGTCGCTGTAGCGGATCAGCTTGGCCGCCACTTCCAGGCCGATGTTGTCCTGCGCTTCCAGCGTGCTGCCGCCGATGTGCGGAGTCAGGATCACGTTGTCGACGCCGACCAGCGGCGAGACGAAGGCATCGGCGTTGCCCTGCGGTTCGACCGGGAACACGTCGACCGCGGCGCCGCCGACCTGGCCCGATGCCAGGCCCGCGGCGAGCGCGTCGATATCGACCACGGTGCCGCGCGAGGCGTTGATCAGGTGCGCACCGTGCTTCATCCGCGCGACCTGCGCGGCGCCGAACATGCCCTGGGTCGCGGCCGTCTCCGGCACGTGCAGGGTGACGATGTCGCTGCGCGATAGCAGGTCGTCGAGGCTGGCGGAGGCGCGCGCGTTGCCCAGCGACAGCTTGGTTTCGATGTCGTGGAAGATCACCTGCATGCCCAGTGCCTCGGCGATCACGCCGACCTGGGTGCCGATGTGGCCATAGCCGACGATGCCCAGCGTCTTGCCGCGCACCTCGTGGCTGCCGGCGGCCGACTTCGACCAGCCGCCGCGGTGGCACTGCGCGTTCTTCTGCGGGATGCCGCGCATCAGCATGATCGCCTCGGCCACGACCAGCTCGGCGACGCTGCGGGTGTTGGAGTAGGGCGCATTGAAGACCGGGATGCCGGCCAGCTCGGCGCTGTCGAGGTCGACCTGGTTGGTGCCGATGCAGAAGCAGCCGATGGCGATCAGCCGGCGCGCGTGCGACAGCACGTCGGCATCGAGTTGCGTGCGCGAGCGGATGCCGATGATGTGCGCCGCGGCGATCTCCTGCCGCAGCAGTTCCGGCGGCAGAGATTTGTCGTAGGTCTGGATCTGCGAGTAGCCGGCGTTGCGGAAACTCTCCACCGCGGTCGGGGCGACCCCTTCCAGCAGCAGCACACGGATGTCGGACTTCGGGTACGAGGTCTGCAGGCTCACGATGCGTCGGGTGGGTGGCGAGGGCGTTTGAATATGTCAGAAATCGATCGTGTTTGCTGCGATGCATCACTGGCGCCAGGTTGCCTGTGCTGGCACGCTACGAACTCCCTCCAGGGCCCCCTCATGACCGAATCGCTCAAACGCCTTGCTGCCCGCGCTCCCGGCCTGCGCCTGAGCACCGATCCGGGCGACCTGGAGCACTACGGCCGCGACTGGACCCGGCGCTGGACGCCGGCGCCGCTGGTGGTGGCCTTGCCGTCGTCGGTCGAAGAGGTGCAGATGATCCTGCGCTGGGCCAACGAAGAAGGCGTGGCGGTAGTCCCGTCGGGCGGGCGCACCGGACTGTCCGGCGGCGCGGTTGCCGCCAAGGGCGAGCTGGTGCTGAGCCTGGAGCGGATGAGCCGGGTCCTGGCCTTCGATGCCGTCGACCGCACGCTGACGGTGCAGGCCGGCATCCCCCTGGAAGCCGTCCACAACGCCGCCCGCGAGCACGGCCTGGCCTACCCGGTGGATTTCGCCGCGCGCGGTTCGTGTTCGATCGGCGGCAACATCGCCACCAATGCCGGTGGCATCCGCGTCATCCGCTACGGCAACACCCGCGAGTGGATCGCCGGCCTGGCCGTGGTCACCGGCAAGGGCGACCTGCTCGAGCTCAACCGCGGCCTGATCAAGAACTCCAGCGGCTACGACCTGCGCCAGCTGATGATCGGCTCGGAAGGCACGCTCGGCATCGTCGTCGAGGCGACGCTGCGCCTGACCGATCCGCCGCCGCCGACCAACGTGATGCTGCTGGCGCTGCCGTCGTTCGAAGTGCTCATGCAGGTGTTCGCGGCATTCCGCGAGCGGCTGGCGCTGGAGGCCTTCGAGTTCTTCACCGACCGCGCGCTGCATCACGTGCTCGCGCACGGCGCGCAGAAGCCGTTCGACGAGGTACATCCGTTCTACGTGGTCACCGAATTCGCGATCGGCGACGAGCGCAGCGAAGCGACGGCCATGGCGGCGTTCGAGTATTGCCTGGAGCAGGGCCTGGTCAGCGACGGGGTGATCAGCCAGAGCGATGCCCAGGCCGCGCAGTTGTGGCGGCTGCGCGAGGGCATCACCGAAAGCCTGGTGCGCTGGCGTCCGTACAAGAACGACGTGTCGGTGCGGATCTCGGCGATGCCGGCGTTCCTGGCCGAAACCCAGGCGCTGCTCGGCCGCGAGTACCCGCAGTTCGACGTGGTCTGGTTCGGCCATATCGGCGACGGCAACCTGCACATCAACGTGCTCAAGCCCGAGAGCATGGAAGACGCCGAGTTCTTCGGCCATTGCGAGCAGGTGACCAGGTTGCTGGCGCAGGCACTGGAGCGCCATGGCGGCAGCATCTCCGCCGAGCACGGCATCGGTCTGGTCAAGAAGCCCTACCTGCTGGGCACGCGCAGCGAAGCCGAAGTGGAGGTCATGCGCGGCATCCGCCGGGTGCTGGACCCCAATGGCGTGCTGAATCCGGGCAAGCTGTTCGATCCGTGACCACGCGGCAATCGCGCCACCGCAGCGCGACGCGAGACGAGCCATCGTGAATGTCCGTTATCGTCGCGTGAATGGCCGTGCTTCAGCGCCAGCCACAGCGGGTAATCTTGGCGGCCTGTCCCCCATGTCACCCTTGCCTGGAGCCGCCGATGAAATCCCCCGCCATCCTGCTGTCCATTGCGCTGCTCGGCGCCACCCCGGTGGCCATGGCCTCCAGTTTCGCCGGCACGTCCGCCGGCGGCAGTTCCGCCTCCAGCGCCAGTTCGGATTCGTCCTCGGGCGACGACAAGATCGTGCTGGCCGCCCGTGACGACGCCGCCAGTTTCGTCGCCAGCGATGGCGCGATCCGTGGCGCCCAGCTCGAATCGGCACTGCGCCATCTGCGCGAGCATGTTCCGCAGACGCGCCAGGCCAGCGACATCGAACTGGCAAAGGCCATCCTCGCACTGTGAACCGTGGCGGCGGCCGAGCGCGACTCGTCCGGTTCGCGGCCTGTGCAGCGCTGGCACTGTGCGCCGGACAGGCGCAGGCGGCGATGCAGCTGCAGCTCGACTCGCGCGGCCTCAGCGCGCCCGAGGTCATCGCCACGCAACAACTGATCGCGCAGGCACAGGCGCACCTGCCGCCAGCCGTGCAGGCCGCGCTGGCCCGTCCGATCGCGGTGCGCTGGAGCCAGAACCTCGATGCCGCCGTGAGCGGCCACGCCGCCCGCGAAGACATCGTGCTCAATCGCGCGCTGCTTTCTGCAATGACAGGCGGAGATGATTCCGGCGCGGACGATCGCGCGCTGGCGACGCTGATCCACGAGCTGGCACACCTCTACGATCGCATCGCGCCGGGTGGACGCCTGTCTCGCGATCCGCGCCTGCTCGACCTGGCGGGCTGGCAGGTCCGGGCGACCCGCATGGGTACGCAGCTGGCCGGTCGGCGCGAGAACCGCTTCGTCGATCGCAGCCCGGACAGCTATGAACTCACCGCGCCGAAGGAATTCGTCGCGGTCAACCTCGAGTACTTCCTGCTCGATCCGGGATACGCCTGCCGGCGCCCGGCGCTGAATCGCTACTTCACCGCCAGGGTCGGTCCAGCGCCGGCGATGACAGCGAGTGACGTGCAATGCGCGCCGGACTTCGCCTACGTCGACGCCGGTGACGGCGGAGACGAGGCGCTCGCAACCCTGGACCCGCGACGGGTCTATGCAGTGGACTATCTGCTGGCCGACAGCAACGACCAGATGATGAGCCGCTGGGGGCACAGCATGCTGCGCCTGGTGGTGTGCGCGCCCGGGCGCGTACCCGGACCGGAGTGCCGGCTCGACCTGTCGTATCACCTGGTGCTGTCGTTCCGTGCATTCGTCGATGACGTGCAGCTGTCGAGCTGGCGCGGGCTGACCGGCCGCTATCCGTCGCGGCTGTTCGTGCTGCCGCTGACCCAGGTCGTCGATGAGTACACCAAGGTCGAGTTGCGCGGCCTGCGCTCGACGCCGTTGCGCCTGCAACCCGATGAGATCGCCGGACTGCTCGAGCGCGCCGCACAGCTGCATTGGAGCTACGACGGCCGCTACTACTTCCTCAGCAACAACTGCGCGGTGGAAACCTACAAGCTGCTGCACGACGGCGTGCCACGCCTGGCCGATGCCCGCCTGGGCAGCATCACCCCGACCGGCGTGCTGCATCGGCTCGAACGTGCCGGCATCGCCGACGCGTCGGTGTTCGACGACCCGGCGCAAGCGTTGCGCCTGGGCTATCGCTTCGAGTCGTTGCGTCCGCATTTCCAGCAGCTGTATGACGTGGCGAAAGTGCGGCTCGGCCTGCCGCAGGCGCGGGTCGAGGACTGGATGGCGCTCGATCCGGGGCAACGCCGGCCCTGGATCGGTCGCACGGATCTACGCAGCGGGGCGGCATTGCTGCTGCTCGAGCAGGCCGCCCAGCGAAGGCAGCGACTGCAGGTGCAGGAGGCGTTGAAGCGACGCTACCTGGGCGCGCACGCGCAGCCGGCGGAGCTGGCCGTGCTGCAACGCCTGCTGCAGGAGGGCGCGTATCTGGGGCGTCCGGCGCAACTGCTGGAAGGTCCCGGCTACGGTCTTCCCCAGGCGCAGGAGCGCGAGGCCCTTGCGGTCGAAAGTGGCCAGCACCGCACCCGGCTGAAGCAGTTGCGGGCGGATGTGGAGGAGGGCGCGCGCGAACTCATGACGCCGCCGCAGCGGACATTGCTCGATGGCATCGCCGCCAACAGCGATCTGCTGGGCCAGCGCCTGCGCACATTGCATGCGGCCGAAGGCGGTATTCGCCTGCCCTCAGGCCAGTGACCGTCATCCCGGCGAAAGCCGGGATCCACGTTGCTCTGCGGGAGAACCAAAGTGCAGATGGGTCCCGGCTTTTGCCGGGACGACGGGCAGCGGGTCAGTCGGCGCGGCCGGCGAACTCGCCGGTGGTGGTGTTCACCAGCACGCGCTCACCGTTGCCGATGTACTCCGGCACCATGATCTCGATGCCGGTCGACAGCTTGGCCGGCTTCGGACGCTTGGTCGCGGTGCCGCCCTTGAGTTCCGGCGGCGTCTCGATCACTTCGATGGCCACGCTCTGCGGCAGCTGCAGTGCGACCGGCGCGTCGTCGATGATCTGCACGTAGCAGCCGCTCAGGTCGGCCACGATGTAGCCGGCCAGGTCGCCGACGACATCGGCGTCGAGCGTGTACGGGGTGTAGTCCTCGTCGTCGAGGAACACGAACGCTTCGCCGTCCTTGTAGGAGTACGTCGCCTGGCGGCGGCTGAGCTCGACTTCCTTCATCTCGTCCTCGCCGCCCATGCTGACGTCGAGCTTGGTGCCGCCCGGCACGCTGTACATGGTGAAGCGGAACTTGACGTTGCCGCCACGGCCCTGCGGCGAGCTGCGCTCGATGTCGCGGATCTGGTAGACGGCGTTGTTGTACTCGACAACGTTACCCTTCTTTACGTCGTAGGCTTTCATTGCTGGACCTTTGTCTGATGCTGTGCGTGCGCCGCGTGCAATGCGCGGTCGCCGGTGTGGGGTTTACTTCGCCGCCAGGCGCGTCGCGCCATCGAGACGGATGGTCTCGCCGTTGAGATAGGTGTTGCGCAGGATGTAGGCGACCAGGTCGGCAAACTCCTCCGGCTTGCCCAGGCGCGACGGGAACGGAATCGTCGCGGCCAGCGACTGCTGCACCGATTCGGGCATGCCGTCGACCATCGGCGTCCAGAACACGCCCGGGGCCACGGTCATCACGCGGATGCCGAAGCGCGACAGCTCGCGGGCCATCGGCAGGGTCATGCCGACCACGCCGCCCTTGGATGCCGAGTACGCGGCCTGGCCGATCTGGCCTTCGTAGGCGGCCACCGACGCGGTGTTGACGATCACGCCGCGCTCGCCGTCGACGCCGGCCTCGTTGTGCTGCATCAAAGCGGCGCAGGCCTTGGCGACGTTGAAGCTGCCGACCAGGTTGACCATCACCGTGCCCTGGAACTGCGCCAGCGGCATCGCGCCTTCCTTGCCCAGCACGCGACCGGCGCCAAGGATGCCGGCGCAGTTGATGGTGGCGTTGAGGCCGCCCAGGAACTCGCTGGCGGCGGCGACATTGGTGGCCACGTCCGCTTCGCTGGTCACGTCGGCTTTGAAGTAGCGGGCCTTGTCGGCGCCCAGCGCGGACACGGCTGCGGCGCCCTTGTCGTCGTTGACGTCGAACAGGGCGACTTTGGCGCCCTGGGCGACCAGGTGCTGGGCGACGGCGAGGCCAAGGCCGGAGACGCCGCCAGTGACGATGGCGCGGACAGTATCGAGTTGCATGGGGCAGGTCCAGGGACGCGGAAAGACGGGATTTTACCGCGGGAGCGGGGCCGCAGTGGCCTCAGCCGCGGCCCATCGCCACCGTCCGGTAGACCAGCTTCAGCTCATCGGGCATCAATCCCGGCGCGAACAGGAACCCCTGGCCGATCGTGACCCCGAGTCTGAGCAGGAACTCCCGGTGTTCCTCGGTCTCCACGCCCTCGGCGACCAGCGCCAGGCCGAGGCTGCGGGCGATGCCGGCGACGGCCTGGCAGACGGCGACGTCGGACTGGTTGTCGGGTACGCCCTGGACGAACAGCTGGCTGAGCTTGAGGCCGTGGATCGGCAACCGGCGCAGGTAGTTCAGCGCGCTGTAGCCCTCGCCGAAATCGTCGATCGTCAGCATCACGCCCATTTCGCGCAGGGCGGCGAAGGTGCGCAGCGTGTCCGGTGCGTCCTCGATCAGCACCCGCTCGGTGAATTCCAGTTCCAGCGCGCCGCCGGGCAGGCCGTACTCGGCCAGCGCCGAGCTGACGCTGCTGGCCAGGTCTTCGCCGAGGAACTGGCGGTACGAGACATTGACCGCCACGCGCGGCACGGCCAGTCCGCCTTCCTGCCATTCGCGAAGTTGCCGGCAGGCTTCCTGCAGCACCCAGTCGCCGATGCCGACGATGTCGCCGGTGGTCTCGGCGTGGTCGATGAACTTGTCCGGACGGATCTCGCCCAGGGAATGGTTGCGCCAGCGGATCAGCGCTTCGGCGGCAACCATCGCGCCGGTGGTCAGGTCCACCTGCGGCTGGTAGACGAGATGGAATTCCTCGTTGTTGACCGCGCGCCGCAGGTGCGTCTCCAGCTGCAGGCGATGCAGTTGCTGTTCGGCCAGCTCCGGCGTGAATGCCTGCCAGCCGTTGCGGCCGCGGCGCTTGCTGTCGTACATCGCCACGTCCGCGCTCTGGATCAGCTGCTGCGAGCGCACGCCATCGAGCGGCGCCTGGGCGATGCCGATGCTGGCGGTGATGCTGAACTCCTCGCCGTCGAGGCGGAAGCTATCGCCGAAGATCTCCAGGATCGAGTCGGCCAGCCGCTCCGGGCGCGTGGGATCGCTGCCGGTGTCGCAGATGATCAGGAACTCGTCGCCGCCGAAGCGCGCGATCAGTCCTTCGCTGCCGATGGCGCGCTGGATGCGCCGCCCGGCCGAGGCCAGCAGGCGGTCGCCCGCGGCGTGGCCCAGGACGTCGTTGACGACCTTGAAACGGTCCAGGTCGACATACAGCACCGCCAGGGTGTCGCGCAGCGGATCGTCGAGGCGGCTCTCCAGTTCGGCCAGCACCGCGTCGCGGTTGAGCAGGCCGGTGAGCGGGTCGCTGCGCGCCTGCACTCGCAGGGTTTCCTCGTCGTGCTTGCGCTCGGTGATGTCCTGCAGTGTGCCGGTCAGGCGCGAATTGAGCGGGTCGGCGGCGTCGGCCTCGCCGATCACGCGCAGCCAGAAGCCGCGGCCATCGGCACGGTTGCCCTGGACTTCCAGGTCGAGGTTGCGGCCGAACGAGACCGCCTGGCCCAGCGCCGCGCGCAGTCGCTCGCGGTCGTGCGGGCGCAGGCAGGCGAGCATGCCCTCGATCGTCGACGGTGCCGGACGGTGGCCGAGGATGCGTTGGGCCTCGTCGGTCAGGTAGAGCCGGTCCGGGCCGACTTCCCATTCCCAGCCACCGATGTGCGCCATCGCCTGGGCGCGGTCGAACAGCGTGCTGTCGCGCTTGAGCGTGGTGACATCGGAGAACAGCGACAGCACCTGGTGCGGTTTGTCGCCGCCCGGTGGAAACTGCGGCACGGCGGTGACCGACAGCCACATGAGCTGCTGCCTGGCGCGGTGGAACAGGCCCAGTACGGTGGTTTCGCAGATGCGACCGGTGTGCAGTGCGCGGTGCGAGGGGTACAACTCCGGCGGCAGCTGGCGACCACGCTCGTCGACGACCATCCAGTTTTCTTCGCGCAGCGCATCGTTGACCGATTCGTCCTCGCCGACGCCGAGGATCTTCATCGCGGCGACGTTGGTGTAGACGATCTGCAGGTCGCCGTCCTGGATGAGGATGCCGCGATCCATCGCTTCCATCAGCTCGCGATAGCGCAGCTGTCCGGTCAGCCGGCTGCTGAGGTCGCGCGCGACGGCGACCATCGCCTTGCGGCCGTCGTACTCCAGCGGCCCGGTATGGACCTCCACCGGAAAGCGCGTGCCATCGGCGCGCATGTTGGTGACCTCGACCATGTAGCTGCCGCCACGGTTGAGCGTCTCCAGCACCGGCACCATGTGGTCCTGCGGCAGGTCCGGGTTGATGGTTTCGATCGGCTGCCCGACCAGTTCCTCGCGCGGGCGTCGATACGATTCGAAGCCGGCGCGGTTGAGATCGAGCACCGTGCCGTCGTAGGCAATGATGCTGACCGGGTCGGGCAGGGCGTCGAACAGGGCGCGATAGCGGGCGCGTTCGGCGTCGACGTCCGCGCCACTTCCGATCAGGGCCTGGCGCGCCTGTTGCAGCAGCGAGCGCGTGGTTTCGGACAGGTCGCCGTCGCGCTCCAGCGCGGCGTCGATGGCCGCCAGTGTTGCCGCCGCATCCACCGCCGCCACCGAATCCACCCTTCCAGGTGGTGACGTGGGCATGGCTGCGGGCGGCTTGGCCGTCATGAGGCTGCGAGCGCCTTGCCGGCCTTGCTGCCGGTCTCGCGGCCGAGCAGGGCGGCGAGCCAGCGTCCTGTTTCCGCCAGCGCGGGCAGGTCGACGCCGGTCTCGATGCCGAGCCCGTGCAGCATGTAGACGACATCCTCGCTGGCGACGTTGCCGCTGGCGCCCTTCGCATAGGGGCAACCGCCGGTGCCGGAGACGGCGGAATCGACCACCGACACGCCTTCTTCCAGGCACGCCAGGATGTTGGCCAGCGCCTGGCCGTAGGTGTCGTGGAAGTGCACCGCGAGCGCCGCGACCGGCACTTCCTGGGCGACGGCGAGCAGCATCGCCCGCGCCTTGCCGGGCGTGCCAACCCCTATCGTGTCGCCGAGCGACACCTCGTAGCAGCCCATCTCGTGCAGCGCACGCGCCACGCGCACCACGTCGGCCAATGGTACCTCGCCCTGGTACGGGCAGCCGAGCACAGTGGAGACATAGCCACGCACGGCCACGCCATCGGCGCGCGCACGCTCCATCACCGGCGCGAAGCGCTGCAGCGACTCGTCGATGCCGGCGTTGATGTTGCGGCGATTGAATTCCTCGGACGCGGCGGTGAACACCGCGATCTCGTCGGCGCCTGCGCTGCGGGCGCGGGCATAGCCCTGCTCGTTGGGCACCAGCACCGGATAACGCACGCCGGCACGGCGGTGGATGCCGGCCAGCACTTCGGTGGCATCGGCCAGCTGCGGCACCCACTTGGGGCTGACGAAACTGGTCGCCTCGATGCTGCGCAGGCCGGTCGCCGACAGCCGGTCGATCAGTTCGATCTTGTCGGCCGTGGAGACCATGGTCTTTTCGTTCTGCAATCCGTCGCGCGGACCGACTTCGACGATGCGGACCGAGCGCTTCATGGCGCCAACGCCACCAGGATCGAGTCGGCCTCGACGAAGTCGCCGGCGGCCGCGCGCACTTCTGCGACCGTGCCCGCTCGCGGCGCCTTCAGGCTCAGCTCCATCTTCATCGCCTCGATCACCATCAGCTCCTGTCCCGCTTCGACCGTGTCGCCCGGCGCCGCCTTGACCACCACCACCCGCCCGGGCATCGGCGCCAGCAACTGGTTCCCGGCGCCTGCGACGCTGCTGCGCTCGGGACGATACATCGGCACCGCCTGAAGACGGAGTCGACGCCCGCCGTCATGGACGACGATGCGCTGCGCACCTTGCGCGGTCAGGTCCGTCGGGGCCGACATCGAGCCCCCGGCAGCCATGGCCCCTGCACCCGTTACCAACGTAAAGCGGCGGCCGCGTCCGTCAATACGCAGGCTGAGGGCGTCGTCGGCCTCGTTACGGGCGCCTTCGACGGTATGGATGCGGTCCTGGTGCTCGATCCGGTAGCTGCCTTCGCTGCCCTGGGCATGCAGTTCGAGGCGGCGTTCACCCTGCAGGAAGGCCAGGCTGCGGCGGCTGCCGTGCCCCAGCCGCCAGCCGTCGGCAATGGCCCACGGCGAGCTCGGGTCGGCCGAGGCGCCCGCCAGCTCGCGGGTCTGTCGCTCCTGGGCCAGCAACTGGCTGGTTGCCGCGGCCAGCAGCAGGTCCTGGCCGGCTTCGTCGACGGTGCCGTCGTTGCCCGCCTGGATGAACTCGTCGAGATGACGGTCCAGGTAGCCGGTATCGATGCTGCCCTCGACGATCGAGGGATGGCGCACGAGGCGCTCGAGGAATTCGATGTTGGACTTCGGCCCGGCGATGTCGCACTGCGCCAGCGCCGTGCGCAGGCGCGCGAGCGCGCGCGGCCGGTCGGCGTCGTGGACGATGAGCTTGGCGATCATCGGGTCGTAGAAGATCGTCACCGTGTCGCCTTCGATCACGCCCGAATCGATGCGCACGTGTTCGTCCGTCGCCGGCAGTCGCAGCCGCTCCAGGCGCCCGGAACCGGGCAGGAAGCCGGCATCGGGGTCCTCGGCGTACAGGCGCACTTCGATGGCGTGGCCTTGCTGGGGGATCTGCTCCTGCGCCAGCGGTAGCGCTTCACCGGCGGCGACGCGCAGCTGCCATTCGACCAGGTCCAGTCCGGTGACGAACTCGGTGACAGGATGCTCGACCTGCAAGCGCGTGTTGATCTCCATGAAGTAGAAGTCGCCGTCCTGCCCGACGATGAACTCGACGGTGCCGGCGTTGACGTAGTCGATCGCGCGCGCGGCCATCACCGCCGCCGCGCCCATCGCCTGGCGCAGTTCCGGCGAGAGGAAAGGCGAGGGCGACTCCTCGAGCACTTTCTGGTAGCGGCGCTGCGCCGAGCACTCGCGCTCGTTGAGATGGATGGCCTGGCCCTGGCTGTCGCCGAAGATCTGGATCTCGATGTGGCGCGGGCGCTCGACGTAGCGCTCCAGCAACACCCGATCGCGACCAAAGGCATTGCGCGCTTCGCGCTGGCAGCTCTCCAGGTTGGCGGCGAACTCGCCGCTGTTGCGGACGATGCGCATGCCCTTGCCGCCGCCGCCGTGGGCGGCCTTGATCATCAGCGGGTAACCGATCGCGTCGGCTTCGCGCTGGAGCAGGTCGGGCGCCTGGTCCTCACCGGTGTAACCCGGCACGACCGGCACGCCGGCGGCCTGCATCAGTTCCTTGGCGCCGGCCTTGCTGCCCATCTTGCGCATCGAGGCCGCCTTGGGCCCGATGAAGGCAATGCCGGCCGCTTCGACCGCATCGGCGAACTCGGCGTTCTCGCTGAGGAAGCCGTAGCCGGGATGGATTGCCTGCGCGCCTGACTTGCGCGCCACTTCCAGGATCGCGTCGCCACGCAGGTAGCTTTCGTTCGGGCGCGGCCCACCAATCGGCCACGCCTCGTCGGCCAGGCGCACATGCTGGGCATCGGCATCGGCCTGCGAGTAGACCGCGACGGTGGCAATGCCCAGGCGCCGGCAGGTGCGGATGACGCGACAGGCAATCTCGCCGCGGTTGGCTATCAGGATCTTGTCGAACATGGCTTAGCCCTCCCCTTCAAGGGGAGGGTTGGGAGGGGATGGGTTGAGCCGCGTCTGCATATGGCCGATCACTACAACACTCCTGATTGAAGCCCTCCCCTTCAAAGGGGAGGGTTGGGAGGGGATGGGTTCGAGCCGCCTGAGCGCATCCAGAATCACCTCAACCACACCCTCGGCATTCTCGAATACTTCGTTGTTCCAGAACCTCAGTACCACGAATCCCGCTTGTTCCAGCCGCCGAGTCCGCACCCGGTCGTAGGCCGCCTTGTCGGTGTGCTGGGCTCCGTCGAGTTCGATGGCCAATCGGCGTTCGAGACACGCGAAATCCAGTATGTAGTCGCCGAATGGATGCTGCCTCCTGAACTTGCAGCCCTGCAGTTGTCGATTCCTCAAGTACCGCCAGAGATGACGCTCGGCATCGGTGGAATCGTTGCGCAACTTGCGCGGTCGTCGCTCCCGCGAGATTCGCCTGTTTGTCTGACCTTCCATGTGTTGGCTCCTCCTTGAGCCTGGTGTTGCAGATGGGCCTCTAACCCATCCCCTCCCAACCCTCCCCTTGAAGGGGAGGGCTTAGGGGTTCCAGCGCGGTTTGCGCTTGTCGAGGAAGGCGCCCAGGCCCTCCTGTCCTTCGGCCGATACTCGCAGACCGGCGATGAGGGCGGCATTGTCCGCGTCGAGCCGGTCGCGGTCGTGCTCGCCGGCGACGCGCCGGATCAGCGCCTTGGCCGTGGCCGAGGCCACCGGGCCGGCCTTGAGCAGCAGGTCGATCTGGCGCTGGACCGCCTGGTCCAGTTCGGCGGCGGCGACGACCTGGTGGACCAGGCCGATCTGCAGGGCCACGGCGGCATCGAAGATTTCGGCGGTGGCGAACCAGCGCCGCGCCTGGCGGGGGCCGATGGCTTCGATCACGTAGGGCGAGATCACCGCCGGCAGCAGGCCCAGCTTGCTCTCGGTCAGCCCGAACTTCGCCTCGGGCGCGGCGATGGCGATATCGCAGCAGGCGACCAGGCCGACGCCACCGCCAAACGCGGCGCCGTGCACGCGGGCGATGGTCGGCTTGGGCAGTTCGTCCAGGGCGCGCATCAGGCGGGCGAGGGCGAGCGCATCGGCGCGGTTCTCGGCTTCGCCGGCGGCGGCCATGCCGCGCATCCAGTTGAGGTCGGCACCGGCAGAGAACGAGGCGCCTTCGCCCTCGATCACGACCACGCGCACGCTGTCATCGGCGGCGACCGCTTCCAGCGCCCCGGTCAACGCCGCGATCACCATCGCATCGAAGGCGTTGTGCAGCTCCGGGCGGTTCAGGCGCAGGCGGGCGACGGCCCCTTCGCGCAGGCTCAACAGGGGATGGGTCATCGGCCGGCGGCTTGTTGGACTGTGGCGAATCATAGCTGCTGGCCCGCCGGTGCCGTGCGTTCGCGGGCGGTGGTGTAGAATTGAGAACAATTCCCATTTGGCGCCTGGCCCGTTTTCACCCGTCCGGGCCGGCTTGCAGGTGAACCTTGAAGCTGTCCGAATTGCCCCGCCGTACTGCCGCCACCGTTGAAAGCGTCGAAGACCACACGCCCAACGATTCGATCGCGCGCCGCCTGCGCGAGCTCGGATTCGTGAGCGGCGAGCGCGTCGAGGTGATGGCGGCCGGTCCTGTGGCGGCCGAGCCGTTGCTGGTGCAGATCGGCTTCACCCGCTTCGCGCTTCGTCGCAGCGAGGCGGCGCGCGTGCGCGTGCACGCGGCCGACGGCGCAAAGAGCACCAACGGCAAGCGCATCAACGGTTTCGACCACGACGAGGGCCAGGCATGAGCGCCGACACCCTTCGCATCGCCCTGGTCGGCAATCCCAACTGCGGCAAGACCGCGCTGTTCAACCAGCTCACCGGCAGCCGCCAGAAAGTCGCCAACTACGCCGGCGTCACCGTCGAGCGCAAGGAAGGCCGCTTCCACGCGCCGTCCGGGCGCCACTACGCCGTGCTCGATCTGCCTGGCGCGTACAGCCTGCACGCAGCCAGCCTCGACGAGGCGGTGACGCGCGACCTGTGCCGCGGCTTCTATCCGGGCGAACCGGCGCCGGACGTGCTGGTGTGCGTGGTCGATGCGACCAACCTGCGCCTGCACCTGCGCTTCGCCCTCGAAGTGCGCGAGCTGGGCCGGCCGATGGTGGTGGCGGTCAACATGATGGACGCGGCCAAGCGTCGCGGTATCGACATCGACCTGGCCGTGCTCGAGCGCGAGCTCGGCGTGCCGGTGGTGCCGACCGTCGCCGTGCGCAGCGGCGGCGCGCGCGAGCTGGTGGCGATGCTCGACCAGGTCGCCGACAAACTGCACGAGCCGCGCGCGCACCTGCCAGCGAACCTGGCCGACGATGCCGATGCGCTGCACGCCGAAACCCGGCGCCTGCTCGAACTGGCGGTGGCGATGCCGCGCCGCACCGCCGAGATCGACGATGCTCTGGACCGCTGGCTGCTGCACCCGGTGCTGGGGCTGGTGTCGCTGGCGGTGGTGATGTTCCTGATCTTCCAGGCGGTCTATGCCTGGGCGACGCCGCTGATGGACCTGATCGAGCTCGGCACCGCGGCTTTCGGCGACATGGTGGGCGCATTGCTGCCCGAGGGACCGCTGCGCAGCCTGCTGGTCGACGGCATCATCGCCGGCCTGGGCAGCGTGATCGTGTTCCTGCCGCAGATCCTGATCCTGTTCGCTTTCATCCTCGCGCTCGAGGAGTCGGGCTATCTGCCGCGTGCGGCATTCCTGCTCGACCGGATGATGGCGTCGGCGGGTCTGTCGGGGCGTTCGTTCATTCCGTTGCTGTCGAGCTTCGCCTGCGCCGTGCCGGGGATCATGGCCACGCGCTCGATCCAGGACCCGCGTGACCGCCTGGCCACCATCCTGGTATCGCCGCTGATGACCTGCTCGGCGCGGCTGCCGGTGTATGCGCTGCTGATCGGTGCGTTCATTCCGCAGAAGAAGGTGTTCGGTTTCCTCAACCAGCAGGGGCTGGTGCTGTTCGGCCTGTATGCGGCCGGAATCCTCAGTGCGCTGGCGGTGTCGTGGGTGATGAAGAAGTGGCGACGCGACAAGAGCGAGCACGCGCTGCTGCTCGAGCTGCCGTCGTACCGCATTCCGCATCCGCGCGATCTGTTGATCGGTCTGTGGGAGCGCGCCTGGATCTTCCTGCGCCGCGTCGGCGGCATCATCCTGGCGTTGACCATCCTGCTGTGGTTCCTGCTGTCGTTCCCGGGCGCGCCGGTTGGCGCCACCGGCCCTGCCATCGACTACAGTTTTGCCGGCCGCATCGGCCACGCCATGACGGCGGTGTTCGCGCCGCTGGGTTTCAACTGGCAGATCTGCATCGCGCTGATTCCGGGCATGGCCGCGCGCGAAGTCGTGGTGTCGTCGCTGGCCACGGTCTATGCGTTGTCGGCCGCCAATGACGATGCCGCCACCCAGGCGCTGACGCCGTTGATCAGCAGTGGCTGGTCGCTCGCCACGGCGCTGTCGCTGCTGGTGTGGTTCATCTATGCGCCGCAGTGCATTTCGACGCTGGCGACGATCAAGCGCGAGACCAATTCGTGGAAGCAGGTGGCGATCAGTGCCGGTTATCTGTTCGCGCTGGCGTACCTGGCGTCGATGCTGACCTACCAGGCCGCCGTGGCGCTGGGCGCAGGCTGAGCATGGATGCCGGACTGCTCGCGCAGTATCTGGTGATCGCGGTGGCGGTGCTGGTCAGCGCGGGTTTCGTCGCGCGCCGGCAGTTCCCCAATGCGGTGCGGCGCATGCGCATCGCGCTGGCAGTGCCGATGGTGCGCGACGGCCGCCCAGCGTGGCTACGCACGCTGGGCCGTCGCATTGCACCCCCAGCAGGCCTGGCCGACCCCAGCTGCGGCGGCTGTGACAACTGCGGCCCGACGCCACCGCGCAAGCACTGACGACTGTCTCGCCGTCATCCCGGCGTCCCGTCATCATCGTCGTCGTTCCGGCGTTCGCCGGAATGACGAATGAGGGAACGCAGCCGCCTCAGTGGCGGCCGCGTCCACGTCCGGCTCGATAGCCCTTGATCTCCACCGCTTCGACTTCCAGGGTGAAGGAGCGCTCTTCGCCAGCGAAGAGCGCGCCAACCCCCATGACCTGGCGATCGATCTCGACGCCCTCGTCATTGCGGATGGTCAGCACCACCGAGTATTCCAGCGCGTTGTCGCCGGGCGGTGGCTTGATCGTTCCTTCCACGCGCAGTGGCACCGACCGCTGTTTGGCGGACTCCACTGCATCGGGGTCGAAGCGCAGGTGGTGCCGGCACGATGGACAGACCGTGGCGCTGTCCAGGATCTTCGTCTTGCAGTGCGGGCAGATGCGCGTCGCGCCGGGTGTACCGGGGCGAACAGCACTCATGCGGCGGTGCTCGCCTCCGCCTTGTTGAAGTCGGCCTTGTCAGCCTTGTCGGACTTGCCGTTGGCCTTGGCCAGTTCCTTCTCGTCCCAGCCGAACTCGACCTGGCCACGCATGCGCGCACCAGCCGCGACTGTGACCGTGCCGGCCTTGACGTCGCCGACGACCACGCCACCTTCGAGCAGCTCGACGCGCGTAGCCGATTCGATGTTGCCTTCGAGCTCACCTGCGATGACGACCTTGCGCGCCCGCACGCCGCCGGTGACCTTTGCGCCGACTTCGACCGTCAGGTCGCCTTCGACCTGCACGTCACCCTTGAAGCGGCCGGCGATGCGGATGTGGCCCGCGCCCTGGATCTTGCCTTCGATCGACAGATCGGCCGCGATCAGCGATTCCTTGCCCTCGCGCTCGGCCGGGCGCGGCGCCGGTGCGGCAGCGGGCTTGGGAGCGGGGGTGGACCCGAACGAGATTTCATTGCGCACGTCCGGCTCTTTGCCAAGTGCGGATTCCGGTTGACCCGGCTGGTTCGGCGGCAGGTTCTCGCGCTTGGGGGTGGACGACGGGGGGGAATTGAATATCGCCATGGCACGGACTTCCTGATGTTGGGCGGAACGTAATGAAGGATTGAAGTGCAACCAGTCGAGGCTACTGGCCGTTACCCATCATCGGTGTGACGCGCCTCACCCAATCATCACGGTGTGCCAACCGTTTATCTGAGGATCACCTGTCTGAATTGGCCTGCGCGGCAATGCAGCGCAAACGCCTTACATGCGGAACACGCCGAAGCGCGTGCGCTCCTCAATCGGTGCATTGAGGCTCGCCGACAGGCCCAGGCCGAGCACGCGACGGGTGTCGGCCGGATCGATGATGCCGTCGTCCCAGAGCCGGGCCGTGGCGTAGTAGGGATTGCCCTGGCTTTCGTACTGGTCGCGGATCGGCGCCTTGAAGGCTTCTTCCTCGTCCGCCGTCCAGATCTTGCCGGCGGCTTCGATGCCATCGCGCCTGACCGTTGCCAGCACGCTGGCTGCCTGCTCGCCGCCCATCACCGAGATGCGCGCGTTCGGCCACATCCACAGGAAGCGCGCGCCGTAGGAGCGGCCGCACATGGCGTAGTTGCCGGCGCCGAAACTGCCGCCGATCACGACGGTGAACTTGGGTACGTGCGAACAGGCGACCGCGGTGACCATCTTCGCCCCGTCCTTGGCGATGCCGGCGTTCTCGTACTTGCGACCGACCATGAAGCCGGTGATGTTCTGCAGGAACACCAGCGGGATGCCGCGCTGGTTGCACAGTTCGATGAAGTGCGCCCCCTTGAGTGCGCTCTCGGCGAACAGGATGCCGTTGTTGGCGACGATGCCGACCGGGTAACCGTGCAGGTGCGCGAAACCGGTGACGAGGGTCTTGCCGTAGCGCGCCTTGAATTCCTGGAAGTCGCTGCCGTCGACGACGCGGGCGATCACCTCGCGGATGTCGAACGGGCGGCGCGTGTCCTTGGGCACGATGCCGTACAGCTCGCTGGACGGATACAGCGGCTCGCGCGCGGCCTGCACCGCGACGGGCAATGTCTTGCGCCGGTTGAACGTGGCGACGATGTCGCGCGCGATCTGCAGCGCGTGGCGGTCGTCCTCGGCGAGGTGGTCGGCCACGCCGGAAACACTGGTGTGCACGTCGGCGCCGCCGAGCGCTTCGGCATCGACGATCTCGCCGGTCGCGGCCTTCACCAGCGGCGGGCCGCCGAGGAAGATCGTGCCCTGTTCGCGCACGATGATCGACTCGTCGCACATCGCCGGCACGTAGGCGCCGCCGGCCGTGCATGAGCCCATCACCACAGCGACCTGCGGGATGTTCTCCGCGCTCAGCCGCGCCTGGTTGTAGAAGATGCGGCCGAAATGTTCCTTGTCCGGAAACACCTCGTCCTGCAGCGGCAGGAACGCGCCACCGGAGTCGACGAGGTAGACGCAGGGCAGGTGGTTCTCGCGCGCGATTTCCTGCGCACGCAGGTGCTTCTTCACCGTCATCGGGAAGTAGGTGCCGCCCTTGACCGTGGCGTCGTTGGCGACGATCACCACTTCCTGTCCCATCACCCGGCCGATGCCGCAGACCATGCCTGCGGCCGGTGCCGCGCCTTCGTACATGCCTTCGGCGGCGAGCGGGGCGATCTCGAGGAAGGGTGAACCCGGGTCGAGCAGTGCGGTGACGCGATCGCGCGCAAGCAGCTTGCCGCGTTCGGTGTGGCGGGCCCGGGCCTTGTCGCCACCGCCTTCGGCCGCGCGGGCGAGGCGGGCATCGAGCTCGTCGACCAGGGCGCGGTGATAGGCGACGTTGTCGAGGAAGTCCTGCGAGCGCGGATCGATGTTGGAAGTCAGGGCGGGCATCGATGCAATGGGTGCGAAGGATGCGGCATGAGACCACAAAGGCCGGTGTGGGGCCAATCGCATGGTCGGCATCGCACCTGCCGGTGTCGAGGCAAAAAGAAAGGCCCGCTTGCGCGGGCCTTTCGACACTCGATGCGGAAAGCTCCGCAAGTAATTCCAGGGTTACTTCTTCTTCGCTTCTTCCGCGGCCTTGTCGGCCTTGTCGGCAACCTTCTGCGCTGCATCGGCCGTGGCCTGGGCGGCGTCGGAGGTTGCAGCGGCGGCGCCGGCAGCGGCGTTGGAGGCAGCGGCAGCGGTGGAGTCGGCAGCCTTGTCCATGGCGGCACCGGCCTGTGCGGCGGCGGCATCGGTGGCGGCAGCGGCGGCTTCGGCGCTTTCGTTGGCGGCGGTGGACGCGGCGTCAGCGGCGTTGGAGGCGGCGTCGCTGGCCTTGTCGGCGGCAGCGTTGGCGGCTTCGGCGGCTTCGGTTTGCGCGGTTTCGGTCTTCTGGCAGGCCGACAGGGCCAGAACGGCGGCGGCCAGGGCTACATAGAGCTTGGTGTTCATGAGTCTCTCCGAGAGGTTGTCTGAGAACTGCCAGGTAGAAAAGTCGCTATCAACCAGATCAGGCAACGCCGGCGCTCACAGCGATCCGGCCAGGCCAGTCCGATCGTTCACTGACCGCTTTGGAGCTTGCTTCGTCTTCGCTTCGTCTTGCTTCGTAATGTCGTTTTCAGACCACTTGCTTAGACCCTGTCGCGAACCATTCGTTCGAGGGTCTCTCTACGGAAAAAGCCGCCGGGAATCCCGGCGGCTCTTCCTGTGAGAGTAGACACTCGGGCAGTTGCCTGCCCGAAGTGATTACTTCTTCACTTCTTCCTTGGCAGCGTCAGCAGCCTGGCCGGCAGCGTCAGCAGCCTGGGTGGCGGCGTCAGCAGCCTGGCCAGCGGCGTCAGCAGCAGCGTCGGCAGCGGCCGGAGCGGTTGCAGCGGCGGTAGCGTCGGCCGAAGCAGCGGCGGCGTCAGCAGCCTGAGCAGCGGTGTCAGCAGCGGCCTGGGCAGCGTCAGCAGCAGCGGCGTCGCCGGTGGCAGCAGCGGTGTCGGCAGCAGCAGCGGCTTCGGTCGAAGCGGCGGCGGCGTCCGTGGCAGCTTCGTCAGCCTGCTTCTGGTTCGAGCAAGCAGCCAGGGCCAGGCCCATAGCCAGGGCGAGCAGCGCCTTGTTGAAAGTCATGGTTTATATCCTCGTCGTTTAGTTAGGCAACGCGCAGTTGCGCGTCTATAACATGATGACAAGCCGGTGACGCGTGTCAAGCGGCTTGTCCGGTTTTTTTTAAGTAATACGTTTTTAACGTCTTATAGCAGTTCTACAGCAATCGCGGTCGCCTCGCCACCGCCGATGCACAGGGAAGCGACGCCGCGCTTGACGCCGCGTGAACGCAGCGCATGCACCAGGGTCACGACCAGGCGGGCTCCGCTGGCACCGATCGGGTGCCCCAGCGCAACCGCGCCACCGTTGACGTTCAGCTTTTCGTGGGGGATGCCCAGGTCCTTCATCGGCGCCATCGCCACGCAGGCAAATGCCTCATTGACCTCGAAAAGATCGACGTCGGCGACGTCCCAGCCGGCCTTGGCCAGCACGTTTGAAATCGCTTTCACCGGTGCGGTGGTGAACCACTCCGGCGCCTGGGCATGGCCGGCATGGGCGACGATCCGGGCCAGCGGCTTGAGGCCGCGCTTGCCGGCTTCCTCGGCGCTCATCAGCACCGTTGCGGCGGCGCCGTCGGAAATCTTCGACGACGATGCGGCGGTCAGGACGCCTTCCTTGCCGAAGGCTGCGCGCAGGGTCGGGATCTTCGCCAGGTCGATCTTGCCCGGCTCTTCGTCGCCGTCGATCACGACCTCGCCCTTGCGGCCCTTGACGGTCACCGGAACGATTTCGTCCTTGAAAGCGCCACCGGCCACGGCGGCCTGGGCGCGGCGTGCGCTTTCGGTCGAGAAGGCGTCGAGCGATTCGCGGTCGAAGCCGTACTTCTCGCAGGCCATGTCGCCGAACACGCCCATGGCCTTGCCGTCGTACGGGCTGGTCAGGCCGTCGTAGGCCATGTGGTCGAGGAACTCTGCGCTGCCGTAGCGGATGCCGGTGCGCGAATTGTTGAGCAGGTGCGGGGCGTTGGTCATCGACTCCATGCCGCCGGCAACGACGACACTGGCCGAGCCGGCCTTGATCAGGTCGGTGGCCAGCATGATCGCCTTCATGCCCGAGCCGCAGACCTTGTTGATCGTGGTCGCGCCGGCCGAGGTCGGCAGGCCCGCGGCGAGCGCGGCCTGGCGCGCCGGCGCCTGGCCGAGGCCGGCCGGCAGGACGCAACCCATGATCACTTCGTCGACCTGGTCGGCGGCGACGCCGGCGTGTTCGAGAGCGCCGGTAATGGCGGCCGTGCCCAGCACGGGGGTGGGCACGCCGGTGAACTGGCCGAGGAAGGAACCGATGGCGGTGCGCTTGGCACCGACGATGACGACGTCGCTCATGGGGAACTCCGGGACAAATCAGGCCAGCGCGGCGGCTGGAACCCCCGGATTATGCGGCGGCGTGCTGCACCGCCGCAAACTGCCCGATGGGTGGGGCCGTTAAGCCAGGCGGGGGGCTCGCTGCGGACCCGGGAGTGGCCGGCCAACCGCTGGCCGGGCGCCGGTACTTGCGACTTCGTCCGATTGTGGCGGGCGGCACGTTGGATTAAAACGGGCCATCTGGATGCGCCGGATTCGCTGGGGAGCGACGCGCCACCTCCGAGGCCGAAGCCGACATGCACTATCGCGAAGAGGGACTTGTCACCGCGCTGCGCGCCGCCCTGCTGTGTGTCGCAGCCCTGGCCGTGGTCGCCTGCGGTGGTGGCGGGGGCGGCGGCAACGTGCGTTCGACACCGCCGCCGGCGACGCCAAGCGCGCCGCCGCCGCCACCGCCCACTCCGCCGGTGGTGTTCGCGGCCAACCCGGACTTCTCCAAGCATCTGTCGGTGACCGACGCGCTGGCCACCCGCAACAGCGGCATAACCGGTGCCGGCGTGCGCATCGGCGTGGTCGACAGCGGCGTGGTGCGTAGCCACCCGGCGCTGTCGCCGCGCGTGGTTGCCAACCTGACCTACGTGACGTCGCCACCCAACAACCTGCTGGTCGACGATGTCGTCGAACACGGCACCGCGGTGTCGCAGATCATGGCGGGCAGTGCGTTCGGCGCCTGGCCCGGTGGCATTGCACCGGGCGCGGAAATCGTTTCGGCGCGCATCCTCGAAGACAAGGAGCCGGCCGACGACGGTTCCGGCCAGGGCAGCCAGATCGATGGCGCGCTCGGCCTGAAAGCGATCCACCAGGACCTCATCAACCGCGGCGTGCGGGTGATGAACAATTCCTGGGGCGGTGTCTACTGGACGAACCCCGCCGCCACGACGCAGATCGCCGACGAGTACCGTCCTTTCGTCCATGGCAATGGCGGCCTGGTGGTGTTTGCCACCGGCAACGAAGCCAGTGCGAACCCATCGAGCATCGCCTCCCTGCCGAGCCAGCTCGGGACCGGCGGCGTCATGACGGCGGCCGATCTGGAAGTCGGCTGGCTGGCGGTCACGGCGATCAACCCCGACAACGTGCAGCAGCTCGATATCGGCAGCAACGGCGCGGTGTACGCCAATGCCTGCGGCGTGGCCATGAACTATTGCCTTGCCGCGCCGGGCACGGTGGTGGTGACCGGCAGCAAGGACACTCCGACCAACCCGACCTACTGGAGCTGGAAGGGCACGTCGCTGGCGGCGCCGCAGGTGTCGGGCGCCGCGGCGCTGGTGTGGCAGAAGTTCCCGTATTTCAACAATGACCTGGTACGGCAGACCCTGCTCGGCACCGCCAGGGACCTGGGCACGGCCGGGGTGGATGCGACGTTCGGCTACGGTCTGCTCGATGTCGGCAAGGCGCTCGGCGGACCGGCACAGTTGAACTGGGGCACTGTCACGGTCGCTTTCGACGGTGCCGCCTCGACCTGGTCGAATGCGATCTCCGGCAGCGGTGGGCTGGTCAAGCAGGGCACAGGCGAGCTGGTGTTGAACGGTTCGGGCAGCTACACCGGCGCCACCGTCGTCCAGGGCGGCCGGTTACGCATCGGCAGTGGCATCGTCTCGCCGGTGACGGTGAGTGCAGCCGGCACATTGGCGATCGGCAGCGGCACGACGTCCAGCGGCGCCAGCGTCGGCAACAGCGTGGTCAACCAGGGCACATTGTTGATGGACTCGGGCTCATCGGCGATCACCGGGAACTACCAGCAAAGCAGCGCCGCCCACCTCGCGTTGATGGTCGGCGCCCGGCTCAGTGTCGGCGGCACCGCCAGCCTCGCCGGCAACGTCAACGTGCTCGGTGTGTTGTCGGGGTACGTCCGCAGCAACCGCGAGGTGTTCCTCAATGCCGGCGCGATCAATGGCCAGTTCGACAGCCTGACCGCACAACCCAACGTGCTGCTGACCGCGACACTGGGTTACGACACGCAGCAGGTCTGGCTCGACATCACCCGACTCGACGTCACCGCGGCGGCGCAGTCCATGGGCTTCAGCCCGACGAGCGTGGCCAGCGCGCAGCGCGTGGAGGGCGCGTTCGACGCCATCGATGACGGGAAGGTGCAGGGCGATGCCGCGCCCGATTTCGTTGCCGGCGCCGGGCTCATCCAAGGTGCGACCACTGCGGCCGCGGTGGAGCAGTCACTGTCCAGTCTTTCCGGCGAGCTGCACGGCGCCGACACCGCGTTCGCGCTGATGGTGATCGAAGGCAACCGGCGCGCGCTGGAATCGCGCGTGGACGCGTTGCAGTCCGCGCCGGTGGCGGGCACGTGGAGCAACGACCTGCAGGCGCAGCGGGCAATGTCGCGGTTCGACATCGATGCCGATGGCTGGATGCTCGGCCAGGACCGGCGTCTCGGCGAGCGCCTGACCGTGGGCATGGCGCTGTCGGAGACCGAGGGTTACGCGCATCACGAGCTGCGCTCGGACCGCGAGCACAACCGCCAGGCCGAGGCGCAACTGTACGGTGCCTATGACCTCGGTCGCGGCTATCTGCTGGGTAGCGTCGCGCTGGGTCGCATGCAGCGCTGGACGCAGCGCGACATCCTGCTGGGCGCCGATGCGTTCCGGGTCGATGCCGACTACGCGCAGCGCTATGCCAACCTCGGCCTGCAGGCGGGCCTGCCGCTGTCGGTCGGTCGCGCGCGCATCACGCCGTATGTCGGCGTGCAGTCATTGCAGCTCGATCGCGACGGTTTCAGCGAGCAGGGCGCGGCCGGCTTCGGGCTGAGTACGACGGCATCGACCATGACCCTGGGGCAAGGCCTGCTCGGCGCGCGCTTCGCCTACGACTGGCGGGCCGGTGCGTCGCTTTGGAGCCTGGAAGGGCGCGCCGAGTGGCAACACCTGTTGTCGCACTCCGGTGGCGACATCGACGCGCGATTCACCGCGCTGGATGTGTGGTCGCCGATCGTCGGCGAAGCGGCAGACCGCGATGTCGGCGTGCTCGGCCTGAGTCTGGGTACGCAGTTCCGCCACGCCGGGCGCATTGCCTTCGACCTCGACACCCAGCGCCTGCAGGACCAGACCTGGACGCGCGCCATGGCCACGTGGTCCATGGGCTGGTGAGCAGCGTCATTCCCTCCCCGGATTGCCGGGGAGGGCAGTGGTTCAATGCTTGTCGTTGAACAGCTCGCGGCCGATCAGCATGCGGCGGATCTCGTTGGTGCCGGCGCCGATGGCGTAGAGCTTGGCGTCGCGCAGAATGCGGCCGGCCGGGAACTCGTTGATGTAGCCGTTTCCGCCGAGCGCCTGGATGCCTTCCAGCGCGACCTGCACCGCCGCTTCGGAGGCGTGCAGCAGGCATGAGGCGGCATCGACGCGGCTGCTGCGGCCGGCGTCGAAGTCGCGTGCGACCTGGTAGGCGAACGCGCGGCTCGACTGCAGCGCGGTGTACATGTCGGCGATCTTGCCCTGCATCAGGCCGAACGTACCGATGGCGGCGTTGAACTGCTTGCGCTCGCGCACGTAGGGCAGGGCGATGTCGAGCGCGGCCTGCATCAGGCCGATCGGGCCGCCGGTGAGCACCAGGCGTTCGGTGTTGAGCCCGCGCATGAGCACCTTGACGCCCTTGTGCACTTCGCCGAGCACGTTCTCGTGCGGGATCTCGCAATCCTCGAACACCAGCTCGCAGGTGTTGGAGCCGCGCATGCCGAGCTTGTCGAGCTTCTGCGCGGTGGAGAAACCCTTCATGCCCTTTTCGACGATGAACGCAGTCATGCACTGGCTGCCTGCATCCTTGCCGGCGGTGCGCATGTAGACGATCAGCACGTCGGCCTCGGGGCCGTTGGTGATCCACATCTTGTTGCCGTTGGCGACCCAGACATCGCCCTTGCGCTCGGCGCGGCAGCTCATCGAGCCGACGACGTCGGAGCCGGCGCCAGGTTCGCTCATCGCCAGCGCGCCCTTCCATTCACCGCTGCACAGTTTCGGCAGGTACTTGCGGCGCTGGTCTTCGTTGCCGTTGGCGTAGAGGTTGCTCACGCACAGGTTGGAGTGCGCGCCATAGCTCAAGCCAACCGAACCCGATGCGCGCGAGATCTCCTCCATCGCCACCAGATGGGCCAGGTAGCCCATCTCGCTGCCGCCGTACTCGGCCGGGACGGTCATGCCGAGCAGGCCAAGCTCGCCGAACTTCGGCCACAGGTCCTGCGGGAACCAGTTGTCCTCGTCGATGCTGGCGGCGCGCGGTGCGATCTCGACGTCGGCGAAGCGGCGGACTGCATCGCGCAGTGCGTCGAGATCGTCACCCAGTGAAAAACTGCGCATGTCAGCCCTCGTAGTGGATCAATGGCCGCCCGTTGCGCGGCTGGAGATTGCGATTGTTGTGGCGGTAGTGCGCGACGAAACCGTCGATCTGCCGTTGCGACATTGTCACCGGGGCGGGCAAAACATACCACTCGACGTTTTCGGTCAGCGGAGGCGTGGTCAGCGAGCCCAGGTAGTGGTAGTAGCCGCGCTTCGCCGGCAGCAGGCCATTGATATCGATTTCATCCGATCCGGGATGCCCGGTCTTGTGCGAAAGGTCATCCAGCAGTGCCTGGACCTGGGCATTGGCCGCGCCGCTGTCGTACATCACGGCGACGACGGCCAGGCGCCCGTCCTGGGCCTTGAAGACGAAATGCCCCTCCAGCGGGAAGTGACGGCCATCGAGCGTGTGCTCGCTGCGGGCATGGAAATGGAACTGCGCGAGGGTGAAGTGACGCCCCCGTATGGTGGCTTGCGTCGTATTCGTTTCGACCTCGACGGCGTGGCCGTTGTCGACGACCTCGGCCGGGGCGCGCAAGTGGTCGAACTGCAATGCCGCCGGTTCGTCCTTGCCGGCCGGCAGGGCATCGGCGGTGACGATGTCGATCGGCGACTGTGCGGTGTCGCGGGCAGCCTTCCATTGCTCCTGGTGGTCGTAATCGAGCTTGCTGTCGGCGGCCTGGACGGCGGCCGTGAGGGCCAGGGAAAGGGCGGCGATTGTCAGGAACCTGACCATGGTGGCGTCTGCGCGATTGGGGGCAGTCAGCTTGTTCCCGGCCCGGGGAAGACGGCGTTGAGAATGCTCTGAAACGGCGAGGGAGCGGGCTCGGCACAAAAAGAAACGCCCGGCGGGGCCGGGCGTTCTCAATACTTTTCCAGCCAACTCACCGGATCCGTGCAATTGCCGGAGCAACAACCCCCTTTGGTAGCGGGGGCGCCTCGGCAGCGGCAGGGAATCGGCAGCGAAGGCTGGGGCCCATGGTTTGCGCTAGCAACCTTTGGGGATTGCCTGTCGCAGACAGGTAATCAATGCCCGCCGCGGATCCTGCCCTGGAAGCGCGGAGCGCTGCGGCCCAGCGGCAGCTTCAGCTTGCCGATGGCGCTGATGCGCTCTTCGGCCAGGCGGTCGGCGGCGCGGTAGGTCGGGATCGCATCACGCTCGGCGATCTCGAAGATGCGCGCGAGGTTGTGATAGATCGTGCGCATCATGCGCATGGCGCGCTCGCGGTTGTAACCGTCGAGTTCCAGCGCCACGTTCATCACGCCGCCGGCATTCACCGCATAGTCCGGTGCGTACAGGATGCCGCGCTTGGACACTTCGTCGCCGATGGCGTTGTTGGCCAGCTGGTTGTTGGCGGCGCCGCAGATGACCTTCATCTTCAGGCGCGGCAGGGTGTTCTCGTTGACCGTGCCACCCAGGGCGCACGGCGAGTACACGTCGGCCGGCACGTCGTAGATCTCGTCCAGGCCAACGGCTTCGGCGCCGTACTCGGACACGGCCTTGTCGACCAGGCCCTTGTTGATGTCGGTGACGAAGATCTTCGCGCCGCGCTCCTTGAGCAGCTTCACGAATTCCATGCCGACATGGCCAAGGCCCTGCACGGCGTAGGAATACTTGCCGACTTCCTCATCGCCGAAACGCTTGTTGAGCGTCGCCATCAGGCCCTGCAGGGTGCCGTAGGCGGTGAACGGCGACGGGTCGCCCGAACCGCCGTGGACCTGGTGCACGCCGGTGACGTACTCGGTTTCGCGGTAGACGTATTCCATGTCGTTGACGTCGATGCCGACGTCCTCGGCGGTGATGTAACGGCCGCCCAGCGCCTCGACGAACTGGCCGAACGCGCGGAACAGCGCCTCGGACTTGTCGGCAGCCGGGTCGCCGATGATCACGGCCTTGCCGCCGCCGATGTTCAGGCCGGCGACCGCGTTCTTGTAGGTCATGCCGCGCGACAGGCGCAGCACGTCATTGAGCGCGTCCTGCTCGGTCTTGTACGGCCACATGCGGGTGCCACCCAGGGCCGGACCGAGCACGGTGTTGTGGATCGCGATGATGGCCTTCAGGCCCGCGTCCTTGTTGTGGCAAAACACGACCTGCTCGTGGCCGAAAGTGTCCAGAGTTTCGAAAATCATCGGGTGCTCCGCTGCTGGCGTCAGGATGCGCGCGTCGCGCCAGCCGCCAACTGTGATGTGTAAGTAGTTGAATCTAGAAGGATTCGCCTCCGTGGCCGGGGAACACCCCTCACCACAGGCGCGACAGTCTAATGCAATCGACGGATACGCATACGTACGCGACAGGACCGGCAAAATCGGCCCGTGACCCGCGATGCCTGTTCAGAAATTGCGGTAGGGCGCCTGCCGCAGCCACAGGGTGGCCAGCCACTTCACGCCGCGCTGCACCGGAAGGCCGGCGTGCAGGGAATCCACGTCGGGCGAGCCGTCGGCGTGGAGGTTGTCGAAGACCACCGCGCGGCCGGGGCGCGGCGCGACTTTCAGGCCCGACAGCGGGAACTCGGTTTCGCCGCCGGCTTCGACTTCATTCAGATAGACGCAGATGGTGCGCATCCGGTTGCCGGCCTGCGGGCAGTCGCGCTCGATCGATCCGGGCGGGCGGTAGTCGCGGTGAGGCCGGTATTCCTGGCCGGGTTCGTAGCGCAACACCGTCAGGTGCTCGGCGTGCGACAGCGGAACGCCGGCGGCGCTGGCCATGCGCAACTGCACGCAGCGCAGCGACACGTCTTCGAGGATCGGGTCGAGGGCGGCATCGCTGCTGGTGCGGATCTGCATCGGCAGCGGCAGGCCGGTCTCGGGGTCCACCGTCTGCGAACGGCGCAGGCGCGACTCGGCGTTGGCCACCAGCAGGCGGCATTCGTCGGCGCTGAGCAGGTTGTCGCAGGTCATCACCCGTGGCCGCAACGACTGCCGGCGCAGGGTCACCGGATACAGCGCTTCCTCCATCGACATCGCGCCGGAAGTGGTGCCTTCGGCGCGGTACTCGGGCACGGCGATCTCGGGCATCGGGCCGACGCCAACGGCTGAAAGCTGCGACCAGATGTCGCGCGCTGCAAATGGCTGGCGCGCACAGCCTTCGCCGCGCGCCAGTCGCTCGGCGAGCAGTCGCGCCGCGACCGCATCGCCGTGGCCGGCGGCCAGTTCCAGCATCTGGATGCAGCGGGTCTGGTCGGCCGGATCAGGCTTGCGGCCGAAATGGATGGCCGCTGCCCGCAGTGCCGGCGGATAGTTGGCGCGCACCGCGCGCATCAGGCGCTCGTTGATGCGGCCGTCGCGCGGCAGGGCGAAGCCGCCGAGGGCGACCAGTGCCAGGAAGTAGCTGGCGATCGGGCTGCCGGCATGCTCGGCGCGCAGCAACCAGGCGCTGGCGATCTGGGCATCGGCCTCGCAGCCGACGCCGTACAGCAGCATGCGCGCGCATTCGATCTGGGCATTGGCCAGGCCGGCTTCCGCGGCGCGCTGGTGCAGCACGAATGCCTCTTCCAGCTCGTGCCGCAGCACCAGAGCCGTCGCCAGCTGGTAAAGCGCCTGCGGCGAACCGTGGTGGGCCTGGCGGCGGAGCTCGATGAGGGCGGTTTCGTCTGACATGGGCGGCGATGGCTTGGGGGTTCGAGTGTAGCCAGAACGCGGTCGGGTTCGCAGGTGGTGATGGGGATGACGGGGTGGGGCTGGGGCGGCGGCCATGGGGCGGGGGCAATGACGCCGGGTTCCCGCCTTCGCGGGAATGACCGGCTGATGCGAGCAGGCAGGGTCCGTGCCGGAGCCTGAATGTCCGACGCGCTACAATCCGCATTCGATCGTTTCCGTATTGAGCGCGTCATGAGCACCCCTGCCAGCCCCCTCCCCGATACCGCCGTCGAGAGCAGCCCGCTGCGCTTCGTCACCGCCGCCAGCCTGTTCGACGGCCACGACGCCGCCATCAACATCATGCGCAGGCTGATCCAGGGGCAGGGCGCCGAAGTCATCCACCTGGGCCATAACCGCTCGGTCGAGGACGTGGTCCGCGCCGCGCTGCAGGAAGATGCCGACGGCATCGCGCTATCGTCTTACCAGGGCGGGCATGTCGAGTACTTCAAGTACATGGTCGACATGCTCAAGGAGCGTGGCGCCTCGCACATCCGCGTGTTCGGCGGCGGTGGCGGCACGATCACGCCGGAAGAAATCCGCGAGCTGCAGGGCTACGGTGTCGAACGCATCTACCACCCCAACGACGGCATGCACATGGGGCTGGTGGCGATGATCGAGGACGTGATCCGCCGCGCCAACGACGCCCGCAAGGGCGCGCAGACGCCAGAGCACGCACCCGACAAGGACGACGAGATCAGCATCGGCCACATGCTCTCGGCGATCGAGGAAGGCCTGCTCGACGAATCGCAGCTGTCGCACCTGCGCAAGCAGTGGCAGCTGGCCGGCGGCAAGACCCCGGTGATCGGCATCACCGGCACCGGCGGCGCCGGCAAGTCGTCGGTGACCGACGAGCTGCTCAACCGTTTCCTCGCCAGCTTCCCCGAGATGCGCATCGCGGTGATCTCGGTCGATCCGACCCGCCGCCGCACCGGTGGCGCGCTGCTCGGCGACCGCATCCGGATGAACTCGCTGCGCTCCAAGCGCGTGTACATGCGTTCGATGGCCACGCGCCGCCAGCACGCGGCCACCAACACCGTGCTCAAGGACTGCATCGGCTTCCTCAAGGGCCTGGGCTACGACCTGGTGATCGTGGAGACGGCCGGCATCGGCCAGTCGGATTCGGAGATCGTCGATTTGGTCGACTTCCCGATGTACGTGATGACCAGCGACTTCGGCGCGCCGAGCCAGCTGGAGAAGATCGACATGCTCGACTTCGCCGAACTCGTCGTGCTCAACAAGTTCGACAAGCGCGGCGCCGAGGATGCGCTGCGCGACGTGCGCAAGCAGTGGAAGCGCAATCGCGTCGCCTTCCAGACCAAGGACGAGGACGTCCCGGTCTATCCGACCATCGCCAGCCAGTTCAACGACCCCGGCATCAGCTGGATGTTCGCCAACCTGTGCCGCCTGCTGCGCGACAAGCTGTCGCTGCCGGCCGGCAAGTGGACGCCGGAAATCGACACCTCGCTGAAGGAACCGCGTGCGACCGTGCTGATCCCGGGTGCGCGCGTGCGCTACCTGGCGGAGATCGCCGAGCAGGGCCGTGGCATCAATGCGCAGATCGAGACGCAGGCCGAAGTGGCCGACCGTGCGCAGAGCTATTGGCAGTCGCTGCATGACCTGGGTGACGAGAGTCTGCCCAAGGCGCTGGACCTGTATGACTCGGGCGATCTGCTGACGGATACCGTTCGCCCTGAGCGTAGCCCGCAGGGCGAAGTCGAAGGGCTGCCCGCAGATCGCACGCTGCTGACCCTGCGCCAGCGCTACAACGACGCCATCCAGTCGCTCAGCTCCGACGCCCTCAAGCTGCTGCGCGGCTGGCCGGCGCGCCTGAAGTCGATCACCGACGAGGTCAACGAGTACCAGGTCCGCGACAAGACCATCCGCGTCGAGAACTACCGCGAGTCGCTCAGCCACCAGAAGATCCCGAAGATCGCCGCGCCCACGTACAAGAGCTGGGGCGAGCTGCTGACCTTCCTGCAGAAGGAAAACCTGCCGGGCTACTACCCGTACACCGGCGGCGTCTACCCGTACCGCCGCACCGGCGAGGACCCGATCCGCATGTTCGCGGGCGAGGGCACGCCCGAGCGCACCAACCGCCGCTTCCATTACCTGTCGGTCGGCCAGCCGGCCGCGCGCCTGTCCACCGCCTTCGACAGCGTCACGCTGTACGGCGAAGACCCGGCCGTGCGCCCGGACATCTACGGCAAGATCGGCAACTCCGGCGTCAACATCGCCACGCTCGACGACATGAAGAAGCTGTACTCCGGCTTCGACCTGTGCGCGCCGAGCACGTCGGTGTCGATGACGATCAACGGCCCGGCGCCGATCATCCTGGCGATGTTCATGAACACCGCCATCGACCAGCAGGTCGAGAAGCACCTGCGCGCCGACCAGGCGCGCTGGGACGAGGCGCACGACAAGATCGAGAAGATGTTCGAAGGCCGCCAGCGCCCGACCTACAGCGGCATGCTGCCGGAGACCAACGACGGCCTCGGCCTGGGCCTGCTGGGCGTGACCGGCGACCAGGTCGTTGATGCGGAGACCTACGAGAAGATCAAGGCGCACACGCTCGCCACCGTGCGCGGCACCGTGCAAGCCGACATCCTCAAAGAAGACCAGGCGCAGAACACCTGCATCTTCAGCACCGAGTTCGCCCTGCGCATGATGGGCGACATCCAGCAGTTCTTCGTCGACCGCAGCGTGCGCAACTTCTACTCGGTCTCGATCTCCGGCTACCACATCGCCGAAGCCGGCGCGAACCCGATCAGCCAGCTCGCCTTCACCCTGAGCAACGGCTTCACCATCGTCGAGTACTACCTCGCGCGCGGCATGAAGATCGACGACTTCGCGCCGAACCTGTCGTTCTTCTTTTCGAACGGCATGGACCCGGAGTACACCGTCATCGGCCGCGTCGCCCGCCGCATCTGGGCGCGCGCGATGCGTGAGCGTTACGGCGCCAGCAGCCGCAGCCAGATGATGAAGTACCACATCCAGACCAGCGGCCGCTCCCTGCATGCGCAGGAGATCCAGTTCAACGACATCCGCACCACGCTGCAGGCGCTGTATGCGCTGTTCGACAACTGCAACAGCCTGCACACCAATGCCTACGACGAAGCGATCACCACGCCGACCGAGGAAAGCGTGCGCCGCGCTGTCGCCATCCAGATGATCATCAACAAGGAACTGGGGCTCAACTTCAACGAGAACCCCTGGCAGGGCAGCTTCATCGTCGACAAGCTCACCGACATCGTCGAGGAAGCGGTCTACAAGGAGTTCGAGGCGATTAGCGAGCGCGGCGGCGTGCTCGGCGCGATGGACACCATGTACCAGCGCGGCAAGATCCAGGAAGAGAGCCTGTACTACGAGCACAAGAAGCACGACGGGTCGCTGCCGCTGATCGGCGTGAACACCTTCCTGCCGAAGGACCATGGCGGCGATATCGTCACCGAGATCGAGCTGATCCGGAGCACGGAAGGGGAGAAGGGGCAGCAGATCGAGAATGTGGCCGGGTATCAGGGCAACCGGAATGGCTACGCGGCTGCAGGCTTGACCTCGCTACAGGCCACGGCCCGCGAGCGACGGAATGTGTTTGCCAGCCTGATGGAGGCGGTTAAGACGCATAGCCTGGGGCAGATTAGTCATGCGCTTTATGACGTGGGTGGGGAATATCGTCGCAATATGTGAGACTGGCGTCTGTTATGAGGGTGAGCCCGAGCTATGACGCAGAAGCGAATGATCGGCACGGCCAGCAAGCGAAAAGAACGGCTGTTCAAGGGATTGGCTTGGGTCTGCGCTTCGGGGCTCTTCCTCATCGCCGCTTACGTATATGCGCAGCCTCATTCGCGAGTAATTAAGGCTGTTCCGGTGATCCAGGTCTCGACGGCGTTTCCTGACGCCCCTGATGTTGGCAGTTCCACCAAGGCGTCAGTTCCACAGGGCTCGCAAGAGCAAGGGGAGCAAGCGCCACCCGCAGAACGACCGGTCGCGCGACCGGCGGCACAACCGACGGCACAACCGACGGCACAGCCGGCGGCACAGCGGACGGCACAGCCGGCGGCAGAGCTGGTTTCATCCGCAGATACAATTGCGGCAATGTCCGGCCTTTATCAGGCAATCATCGCGATTCTGATCGCCCTGTTAGGTCTGCTCGCTGTCTTCTCGGTACTTTCGCTGAGATTTCTATCAAGGAATGCTGCAGAGGAGATTGCCCATGGGGCCGCGAGTGCAGCAGTGGAAGCTGCAATGGCGTCGCACAAGTTCTATCAACTGGTAGATGACGCGGTAGGTCAGGAGATCGCCGCTTCCAACTTTGCCTCGCTTGCGGATCGCCTTTCGCGGCTGGAGCAGCTCTTGGCTTCTGAGCAGATTCGTGAGGAAAGAAAAGGACAAGAATCTGTGCCCGAAACAACTGTTGTGGCCCCTGCTAAGAAGGATCACGAGTGATGGCGATCGTAATTCGAAAACTGGAGCCGGCGGAAACGCGAGATCGTGTAGTTATCGAGAGTCTTGAGTCCTTGCATGCGCGACTGCGGCGGTCGGGTCTTTTAAGTGTTCCGCTGAATGTCCACGTTGTGGCCGAGTTCCTCGGGCTGGAGGTCAGCGAGGAAGTGATGGATGACGATATCTCGGGGTTTTTGGAGTATCGGAGCGGGCGTTGGGTAGTAGGGGTGAATTCATTGCATCATTCCAACAGGCAACGATTCACCATTGCTCACGAGATTGCTCATTACATTCTTCATCGGGATCATGAGCAGAGCTTTGTTGATCAAACATTCGCGCGTAGGTCCGATTCGCCAGATCGGATGGAGCGGGATGCAGACAGATTTGCGGCAGAGCTGCTGATGCCAGAGAGTGAGGTGCGCAAGCTGATTGATGGGGGGTGTACCTCACTCCAGGAGCTGGCGGCTAAGTTTAAGGTTTCTGCGCTGGCAATGAGATTTCGTGTCCAGTCGATGAGCTACCAGGTTCGATGATGACTGCTTCCAGAGGTCTCTATTTGCCAATCATCAGGACGCGTTCCGCTGAGTTGCGGGGGCTGAAAGAGTTGCGCGGTGAGGCACTTGATGTGATTTTGCCGGTCGTTGAGTTAACGCGATCTCGGCGGACCGCGAAGAATCCCCTGGGTGCCTTGTCGATTACGGTTGGCACCGTCGCAGATATTCTCGGGTTGCGCCCTTTCGTCGCTGACCTTACTTCATTGGAGGGGCAGCAGAACTCTGAGTTTACAAAGCTTTTGGACCCATCAGACGGTTTCGCAAGCTGGGTGGAGTTCGTTAAGAATGTGCTTCCATCGACCGCAATTCCTGTTGTTCATTTGACGGATCCCTTCGACGCCGACGAATACTGCAAGCAGGTGCGCAAGCTGCTTGTGACGCACGGTACGCTGGCACTCCGAATTCCAACCTCTTATGCAGCACTGAATAGTGTTGTCGAGGCACATAAGGCCTTCATCGGTGGGCTAGATGCCCTGATTCTGCTGGTTGACGCCTCTTACGTCATGGAGCGCGATATTTCTGGCGCGCTTGCACGAGTAAGGGAGATGCTTGAGGGATTGGGCGCCGACCTCGATTCCTTCGCCATGCGCGCCGTTGCAGCAAGTTCGTTTCCAAGTAGCGTCATGTCTGCCGGCGGAGGAGACAGTCAAGGGCAGTTTCATTTGTCCGAAGTTGAGCTTTCGACCAGGTTGCAGCGCGAGTTTCCGAGGCACGGTATCCGGCATTCGGATTACGGAAGCATTCATCCGCTGCAGTTTGGCGGTGTGGTGACCCAGTGGGTTCCGAGGGTTGACGTTCCTTTGGATCTCGATGTCTTCTATCATCGATATAGGCGAGATGATGGTGGCTATGTTCGAGCCGCGGCTGAGGCCTTGAGTGATCCTCGGTACGTGGAGCTAGATTGTTGGGCTCACGAGAACATAGTAGCGGCCGCAAATGGGCTGCCGTTGGGTAGGAGTCCTGCGTACTGGATCTCGGTTCGCGTCAATTACCATGTTTCCCGCCAGGCCACTCGTTTGTCGCGAGAATCAGATCTGGAAGCGTCAGTATCCTGAGGTCGTCTAGTGTGGGCGTGTGGCCAAGCTCTTCAACGAACGCAGTATGTCGAGTTCGAAGGCGCTCATAGACCGAGGCGAGTGCTAGTTGATTGATCTCATCAACTGAAAGTGACCCTACGGTCATTGCGCGTAGCTCTGTGAGCGTCGCGTCATGCGAGCGGATCCCCTTGGATTGAAGGATGTTTCGCAGCTCAAATGTCCTAAACCAGTACGCAGCGGCTGCCTTTGTGAGCAACTTCCTGGCTTTCGGCGTGCGGAGTATTTGGGGTGTCGCTGATGTTATGTCGATCAGGCCGACACTCCGTGGGGCGATCGCTCTAACGCCGGGAAGCAGGTCGCGCGTGGTTGCGATGCTAACTTCGAGGAACATTTCAAGATAACCGGAGAGCTGTGCTTCAAGCTTTCGAATGTCATCGCGCGGTCCCTTGATCTCTATTGCGGCTAAACGATCTGTCGAGGCGATTGCCAGGTCGGCGCGGTATCTGCCATCCCCAAAGCGCAGTTCTGAGCCAATGGCTTCATCTGGGCCTAGTTGCGGCACTAGAATTGATAACAAGCGAATCTTTGCGTCGTCCGCGGTTTCCATGTGCGCTTTTTAACCGGAGAGCTTTCAGGTCGGGTCGACGTCGCGATCTTAACCTGCGCTAGGCGCGCGATGGGAGGCCATGATTAGCCGTTCGAAGCTACATTCGGGGATTGAGAGTAAATGGATTGGCACTAGAGGTGGCTCTAGGTGCCTGATCGCTTTCGACCGGGTATGGACAACTGGACGCAAACTCATGATGGCGATGGTTGGGCGGAAATGGCACTCAAACCGGTAAGCCGTCGCCATGACGATGCGCTGTCGCGCGTCGGTTGGGAACAGTTCGAAGCGCTCGTTGCTGGCCACTACCGAAGCCAGGGGTACCAGATCGAGCACGTGGGGACGGGAGAGACTGGCCGGTGCTCCGACGGCGGGGTCGACCTGAAGCTCAGGCGCGACGACAGCTACATCCTCGTCCAGTGCAAGCGCTGGACGGCGATGAAGGTTCCGCACAACGCGGTGCATGAGCTGCTCGGCATCATGGTCAATCAGGGCGCGACTGGCGCGATCCTGATCACGAGTGGCGAATTCACGAAGGCGGCGATCGAGGCTGCGTCCCGCCAGCGGAATTTCAAGCTGATCGATGGGCATGAGCTTCGCGTCATGCTTGGTCCTGCGCCGGATTCGGCCGTGGACTCGCTGGCGCGGATGCGCGGTCCAGTGGCGGAGGCTGCAGGCAAGGCAGCGTTGAGACTGGGTCGGGCTGTGGTGGCGAAACTGATCGTGGTTGGGCTGTTTCTGATTGTCCTGGTGTTGGTGGCCCGGCATCTGCAGGTTGTCATGCGTTCGTTGCCGGCGCCGGCGGTGCCGGCAGCAACCCGCCAGGAGACGAGCGGAGCTTCCGGGGCGGCGGTCCCGTCCGGGCAGGTCGTTGACGGCCAGGCGCAGGGGAAGCGCTCAGCTGACGAGCTCGTCGAGTCGCAATCCAGGACTGATGAAGGGATTCAAGTCATTGCGGAGACGACGCCGGAGATGTGAACTAGCTCCGCCTGACTCTTGGTCTCACCCTTTTTGGCGCGAACTCAATGCCAGAGCCGGTAGACACCGAGCAGTGCCAGCGGGAAGAAGACAGGCGCTGACCGATAGAGCACGAATGTGGCGCGGCTGCTGGCTCCGTCTTGCGCCGCTTTGCTGGCCAGGTGCACTCCCATGCTGACCGCCCCCAGCATGAGTACTGCGATAGTGGCGGTGATGAAGCCATCTCCTCGTGACAGCAGGGGCATCGTCAAAATGCCCGCCATCAGTAGTGCTATTGCGATCCTGAGCGCCATGCTCAACTCCCAGAGCCCTTAGGTGAACCGGGTGCAAGGCTACGTGCGCCGAGTGCCCCCAGCCGTCCGCTGGACGACATAGGTCGCGAGGCCAGCGACCGCTGCCAAGGCCCACTTGCGCCAGTCCGGTGCAATCAGGCTCTCGATCGGAAACGACGCCGCCAGGACGATGGCGGCAACAATGGTGCCCTTCGCAAATCGATTCATTTTTTCGGCCGAATGGACCTCAAGCTAGCGACGCGCGCAGTGGGTCGTCCATAAGAGCAGCCTCAAATGAGGGGCACAAAAAAACCGCCCGCGTGTGCGGGCGGTTCTCGGGTTCATGTATCGCCTGATTAGATCAGGGGAGAGGTGCGATTACTTCGCGCCGCCCTGCACACCCTTGTCGACCACCAGCTTCACCTCGACCTTGCGCGCATTGGCATTGCTGCCCGAGCCCGCATCGGCCGCAACGCCCATGCCGGCCGGGGCACGGACGCGTCCGGGTTGCAGGCCGCCTTGCTGCCGCAGGTAGTTGGCGACGGCTGCGCCGCGCATCGTGCTCAGGCGCTGATTCGCCTCCGCGTTGCCGGTCGAATCAGTGAAGCCCTGCATAACGATCTGGTAGTTCTTGGTCTCCTTGGCCTTGGCCGCCAGGGCGTCCAGATCCGACTTGCCCTTCGCCGAGAGGGCGGTGCTGCCCGAGGCGAACAGCACTTCGGCAGTGGCAAGGGCTTCGTACGTACCGAAGTCGTCTATGCGGGCGGCGTTCGCGGTGGCCAACTCGCTGGTCGGCGCCACACCGGCCTGCACCTGCTGCGCGGTCTTGAAGTCTTCCGACTTGAACGAGATCTCGGTGGCGTTGAAGCCGCTGCCGGCGGCGACGACGTCGGCGCTGATCGGCAGGCCCGGGATCAGTGCGCCCGGCTCGACCTTGGAGTGGATGACGCCCGTGAGGCCCTTGGTTTTCTTCAGCTTGGTGTCGGCCGACACGTTGATCGTCTGCACGGCGTTGTTGCCGTCCTTGACGGTGAGCGTGTTGCCGTTGACGCCGGTGATCAGGCCTTTGATCTTGCTCTTGTCGCCGTCGGCGGCAAGCGCCGAGGTGGCGGCGAGGATGCCCACGAGGGCGGTGGTGAGCATCAGGTGCTTGTTCGGCTTGCTGGTATTCATGGTCATTCCCTTTGGGTTGGATGTACGACTGACGCCTGGTCACCGTCCTTGCCTTGTGCGATGCCACCGGTTCCCCGGGGCCAGCGTCGGTGGCCCGTTTTCGCCAGCTGCCCAGCCCGGGAGGGCGGCAGTCGGGGGTGGCGGGTCATTAACCTCCTAGGGGGATAAAGGGGGCGTGAGATGGGGGGAGGGGGAGATGGGGAAGGTGCTTGTCGGAGCGGTGTTAAAGTTGCGGCCCCTTTGTGATCACGCAGCGAGCCGCGCATGACTGTCCAGGCGTTCTATCCCATCGGCATTCCCGGACAAGCCTGGGGCGAGACGGAAAAGGCGCAATGGTTGTCGCGGCAGACGCGCCACCGCAGCTTCGAGTCGGAGGTGCGGGGCAAGATCGAGGGGCTGGGTTCGCGCTTCGATGTCGTCCAGTACGGCGAGCTGAACTACGGCGCGGACAGCTACCCGCTACTGGCGATCAAGAGCCGCAACTGGCGCGACGATCTGCCCACCGCGCTGGTGACCGGCGGCGTGCACGGCTATGAGACTTCCGGCGTGCACGGCGCGCTGGAGTTCGTCGATCTGCATGCCGCCAGCTACGAAGGCAAGGTCAATGTGCTGGTCGCGCCATGCATCAGCCCGTGGGCCTATGAGCGCGTGCATCGCTGGAATGCGAATGCGATCGACCCGAACCGCTCGTTCCGCGCCGACAGCCCTGCGCAGGAGTCGGCGGCGCTGATGCAGCTGGTGGCGCCGGTGAGCGGCCAGGTGCTGGTGCATATCGACCTGCACGAAACCACCGACAGCGACGAGTCCGAGTTCCGTCCCGCGCTGGCAGCACGCGATGGCAAGCCGTTCGAGCCGGGCGAGATCCCCGACGGTTTCTATCTGGTCGACGACAGCGAACGCCCGCAGCCGGGGTTCCAGAAGGCGGTGATCGAAGCGGTGGCGAAGGTCACCCACATCGCGCCGGCCGACGACAAGGGCGAGATCATCGGTTCGACCGTGGTCGCGCCGGGCGTCATCGAATACGCGTTGCGCAAGCTTGGCCTGTGCGCGGGCATCACCGACGCGCCGTACAAGACCACCACCGAGGTCTACCCCGACAGCCCGCGCGCCACGCCCGAGCAGTGCAATGCCGCGCAGGCAGCGGCGGTGTGCGCGGCGATCGATTACGCGCTGGCCCACCCGGCGGGGTGACGGTCCAACGCCGTCGCGCCTGAAGGCGCGACGGGCGTCGCGGAAGGCGGCAGCCGGGACTGCGACAAAGTCTCACCCCCGCTGACATCCCCCGGCGGGTGCGCTAGCGTTGCCGCCAGGGGGAACACATGACACGGACACGTACAGTCTTCGCAGGGATCGCGCTGGGCAGCGCCATCCTTATCGGCGCCGGCCAGGCCCGCGCCGGGAATCCACCGGCGCCTTTGAAGCCGCCGCCGGAGTTCGCCCAGTACATCGCCGGCGTCCGCAAGGCCGACGCGATCGAAAACGCCGAGGCGCGCTGCAATGCCTATCCCGACCTGCCGGGCAACCAATGGCGGGCCGGTGCGGCGCAGGGTCGTTGCTCGATCCTGCGCGCGCCCGCCTGGTCGCTCGACGACATCGACCGCCTGCTGGCGACACCCGAGGGCGTGGCCGAGCTGGAGCGGGGCTTTGCCGCGCTGCTCGATGCCCACTACAAGGATCAGTCGCAGCGCGAGCAGATCTTCATCGCCCTCAACGTGTTTGACGGTGACGACCGCGCCGGCGAGATCGCACGGCGCTGGCTGAAGCTGGCCCCCGACAGCGCGTTCGCCAATACCGCCAGCGGCGTCTACCTGGGCGGCGCCGGCTGGAAGGCGCGCGGTACCGCGTACATCGGCAAGACCCCGGCCGAGCAGGTCGAGCGCATGGGCCAGTTCTTCGCCCAGGCGGTGCCGTTGTACGTGAAGGCGCTGGAAATCGAGCCGCGCCTGAGCGTGGCCTGCTACAAGCTCAACGCCATCGGCCGCAGCAGCTCCAGCGCGCTCGAGGAGTACGCGCGCGCCCACTGCATGAAGGTCGATCCGGACTCCTACTTCCTGGCGCTGGAGTGGATCACCTCGGCGCAGCCGCGCTGGGGCGGCTCGGAAGAGAAACTGCGCCGGGCGGTGGCCTATGCGGCCGCGCGCACCGATCGCAATCCGCTGCTGGGCGCATTGCTGGGCGAGGACACAGGCGACAAGGCTTCGCTGGCCAACGACTACGGCGCGGTGATCGACGACCTGATCGGGGCGGCGCGCATGGGGCCCAGCGCGTCACTGACCGGAATGGCCGGTGGCGGTTACTGGAACAAGGACGACCCATGGCCCGCGGTGGTCTATTACTCGCAGGCCACGCGCTTCCGGCCGGATGAGGCGCGTTACCGGTTCGGCCGCGCCTCGGTGCTTTATTACTACCTGTACGACGCGGCCTGGGCGCGCTCGGACATGCTCGTCGCGGTGAAGCTTGAGCCGGACAACGCCAAGTTCAACTGGCTGCTCGGCCTGGCAACCGAAGACGTGAAGGGAACGAAGGAGGCGCGCCCGTACTACAAGCGCGCCATGACCGTGGAGTATCGCCAGCGTGCGATGCAGCGCTACTGCGAGACCTACATGATCCCGCAGATCCAGCCCGAATCGCTGGCATGCTCGCGCGGCCTGGTGGAGGAGTTCCCGCGTTCGGCCGAGGCCTGGGGGACGCGCGCCTTTTCGCTGATCAATGCCGAAGATCCGGCGGCACTGCAGGCCGTCGAGCGGTACCGGGAACTGGCCGATCCGAACAACAGGGACCATCAGGTCAATCTCGAATCAATGAAGGTCTGGCAGGCGCATGCCGCGCCGCGCGGTGCGGCGAAGGGCGGCAAGCGGGTCGCGCCGTGACGAAGCAGACGGATGGGAAGCTCGTGCATCGGATGGGGAAACGCCTCGCGCTCCGCGCCGGCCTGATCGTGTCGATCGCGGCCGCCTGCGCATCGCTGACCGCGGCCAATGCGAACAATGCGCCCGAGCGGCCCGCGGCGACGGCGGCCGACCAGTTGGTGCTGCCGCCGGACGGCAAGGTCGGCGATGAAACCTTTGGCCAGTTGACGGCGCGCTGGTGGCAATGGGCCGACCACGTGGACATACCTCCGTACCTGGATCCCGATGGACGCTTTTGCGAGATCGGCCAGGAAGGGCCGGTCTGGTTCCTCGCCGGTACCGATGGCACCTTCAACGCGCATCGCGAGTGCGTGGTGCCGGAAGGTCGCTACTTGCTGGTGCCGATCATCAACATGCTCCAAGGCAGCAACGACAAGGGTTTGCCGTTGCCGTGCGCCGTGCTGCAGGGTGCTGCGGCGGTGAACAACGAACGCCTGGCCAGTGCGGTGGCGTTGATCGATGGCGTGCCGGTGACGGACGTCGCCCGCTTCCGCGTGCGCAGTGACGGCTGCTTCGCGCTGCAACCGGGCCACGCCAGTGGTCTGACGGCGGCGGATGGCTACTGGCTGCTGATCAAGCCGCTGCCCACCGGCCGCCACACGCTGACGATCGGCGCGAACTACGACAGCGACGACAGCGGCTACGGAAAAATGGTGCAGAACTTCGAGTACGTGCTGCACGTCGGGGGCAGGACGGACCTGGCAGTGGTTGGCCACGGGGTTCCGGGCAGGGCGGCACACACAGGGGATATCGCATGCAGCACGGGATGTCCGGCGCGCGGCGCCGGGGGCTGATCGGGACATGGCGGGCGCTGCTCGCCATCGGGATGTTGCTGGTGGCGCTGGACTGCGCCGCCATGCGCAAGATCGATCCCGGCGAGGACCCCAGACTGGCCGCCGATGAAGGCCTGGTGGTGCTGTCGGTCGATGCCAGCGCGCCAATCCTGGCGGTGCGCGTGCGTGACGACCATGGCGTCGCCGCGGTGCTCAACTACATCGTGCCCGGTCGCAATGTCAGCCTGTATGCGGCCAAGGCCGGCGATTACCGCTGGGCCGAGATGGATCTGTCCAACGGCTGGTGGCGCATGCGTTACACCGTGACCTCGGACGAATACCGCTTCAAGGTCACCGCCGGAAAGATCGTCTACCCCGGCGACCTGATCCTGCGCCCGACCAGCTGGACGTCGACGCACTTCCATATCGCCAACCGCTCGCTGCCGATCATCGACTGGCTGGAGAAGGAGCATGCGGACGTGTATCCGCGCATGACCTTCGAGTACTCCGGCCTGTACCCGGATCCATTCCCCGAGTTCTACCGCACCGCGCGCGCCGGCAATGCCACGCCGTCGGAGAAGCTCAACGGCGGCCGGGAACCGCCCAAACCAATCGCCGTGCCGATCCCGGCCGATGTGATGTGGAAGCCGGACCGCGTGTCCGCGGTCGCCATCAATGGCGAAGGCGACTTGCTGGCCGAAACCGTCCGCGACGAGAACGGCAAGTGGGGCATCAATCTGGTCGACCTGGTCGAAGGCGCCGAGCAGCGCCTGACCACGTCCATCTATGCGGCCGACGAGCTGACGTGGAAGGACAGCCGCACGCTGATCGCCGCCAGTGGCAACGACTCGTCTGCCTACACCGTGTTCCGCATCGGTCCCGGCAGCAACGGCAAGCACAGCATCCAACGCCTGCCGATCGGCGGCACCGGCACGATCGTCGACATGCTGCCGGGGGATCCGTACCACATCCTGTTCGCGGGGTACGACAGCCGTGGCGAGCTGGTGGTGCACCGGGTCGAGCTGGTCGGCGACAAGGAGATCTCCGGCTTCCGCACTGCCAGGAGTCGCGACCGGCTGAACGTGGGCGTCAGCAAGGACGTGGCATGGCTGGCCGACGGCTACGGCAACCTGCGCGCCGCCATTGTGGTCCGCAACGAGACCGCCGTGCTCATGCACGGCCGCGATGGCGTCTACCAGGAAGTGCTTAGCCTGCAGGCCGAAGGCGGGTTCAGCCCGGCCGGGCTCTCGTACGACGGCGAAACGATCTACGGCTACACCGACGACGGCCGCACCCAGCGTGATCTGGTGGCCTTCGATCCGGCGACGCGCAAGGTCTCGCGCACGATCTTCAGCAAGCCCGGCGTGGACATCCTCAGTACGGTCTTCAACGTGCGGCGCGAGCCGGTGGCCGTGCGTTACTACCAGTCCGGTCGCCTGGTCACCGAGTACTTCGACCAGGCCAACCGCGATGTCTACCAGACGTTGCAGTCGGCCTTTCCCGGTCGCAACGTCGCGGTGCTCGATCGCAACCGCGACAACACGCAGTTGATCCTGTGGGTGGACGCGGCCGACCACCCGCCCGAGCTCTATCACATGGATCTGACCGGCAAGCGCGCCTCGCTGCTGGACGCCGTGGCGCCGCAGCTGAGCGACATCGCCTTCGCGCCCGCGCACGTGCTCGAAGTGAAGAGCGGCGATGGCCTGCCGATCGAAGCCTTCCTGACCCTGCCGCCGGGCGATGGCAAGCGCCCGCTGGTGGTGTTTCCGCACGGCGGTCCGATTGGCGTGAGCGACAGCCTCACGTTCAATCGCGAGGTGCAGTACATCGCCGCGCAGGGCTATGCGGTGCTGCAGGTGAACTTCCGCGGTTCCGATGGCTACGGAAAGGCCTTCCGCGAGGCCGGGCATCGCAACTACGGCCGTCTCATCGAGGACGACATCGACGCGGCGATCCGCGCGGCCGCGGCGGCCTATCCGCTGGACGAATCGCGCATGTGCACCCTGGGTTCCAGCTACGGCGGTTACTCGGCGATGGTGTCGGCCGTGCGTTGGCCAGGCCGCTTCCGCTGTGCGATCTCGCTGTCGGGTGTGAGCGACCGGGCGCTGCGCTTCACCGCCAGCGACAACGTGCGTTCAGCGCAGGCGCGACAGATCCTGGAACGCATCATGGGCGATCCACGCACCGACATGGCCCAGATGCAGGCCACCTCGCCGCTGTATCACTTCCGCGAACTGACGCTGCCGGTGATGCTGGTGCATGGCCGCGAAGACGAGCGCGTGGATTTCGAGCACACCCGCCGCCTGGTGCGCATGTTCAATCTCGAACAGCACCCGCCGGTGCTGCTGGCGTTCCCGGACATGGGCCACAGCTTCTTCAACCGTGTCGCGATCGACATCGCCTGGACCGGGATTGCCGGCTTCCTGCAGCAGAACCTGGGCAGCACGCAGGCCATCACGGACGCCGAGGCCAAGGCCAAGGCCAAGGCCGCGCCGGTGGTGGGCGCGCCGGCGGCCGCCGCCTCGGGGCAGGGTGGCGGGAAGTAGGCGCCAGGCCTGTCCGACCCGGCCGCCGCAGCGCGTTGCGGTTGGTGGCAGGCACGCATCGCGCGCGGCCTGTGTCATCCAACCGGAGCGTTGCCATGGGCGATACGCACGTCGGAAGCTGCTTCTGCGGCGCGGTGGGGGTCGAGGTCAGCGGCGAGCCGGAGGCGATGGGCTACTGCCATTGCGGGTCCTGCCGCAGCTGGTCGGCCGGGCCGGTCAATGCGTTCTCGCTGTGGAAGCCGGAGAACGTCAGGGTCACCCGCGGCGCGGAACTGGTCGGTCATTTCGCCAAGACGCCGGCCAGCGATCGCCAGTACTGCAGCCGCTGCGGCGGCCACCTGATGACCAACCACCCGGGATTTGGCCTGGTCGACGTCTATGCCGCGACCATCCCGACCCTGGCCTTCGCGCCGGCGGTCCACGTCAACTACGGCGAGACCGTGCTGCCGATGAAGGACGGGCTGCCAAAGCTGAAGGACTTCCCCGCGGCCCTGGGCGGCTCGGGGGAAACGCTGCCGGAATAGGCCCGCAGGGGCCTCTCCCGGGCCTGACTGGGCCCGGGAATGAACAGGCCGGGCCTGCGCAAGGGCCCGGACGGGTCCTGACACGGCGGGCGTGCGAGAATGCGCCCCCGATTCGCGCCGCTCCCGTCCCTCCTTTGGGGCTGCCACCATTGCCCTGGATTCCATGAAGACCCCCACCGCGCTGCAGGCGCTGATCGACGACGGCGTGATCGACGAGGTTCTGCGTCCGCTCAAGAGCGGCAAGGAAGCGGCGGTGTTCGTGGTGCGCAGCGGCGAGGACGTCCGCTGCGCGAAGGTCTACAAGGACATGGCGCAGCGCAGCTTCCAGCAGCGCGTGCAGTACCAGGAAGGCCGCAAGGTCCGCGGCAGCCGCGAGGCGCGCGCGATCGGAAAGGCCAGCAAGTACGGCCGCAAGCAGCAGGAAACCGCCTGGAAGAACACCGAGGTCGATGCGCTGTACCAGTTGCGCGAGGCCGGTGTGCGAGTGCCCGAACCGCACGGCTATTTCCATGGCGTGCTGGTGATGGAGCTGGTCACCGATGCCGAGGGTTTCTCGGCGCCGCGCCTGGGCGAGGTCGAGCTGACGGCGGAGCAGGCGCGCCAGTTCCACACGGTGCTGATGCGCCAAGTCGTGCTGATGCTGTGCTGCGGCCTGATCCATGGCGACCTTTCGGCGTACAACGTACTGGTCGGGCCGAACGGCCCGGTGGTGATCGACTTCCCGCAGGTGGTGAGCGCGGCGGGCAACAACGCCGCCCGGCAGATGCTGCTGCGCGACGTCAACAACCTCACCGCCAATCTCGGCCGCTGGGCGCCCGAGCTGTTCGATACCTGGTACGGCGAGGAAATGTGGGCCCTGTTCGAGGCCGGCACGCTGCTGCCCGATACCGTGCTGACCGGCAAGTTCACGCATGACGAGCGCCGCGTCGACCTCGACAGCGTCCGTGACGCGATCAACGAGGCCCGCGACGAGGCGCTGATCCGCCAGCAGGGCCGCGAAGCAGCGGCGCTGGCCGACTGAGGGCACGACCATGATCAACAACGACGTACTGCGCAGCATCCGCTACATGCTCGACCTGAGCGACATCAAGGTCGTGGAGATCACCAGGCTGGCCGACCCGGAGTTCCCGATCGAGAAGGCCGACGTGCTGGCGTTCCTGCGCCGCGAGGACGATCCGGACTACGTCGAGTGCAGCAGCCGCGTGCTCGCGCATTTCCTCGACGGCCTGGTGATCCAGCTGCGCGGGCGCGACGAGAGCATTCCGCCACGCCCGGTCGAGAAGCGGGTGACCAACAACGTGGTGCTGAAGAAGCTGCGCGTGGCGTTCGAGCTGAAGGACACCGACATGCACGAGACGTTCGCGGCGGCGGGTTTCCCGGTGTCCAAGCCTGAGCTGACCGCGCTGTTCCGGCAGAGCACGCACAAGAACTTCCGCCTGTGCGGCGACCAGATGCTGCGCAATTTCCTCAAGGGCCTGACGCTGCGCGTGCGCGGCGGCTGAGACGCTAGAAGCGCGCACTCACCGGCACGTACCGCCACTGACCCACTGGCATCTTGGTCAGCGGGATCTTGCCGACGCGCAGGCGGCGGATCGCCACGACGTCCAGCCCGACCTGCGCGCACATGTCCTGCAACTGCCCGGGGCGCACGGCCTTGATGGCGAAGCGCAGGCGGATCTCGTTCTGCCAGCTCACCTTGCACGGCGCCAGTTCGCGGCCCTGGTAGCGCAGGCCGCCGTTGTTGAGGCGGTGCAGGCCATAGGGCGCGATCTCGCCGGCAACCTCGACGACGTATTCGTGTTCGATCTGGTCGGCGTCTTCGGTCAGGCGGCGCCAGACGCGGCCGTCCTGGGTCAGCACCATCAGGCCGCTGGCGTCGCGGTCCAGCGGCACCAGCGGCGTCAGCCGGACGAAGTGGCGCTGAAGCAGGCGCACGCCGCTGGGGTCTTCGGCCCAGCGGGTGTCCGGGGTGACCAGGCCCACGGCTTCGGTACGGCCGCTGATGGCATCGATTCCGACCGGTTTGTGGAACACGATCGTGGCCGGCTCGGGCTGTTCCAGCACCGCCTCGGGGTCCAGCTCGACCGTTTCGCCGGCCACCATGTGCTGCGGCGATTCCACGACCTTGCCGTCGACACGGACCCAGCCGCCTTCGATATAGGCCTCGGCATCGGCGCGCGAGCACGCGGCCAGTTCGGCGACGCGGCGGGAAAGGCGGACGGGTTCGGACACGGGACTGCCAGGCGGGACGGGGTGCGTAGTGTAGGCACTCCGGCGCGAGGCGGGGGTTTACGCCGTCTGTGCGGCGCCTGCCCCGGTGCCTGCGAAGGCCGGCATCGCGACCAGCGGCATCTGGAACGTCACCTGCGTTCCCTGGCCGGCCGTGGAGGTCAGCTCCAGCGTGCCGCCGTGGGCGCGGGCGATCTCGGCGGCGATGAACAGCCCCAGCCCCAGGCCCGCGTTTTGCCCGTCCGGCGACAGGCGCTTGTGCGGCTCGAAGATGGTCGGCAGCAGCGACGCCGGTATCGGCTCGCCGCCGTTGCGCACCTGCACGCGCAGCATGCCGCGCGCCTCGTCCGGATGGGTCGCATCGGGCGCATCGATCCTGGCATCGACTTCGATGGACTGGTCCGCGCCACCGTAGGCGACGGCATTGACCAGCACGTTTGCCAGCAACTGCTTCATGCGCTGGCGGTCGCAATTGACCGCGCGGTCGATGGCGATCGACGACACGATCGAGCGTGACGGGTTGGTCGTCGCCACTTCCGCCACGACCCGTCGCAGATCGTCGCCCAGGTCGGCGCCGTGGGTGACGGCCAGCGGCATGCCGACACCGAGCTGGCCGGCGGCGAAATCGAGGATGTCGCGGATCAGCCGGTCCATGCGCTGGCTGCAATCCTCCAGCTGCACGACCAGCGTGCGATCGTCGATGCCGATCGACGGCGACTGCTTGAGCAGGTAGAGGCCGGTGATGATGGCCTGTAGCGGATCGCGCATGTTCTGGCCGAGCGCGGTCACGAACTGCTCGCGCAGCACGGTCACCGCGGTGGCTTCCTTCAACGCGGCCTGGCTGTTGCTGAGGCGGTCTTCGATCTCGAGCTGGCGGCCGATCAGCTCTGCAAACAACTTGAGCGTGCCGACGATGTTCGGATCGTCGAGTTCGGCCGGCGCCGAGTCGATCGCGCACAGCGTGCCGAAGAATGAACCGTCGGTGCGGAAGATCGGAAGGGAGATGTAACTCTCCAGACCGTACAGGCGCGGCGTGTGATGCTGGCCATAGTGCGGATCGGTGCTGGCGTGGCCGAACACGACCGGCTGGTGATGCTGGCGGATCTCGTTGCAGATCGTGGTTTCCAGCGGCAACTCGCCACCGGGTTCGAGCGGGAAGCCGATGGCGTTGCGCACCGCGCAGGCGATCCACTGGCTGTCGGTCACCCGCGCCACGGCGGCGAAGCGCATGCCGGTCATGCGGGTGACCGCTTCGAGGATATTGGGGACGGCGGTGATGCGCGCGATTGCGTCGACGTCGGCAGCGATCGCCTTGCTGTTGATTGCCTTGCTGTCGCCTTCTTTGCCGTCGCGCTGCATGTCCGGGCCCCCAGCCTGGATGAGGCGTGACTCTAGCACCTGCATGACCGTGACCGGCGTTCGTTCAGGTGTGCACACCGGGATCACGCGGCTTTTGAAGACTGGTGACTCGTTCAGATTCTGGAGCCGCCATGGAACCCAGTGCCGTTGCCAATGCCGCCTATACGGCCAACAGCTTCCTGTGGATCTGCATGTTCATCTTCGCCCTGATCCTGTCGGTGCTGTGGATCCTGGTGCCATTCGCGGTATTCGGCATCAAGGGACTGCTGCGCCGCATCGCGCGCAGCCTGGAAGTGATCGAGCAGCAGAACGTCGACCTGCTGGCGCAGTACCGGCAAGCGCCGCGAGTGGCCGAGAGCGTGGTCTATCGCGATGTGCGGCCGGATGGAACGGTCGTGGTGCGCGAGGAGCGCACCGTGCCTCCGGCCTGAGCAAGCGCCGGCCTCAGAATGCGATGCCGGGTCGCAGCAGCAGCTGGAACACCAGCAGCAGCGCGACCACGGCGAGCAGCAGCTTGAGGTTCGACGCCGCACCCGTGCCGCGTGCCGCCGGTACGCGCAGGCGCCATGCGCCGGTCTGCATCCACACGATTCCGATCAGTCCCACCAGTACCGGCAGCAGCACCACTTCGATTGCTTCGCGCGGCACGCGGAACGGGATCACCAGCAATGTTCCGAGGATCACCGGCAGCGTCGCCACCTGGAACATGAAGCGCGTGCGGGTGCCGGGCGTCGCGATCCGGGCCGGATTGTCGGCCAGGGCAAGCAGCGGGCGTGCGAGCCAGGTTGCGGCCAGTGGCATCACGGCCAGGGCCAGCAGCGCGGCAATGGTCTTCGTCGTCGCGCCAAGCTGCAGGTAATCCATTGCCATGCCGACGTCGCTGCCGGAACTCAATGCGCCGATCACGACCTGCGGCAAGGCCATGAACAGCCCGCAATAGGCCATCCAGATCAGGAACAGGCGCAGTGGCGTCGAGCTTGTCTTGCGCAGCAATGCCGCGCAGGCCAGTGCGGTGAGAACGGTGGCCACCGCGCCGGTCCCCTGGAACAGGGCGGCGAGCGGATTGTCGCCATTCCAGCTGTGGTTGTTGTGGAACAGCGTCGGATGCAGGCCAGGTGTCATCGCCTTGGGCAGCACCAGGAAAAGTTCCTGGATGAAGAACGTCAGGTTGAAGGCGATGGTGTAGAGCAGTGCCGAGTTGATCGTCAGCGCCACGTCCCAATCCGGTTTCGTCGCCGGTTTCGTTGCGGCTGAGGTCTGGTGCGACTTGCCGGACAGGCCGGCCGCAGCCAGTACGGCCGGACCGGCCACCAGCACGATGGCAACTGCTGTTGCGATGGCAACCATGTCGATCCCCGGCGGATTCCAGCATCCGCGAATCGGCGATCATCCCAGCTGGCTGTCGATGCCGCCAGCACTGTCCATGGGCCACTCAATCCCGATCCGGTGCGCCCAGCGGGAAGTAGGAGCGATAGGGCCGTGCCTCGTCGACGGCGCGCGCGAACGACGGCCGTGCCAGCAGGCGGCGCCGATAAGCGTGGACGGTGGGGAAGGCATCGCCGATGGCATGGGTCCAGTCGGCGTAGAACAGGAACGGCGCCGCGCCACAGTCGGCCAGGCTGAAGTCGTCGCCGGCGGCCCATTGCCGGCCCTGCAGCTTCTTCTCCAGCCAGGCGTAGGCAGTTTCGAGCATGGCGCGCGCTTCGGTCACGCCATAGGGATCGCGGTCCTGGGGCGGGCGAATCGCGTCGAACACCACCTTCTGCTGGGGCGTGGAGACGTAGTTGTCGAAGAACCGGTCCATCAGGCGCACTTCGAGCGCGGCGCGCGGATCACGCGGGATCAGCTCGACCGGGCCGGGATGGTACAAGGCCAGGTGCTCGATGATGCAGCTGGCCTCGATGACCGACTGGCCATCGTCGACCAGCACCGGGAAGCGGCGCATCGGCCACATCGCGGTGAGTTCGCGCATGGCCGGACCGTCGGGGTCGTCGAGCAGTCGGAATTCGAACGGGGTGTCGTTCTCGTACAGCGCGGTGAGGGCTTTCTGGCAGTACGAGGAGAAAGGGTGGGCGAACAGCTGCAGGGGCATCGATCAAACTCCAGGCTGGGGTATTGATGATGCGACGAATCAGGGGGGCGCGGATCGACATGCGCTAAGCGCGCCGGAAATAGAACCCCGAGTAGTAGTTGAGCGTGCAGCCGGGCTCGAACGGGACGGTCAGGTTCCGCTCCCAGGAGCTCCACTGGTCCTCGAGCTGGTAGCCAAGCTGCTCCATTGAGGCGATGAACTCCGGCTTGGCCTCGACCCGGTAGGGCAGCACCGCCTCGCCGATGTTCTGCAGGGTGATGAAGCCCCGCTGGGGGTGCATCGGCGTCATGTTGACCAGTACGTGCGGCGGCGGTTCGTCCAGGCGCGCCAGCAGTTCCGGCAGCGTGTATTCGAGGTACTGCAGCGCGCCGCTGCTGATCAGCACATCGTGGCCGCTGGCGGCATCGGGGGTGTCGGCGAAGTCGAGCATTCGGTCCGGGTCATTCTCCTGCGCCCAGGCGCGGCCGGCATCGACCACGGCGGGCACGTCGTGGACCCGCCACTCCATCGATTGCGGGTAGGTCAGGAACCTTCGGAAACCGTAATAGCTCACGCCGATGTGGCCACCCAGGTCGAAGATGCGGTGGCGGCCCTGCGCAAGCAGGCGCGTCAGCCAATGCACGACCGGATAGTCGCTGACGCGGATGCGCTCGTGCCGGTCCAGATAGAGGTTGCCGGTGGCCGGCTGGTCGTAGCTGGTGGGCAGCGACGGCGCGGCGGCCAGTGCCTGTTCGCGCGTTTGGAATGCGCCGAAGTACGAGTTGCCTTCGATGCAGGGCTTGCTGAAGGTGCGCCAGTACAGCGGTTTGCCGATGAGCCGCAGCACGGGCAGTTCCGCCGATTCGACGGCGATGCGGCGTAACTTCCTGGTGACCCAGTTCATGATGCGTCCCGTACTTTCCCCATCCGTTACCTCTCAAACGCAATCGAAGCGCAAAACGGGACGGGCGACGGGGTGCCGCTGCATCAGTGGGTTTCGCGGGTCGCACCCGACAGGCTGTCGAGGCGGGCGCGGTAGGCGGCGCGCGTATCGCCATCACTGAGGGCCTGGGCACGGGCCAGGGCCCTGGCGGCACGACGGGTGTCGCCCACGCGCAGGTAGGTGCGCGCCAGGGCGCCGTAGAAGCGATGCTCGTCGCCGTACAGCTGGATCGCCCGCCGGTAGTGCTGGATGGCCAGCGCGTACTCGCCGGCGCGCTCGTGGTTCACCGCCAACAGGAAGTGATGGAACGGGTCCTGCTGCTGCAGGCGCGCCAGGCGGCGACGGTACTCGGCTTCCAGCTTGGCATCGCCGCGCCGGTTCGCCAGCCCGGCCATGTTGAACAGGGCATTGGTGTTGTCGGGGTCCAGCGAGAGCGCCTTCCTGTAGTCACGTTCGGCCGTGTCTGCATCGCCGGAACGCACCGCCACCACGCCGGCATTGCTCCAGTGATTGGCATAGCCCGGATCGAGCGCGATGGCCTGTTCCAGGTCGCGCCGGGCGACGTCCAGGTCCAGGCGTTCCAGCGCGGCGATACCGAGGTTGTTGTAGTAGTGCGCCAGCAGGCGCGCCTCGGAGATGGGCACGGGCGGATTGCGCGACATGACCGCATCGCGGGCGACGTCGACGCTGTACTGCTTCCCGGAGGCGCGCGCGATCGCGTTGACGTGGTTGCTGCGATAGAGCGTGCCGTCCTCCTGGTGCCAGGCCAGGGTCTGTTCGATTTCCTGCGGCCTGGCGTCGATGCCGCCTTCGCGGGCGAGCGCGAGGAAGAGCAGGGTGAAGGTCAGGCAGTTCGCTTCGCGCGTGGCGTAGGCCTGGGCGACGGTGGTGGTCGCCGTTTCCTTGTAGGTCATGCCCAGGCCTTCAGCGCCGAACATGAAGTCGATGGTGCGTTCCAGCCGCGCCTGCTGCGAGGTGTGTCCGTCCAGCACCTCGGCGTGGAAGCGCGTCCGCAGTTCCGCAGGCAGCGCCATGATCTGTGCCGGCGGCGTGACGTCGGCAACGGTGGCTGCCGTGGCTGCCGGTTCGGGCGCGGCAAGCGCCAGCGTCGCGGCGAGTACCCAACTGAACATGGCCAGACCCTTCGCGCCAGCGGCGCAGGATGGGCTGGCTGGAGTTTAGTCCCGGGCGGGCGGGGTGGCGTGAGTGCATAACGTCATGCCGGGTTGTGCACATTGGTTCAGCCCCCCGGCGCTATGCTCCAGCACCCCGATCCACAGGAGACGACCCCCATGGCCACCGGTTGGGCAGGTGACGGCGCGGTCCAGGACCAGATCGACGCCACCATCAAGGACGCCATCCAGCGCGCCCGCAGCCAGCTCCCGCAGGGGCCTGGCCTGGAGCATTGCGAGGAGTGCGGCAAGCAGATTCCGGAAGCGCGGCGCAAGGCGGTGCCGGGCGTGCGTTTGTGCGTCGACTGCCAGCAGGCGCACGACGAGGAGCAGTCGGGTCACAGCGGCTACAACCGCCGCGGCAGCAAGGACAGCCAGCTGCGCTGAGCCGCTCGCGCGCAGCCCGCCTCGCGGGCGCGCGCCTCACTTCATCGAATGCAGGCCGAACATGTTGCCTTCGGTGTCGATGGCCAGGGCGATGAAGCCGTACTCGCCGATCGAGAACTTCTCCTTGAAGACCGTGCCGCCGTTGCCGGCCACGCGCGCGGCTTCGACCGCGCAGTCGTCACTGATGAAGTAGACCAGGGTGCTGTTGCCACCGGAGGGGAAGCCTTCCATGTAGACGAGCGAGCCGGCGGCGCCGGGCTGGTCGGGCTGCATCGGGAAGGCCCACATCTCGATGCCGGGACTTTCCAGCTTCTCCAGTTTCCGCGCCAGCACGGCTTCGTAGAACGCCCGCGCGCGCGCCATGTCCTGCACGTAGATTTCGAACCAGCCAACGGGATTGCTCATGGGTATCTCCCGGGTAAATGCTGCGTGGTGTCATTCCGTCCGCTTCAGGACGGCCTTGAGGGTGCCATGGTCCACCGGCGCGGAGGTGTGCTCGTGGACGATCTTCCAGCCGTTGCCGCGCTTGCGCAGCGCCATCGTGATGCGGTTGCTGAGCGAGCGCAGCACGCTGCCGTCGCTGGCGGTGGCGGTGTAGGTGAGCAGTGCGTGGCCGATGGCGAGGTCGTCGACCCGGTACGAGTCCGCCTGGTCGAAGGTGACGACGACCGTTTCCTCGCCGATCGACGAGAACCACCCCGTCACCATCCGGCGCCAACCGTCGAGTCCGTTCTGCGACCACGGCCCCCACAGGTCGAAGGCATGCAATTGCGTGTCGTACAGCTGCAGGAATGCGTCGCCGTCCTTGGCGCGGACGGCCGCGCTGTAGCCCTTGAGCGCCTGCAGGAACGGATCATCCACTTGTGGCATGGAAACCTGCGTTATCGAAACGTCCGTCATCGAATCGGCATCTCCGCGGGGGTGGGGATCGATTCTGGCGGCCGTGGCGTAGGGCGGCGTGAGCAGCCGGTCAGTCCCGGCCGGTCAATCCTGTCGCAGCGGCGTGTTCATGAGATCGAGCGAGGAGATCGAGCGAATAGAAGCGTGTGCCGGCTACGTGCGTGTTGTTGTACGGCGGGGTCTCGACGAAACCGAGGCGGCGGTACAGCGCCTGCGCCGATTCCATGCTCGCCAGCGTGTCCAGGCGCAGTTCGCGATAGCCGGCCTGGCGCGCGGTTTCGATCACCGCTTCGACCAGGCGCCTACCGAGTCCAATGCCCTGGTATGCGGGACGGACGTAGAGGCGCTTCATCTCGCCGGTCGATGCGTCCAGCGGTCGCAGTGCGACGCAACCGGCGATGACGTCGCCGACCTGCGCCAGCAGCAGCGCGCCGAGAGGCGGCACGTACGGCGATGGCAGGGCCGCGAGCTCTGATGTGAAACCCTGATACTCGAGATCTGTCCCGATCGCGTCCGCGTACTCGCGATACAGCATCCGCGCCGTGGCGACGAGGTCGGAATCGTGAACCTGCGTGAGCGTGAGGGAGTTGCCGAACGGTTCCATCTGCCTGGGTCCTTCCGGGCGTCAGCGACGCACGGTCGCGACGCTATCACCGGCGCCGGAAAGCGGACAAGGGCCGGAAGGCTCAGCCTAGAAAGGGCGCGGCCTGCTCCAGGCGCATGCGCAGCTGCTCGGCCAGGCGCAGGCTCAGGGCGATGATGGTGAACGTGGGGAACGCCCAGCTGCCGGTCGGGAACACCGAGCTGCCGGCGATGTGCAGGTTGCCGATGCCGTGTACCTGGCAGTTGCGGTCGACCACGCCCAGTTCCGGCGCATCGGCCATGCGCGTGGTGCCCATGTGGTGGGACGTGCCAAATACCTGCGGCACGCCGTTTTCCTCCTCCAGCCACGGTTCGGGGCGGAACTCGCCCTTGCTCACCCGCGCCATCTCGGCACCGAACAGCTTGGCGGCCGTGCGGTAGGTGTGGCGGTCCAGTTCGGTCAGGCGCCAGTCGACGCTGACCTTGCGCAGGCCCAGGGCGTCGCGCTCCTCGCCCAGGGTGATGCGGCTGTCGTGGTTGGGCACCTGCTCGAAGTAGCCGACCAGGTCCACGCGCTCGGTCTTCACCGTCGGCTTGCGGGTGAGCTTGCGACCGAAGGCCTTGGCGATGTCGGCCGCACCCAGGCCGGCGCGCAGGGTCAACGATGCGATGTCGTCCTCGGACGGACGCGCGTTGGCGATGTAGTCCGGCTCGCCGTTCTTGCGGCCGCACACGCGCGCCTTGATCTCCCAGTTATCGTGATTGCGGCGCGCGCGCATGATCGCGCGCAGGTCGCGCAGCGCCTGCAGACCTTCGGGCACCGGTTCCTGGAAAGCGAACGGCCGGACCCGGCCGCTGAGAATGCGGTGCTCGCGCTGGGCTTCGTCGGACAGGCAGATCTCGGGATGCGCCTGCGGCTTGCCCTTGGGCACGTTGCGGTCGTAGGGGCGGATCACCGCTTCCGGATCGGCGGTGTAGAGCGCGCCCAGCTTGCCGCTGGGGTGATCCATGAAATAGCGGCCGACCAGGTCGTGGTCGTTGCCCAGCCCATTGGGCCGGACCGAGTTGGACGACAGCAGCAGGCGCGCGTTCTCGATGCCGCCGCAGGCCAGCACGAAGTGGCGCGCGCGGATCACGCCGCGATGGCCGTCGAGCGTACCGATGCGGGCCTGGCGTACCGCCGCGCCCGACGGCAGCGCTTCGAGTTCGAGCAGGTTGGCGTGCAGCAGGACGGTGATGTTGGCGGCGCGGTCGAACTCGGTCCGATAGGCCTGGCCGAAGATCATCGGGCTGCTGGCGAAGGTCTTGTGCACCAGCGAGTCGCCGTCGAAGGGCAGGGTCTTGCGCGACGAGGGCGTCAGGAAGCTGTCCTCGTTGAAGTCATGCGACTCCAGGCCGCAGAAAGTGCGGGCGCGGACGTAGTGCGGTTCAAGGTCGGCGAAGCCGATCGGCCAACCGCTGTGCGGCACCCAGTCGCGCGCGGCCAGGTTGGCCAGCGGAATGCAGCCGCGGCCCCACAGGTTGCAGGTGCCGCCAAAGGCGCGCAGGCGCGAGGCGCCAGGGTCGAATTCGGGGACGCCGACCGAGGAGCCTTCGAACAGCGCCTGGTTGCGCATGTCGGCATCGAGGCCGCCGCCTTCAACCACGCACACGTTTACTTGTGAGCCCAGGAAAGACCAGGCAATGGCGAGTCCGGCGGCACCGGCGCCAATGATGCAGATGTCCGCTTCAACGTCGGCGGGCGACGTGGCCTTTCGGTAGTCGAAGATCAATTCGGGGCCCCTTGTGCGTGTGACGCGGGCACGAGGCGGTTGCCTGCCCCCGGGTCTGCTGTAGCTATTCAACGTAGCCAAGGGCAGGGAGGGGACAGTGCACCGCGGCGCTGACGGCCGCGGTGCTCATGCCAAATCGTTATGTCCTGCGACATCAGGTGGGCGGGTGCGCCAGGCACCCGCCACCTGGTGCGTTACTGCGCGCTGTACGTCGGCGCCGGAAGGGCCAGTCCCCTGGCGATGGCATCGTCGATCAGCTTGCGCGTCTCGGCCTCGGCCTTGGCGACGACCTTTTCATGCTGTGCGCCAAGCACATCCATCTGCGCGCCCAGCGCCTCCATCGGCTTGCCGGCTTCTTCCATCTGCCGGCCCAGGGCCTCCATCGGGGCGGACTGCGCGTCCATGCGGCGGGACTGCGCGTCCATGATCCGGGACTGCGCGTCCATCTGCCGGCCCAATGCATCCTGCTGTTGCGATAGAGCGTCCATCTTGCGCGAGAGCTCGTCCATCCCGGCCGCGTTGGCGCCGACCATCTCGGCGGCCAGTTGCGCCTGCTTGGCGGCAAAGCCGGTCTGCTGTTTTGCCAGGGTTTCCATCTGCCGGGTGGCGGCGTCCATCGCGGCGGTGGGCCCGCTGTGCTCGCTGAGCTTTTCCATCTGCGTGCCGAGCGCGCTCATCTTGTCGCCGTGCACTTCCATCTGGTCGCCGAGCACTTCCATCTGCTTGCCGATCTTGTCGCTGTCGCGCCACGCTTCGCGGGTCTTGGCGACGGTGGCCGCATCGACGATCACGTAGGACTTGCCGCCGCGGCGGAACCAGACAAAGTCGCCCTGCAGGCTGCGCTTGGCGGACCGGATCTGCGGCAGGTCGTCGGTGGACCCGGACATGGTGATGCCGTCGCGATCCTGGCTGATCAGCGCATAGGCCTCCTGCGTTGCGCCGGTGTGCAGGTTCGCCGAATTCACGCGGGTGACCGTGGAGGATGTCTTCTCCGCGGGCTTCTTCTGCGTGCCCGGCACGGCGGTGGCGGCCTTGGCCGGCGTGACCGGGGTGCTGATCTGGGCGTGGGCATAGAAGGCCAGGCAGGCGGCAGCCAGGCCGATCAGGGGGAAGGCGACGCGGCCGCTGGCGGCGCGGTGGCCGGGGCGGACAAGCTGTTCGATGCGGGACATCAGGTGGCCTCCATGGGCGGCTTGGGCAAGGTGCGGGTGTGGGACGGTCGGGTGTGTGCGGGAAACGCGGGTGAGGTCGGACAGTTCGGACAGTTCGGACAGGGCCAGGGCGAGGCGACGGGGTTCGCCGGTCACCGTCGCGGCGAGCTGGTCGGCAATGTGCTCGCGCTCGATGCGGATCCGGCGCGACAGCCACCACGTCACCGGGTGGTAGAACAGCAGCGCCTCGACCACGCCCTGCAGCAGGTTGACGAGGTAGTCGTGGCGGCGGACATGCGCAAGCTCGTGCGCCAGCAGCGCCTCGACCAGATCGACCGGCATGCGCATCAGCAACGCGGACGGCAGCAGCACCACCGGGCGCAACCAGCCTGCCGACGCCGGCGAGTCGAGGCCATCGACCAGGCGCAGGACGACTTGGCCGTGGATGCCAAAGCGCGTGGCGAGCGCGTCCAGTCGGACCTGCCAGGATGCATGCGCCGCGCTTTGCGGCAGCGAGCGCAGGCGCTGGATCCAGACCAGGCCCACTGCCATGCGCAACGACAGGGTGCAGGCACCGGCGGACCAGACCACCACGATCCAGGGCATGGCGGCATCGACGCGGGCCGGCCACAGGGACTCGATGGGCAGCGAGGTGGCCGAAGCAATTAGCAGTTGCGGCGATGCACCAGTGGTGATCGCGAGCGGGGCCAGCGGATTGGCCGCGGCGATCATCAGTGCCAGATGCAACGACGGCACCAGCACGCAGGCGAGCAGGGCGGCACAGGCCACTGCATAGCGCAGCTGCGGACGCGCGGCATGCAGTAATTGCAGTGCCAGTGCCGCGACCAGGCCGATCAGCGCGCCCTGCCAGACGAAGTGCAGCAGTGCCCGGCCCAGCAGCGGGACCAGGATGGAGGAATCAGGCATCGGGATTCTCCTTGAGGAAGCGCTTGATCTCCTCGCGTTCCTTGTCGGTCACGTGGTCGCTCAGGGCGGCCAGCACCAGGTCCTTGCCGGAGCCGGCGAAGACTTTCTGGATGAGGTCCTTGAGCAGGTTGGTCTGCAGTGCATCGCGTTCGTGGGCGGCGGCGTAGACGTGCGAGCGCTGGCTCTCGTCGCGGGTCAGCAGGCCCTTGCCGTGCATGATCTGCATCAGCCGCAGCACGGTGGCGTAGGTCAGCTCCGGGCGCTCTTGCACGCGCTGCGCGTGCACGTCCTTCACCGTCGATGGTCCCAGGCGCCAGATCGCGCGCAGCAGGTCGAGCTCGGCAGCGGTGGGCTTGGGCGGTTTGCTCGCTTTGCGGGTCATGTGGCGGACGCGATGGGTGGGCTGATCAAACCGTAGATCAAGTAGACCGGATTGTCTAGACAGAATTGTCTATGTCGAAAGTCATGGTGCCGAATGTCGGGAGGCGGCCACGGCGGGACGGAATGGGCCTACGATCGGCGCGCTTCCAACCCTTCCCGCAGGAGTCCGGCATGTCCTTGCATGTGCAACGCCCCGTTGAATGGCTTCAGGTGGTCCTGGGTGGCCTGATCGTCGCCATCGGCGACATCGCGTTTGCCACTTCAGTCTGGTTCTCCTGGGATGCAGCCGGGATCGAAAAGGTTTTCCAGGCGATCGCAGTGGGCGTGTTGGGCAAAGCCAGCTATGACGGCGGCATCCAGGCGGCATTGCTGGGTGCGTGCCTGCACGTGTTGATGGCCACGTCCTTCGTGGTGATCTACACCCTGGCCGCACGGCGTTCGCCGGGGCTGCTGCGCCGGCCGTTCGTGCTTGGGCCGCTGTACGGGGTGGTGCTGTATGTGGTGATGAACTTCGTGGTGATGCCGCTGTCGCGGGTGGGGCGCTCGCCGGCACTGGCGCATCTGGACACGATCACCCTGAGCGTCATCGCGCACATGGTGTTCGGCGTGGTGTGCGTGCTGTTTGCGAGGCGGGCGCTGGCGCGGCGCTGAGCGGGGACCGATCGCGGGAAATGGCGGGGCGGTGCAACCGCCGGCCCGCAGCCCGTCTCCCTGTCAGGCGATGGGTGGCCGTTTGCCGCCCGCCCACGGAGTCCGCGATGAAGCCGTCCCTGATGCTGCGTGCCCTTTTGCCGGCACTGTTGTTGTCGTCGATCGCCGCGGCACAGCCGCCGTCCGCACAGGCGCCATCCTCACAGCCACTCTCCGCACAGCCGCCAACGGCGCAGGCGCCTGAGGCCTTCATCGCCGACTACGCCAGCAAGCACCAGTTCAATGGCACGGTGCTGGTGAAGCAGCGCGGCGAAGTGGTGTACTCGGGCAGTTTCGGCGAGGCCAACCGGGCTTTCGCCGTGCCCGATACACGGCAGACCAAATACCGCATCGCCTCGATCACCAAGCTGTTCACCGCCACGCTGGTGATGCAGCTGGTCGAACAGGGGCGGCTGGATCCCGAACGCACCATCGCCACCTACCTGCCGGACTACGCCGGGCCGGCCGCGCAGCGCGTGACCGTGCACCAACTGCTCAACCACACCTCCGGCATCGACAACATGGACAAGGTGACCAGCGCCGAGCAGGCCATCAGCGAAGGCATTCCCGCCTACCAGCATCCCTGGAGCAGCGACCAGCTGCTGGCGCGCTTCGCCAGCGGGCCGCTGGTGCACGAGCCGGGCAAGGTGTTCGACTACAACAACGGCGACTACGTGATCCTGGGCAAGATCGTCGAACGCCTGCAGGGCAAGCGTTTCGACGAGGTGCTCAATGAGCGCATCCTGCAGCCACTGGGCATGACCGACAGCGGCATGCTCTACCAGCACGACATCGTCGAAGGCCTGGCCAGCACCTACTTCATGCGCGACGATCTCGGTCGCCTGGTCAACGACCTGCCGGTCTATCCGGAGAACTGGTACGCCGCCGGCGCGATGTACGCCACCGCCGACGACGTCCTCAAGTTTTCCGACGCGCTGTTCTCCGGTCGCCTGCTCAAGCCGGCCACGCTGGCGACGATGTTCACCCCCGGCCTGGATGACTACGGCTACGGCCTGTGGTCGTACACCACCAAGGTGGACGGCAAGCCTTACCGCGTGGTGAAGCGCCCCGGGCAGATCATGGGCGCGCAGAGCCAGCTGTACCGCTTCCTCGACGAAGACCTGACGGTGGTGATCCTGAGCAACACCGGCACCACCGATCTCGACGAGTTCGTCGCCGCGATCGGCAAGCGCTACGTGACGGCGAGGCAGGCCCGGCGCTAGGAGTTCGCCGCCCGGCGCACTTCGTTCAGGTCGATCTTCTTCATCTCCATCATCGCCGCCATCGCCTTGCCGGAACGGGCCGGGTCCGGATCGTTGAGCAGGTCGATCATCTCCGTCGGCACGATCTGCCAGGACACGCCGTACTTGTCCTTGAGCCAGCCGCACTGCTGCGCGGCAGGGTCGCCGCCGGCAGTCAGCTTGCCCCAGAAGTAATCGACCTCGTCCTGCGACTTGCAATTGACGAACAGCGACACGGCTTCGTTGAACTTGAAGTGCGGGCCGCCGTTGAGCGCGACCATCTGCGTTCCGTCGAGCTGGAACTCGATGGTCAACACGGTGCCCACCGGGCGACCGGAACCTTTCGAGGAGGCTTCGTCGTAACGCAGGGTCCGTCCGATGCCTGAATCGGGAAAGATCGACGTGTAGTAATGGGCGGCCTCTTCGGCCTGCGAGTCGAACCAGAGGAACGGGGTGATTCGCTGGAAACGCTGGGTCATGATCGAACTCCTGTCTGGCTTGGGAATGGCACTCGTCGCAGCTGGCATTCGACATGCCGCCGCAGCGACAGATCGAAGGCCAGTCTCCTGTAACAACGATTGGGCAACCGTGAAATCGACATCACGAAGTGATGCCGTTCCAGGTCATTGACGCAGGCAGATCCGGGGCGTATGACCGGGCGTTCATGTCAGCCATGGAGATCAGGCAATGCTCAAGAAGGTCGCTTTCACCATGTACCCGGTCAGCGACGTGGCGCGTGCGCGGGACTTCTACGAGAACGCGCTCGGCCTCACCGCCGGATCGGTCGGCAACCAGGGGGACCAGTACTGGGTCGAATACGATCTGCCGGGCGGGGGCTGCATCGCCCTGACCAACTTCACTGCCGACAAGCCCAGCAGTTCGGCGGGTGGAACGATCGCCGTGGAAGTCGAGGATCTCGACCAGCTCATCGCCAGCCTCAAGGCGCGCGGCGTGACCTTCCTGGGCGACATGATCCACAGCCCGGTGTGCCGGATGGCGGTATGCCTGGACAGCGAGGGCAACTCGCTTCTCCTGCATCAGCTCAAGGCGAAGTAGTCCGCGATGCAGGCGCCGCTGCGGGCTCGGCTGGATGACGCCCTGCAGGCGCTGCGCAGCCGTGCCAGCAAGGCGACCCGCGACGGCATGGCGCGCTACGCCATCCCCAGCGATCACGCCATCGGCGTGGCGATGAAGGACATCCAGGCCGTGGCCAAGGCGATCGGCCACGACCACGAACTGGCGCAGGCGCTATGGGATACCGGCATCTACGAGGCGCGCACGCTGGCCGCCTACGTCGACGATCCCGCGCAGGTCACCGCGGCGCAGATGGATCGCTGGTGCAGGGATTTCGACAACTGGGCGATCGTCGACACCGTCTGCTTCGTCCTGTTCGACCGTTCGCCGCATGCCTGGCCCAAGGTCGTGCAATGGTCGGGCAAGCGCGCCGAGCTGCAGCGGCGCGCGGCATTCGCGCTGATGGCAAGCCTGGCCCTGCACGACCGCCTTGCCGGCGAAAGCGCCTACGTCGAAGGCCTGGGCCTGATCGAGCGCACGGCCGGTGACGAGCGCAATTTCGTGATCAAGGGCGCAAGTTGGGCGCTGCGTTCGATCGGCCGCCGCAACGCGGACCTGCACGCGAAGTCAGTCGCCCTGGCGGGCCGCCTGGCCCAATCCGAGGTCGCCTGTGAGCGCTGGCTGGGCAAGGACGCGCTGCGTGACCTGGGCAAGCCGGAGGTGGCGCAGCGGTTCGCCGCGACCGGTCGGAAGCGGTAATGGGAGGGGCCTTCCGGCCTTTGCTGCGGCGGTGGCGGCGCGTCTACACTCGGGCAAATCCGACCGCCGAGACCTGCCTGATGAAGCTACGCGCTGCGACCACCCTGATCGTGCTCTCCGGCCTGTACGGCCTTGCCCTTCCTGCCGTTGCAGCCAAGCCCGTGGTCGATGCGAAGACGCACGACAAGGCGGTCGAGCTGCTCGGCAAGGGCGTTGGCTTCCGCACCGTGGCGGGGCAGGGACAGGTGCCGGCCTACGCCGAGTACCTGGCCACGCAGCTGAAGGCCGGTGGCTTTGCCGCCGACGACGTGCAGGTGCAGATGCAAGGCGACACCGCTGCCCTGGTCGCGCGTTATCGCGGCACCGGTGGCAAGCGCCCGATCCTGCTGTCGGCGCACATGGACGTGGTCGAGGCCAAACCGGCGGACTGGACCCGCGATCCGTTCAAGATGGTCACCGAGGGTGGTTACTTCTACGGCCGCGGCGTCCTCGACAACAAGTTCGATGTCTCGGTGATCGTGGCTACGTTGCTGCGGTTGAAGGCCGAAGGCTTCAAGCCCTCGCGCGACATCATCCTGGCCCTGTCAGGCGATGAAGAATCCGCCATGTCGACCACGCGCGCGCTGAGCAAGCAGTTCCCCGATGCCGAGTTGCTGCTCAATGGCGATGCTGGCGGCGGCACGCTGTCGGCGAGCGACAAGCCAGTGGCCTACAACCTGCAGGCAGCGGAAAAGACCTATGCCACGGTCACCATCGAGGTGACCAATCCGGGTGGGCACAGCAGCCGCCCGCACGCGGAAAATGCCATCTATGACCTTGCCTCGGCGCTGCAGAGGCTGGCTGCGTACCAGTTCCCGGCGCAGGCCGACGAGCTGACGACCGCCTTCTTCAAGGCCACCGGCAAGCAGACCGCCGGCCCGCTCGGCCAGGCGATGCTGCGCTTTGCCGACAATCCCAAGGACGCCGACGCGATCAAGGTGCTCGCCGCCGATCCGGAGTACGTCGGCATGATCCGCACGACCTGCGTGGCGACGATGCTCTCGGGCGGCCACGCCGAGAACGCATTGCCGCAGCGGGCCACCGCGACGGTGAACTGCCGCATCTTCCCGGGCGTCGCGGTGGAGGACGTGCGCCGCCAGATTGCCGACGTGGTGATCGATCCGTCGGCGAAGTACCCGCCGAAGGTGGAGATCATCGGCGAGCCGACGCAGAGCCCGGCTTCGCCGCTGCGCGATGACGTGATGCAGGCGGTGCGCAAGGCGGTCGATCGCCGCCAGCCCGGCCTGCCGATCGTGCCGCAGATGTCGCCCGGCGCCACCGACAGCCTGCATTTCCGCGCCGAAGGCATCCCGTCCTACGGTGTGTCGGGCCTCTACATGCGTCCGTCCGACGACTTCGCGCATGGCTTGAACGAGCGCGTTCCGGTGTCGGCCCTGGATGGCGATCTCGATCATTGGCACGTGCTGCTGACCGAACTGACGCGCTGAAGACAACGGGGGCCAGAAGGCCCCCACGCAGTGCCCACACGCACGTGATGCGGTGGGCACGCGGATAGCAATCGGCTATCGATTTGGCGGCGCACGTCCCTGGTGCAGTGCCGCGATGAACCGCCAGACCCGGTCAAGTCACGCGAGTGCCTGCCAGCCATCACGGGTCATTCACTCCGCGAACACGAACATCGACCGCGTTGTTCCCGTGGACGTACCCGCATTCAACTGCGCTCCGGATGTTCGGCGGGCGTCCCGGATTGCCTGTTGCGCGCGGCATGCGCGAACAGTCCTTGGTTGCCGCACAGGGAGCGGGATGGACGGGTTCTTGAACGACGTGGTGCGCTTCTACACCGACCTGATCGGGCGCACGCAGGGGCCGATGACATTCCGGTTGTTCCTGCAGCCCGGCATGGCGCTGCTGCTGGCGTTCCGCGACGGATTCAAGGACGCGAAGATCGGTCGGCATCCGTACTTCTGGACCATCGTGCACGATCCGGTCCGGCGCGAAGCCTCCCTGCACGAAGGGTTCCGCGCCACGGCCCGCATCCTGATCCTGGGCCTGGTGATGGACACGGTCTACCAGTACAAGGTGTTCGGCACGTTCCACGTGCTCGAAGCGCTGAACGTCGCGCTGATCCTGGGTTTCGTCCCTTACTTCCTGTTCCGCGGCCCGGCCGACCGGATCGCGCACTGGTGGCTCAAACGCAAGGCCGGGGTGCCCTGAGCCATGCCGATCCTGCCCGAAGATCGCAGCCCCGAGCTGCCGCTGCCGATCAAGGCGCCGCAGCCGCCGTTCGTGAGCAGCGACGACAAGTCCGTCGAGTTGTCCTCGCGACGCACCGGCATGTCGTTCCAGCGCACGCGGATGAGCGCCGACCGCACGCTGATGTCGATCATCCGCACCGCGCTGTCGCTGATCAGCTTCGGCTTCACCATCTTCCAGGTGTTCCAGAAGATGCAGGAGTCGAAGATGCTCGCCGCCGGTGGCCGCGAGCCGCGCAACTTCGGCATCGCCCTGGTCGTGCTGGGCATGGTGATGCTGACACTGGGCATCGTCTATCACATCAACTACATGCGCGAGCTGCGCGCCGAACGCGTGCGGATGATGACGCAGGGTCTGGTCCACGGCGAGAGCAAGTATCCGGTGTCCTTGACGCTGATCACCGCGGGCCTGTTATGGCTGCTTGGCCTGGTGGCTGCGGCCAGCATGGCGTTCAACCTTCCGTTGCTGGGCTGATCGGGTAGCACGCTCGCAACCAGAAGAACCTGCGCTCGCCCACGTGCGGGCGCCGCAATACCGCAGTGCCCCCACCGCGTTTCCCCAGGAGGAACAGAAATGGCAACAGCAAAGAAGCCCGCGACCAAGGCAGCCGCGAAGCCTGCAGCGAAGACTGCGGCGAACACTGCGGCGAACACTGCGGCGAAGCCGGCAGGGACAGCAAAGGGCGGGGGCAAGAAGCCACCCAACATCCTGGTGATCTGGGGCGACGACATCGGCATCGCCAACCTGAGCTGCTACACGCGTGGCCTGATGGGCTACCAGACCCCGAACATCGACCGCATCGCCAACGAGGGCATGCTGTTCACCGACTCCTACGGCGAGCAGTCCTGCACCGCCGGCCGCTCGTCCTTCATTACCGGCCAGAGCGTGTATCGCACCGGTTTGTCGAAGGTCGGCATCCCTGCCGCTCCGCAGGGCCTGCAGCCGGAGACGGTGACCACCGCCGACCTGCTCAAGGACCGCGGCTATGCCACCGGCCAGTTCGGCAAGAACCACCTGGGCGACCTCAACAAGTTCCTGCCCACCGTGCATGGCTTCGACGAGTTCTTCGGCAACCTTTACCACCTCAATGCCGAGGAAGAGCCGGAGATGGCCAACTACCCGAAGGACCCGCGCTTCCGCGAGAAGTTCGGTCCGCGCGGCGTGCTGCACTGCTGGGCCACCGACAAGGACGACCCGACGGTGCAGGAACGCTGGGGCAAGGTCGGCAAGCAGAAGATCAAGGACACCGGCCCGCTGACCAAGAAGCGCATGGAGACCTGCGACGACGAGTTCGTCGAGGCCGCCACCGACTTCATCAAGCGCCAGCACAAGGCCGACAAGCCGTTCTTCGTCTGGCTCAACACGACCCACATGCACCTGTTCACGCATACCAAGAAGGAAAGCCTGGGCCAGGCCGGTCGCTGGCAGTCGCCTTACCACGACACCATGATCGACCACGACAAGAACGTGGGGCAGATGCTCGATCTGCTCGACGAACTGGGCATCACCGACGACACCATCGTGATGTACTCGTCCGACAACGGTCCGCACATGAACAGCTGGCCGGATGCGGGCATGACGCCGTTCCGCAGTGAGAAGAACACCAACTGGGAAGGCGCGTTCCGCGTGCCGCTGCTGGTGCGCTGGCCGGGCCAGATCAAGGCCGGTTCGGTGTCCAACGAGATCGTCCAGCATCACGACTGGCTGCCGACGTTCCTGGAAGCGGCGGGCGATACCAGCGCCACGGACCGGTTGAAGAAGGGTGCGACCGTCAACGGCAAGAAGTTCAAGAACCATATCGATGGCGTGAGTTTCGTGCCGTACCTGACCGGTGCGAGCAAGGAAGGGCCGCGCAAGTTCTTCTTCTACTTCAGCGACGACGGCGACGTGCTTGGCATCCGCTACGACAACTGGAAACTGGTGTTCATCGAGCAGCGCTGTCGAGGCACGCTGCAGATATGGGCCGAGCCGTTCACGCACCTGCGACTACCCAAGATCTTCAACTTGCGGATGGATCCCTACGAACGGGCGGACATCACGTCGAACACGTACTACGACTGGTGCCTCAACAACATGTACTTCATCTATGCGGCGCAGACCGCTGCGGCGATGTTCGCTGCAACGTTCAAGGACTTCCCGCCGGCGCAGCGGCCGGGCAGCTTCACCATCGACGACGCCCTGAAGAAGATGGCCGAGGCCCCGGCTGGCGCAAGCTGACCGGCAGGCAATGCGAGCCCCTCTCCCGTTTGCGGGAGAGGGGTTGTGGTAAGGACAAATAGCGAGCAACTGCATGAACGACCCATTGCCGTCCTGGAACGAGGGCGCCAACAAGACCGCGATCCAATCCTTCGTCACGCGCGTGACCACCGAAGGCGGGCCCGGCTTCGTCCCCGTCGCCGACCGCATCGCGGTGTTCGACAACGACGGCACGCTGTGGTGCGAGTACCCGCTGCAGGTGCAGGTATTCTTCGCGCTGGCGCAGGTGAAGCTGCTGGCCCGGCAGGATCCGGCGCTGCTGGAGAAGCCGGCGTTCAAGGCGATGCTCAACTGCGATCTGCATGCCCTGGCGGCACTGCCGAAGAAGGAGGCCTTCGAGCCGGCCTTCGCCACGCATGCGGGCATGACCGTGGACGAGTTCCGGGCCAGTGCCACGCAATGGCTGGCGGAGGCGAAGCACCCGACGCTGATGCACCTGTTCACCCAGGGCGCGTACGTGCCGCAGCGCGAACTGCTCGACTACCTGCGTGCCAATGGCTTCAAGCCGTACATCGTGACCGGTGGCGGTGTCGAGTTCGTGCGCGCGGTCGCCGAGACGCTGTACGGGATTCCGCCGGAACAGGTCATCGGCTCGAGCATGCGCATGAAAGTGGAGACCGTCGAAGGCCAGCCGGTGCTGCGCAAGCTGCCCGAGCTGGGCAGCTTCGACGACCGCGAGGAGAAGGTGGTCAACATCGCCCTGCACCTGGGCCGTCGGCCCATGTTCGCCTTCGGCAACTCCGACGGCGACCTGGCGATGATCCGTTACACCCTGGCCGGCGACGGCCCGCGCATGGCCTGGTACCTGCACCACGACGACGACGAGCGGGAGTTCGCGTATGACAGCGACTTCAAGCTCAGTCCGTTCAAGGAGGGGCTGGAGCACGCCAAGGACTACGGCATCGGTCTTGTCAGCATGAAGAACAACTGGAACAAGGTCTTCGCGCAATGAGCATTCACGCTAGGCTCGGACCGGCATTCACGGCAGATGAGGTGGGCGTGGCTCTGGACGACATGGTGCACATTCCCGGTGGCGCCTTCCTGATGGGTTCCGATCACCACTACCCGGAAGAAGCGCCGGCGCACAAGGTGTCAGTGGCGGCATTCCGGATCGATCGCACCGCCGTTACCAACGACCAGTTCGCGCGCTTCATCGAAGCGACCGGTTACGTCACGATGGCCGAGCGACCGGCCGATCCTGCCGACTACCCCGGTGCGGATCCGGCCCTGCTGGTGCCGTCGTCGGTGGTGTTCATGCCTTCGCAGGGGCCGGTGGACCTGCGCAATCACCACAACTGGTGGGCTTACATCGCCGGCGCCGACTGGCGCCATCCGCGTGGTCCGGAGTCCTCGCTCGATGGCCTGGGCGGCCACCCGGTCGTGCACGTCGCATTCGAGGACGCGCAGGCCTACGCGGACTGGGCGGGCAAGTCGTTGCCGACCGAAGCCGAATGGGAGTTCGCTGCGCGCGGCGGGCTCGACGGCGCCGAGTTCACCTGGGGCGCCGAGTTCACGCCCGACGGCAAGTACATGGCCAACACCTGGCAGGGCGAGTTCCCCTGGCAGAACCTGCAGCAGGACGGGCATCTGTGGACCGCTCCGGTCGGCTCGTATCCGGCCAACGGTTACGGCCTGCACGACATGGCCGGCAATGTCTGGGAGTGGACGACCGACTGGTACCAGGACCACAACCGCATCCAGCAGCATTCGTGCTGCACGCTGGAGAATCCGCGCGGCGGTGAGCGCGATGCGAGCTTCGATCCGCGCCAGCCACAGGTGAGGATCCCGCGGCGGGTGATGAAGGGCGGTTCGCATCTGTGCGCCCCCAACTACTGTCGTCGCTATCGGCCCGCGGCACGGATGGCGCAGCCGGTGGATACCTCGACCTGCCATCTCGGTTTCCGTTGCGTGGTGCGCGGGTAATCGCGGCCGGCAACACCCTGGCAGTCAAGCAATCCGGAGGAACGGCAATGGAGGAATGGCTGGTCAGGATCACCGAGCCGGTCGTGGTGGCCATCGACTTCATCGCGCTGCTGATCATCCTCGCAGGGACGCTGCAGGCGATCGCCGGCGTGATCCGGTTGCTGACGAGCCATCGTCAGGACAACCACGAGCGTCGCCGGATCTGGATGGACTACTCGCGCTGGCTGGTCGCGGCCCTGACGTTCCAGTTGGCGGCTGACATCCTGGAGTCGTCGACCACGCCGGACTGGGACGGGATCGGACGATTGGCGGCGGTGGCGGTGATCCGCACCTTCCTCAATTATTTCCTGGAACGCGATGTCGAGGAGATGCGGCAGCGCGAAGAGGCGTCGCGGGAGCGCACTGGCGTAAAATGACCGACCCCACGCCGGTTCGCCTCCATGCCCACTACGCCCGCCTGTCCGCAATGCACCCTTGAGAACACCTACATCGATGGCGGCAACTTCGTCTGCGCCGATTGCGGCTTCGAGTGGGCTGCCTCGGGCGAGGCAAGTGCCGATGCCGGCGCGGTCGTACGCGACAGCAATGGCAACACGCTCGCCAACGGCGACACCGTGGTGGTGATCAAGGACCTGAAGGTCAAGGGTTCCTCGATAGCGCTCAAGCAGGGCACGGTGATCAAGAACATCCGCCTGGTCGAGGACGACTCGGAACACATCGAAGGCAACTCGGACAAGATCAAGGGCCTGGTGCTCAAGACGATGTTCCTGCGCAAGGCCTGATCGCGCGTCATCGCAACTGCGCGATCCATCACGGGCTGGTCACGCCGCCGCTCCAAGAGTAGGCGGCGGACAACCAACGATGGAGCCCGTGATGAGCCAGTACCGCATCGCCGTGTTGATCGGCAGCCTGCGCCGCGAATCGATCAACCGCCAACTCGCCCACGGCCTGTTCAAACTCGGTCCCGCGGACTTCGAGTTCCACGAGTGCCGCATCGACGACCTGCCGCTGTACAACCAGGACGACGACAGCCACCAGGCGGCGCCGGTGAAGCGGCTCAAGCAGGAGATCTCCGGCGCCAAGGGCGTGATGTTCGTGACGCCGGAGTACAACCGCTCGGTGCCGGGCGTGCTCAAGAATGCGATCGATCACGCCTCGCGACCCTATGGCCAGAGCGCGTTCGCCGGCAAGCCGGCAGGCGTCATCGGCGCCTCGATCGGTTCGATCGGCAGCGCCATGGCGCAGCAGCATCTGCGCAATACGCTGGCCTACCTGGACATGCCGACGATGGGGCAGCCGGAGGTGTTCATCCACGCCAAGGAAGGCCTGTTCGACGCCGACGGCCAGATTGGCGCGGGCAGCCGCAAGTTCCTGCAGGAATGGATGGACCGTTACGTCGCATGGGTGAAGTCGCACTCCTGACGGGCAGGTGGCCGCTGGCACGATGGTGCGTTGCGACGGCGTCGCGGCCCGTCCGCATCCACGTGCCTAGAATGGTCGGCAACGTCCGTGGAGTTGCCGCATGAACCTCGATGCCTATCTGCGCCGCATCGGCTACGACGGCCCTTTGCAGCCCAATGTCGAGGTGCTCGATGCGCTGGCGTTCCGGCACGCCACCAGCATCGCCTTCGAGAACCTGGATCCGTTCGCCGGCCAGGCAGTCGAACTGGCGCCCGATGCCATCGAGCGCAAGCTGGTGGACGCAGGGCGCGGTGGCTACTGCTTCGAACACAACCTGCTGCTGGCGCAGGCATTGGCGGCGGTCGGGTTCGATGTGAGCGGCCTGGCGGCGCGGGTGTTGTGGACCCAGCCCGACGACGCCATCACCGCGCGCAGCCACATGCTGCTGCGGGTCGACATGGAGCAGGGCACGCGCCTGGTCGATGTCGGCTTCGGCGGCTCCACGCTCACCACGAGCCTGGCGCTGCGCGATGGCGACGAGCAGGCGACGCCGCACGAGCCGTTCCGCCTCCTGCAGCGCGATGGCGACTGGCGGATGCAGGTCAGGTTGCCCGATCGCTGGGCGACGCTGTACCGGTTCGACCTGCAGTGCCAGTACCCGGTCGACTACGAGGCCTCCAACTATTTCCTGTCGACCCATCCGGCGTCGCACTTCGTCACCGGCCTGCGCGTGGCGCGTCCGGTCGCTGGCGGACGCCATGCGCTGCGTGACCGTGAACTGAGCTTCCATCGCCTCGGCGGCGAAAGCGAGCGCCGCACGCTGCAGGATGTGGACGAACTGCGCGACGTCCTGGAGGGCACGTTCGGCATCCGCGTGCCGCAATCGCCGCGATTGCAGGCGCGATTGGCCGGATTGTTCCCCGGCTGAGTCACAATGGCGGCATGGCGAAAGAGACGGACCCCTGCCGATGACTGTCCCGCTGCCGCTGGACCTGCCCGACGAACAACGCGCCGCGCTCGAAGAGGCCTACGCGACGCCGCCGCGCGCATATCACAACTTCCAGCATGTGCAGGAAGTGCTGCGGCATTACCACGACGTGTTGGCAGGCCCGGGTTGGCGTCAGCCGGCGGAAGTGGGCCTGGCGGTGCTGTACCACGATGCGATCTATGAAGCCGGGCGACGCGACAACGAAACGCGCTCGGCGGAGATGGCGGTGGCGCACATTGCGCGCTGGTGGCCGACGGCGGGTTTCGACGCGCGCCGCGTGATGGACCTGATCGAACTGACCGCACGCCACGGCACGCTGCAACCGGCCGACGTCGACGAAGAGGCCGCGCTGTTCCTGGATTGCGACATGGCCATCCTCGGCGCCGAGCCGGCGCTGTTCGACGCCTATGATCGCGGCATCACCGCCGAGTACCGCGGGGACGTCCCGGCATGGCTGTTCAAATTGAACCGGCGGCGATTCCTGAAGGCATTGCTGGCGCGTCAACGCATCTATCTCAGCGACTACTTCCACGAGCGCTACGACACGCAGGCGCGTCGCAACCTGCGCCGTGCGGTCACCGAGAAGCGCTGACACCGTTCAGTGCGTCGCGGCACCCCGGACCTTGATGCGTGACGCCAGCGCCGCCCCGAGCAGCGCAAGCAGCGCCGAGATCGTGAACCCCGACAGGTAGGCCAGCGACGGCGCACGCACCAGTAGCGCGGCGAAGATCGAACCGCCCACCGCCAGCACCGTGGCGGTCATCAGCGAGTCGCACAGTTGCAGGGCCGATGCGTTGAGGCCCTGCCGGGTCGGTGGCGACAGTTCCAGTGTCAGTACCGACAGGGTCGGGAACAGTGCGCCCATGCCGAAGTCCGCGGCAATCCAGCCGACGACACCGACGGCAACCGGCACCGCCGGCGCGACGGCCATCGCCACCCCGCTGACGCCAATCAGGATCAGGCACATGCCGAGCCGCAGCAGCTGCGGCGGCGTGAACGGCTGCCAGGGCCGGCTGCGCCACCACGAGCCCAGCGACCAGCCGATCGCGCCGGCGGTGAGCACCGCGCCGGCTGCCGTAGGCGACAGGCCGCGCTCGCGCGACAGCAGCAAGGGCACGAACACTTCGGTGCCGAAGAACGCGGCCGAGGCGATGCCACGCATGGCGATCACGGTCGGCAGGCCGCGCGCGGCGCGCAGCGTGCCGCGCGGCAGCAGCTGCCACGCGCATGAGACGACACCGGCGACCGCCAGCGCGAGCAGCGGCAAGGCGCCGGCATGGTGCTGCTGGCCGGCGTAGTGCAGCAGCAGCGCGCTCGCGGCAGCGCCGATCGCCCAGGCGATGCGGTGTGGCTGCTTGTCCGCGGCGTCATGGTCGGTGGCAGCTGGCAGGTCGAGCCCGCGCAGCGCGGGCAGCACGCACCATGCGGCGCCCAGCGCGACCAATGGCACGCAGAGGAATACCCAACGCCATCCCAGGTGTTCGACCAGCAAGCCGCTGATCGCCGGGCCGATCACCGCGGGCAGCACCCATGCCGCGGCGAACGCACCGAATATGCGTGGGTGCAACGGCGGCGGGTAGACGCGGCCGACCGCGACGTACAGCGCCACCGACATCATTCCGCCGCCAAAGCCCTGCACGATGCGGCCCAGCAGCAGGATCCACATCGACGGTGCCAGGCCGGCGATCACCAGGCCGACGACGAACCACACGATGCCCTGGCGCAGCGGCGGCGCCGGCCCGCGCCGGTCGCCCCAGCTTCCGGCGACGACCATGCCGACAACCGAGGCGGCGAGGGTGCCGCCGAAGGCGAGTGCATACAGCGGCAGGCCATCGAGTGCCTGCGCCACCGTCGGCATTGCCGTGGCGACGGCCAGCGCCTCGAACGCGTACAGCGCGACCAATGCGACCGCGCCGAGCGTGACGCTGCGATAGCGGCGGTCGAGCAGGCCACCGGCGCCTGCAGCGCCGGGCAACGGGAGCGCTGCCGGCTCGGGCGTGTCCGCGCGATGCGGTGCCCGGCCGTCGAATCCGTCACTCACAGGGCCGGCCCAAAGGTGCTGTAGACCATGAGCACGACCTTGCCGCGCCCATGCCCGTTCTCGACATCGCGATGCGCGACCGCGGCGTACGCGAGCGGGTAGATGTCGCGGACGTGCACGCGCAGTTTGCCGCTGTCGTACAGCTCGACCAGTTCCTGCAGGCGCGCCCGGTTGCGTTCGCTGCGGACACCGCGCACACCCAGGCGCTGGACGTCCTCGAACGCCACCAGCGTGGCGATGCGCGAGGGCTCGATACCGAGTGCGATCGACGCATCCAGCGCGCCGCGACCGGACGCATCGAGGGCCGCATGGACTCCGTTGGGCGCAAGCGCGGCCACGCGCTCGGCCAGGCCGGGGCCGTACAACACCGGTTCGGCGCCGAGCGAGCGCAGGTAGTCGTGGTTCTCGCGGCTGGCGGTGCCGATCACGCGGGCGCCGCGCAGGCGCGCCAGTTGGACGGCGATGGTGCCGACGCCACCTGCGGCCCCGTGCACCAGCACGGTATCGCCGCGGGCGATGTCGAGCGCCTGCACCGCGGTGTGTGCGGTCTGGCCCGAGGCCGACAACGAGCCGGCAACCGCCCACGACATCATCAGCGGCTTGGCGACGAGCTGGTCTGCCGGGGCCACCACGGCTTCGGCATAGGCATTGGCCGTGGACCAGCCGAGCACTTCGTCACCCGCGGCGAGGGTCTCGACGCCGGCGCCGACCTGTTCGACCACGCCGGCGAATTCGTTGCCGAGCTGGCGCGGAAAGGGCGCCTGGCCGATGCCGCGCTGGGCGAACCAGCCGCTTCGGGTCGAGCAGTCGGCCGGTTGCACGCCGGCGGCCCGCACACGCACCCGGACCTCGCCCGCGGCCGGCTGGGGCAGGGGCAGCTCGGCCATTCGCAGGACATCGGGCGGGCCGTATTGGTCGAAGACCACCGCGTGCATGGTCGCGGCCTGAGCGGATTGGGCGACATAGCCGTCGCGCGCGGTGCGGGTATCCATGACTTGACCGGAATCGAGCATGAGGGCGAGGATAGAACCTCAAGTTAGGTTGAGGTCAAGTGCCATGGCATCACACGACGAGCTCACCGTCGGCGAAGTTGCGCAACGCAGCGGTACCACGGTGTCGGCACTGCACTTCTACGAGGCCAAGGGCCTGATCCACAGCCAGCGCACGGCCGGCAACCAGCGCCGCTACTCGCGCGACATGCTGCGCAGGATCGCGATCATCCGCGCCGCCCAGCGCGTGGGCATGCCGCTGGCCAGCATCCGCGCGGCGCTGGCGAGCCTGCCGGAGGCGCGCACGCCGACGCGGCGCGACTGGACGCGGTTGTCGGCGATGTGGCGGGAGGAACTCGACGCGCGCATCCAGCAACTGATCCGGATGCGCGACACCCTCGACGACTGCATCGGCTGCGGCTGCCTGTCGCTGGAACGGTGCCGCCTGGCCAATCCCGGCGATGTCCTGGGCGAGCACGGCGCAGGGCCCCAGCGCTGGAGCGATGCGCAGGAGGAATAGGCGCTTCCGGAAGGCGTGTCCGGGAGGCCCTCCAGGACCGGCTTGCGAGGTCATGGCGTCTTTGTGACAAAACGGTAACGTTTTACCTGTGGAATCGTCGTGGCGCGGGCAGGGGCCCAGGCGAGACCGGCATGAACATCCTGATGTTGTCCGACGTGTACTTTCCGCGCATCAACGGTGTCTCCACTTCGATCCGCACATTCGCGCAAGGCCTGGCGCGGATGGGGCATTCGGTCACCCTGGTCGCGCCCGACTATGGCGTGGACCCCGGGAAGCAGGCGCTTGAAGACCGCAACGAGGGCTTCGAGGTGCTGAGGCTGCCCTCGAGGGTGATCTTCTTCGATCCCGAGGACCGCCTGATCAAGGGCAGCGACCTGGCCAGGGCCGAGGCAATGCTGCGCGAGCGCGACTGGGACGTGATCCATATCCACACGCCGTTCCGCGCCCACTCGCTCGGTGTGCGGCTGGCGCGGCATGGCGGCTGGAAGACCGTGGAGACCTACCACACCTACTTCGAGGAATACGTCGGCCACTACCTGCCGTGGCTGCCGTCGGCGCTGACGCGCCTGCTGGCGCGCCGCGCCTCGCGCCATCTGTGCCACGGCGTGGACGAGCTGATCGTGCCGAGCCGGCAGATGGTCGACGTGCTGGACCGCTACGGCATCACCACGCCGTCGGTGGTGATCCCCACCGGCATCGACCTGGCCCAGTTCAGCAACGGCGATGGCGCGCGCTTCCGCGCGGCCCACGGCATCGCCACGGAGCGGCCGACGCTGGTGACGGTCAGTCGCCTGTCGCTGGAGAAGAACATCGGCTTCCTGCTGCGGGTCGTGCAGCGGCTGGTCGCGGACTTCCCCGACCTGCTGTTCCTGATCGCTGGCGAAGGCCCCGACGAGCCGCGCCTGCGCCGCCTGGTCCAGGAACTGGGCCTGCACGACCACGTGCGCTTCTTCGGCAACCTCGACCGCCGCACCGCGCTGCTCGACGCCTATCGCGCCGGCGATGCGTTCGTATTCGCCTCGCCGACAGAAACCCAGGGGCTGGTGCTGATCGAGGCGATGGCATTGGGGGTTCCGATCGTATCCACCGCGGTCATGGGCACCGCGACGGTGCTGCGCGATGCGGCCAGTGCCCTGATCGCCGAAGAGGACGTCGACGATTTCGCCGCGAAAGCGACGCGCCTGCTGCGTTCGCCTGAACTGCGCGCGCGACTGGCAGCGGCGGGGCCTCGCGATGCGAATGCATGGAGCGCTGACGGCATGACGAGAAGGGTCGAAGACCTGTATGCGCGCCTTGCGCAACGGAGTGAGCTGGTACCGGCCGCCTGACCTGCGTTGATGGCATCCCCTGCGGTGCGCCCGCGGGGCTCGGACCCTGGCGTCACGCAAGAACTGTGCCGGTTCCAGCGCTCCGCAGTGCGCCTGCCATTTCACAGAAACTCAACGTCGCAGGCGTGAGCCTCCGATCAAGAACGCCGTTGCCAGGTCTTCGGATGAATGAACGTCATCCGTTGCCCGCACGGCGTTCGCGTGCGACGTGCTTGAAAGGACACACTCCCGCACTCCTGCCGAGTCTTCGCTACGGAGACTCCGCATATCGATCTGCACGAATGGACGCGCGGATAGCCGGACGCGGTTGTTGTGCCAGAACCGCGGCGAATTTGCACATTGCAGGAGTAGTTCGCCATGTATACGAAAGTGCGCGCATTGCTTGATGGACGTGGTTTGGGCGTCAATGATTTGGCCAAGGGCGGCAATAATAGACCTGGGCTACTTTCGCGTGTGGCGATCGCACTGACCCTTGCGAGCGCATCAACGATGAGCTTCGCCCAGGCGCTGTGCACCGGTCCAGCTGGACAGACGGTCACCGGTGCCGGCTCGTTCGTCTGCGGCAGCAGCGCAACGGCTACGGGGGGCAATGCAACAGCGCTTGGAAACCTGGCGGTTGCCAGCAATGCCGGAGCCATGTCGCTCGGCGCCGGCGCCGCCACCAATGGTTTGCAGGCGACGGCAATCGGCACACAAGTGCAGGCCAACGCCGAAGGCGCGACCTCTGTCGGCGCGCAGTCGCGCGCAAATGCGATCGGTGCCACGGCGCTGGGTGGATTCTTCGATCTGAACAACGACAACCTGGTCACCGACAACGAACGCACGACGGCCAACTTCCTCAACTCGACCGCGATCGGCGCCAATGCGCAGGTCAGCGACAACGCGGGTTCGGCGTTTGGCAACCAGGCGCGCGCGGCGCTCAATGCCGTGGCACTGGGTCAAGCCGCGCTTGCGAACGGTGGCGCTTCGGTAGCGGTGGGTCAGGGCAGCCAGGCCGCCGGACTGGAGGCCACCGCCGTTGGGCAGCTGAGCATTGCTTCGGCGCAGAACGCTTCGGCGCTGGGCCAGAACAGCCAGGCAACTGGCGTACAGGGCACGGCTCTGGGTGAGAGCAGCGTCGCCAGCGGGCCCAATTCGAGTGCCCTCGGCCAAGGCGCGCGCGCGTCCGTCGCGAGCACCACGGCCGCCGGCCAGAACGCCACAGCGACTGGCGTGCGCGCGACCGCGGTGGGACAGGGGGCCAATGCCAGCGGCCAGGATTCGGCGGCCCTGGGCCAAGGTGCGCAGTCGACTGCGACCAATGCTTCCGCGCTTGGACAGGCGGCCAATGCATCGGCGATCGGCGCCACTGCGCTGGGCTTCCAGAGCGGCGCCAGCGGACTGCGTGCGACGGCGCTGGGCAACAATTCGCGCGCGACGCAGACCGCCAGCACGGCAGTGGGTGGCTGGATCGATCGCAATGGCAACGCAGTCGTCGATGCCGGTGAATTCACCAGCGCGACCGCCGTCGATGCGACGGCATTGGGCACCGCATCCACCGCGAGCGCGGCCGATGCGACCGCGCTGGGCTTCTCCGCTACCGCCTCGGCCATCAACTCGGTGGCGCTGGGCACCGGCTCCATCGCCGACCAGGCCAATACCGTGTCGGTCGGTACCGCAGCGGCGCAGCGCAGGATCGTGAATCTCGCTCCCGGTACTGCGCCGACCGACGCCGTCAACGTCAGCCAGCTTGGCGCCGTCACCAGCGACACCCGCTACTTCCAGGCCGAAGGCCTGAACGACGGCAGCGACGATGCGCAGGCGACCGGCACGCGCTCGGTTGCCAGCGGTCCCAACTCGGTCGCCAGCGGTCTGAGTTCCCTGGCGATCGGCTACCGCAGCAACGCCAGCAGCACGCTCGGCATCGCCATCGGCAGCTGGAACGACAACAACGCCAACGGCATCGTCGATGCCGGCGAGGTCACGCAGGCCACCGGCTCAGGCAGCGTCGCGGTCGGCAGCGCGGCGCAGTCCAACGGCTTCGGTTCGGTGGCGATAGGTTCCAGCAGTCGCGGTCTGGTCGATGCCAGCACCGCCGTCGGTACCGATGCCGAGGCTTCGGGCCTTGGTGGTGCCGCGTTCGGGTACCAGTCGCGCGCGACCACCAACGCCAGCACGGCATTGGGCGCAGGCGCGGCTGCCACGGGCATCCGAAGCACGGCAGTGGGCACACTGTCCGTGGCCAGCGGCGACAACACCATCGGCATCGGATTCCAGTCCAGCTCGGTGGGCGCCAACGGCATCGCCATTGGCAACACCAGCCAGGTCAACTCGGTCGACGGCCTGGCGCTGGGAACCAACGCGATCGTGGCTGCGAACGATCCCAGCGGAACGCCGATGAGCCGGGGCATCGCGATCGGCAACAACAGCCGCGCCAACAATTCCGATGCCACTGCGGTCGGCGCCAACGCGATCGCCAACGGCCAGAACAGCGTGGCCTTTGGTACCGCATCCAACGCGCAGGGACCGCAGGCCAGCGCAATCGGGCAGAACGCACGCGCCATCGGCAGCAACTCAGTGGCACTGGGCACGTCGGCGCTGGCGCAGGGCAATGTCAGCACGGCGCTGGGGCAGAACGCGACAGCGACCGGATCGCTGAGCGTCTCGCTCGGCCAGTCTGCAGACGCAACCGCGAGCGAAGCACTGGCGGTGGGCAACAACGCACAGGCGACGGGGTCCAACTCGACCTCGCTGGGCCGTTCGGCCAATGCCTCGCAGACGGGCGCACTGGCATTGGGCGCGGACTCGGTCGCATCGGCAGTCGATGCCTTCTCCGGCGGTCGCGGCAGCGCTGCAGTCGGCGTGGGCAGCACCGCACTGGGTGCGGCAAGCCTCGCGGCCGGTCCGGACGACACCGCAATCGGCGGCGGCGCGCAAGTATTGGCCAATCAAAGCACGGCGGTCGGCGCAGACAGCATCATCGCGGTGGGCGCCGTGCAGTCATCGGCATTGGGTGCAACCAGCAATGTCGCCGCCTCGCAGGGCACGGCGCTGGGCTTCGGCAGCAGCGTCACCGGTGTTGGTGGCGTCGCAGTGGGCAGCGGCTCGCTGGCCGATCGCGGTAACGCGGTCTCGGTGGGCACCGCCGCCAGCCAGCGACAGATCATCAACGTCGCCGCAGGTACCGCGCTTACCGATGCGGTGAACGTGAGCCAGCTCACCACCGCAACCAGCGGGCTGCGCTACTTCAAGGCAGTTGGCCTCAACGACGGCAGCGACGATACGCAGGCAACCGGGGTGCGATCGACCGCCGCTGGCGCGAGCGCCCTCGCCAACCAGGACGACACCACGGCGATCGGCAGCCAGTCGCAGGCCACCGCCACGTTTGCCACCGCGCTGGGGCATTCAGCGCTGGCGCTGGGTACCGCTTCGACGGCACTGGGCCAGTTCAGCGAGGCCGATGGCATCAACTCGGTGGCGGTCGGTTCCGACGCGTGGGCGCAGGCCGACGGCGCGATATCGATCGGCCAGGCAAGCATTGCGGCGGGCGTGGGCAGCGTCGCGATCGGTCGCACCTCTCTCACGGCCGGTCCGGACGATACCGCCATCGGCAACAACGCCCGCATCAAGGCCGACCAGGGCACCGTCGTGGGTGCAAATGCGCTCATCGAAGAGACGGCGGTCCAGTCGTCGGCGTACGGCGCAACCAGCCATGTCACCGCGGCTCAGGGCACCGCCCTGGGCTTCGGCAGCAGCGTGACGGCGATCAATGCAGTGGCGCTCGGCAACGGTTCGGTGGCCGACCAGGCCAATACCGTTTCGATCGGCAGCGTGGGCGGCGAGCGCAGGATCGTCAACGTCGCGGTCGGCACGGCGCCGACGGACGCGGTGAATGTCAGCCAGCTCACTACCGCAGTGGCCGGCAACCGCCACTTCAAGGCGCAGAGTTCGATCCTTGGCGACGATGCGGTCGCCAGCGGCCTGGGTTCGATGGCGGCCGGTGTGATGGCCCAGGCCACTGGAGTGCGTGCCGTAGCCGTCGGCGTGGACAGCACCGCCAGCGGTGACCTCGCGATTGCAGTGGGTGGCGATTCGATCGCCAGCGGAACCGGCTCGATGGCATTGGGGCGCCTGTCGCAGGCGATCGGCAACAACAGCGTCGCGCTCGGCACCGGTTCCATCGCCGATCGCGGCAACGCCTTGTCGATCGGTGCAGCCGGCGGCGAGCGCCAGATCATCAACGTGGCCGCCGGCACGGCGGCGACCGATGCGGTCAATGTCAGTCAGCTCACTGCGGCCGTGGCGGTAGGCACAGCCTATTTCAAGGCCGAAGGGCCCGGCGACGGCAGCGACGACGCCGTCGCCAGCGGTCTCAACAGCGTGGCCTCAGGCAAGTCCGCCGTGGCCAGTGGCGCCTCGAGCACGGCCATGGGCATGGGCGCCGACGCGACGGCGATACAAACCGTTGCCATGGGCGTGCAGGCTACGGCCAGCGGCGATTCGTCAACGGCCGTGGGTGCCGGTAGCGCTGCTTCCGGAAGCACATCCTCTGCATTCGGTACAATCGCACTGGCCACCGCGGAAAACAGCGTCGCGGTGGGGCGCCAGACGTTCTCGGGCGCGGATGGAGCGGTGGCTCTTGGCGCCATCAGCAACGTCGAGAACGGCGCCACGTCAGGCACGGCGTTGGGATTCAACTCGCGGGTGCGCGCGGCGGCGACCAACTCGGTCGCGCTCGGTGCGGACTCCGACGCCCAGGAAGCCGATGTGATTTCCGTCGGCAACTCGGGCATGCAGCGTCGCATCGTCAACGTCGCCGCCGGTACGGCGCCGACGGATGGGGTCAATGTCAGTCAACTGGGCACGCTGACGTCTGACACGCGCTACTTCCAGGCCGATGGCCTGCGTGACGGGACCGATGATGCGCAGGTCACGGCAGGAACGCGTGCCGTTGCGATCGGCGCCTCGGCCGCGGCCAGCGGAGCGGGTGCACTGGCCGGTGGCTTCGGTGCGAATGCTTCAACCGAGGGGGCGGTCGCCCTCGGCCGCAATGCCGTGGCCAATGGCGGTCGTTCGGTGTCGATCGGCGATGGCAATACCGCCAGCGGCAACGGTGCGGTGGCGATCGGCGATCCCAACATCGCCACGGGTGATGGCGCGATAGCGCAGGGCCTGGACAACACCGCCACCGGCAACGGAGCGGTGGCGGCCGGGCACACCAATGTCGCCAACGGGCAGGGCGCGGTTGCGCTGGGCTTCCAGTCGCAGGCACAGCAGGCCGGTGCGCTTGCGTTCGGCAGCACCGCTGTAGCGTCAGTCGAAGGCGCGGTGGCACTGGGCTCGGGCTCGGTCGCCGATCGTGCACTGGCGCCGACGTCGGGTACCCTTCCGGTCGGTTCCGGTGGCATTCCGATCGATACCACCGACGCGGTCCTGCTGGGCTCGGTGTCCGTGGGCTCGGGCACGTCGTATCGGCAGATCACCCACGTCGCCGACGGCACGGAGCAGCAGGACGCGGTCACCATCCGCCAGTTGCAGGGCGCGATCGGCTCGATCGCGGCTTCGCCGGCAAAGTTCTTCCACGCCAATTCGTCCGCGGGTGACTCGCTCGCGATCGGCGCGGAAGCGATCGCGGTGGGCCCGCTCACGGTGGTCAACGGCGACAACGGCATCGGCATCGGCAACGGCGCGGTCGTCGACATCGCCGCACCGGGCGCGATCGCCATAGGCCGCGACACCCAGGTGTCGCTGGCCTCCGGCGTCGCGGTCGGCAGCCAGGCCCAGGCCAACGCCGAGCAGGGCGTGGCGCTGGGTGCGGGCGCGACGGCGAACCACGCGCTGAGCGTGGCGCTGGGTTCGGCCTCGCAGACAAGCGTCGGAGCGCAGGCCGGCTATACCGCCTACGCCATCCCTGCGGCACAGACCTCGGCCGGCGAAATATCGGTGGGTAGCGCCGGTGCGGAACGCAAGGTGACCAACGTGGCAGCGGGCAGCGCTGCCACAGACGCGGTCAACGTGAGCCAACTGTCGACGATGAGCCAGGGCATCACCTCCATCTTCGGTGGTGGCGCTTCGGTGGGGCCGCAGGGCGCGATCACACCGCCCAGCTACGCCATCGGCGGCAACGTGTTCAACGACGTGGGGGCCGCGCTTGCCAACCTCGACGGTCGCGTGGGCAGCGGCCCAGGCGTCTCGGCAGCCGATCCGCGCTTCAACGCCAACGGTGGCAGCACCTCGACCGCCAGCGGCGCCAACACGGTGGCTGCCGGCGGCGGCGCCGTCGCCAGCGCCGACAACAGCGTCGCCCTCGGCGCCAACTCGGTGGCAGACCGCGCCAACACGGTCTCGGTCGGTTCGACCGGCAATACCCGCCAGGTCGCCAACGTTGCCGCAGGAACGACCGCAACCGATGCGGTCAACGTGCAGCAGATGTCGGAGCAGGCGGCGGTCACGTTGAACCAGGCCAACACCTACACCGACCAGCAGATCAACCAGATCGTCACCATACCGATGGAGGCAATCGAGGATCTGCGCGGCGACGTCGAGGACGAGTTCCGCCACACCGACAAGCGCATCAACCGCCAGGGCGCGATGACCGCGGCGATGGTGCACATGGCCAGCAGCGCGGCCAACATCCAGACCGACAACCGTGTTTCGGTCGGTGCCGGTTATGCGGAAGGCGAGGAAGCGATGGCGGTCGGCTACCAGCGACTGATCAAGCGCAACGTGTCGCTGTCGGTCGGCGCGGCGTTCAGCGGCAGCGAGCAGTCTGCCGGCGTCGGCATCGGAATTGGCTGGTGAGCAGGTTTGGAACTCAATATCCCTGAAACATGACCCATCCGGATCGCCGGCGCCCTGTACCATTCGCCGCACGTCAACCCAGAATCGAGGTAATGCATGTCCGTTTCGATGTACGACGCGTCGGTTCCAGTGTTCAGGCAGATGCTCGGCGCCATGGCCGGCCTGCTGGAGAAGGCCGAGGCCTACGCGGTGGAGAAGAAGATCGAACCGTCGGTGCTGCTGCAGGCCCGGCTGTTCCCGGACATGTTCCCGCTGGTGCGCCAGGTGCAGGTCGCCTGCGACTTCGCCAAGAGCGTGCCGGCACGCCTGGCCGACGTGGAAGTCCCGTCCTACGACGATACCGAGCAGGACTTCGCCGAGTTGCATGCACGCATCGCGCGCACGCTGGCCTTCATCGACGGCCTCGACCCGCTGCTGTTCGAGGGCAGCGAGGGACGCGAAATCGTGCTGCGTCCGGGCACGCCGAAGGAGCGCCGCTTCACCGGATCGGCCTACCTGCTGCACTATGGCCTGCCGCAGTTCTACTTCCACGTTACTACCGCGTATGCACTGCTGCGCCACAACGGCGTCGCGGTGGGCAAGCTGGATTTCATGGGCGTGCGCTGATCGTTCCATCGAGGTCGCGGAGTCGAGTCGATGTCCGGCGTCGATCTACCCGTTGGCGCGGAGCACAGGGAGCGGACGCTGGTCCGCAACCTGGGCACGTCCGCGCTGGCGGCCATCGCGTTGTTCGTCGTCACCGCCGTCGCGCTGCAATGGCTGCGCGACGACCTGGACTGGGTGCGCGTGCCGCTGAGCTTCTACCTGGTCGGTCCGTACGGGGCGTGGCTGCAGTTGGCCTATGTCGGCCTGGCCAGTGCGATTGCGCTGTTGGCCATCGGCTACCACCGCGTGACCCGTTCCGGGCCGGGCAGCACCGTGGCACTGTCGCTTTTCATGCTCGGCGCGTTGGCCCTGGTGATCACGGCCGGGGCGCAGACCGACCTGGGCGGTGGCCGTGCGATGACCACGGCCGCCTACGTCCACGCGATCTCCGCGCCGCTGGCCTTTCTTGGCACCAGCCTGGGCATGCTCCTGCAGTCCTGGCGCTTCCGCGGCGACGCGCGCTGGCGGCAGCACTTCGCCCTGGCTTTCGGACTGGCGGCCTTCTGCTTCGTGGCGCTGTGGGTCCTGGCCTTCGGGCGTGAACTGCCGCGTGGCCTCAGTCAGAAGCTGGTGGTCCTTGCCATCGCCGCCTGGTTCGCCCTGGCGGCCGGGTGGTTGCGTAGATACCAAATGCCGGTGATGAACCCTGATTAATCAGTAACTTGGACTGCGGGTCGGATGCCGGCCCGGTGGCGCTTACAATGCGCGCCATGCTGCTCAATATCGCCGCCTACCACTTCACCCCGATCCAGCACCCCGAAGACCTTGCCGCGCAATTGCAGTCGCGCGCCGAGGCGGCTGGGCTGCGCGGCACCATGCTGGTCGCCGGCGAGGGCATCAACCTGTTCCTGGCCGGCAGTGAGGCGGGCATCCACGGATTCCTCGAACGCCTGCGCGCGCAGGACTGCTTTGCGGACCTGATCGTCAAGTTCAGCCGCAGCCGGAGCCAACCGTTCGCGCGGCTGAAGGTAAAGGTCAAGTCGGAGATCATCAGCTTCCGCCGCGACAACGCCTCGCCGCTCGAAGGGCGCGCGCCGGCGGTAATGCCGGAAACGCTTGCACGCTGGCTTGACCAGGGCCACGACGATGCCGGCAAGCGCGTGGTCATGCTCGACACGCGCAACCGCGAGGAGTTCGGCTACGGCACCTTCAGCGATGCGTTGACGTTGCCGATCGACAATTTCACCGACCTGCCGCAGGCGCTGCAGCCGCACCGCGAAGCGCTGCAGGACGCAACCGTGGTCAGCTTCTGCACCGGTGGCATCCGCTGCGAGAAGGCCGCGCTGTGGATGCAGGCCGAGGGAATGAGCAACGTGTTGCAGCTCGACGGCGGCATTCTGGGGTACTTTGAACGCGTGGGCGGTCGCCATTACGACGGCCGCTGCTTCGTGTTCGATGAGCGCGTGGCGCTCGACCCGGAACTCAAACCGCTGATGGATGCGGCCGACGCAGTCGCCGCCGCCTGATGTCGGTCGGCAACTGCGTCGCCGACCACGACAAGTGAGGACACTCATGGCAGCAATTGGACCAGTGGGAATTTCGCGCGGAGCCGTCACCATGACCCTGGTCGCGGCAGCCGTGCTGGCGCTGGCCGCGTGCGACAAGCAGGCGCCGGTCAACAGCGCTCCGCCGGAAGAGATCACGGCACCGGCTCCGGCCGCCAACCCGCAGCCCGACGTCAACGCCGAACCGGTGGAACGCGCAGCGCCGCCGATGGTCAAGGCGGTCGCGATGGGCGAATTCGAGCCGGGCAACCCGGTGGCGACCGCGGTGACGGGCAAGCTGACCATCGAAGACAACATGCTGCGCGGCGACAACGGCGCCAGCTTTACCACCGAGCGCGTGGCGATCGTCAACGGCGGCGACCAGTACTCGGCGGGCAATACCTACGCCCAGGCCATGATGGTTCCACCCGAGCAGGAAATCGAACTGCGCCACGTGCTCGAGGAAACACCGCCGACGCAGGCTCCGTCCAACGCCATGTGCAGCGGCGAGCGTACCGGCTACATCGCGCTGGCCAAGGTGACGCAGGCCGGCGGCGACGTGGTCAAGGTGATCGGCCTCAAGGGCACCGACATGCCGGCAGCCGCGGCCAAGGGCATCGAGCTGTGCGCGAGCACGATGTATCTGCCCGTCTCCGATGCCGCGGCGTCTGCCGCCAAGTCAGCCGAGCCGCCAGCCAAAAAGGGCTGATACCCCGGGCCGGAGGGTCGTTCACATCGCTGCGGCGTCGCGCTGCAGCCACGCAGTGGCGCCACGCGCCGCGCGCAGACCGCTGGCGTAGCACGCCGTCAACAGGTAACCGCCGGTCGGCGCCTCCCAGTCGAGCATCTCGCCGGCGCAGAACACGCCCGGCATCGACCGCACCATCAAGCCATCGTCGAGCGCTTCCAGACGCACGCCACCGGCACTGCTGATCGCTTCGGCTATCGGGCGCGGGCGCAGCAGGCGCAATGGCAGGCGCTTGATCGTGCGCGCCACCAGGGCCTCGTCGTGCAGCTGATCCCTGCTCAGCACCTCATGCAGCAAGCCAGCCTTGGCGCCGCTGATGCCTGCATGGCGGCGCAGGTGCTCGCTGAGGCTGCGGCCGCCGCGCGGGCAGGCGAGGTCGCGCTGCAGTCGCGGCAGGTCGCGGCCCGGCGCCAGGTCCAGTTCGATCCGCGCCTGACCATCGCTGGCGATGGCGTCGCGCAGACCCGCCGACAGTGCATAGACCAGGCTGCCTTCGATGCCGGTCGCCGTAACCACGCACTCGCCTTGCAGCGCGTGCTCGTTGCCGGACGCATCGCGCCAATGCGCGACGACCGGTTTCAGCGGCGCGCCGGCATGGCGACCGGCGAAGTGTTCGCTCCAGCCGATATCGAATCCGCAATTGGCCGGCTGCAGCGGTGCGACATCGACGCCACGCGCGCGCAGGACGTCCTCCCAGCTGCCGTCCGATCCCAGTTCCGGCCAGCTGCCGCCGCCAAGCGCGAGCACGGTTGCGTCGGCCTGGAGCGCAATCTCTCCGGCAGGTATCGCGAATCGCAATGCGCCGTCATCGTTCCAGCCGAGCCAGCGGTGCTGCACATGAAAGGCGACGCCGTCCTCGCGCAGGCGGCGCACCCAGCCGCGCAGCAGCGGCGCGGCCTTGCGGTCCATCGGAAAGACGCGGCCGGAAGTGCCGACGTAGGTGTCGATGCCGAAGCGCTCGCGCGCCCATTCACGCAGGGCATCGGCGTCGAAGTCGTCGAGCCACGCGGCGATCTCGCTGCGGCGGGCACCGTAGCGCGCATCGAAGGCCGGGCGCGGTTCGCCATGGGTGAGGTTGAGCCCGCCCTTGCCGGCAATCAGGAACTTGCGCCCCACCGAGCCCTTGGCCTCGAACAGGTCGACCTGCAGGCCTGCCGCGCGCGCGACTTCGGCGGCCATCAGGCCGGCGGGTCCGCCACCGATGACGGCCAGGCGGGCAGGGGAGCGGGTCGGGAGGGGCATGGCAGGGCGCACTACGGGGGACGAGGATTATGCCTTCCAGGGGTTGGGGTGAGGGCACACTTTGGCTAAGGTGACCCCATCCCTGGGGAGCTGACCACCGCATGTCTTTGCGATTCATTCCGGCGCAATGCGCCGTACTCGGCCTGGCACTGGCGCTGCACGGCGCCGCACCGGCAACGCCGGCGACTGCGCAGGACAGCGCGCACAACAGTGCGAACGCCACGCCGCTGCCGGCACAACTGCAGGACTTCGACGCCTACGTCGATGGCATCCGCAAGCAGTTCGACGTGCCAGGTATCGCCGTTGCCATCGTCAAGGACGGCCAGATCGTGCTCGAGCGCGGTTTCGGCGCGCGCGAACTGGGCAAGGACGGCAAGTCGCAGCCGGTCGATGCGAAGACGTTGTTCGCCATTGCCTCCAACACCAAGGCGTTCACCGCCGCGTCGCTGTCGATCCTCGCCGACGAGGGCAAGCTCAGCCTCGACGACCGCGTCATCGAGCACCTGCCGTGGTTCCGCATGTCCGACACCTACGTGACCGGCGAGATGCGCATCCGCGATCTGCTCGCGCATCGCAGTGGCCTGGGCCTGGGCGCCGGCGACCTGCTGTACTGGCCCGGCACCGACTACAGCACCCAGGAAGTCGCGCGCAGGCTGAAGGACGTGCCGCTCACCGGCAGCTTTCGCGGCCAGTACGCCTACGACAACATTCTCTATGGCGTGGCGCAGCTGGTGATCGAGCAGGCCAGCGGCCAGTCCTACGCGCAGTTCCTGCAGCAGCGCATCTTCGCGCCGCTGGGCATGCGCGACACCCGCTTCAACAGCGATGCACTGCGTGCGCGCGACAACGTCGCCACCGGATACGCCAAGGCCGACTTCAAGGACCTGCAACCGGCGCCGCGGATGTCATGGGGCAACGTCTCCGGCGCCGGCGGCATCTACTCCAGCGTCCACGACATGAGCCAGTGGATGCGCATGCAGCTCGCCGGCGGCACGTACCGCGACGCCAGCGGCAGCGAGCAGCGTTTGTTCAGCGCCGAGCGCCAGCAGGAGATGTGGTCGGTGCTCACGCCGATGCCGATCGCCAAGCCCTCAGTGCCGGAGCTGGAAGCGGTGAAGCCGAACTTCCTCGGCTACGGCGAGGGCTGGCAACTGTCCGATTACCGCGGCCGCAAGCTGGTCTGGCACACCGGTGGCTGGCCGGGCATGGTCTCGCGCCTGACCCTGGTGCCGGAGCAGAAGCTGGGCGTGATCGTGCTGACCAATGCCGAGGTCGGCGGCGCGTTCAATGCCGTCACCCTGCGCGTGCTCGATGCGTACCTGGATGCGCCGAAGACCGACTGGCGCGCGGCCTACGCCGCGGCGCTGGCCAAGTCGAAGGGCAAGGCCGACGAGGACTGGCAAAAGCACCTGCAGGCACGCGCCACCGCCGCGCCGCCGTCGTTGCCGCTGGCGCGCTATGCCCGTACCTACCGCGATCCCTGGTACGGCGATGTCGTCGTCGAGCAGCGCGGCGACAAGCTGGTCATGCGCTTCAGCCGCACGGCGGAACTGGTGGGCGAGCTCACGCCGTGGCAGCACGACACCTTCGTTGTCCGCTGGAACGAGCGTTGGCTCAACGCCGATGCATTCGTCACCTTTGCCCTCGATGCCGACGGTGGCATCCGTGAAGCGCGGATGGAGGCGGTCTCGCCGCTGACCGACTTCAGTTTCGACTTCCAGGATCTGCGCCTGGCGCCGGTGAGCAAGGAAGACAGCGCCGGATCACAAGCGCCTCACGGCGCCGGCACGAGGCTGTCGCGATGAGCGACGCACGCTGGTGGCACGACACCCAGGACATCCCGCGGATGGTGCGGGCGATCTATGAATGCATCTCCGGCCCGGCCGGCGCGCCGCGCGACTGGGAGCGCTTCCGCTACCTGCAGCACCCGCAGGCGCGCAGCCTGCGCACCGTGGTCGAGGCCGACGGCAACACGCGATCGATGGTGTTCGACGTAGACAGCTACATCGCCGACGTCACCCCGTTCTTCGCCGCCAACGACTTCCACGAAATCGAGATCGAGCACCGGCTGCAGCGTTTCGGCCAAGTCGCGCACGTGTGGAGCCGCTACGAGGCCCGTCCCGCCGCGGACTCGCCGGTGCTGCTCAAGCGCGGCGCCAACAGCATCCAGCTTTGCTTTGAACATGGTCGCTGGTGGGTCTTCAGCACGATCTGGGACAACGAACGCGAAGGCGTGACCTTCGACCTGTGGTGACCCGGCCATGATCCCGTTCTCCGTCCTCGACCTGGCGCCGATCACCGAAGGCAGCGACGCCACGCAGGCATTCGCCAACAGCCTCGACCTGGCTCGCCTCGCCGAACGCCTGGGCTACCAGCGCTTCTGGCTGGCCGAACACCACAACATGCCCGGCATCGCCAGCGCCGCCACGGCGGTGCTGATCGGCCATGTCGCCTGCGGCACGCAATCGATCCGCGTCGGCGCTGGCGGGGTCATGCTGCCCAACCATGCGCCGCTGCAGGTGGCCGAGCAGTTCGGCACGCTGGCTTCGCTGTATCCGGGGCGCATCGATCTGGGCCTGGGCCGCGCCCCCGGCACCGATCACGCCACCGCACATGCCCTGCGCCGTTATTTCGAAGGCGCCGACATGTTCGCCCAGGACGTGGTCGAACTGCTGCACTACTTCGAGCCGGCGCAGCCGGCGCAGGCGGTGCGCGCCGTGCCCGGCGCGGGCGTGGAGGTGCCGGTGTGGCTGCTCGGTTCGAGCCTGTTCTCGGCCCGCCTGGCCGCGCAGCTCGGCCTGCCGTTCGCGTTCGCCTCGCATTTCGCACCCGATGCGATGGACATGGCGCTGGCCTCGTACCGGCGCGAGTTCAAGCCCTCCAGGCGGCTGCAGCAGCCCTACGCCATGCTGGCGCTGAACGTGGTGGGTGCGCAAACCGATGCGCTGGCGCGACGGCTGTTCACCACCCAGCAACAGGCCTTCGTCAATCTGCGCCGCGGCAAGCCGGGCCTGATCCCGCCACCGATCGACGACATCGAATCGTTCTGGACGCCGCTGGAGAAGAGCGGCGTCGAGCAGGCGCTGGCGTGCGCCGTGGTGGGCGACGACAACACGGTCCGCGACGGCATCGCCGCCTTCATCGAGCGCCATCGCCCGGACGAGCTGATGATCACCGCCAACGTCTTCGATCACGCCGCGCGCCTGCGCTCGTTCGAGATTGCCGCCGCTGCGCGCGATGCGCTCGCCTAGGGGCGTGCCGCCCAGGGTCGCGGTGCCGGGCTGCGGTGCGCGCGCACGTCGAGAAGTTCGACCTCGAATACCAGTGAACCGTTGGGCGGGATGACCCCGCCCGCGCCGGCGCTGCCATAGCCGTAGGTCGGCGGAATCATCAGCAGGCGACGGCCGCCCACGCGCATGCCGGCCACGCCTTCATCCCAGCCGCGGATCACGCGCCCGGCGCCGAGCAGGAACGTGAAGGGCTCATTGCGGTCGCGCGAACTGTCGAACTTGCTGCCGCGGCCGTCGGCTGCCTTCTGTTCGTAGTTCCAACCGGTGTAGTGGACGACCACGTCCTGTCCGGGCGTGGCGACCGCGCCGGTGCCGACCCGCTGGTCGATGGTCTCGAAGCGGGCGATGGTGCCACCCGGCGGCGGGCCGGGGTCGGCGCAGGCGGCGAGCAGCGCGGCGGCGAACAGCGTGGCAATGCGGGCGCCCATGCGCGTGACGATACGCATCAGGCGCTCCCTGCCAGGCAATCGGCAAGGCCGTCCAGGACCATCTTCCAGCCCGAATCGACCCGCTCGGCGTACTGCGCATTCTCCGCGGCCATCTCGTGGCTCAGGCTCAGCAGGCTGCCCTTGCCCTCGTCGACGATCTCGACGGCAATGCGATCGCCGCCGCTGCCGTCTTCCACCATGCCAAGCGTGAAGACCAGGCGGTGCGGCCGGTCGATCTGCAGATACTGGCCGAAGTGCCCCGCGTCGACGTCTCCGCGGCGCTCGACGATGGCATAGCCACCGCCCACCCGGGGTTCGATCTGGACTCTCTGCATCTGCCCGTCTTCGGTCGCGAACAGCCAGCGGCCGGCGCTGGACGGGTCGAGCCAGGCGTCGAACACGCGTCCGGGCGCAGCATCGAAATGGCGGGACACGCGGACCACGACAGCACTCATCGCCGGCTCCTGGGAGGAATTGCGGTCATTGTCGAGCATCCCGTCGTGCATCGCGACGGTCGCTGCGGCCGGGGCGCTGGCCTGCCGGCAGGCCCGTTCACGTTGTGGTCTCACGGGGGGAGCCGGACGTTCACGCAAGCCCGTGTCCCAGGAACCAGTCGAATGCCCCACCAGAGCAAGCCCGCACTCCTCCGGCACTACGGCAAACACCGTGGCGTGGTCGTGGACAACATCGATCCACTGCAGCTCGGTCGCGTGCTGGTGCAGGTCCCGAAGGTCTTCGATGCCGGCGGCTCGCGCTGGGCGATGCCATGCGTGCCCGTTGCCGGCCACCAGAGCGGTCTGTTCCTGCTGCCGTCGATCGGTGCGCCGGTGTGGGTGGAGTTCGAGCAGGGCGACCCCGAGTTGCCGATCTGGGTTGGCGGCTACTGGGTCGACGCCGGTGAACTGCCGCCGATGGCCCAGGCCGGGCAGGGCGTGGCGGCGCTGCTGATGCAGACGCCCGGCCAGAACGCGGTGCTGGTGTCGGACCTGCCCGGTCCCGACGGCGGTGTCCTGCTGCGCGCGCAGTCCGGCGCCACCATCGCGGTCAACGAAGCCGGCATCACCATCAGCAACGGCCGCGGCGCCAGCATTGTCCTGGCCGGCTCGATGGTCACCATCAACGACGGCGCACTGACGGTGGTCTAGCCATGGGCGGAGCAATCCTGCATCTGGGCGCAAGCGTGGCCTGCTCGCACGGTGGTCCGGCCACGCCGACGGCCCCCTATTCGCGCGTCACTGTATCTGGCCGGCCGGTGGTGACAGTCGCGGCTCCCTACACCATTGCCCACTGCAACCTGCCGTCGCCGGCAGACGCCTTGCGCTGCACCGGCGGCCAGTGGCTGCAGGGCAGTACCCGCGTGTTCGCCGGCGGCCGCGCGCTGGTGCTCGATACCAGTCCGTCGATGTGCGTGCCCAACGGCGCGGCGATGGTGGTGATGGAATGCCAGATGCGCGTTACCGCGCTCTAGCCCACCCAGGGTCTGTCAGACCGCCATGCCCGCTGCGTGCCCGCTGGCCCAGGCCCACTGGAAGTTGTAGCCGCCCAGCCAGCCGGTAACGTCGACCACTTCGCCGATGAAATACAGACCTGGCACGCGCCGCGATTGCATCGTGCTGGACGACAGCTCATCGGTGTCGACGCCACCGAGCGTGACTTCGGCGGTGCGATAGCCCTCGCTGCCGCTGGCGACCAGCGGCCAGCGCGACAGCACCTCGGCGATCTCGCGCAACTGCGGCGCGTTGAACTGCTTGATCGGTTTGTTCGGCAACCAGAACTCGCACAGACGCTGTGCGAAGCGTTTGGGCATGACTTCGCCGAGCACGGTCTTGAGCTCGGCGGCCGGGCGTTCGTGCTGCCATTGCTGCAATGCCTCGAGGGCATCGCGTCCCGGCAGCAGGTCCAGGCGCAGGTCGTCGCCGGGCTGCCAGTACGAGGAGACCTGCAGGATCGACGGTCCACTGATGCCGCGATGGGTGACCAGCATGAAATTGCTGAAGGACTGGCCGTTGCAGTGGGCGGTCACCGGCAGCGCGACGCCGCTGAGGTCCGCCAGCCGCTCCTGGTGCTTGCCGCTGAGCGTGAGCGGCACCAGGCCGGCGCGCGTGGGCAGCACGGCATGGCCGAACTGGCGGGCCAGTTCGTAACCGAACCCGCTGGCGCCCATCGACGGGATCGACAGGCCGCCGCTGGCCACCACCAGCGCCGGCGCGGCGAACGCGCCGTGGCTGGTGTGCAGGCGGAAGCTGGCGCCCTCGCCGTCGCCGTGGCTGACCCGCTCGATGCTGCAGCTGGTTTCGATGCGCACGCCCGCGGCATGGCATTCGTCCACCAGCATCTTCACGATCAGCTTGGAGGAGATGTCGCAGAACAGCTGGCCCAGTTCCTTCTCGTGGTAGGCGATGCGGTGGCGTTCGACCATTTCGATGAAATGCCACGGCGTGTACCGCGCCAGCGCCGACTTGCAGAAGTGCGGATTGGCCGAGAGGAAATTGGCCGGGGTCGTGCCGGTGTTGGTGAAATTGCAGCGGCCGCCGCCCGACATCAGGATCTTCTTGCCGACGCGATTGGCGTGGTCGACCACCAGCACGCGCTTGCCGCGCTGGCCGGCGGTCAGCGCGCACATCAGTCCGGCTGCGCCGCCGCCAACAATCGCGACGTCGTAGTGCCCGGTCATGCCCGCGCGGCTTCCTCGTCGGATGCCATGCGGGTCAACGGACGGAAGGTGAAGGAATGGCCTTCGCCCAGCCACTGCACTTCGCCGTCCTGGATCAGCACGTTCACGCGCATGCCGCGCTGTTGCACGCCGGCCAGGGCCTCGACGATATCGGCGCCAATGTCGATCACGGTGAGGTTGCGCAGGCGCTTGAGCGCGTAGCTGTTCTTGTCCCACCACACGTCCGAGGCACGGCCGCCGTAGTTCACCACCACCACCTGGCGGGCACGACCGCAGGCCTTGCGGATGCGCGACTCGTCGGGATGGCCCAGGTCGATCCATTGCTCGATCTCGCCGGTGTAGTCGCGCCGCCACATGTCCGGGTCGTCTTCGCTGCTCAGGCCGCGGCCGAACTCCAGGCGCTCCTCGGCGAACAGGGCGTAGGCGAGCAGTCGCACCATCAGCCGCTGCTCCGTCTCCGACGGATGCTGGGCGAGGGTGAGGTTGTAGGTAGCGTAGTGATGGCGGTCGAGGTCGCTGACTTGCAGCTCGGCCTTTACCACGGTGGCCTTGAGCGCCATGGGGTACATCCGGTCGGGGCAGAAAACAGCGCGCATTCTAGGCGCTGCGGGGGGTGCGTGCCGTTCTCAGCGCCATTGCGACTGCAGGGCGGCCGTTCCGGGGGACAATGGCGGCGTGAAACCGCTCCAACCCCATCGCCAAGGCGTGGCCGCGAGTCGCTGGCAGCTTCCACCGGGGCCCTGGCCGACGGTGCTGGAGGGCCTGTGCGCGCGATTCCCGGCGGTGGGGCGCGCGCGCTGGCTGGACCGGATCGAGCGCGGCCTGGTTCGCGACGCCGAAGGGCAGGCGCTGGCGGTGGATGCCGCTTACCGTGTCGGTGCCGAGCTCACCTACTACCGCGAAGTCGAAAGCGAAGCGGAGATTCCGTTCACGGAAGTCGTCCTGCATGCCGACGAGCACCTGGTCATCGCCGACAAACCGCATTTCCTGCCGGTGACGCCGTCAGGCAGGCACGTGGCGCAGACGCTGCTGGCGCGGCTGGTGCTGCGCCTGGGCAATCCGGATCTGGCGCCGCTGCACCGGATTGACCGTGGCACTGCCGGCCTGGTGCTTTTCTCGGCGAATGCGGCCACGCGCGCGCAGTACCAGGCGCTGTTCCCGCAACGCAGGATCAACAAGCGCTACGAGGCGCTGGCGCCCGGCCTGCCTGGCCTCGCGTTTCCGCTGGTGCGCCGGTCGCACCTGGAACGCGGCGAGCCGTTCTTCCGGATGCGCGAAGGCGCGGCTGCGGCAAACAGCGAGACGCGCATCGAGGTGATCGAGCGCGGCGACGGCATCTGGCGCTACGGGCTGGAACCGGTCACGGGACGCAAGCACCAGCTGCGCGTGCACATGGCCGCATTGGGTGCGCCGATTCTCAACGACCCGTTGTATCCGGAGTGCGGCGAACCGGTGGCTGACGACTACAAACAGCCACTGAAGCTGCTGGCGCGCACGCTGCAGTTCGTCGATCCGCTAAGTGGCCAGGAGCGGCGATTCGAGAGCAGACTCGAATTGTGAGCAGTTCCCTTCGAGGGGCTTTCACGTCCATTCCCGCGACGGCAACGTCATCCGCCGCTGAGGCGTCCCGACCAGGTCAAGGAACCGGTTGAACACGTTGTCCGCCTGGCCCTGCATCGTCGCGATGTGCTCGCGCGTCTTCTGCCGGATCATCTCCTCGCTGGCCTGCGCCGGATCCATGCCGACGAGTTCCGCCAACTCGTCGCGGTAAGCCGGGTTGGCCAGCCAGCGCTCGATCAGCCGCTCGTCCATTTCCAGATGAAACTGGAAGCCGTAGGCGTTGTCGCCATAGCGGAACGCCTGCTGCTCGCAGCCCTCGGTGCGCGCCAGATGCTCGGCTTCGCGCGGCACATCGAAACTGTAGCGGTGCCACTGGAACACCGGCGCCGCATCGCCCAGCGGCGACAGCACCGGGTCGGCGCGACCGGCCGCGGTGGTCTGCAACCGGTACCAGCCGATCTCGGCCTGATGGTGGCGACGCACCGGCGCGCCCAGCACGTGCGCCAGCAACTGCGCGCCCAGGCAGATCCCCAGCACCGGCTTGCCCTGTTCGAGCATGCGTTCGATCGCCAGCAGTTCGGTCCGCAGGTGCGGGCGCTGCGCCTGGTCCTCGACGTTCATCGGCCCGCCGAGCACGATCAGGCCGCGATAACGGTCCACGTTCGGCTGGAAATCTGGCTGGCGCTCGAAATTGGCGAAGCGGATGCGATGCCCGCGCTTGCGGATCAGCGGGTCCAGGGTGCCGAGCGGTTCGGCGGCGACGTGCTGGAAGACGAGCAGGCGGGGCATGGCGCGGGCAGGGCGGGTCGACAACCCGACTATGCCAAATCCGGCGCGCCGGACGGTAGCGTCAGGCCCGTGGTGCGGCGGCGATCACGGCAATGGCGACGACGGCCAGCACGATCGCGGCGCGGTTCCAGACGCTGGTCTTCTCGCCGAAGGCGAACACGCCGACCAGCGTGCCCAGCACCACGACGCCGATGTTCATGGCCGCGAATACCACCGACGGATTGTCCGGGAAGGCCTGGTGGGCGCGGACGTAGAAGACGATGTTGCCGAAGTTGAGCAGGCCGAGGACCAATCCGGCGCCGATGTTGCGCGCTTCGATGCGCACCCCGGCGCGCCAGTGCCGGATCGAGATCCAGCCCAGCATCAGCACGAACGCAATCGCGAAGGCCACTTGCAACGCAGCCAGCGACGGCGTGCCAGCCAGGGCGATGCGCTTGAGCATGACGTCGACGACGGCGAAGCCGACCCAGACCACCAGCAGCAGGCCGATACCCGGGCGCGTCGGCGAAGCCACGGCACCGTCCTGCCGCGGCCGGACGACGATGCCGGCCACCGCCAGCAGGCCCAACGCCAGGCCCGCCATCCGCATCCCATCGGCGCGTTCGCCGAACAGCGTGAAGGCCGCCAACAACGACAGCAGCAGTGACAGGCGCTGCGCGACATCGGTGCGGACGATGCCGTTGCTGCGCACCGATGCGGCCAGCACGAGGAACAGCAACGGCAGCACGACCGCCAGGCCGAGCAGGGCGGCCCAGGGCGCATCCGGATGCGACAGGCTCGCCAGCGACGGCTTCAGCAGCAAGGCGCTGAGAACCGTGGCGGCGAGGTAATTCCAGGTCACCAGCTGCGCCACGTCCAGGCGAAAACGTGGCGCAAGCTTCAGGACCACTGCGACGAGCACGCTGCACAGCGCGCTGAATACGATCAGGTGCATCGGCTACCGCTGTGTGGTGTCAGCGCGGCTTGATCAGCGCGGCTTGAACGGCTTGCGCGGACCGGCGCCGTGCGGCTTGCCGCCATGCGGCGGGCGCGGACCGCGCGGGGGCGGGCGACGGTCGTCATCGAATCCACGCTGCGGTGCATCGCCGTAGCGGCCATGCGGACGCTGGCCGCCTTGGCTGTCGGCCTCGTCGGCGCGGCTGATGCGCAGCTGCTGGCCGGCGACGCGCACGCGCTTGAGGTGATCCATGACCTCACGCGGCATGCCTTCGGGCAGGTCAATCAGGCTGAAGTCGTCGCGGATGTCGATGCGGCCGATGAAGCGGCTTTCCAGCTCGGCTTCGTTGGCGATCGCGCCGACGATGTTGCCCGGCTTGACGCCATGGGTGTGGCCGACTTCGATGCGGAAGGTTTCCATGCCGACTTCCGGGGCGCGCTCGCCACGCGGTTCGTGCACGCGCGGCTCGTGCGCGCGCGTCTCCTGCACGCGCGGCTCATGACGGTGCTGGCCCGGGCCCTCGTCATCGAACATCGATTCGGCGGCATTCACCGGACGCTCGAACGAACGCTCACCTGCAGCCGGCGGCGTGAACTGGCGGTCGGCATGGCGGGGACGATCGTCGCGCGGCTGATTCTCGCGCGGCTGATTCTCGCGCGGCTGATTCTCTCGGGGCTGGTACTCGCGCGGCGGTCGCGGCGCGGCATCGCGCTCGCGGCGCGGGTCGCGCTGGCCGTCACGCGGGCCACGCTCAAAACGGTCACGCGGCGAATGCTCGCGCGCACCACGCTCGGGGCGTTCGAAGGGCTGTGCATGCGGGCGCAAACGCTCGGCGGTCACGTCCAGCAGCAGCGGCATGTCGCCCTGCACCAGCTTGGCCAGCGCGGCGGCAATCTCCACCGCCGGCACGTTCTGCTCGCGCTCGTAGCGCTCGACCAGATCGCGGAACTGGCTCACGTCGGACGCTTCCAACGCCGTGGTGATGCGGCCGAGGAAACGGTTGACGCGCTGCTCGTTCACCGTCTCCACGGTGGGCAGCTGCATCTGCTCGATCGGCTGGCGCGTGGCGCGTTCGATCGCACGCAGCATGCCGCGCTCACGCGGGCTGACGAACAGGATCGCCTCGCCCTTGCGGCCGGCGCGACCGGTGCGGCCAATGCGATGGACGTAGCTTTCGGTGTCGTACGGGATGTCATAGTTCAGCACATGGCTGATGCGCTCGACGTCGAGGCCGCGGGCGGCGACGTCGGTGGCGACAAGCACGTCGATCTTGCCATCCTTGAGGTTCTGGATGGTCTTCTCGCGCTGCGCCTGGACCACGTCGCCATTGATGGCGGCGGCGGCAATGCCGCGCGCGGCGAGCTTCTCGGCCAGTTCCTCGGTCGCCATCTTGGTGCGGGCGAACACGATCATCGCGTCGAACGGCTCGGCCTCGAGGATGCGGGTGATGGCATCGAGCTTGTGCATGCCGCTGACCGCCCAGTAGCGCTGGCGGATGTTGGCGGCGGTGGAGGTCTTGGACTTGATCGCGATCTCGACCGGGTCCTTGAGATAGGTCTGGGCGATGCGCTTGATCGGGGCCGGCATCGTCGCCGAGAACAGCGCGACCTGGCGCGTCTCCGGGGTCTTCTTCAGCACGGCTTCGACATCGTCGATGAAGCCCATGCGCAGCATCTCGTCGGCTTCGTCCAGGACAAGGCAGCGCAGCTGCGACAGGTCGAGCGAACCGCGCTCGAGGTGGTCGATGACGCGGCCCGGCGTGCCGACGATCACCTGCACACCGCGCTTGAGCGCCTGCAACTGCGGGTAATAGCTCTGGCCGCCGTAGATCGGCAGGACCTGGAAGTTGGGCAGGTGATGGGCGTACTTCTGGAACGCCTCGGCGACCTGGATCGCCAGCTCGCGTGTCGGCGCCAGCACCAGCGTCTGCGGCGCGCGCTGGTTGGGGTCGATGCGGGCCAGCACCGGCAGCGCGAACGCAGCGGTCTTGCCGGTGCCGGTCTGGGCCTGGCCGAGTACGTCGCGGCCTTCCAGCAGCGGCGGAATGGTGGCCGCCTGAATCGGCGAGGGCGACTCGTAGCCGACATCGGCCAGGGCGCGCATCAGCGGCTCGGGCAGGCCCAGGTCGGAGAATTTGATGGACGGGGCTTCTGCCGGAGAGCTGGCGGAAGGATCCGTGGAGGGGGTGTTGGGCGTTTCGGCGCTCATGGGGGAGGGCTCGGCAGCGCCGGCGAACGCCGGTCGGAAGACCGCCTAGTGTACCGGACTGTGGTGTGTCGGCCGGGTGTAGCGTATTTACCGGGGCCCGCAGACCCCGCGCGGCAACACGGTCGCCTGTGGTGAAAGCAGTGAAGGCGCGCGGTCAGCGCGCCGTCGATGCCGGTGCGGCGGAGGCCTGCAGCCCCCGCACGTCCTTCTCCACCCGGCCATCCTTCATCACGAACTGGACCTGCTTGAGCACCGTCACGTCGCTGAGCGGGTCGCCTGACACCGCGATCAGGTCGGCGCGCTTGCCCGCCTCGAGGCTGCCGACTTCGTCGGCCAGCCCGAGCAGGTCGGCGGCGTTGACGGTGGCGGCCTGGATTGCGCTGGCGGCGGTCATGCCGTGGGCCACCATCAGTTCGAACTCGTCGGCATTGCGGCCGTGCATGCTGACGCCGGCATCGGTGCCGAAGGCGATGCGGACGCCGGCCGGCACCGCACGTTCGAGCGCCTGGCCGGTGATGCCGATGCGCCATTCGATCTTGCTGCGGACCTCGCCGGTATAGGCCTCCGGGTTCCGCGCCAGTCGCTCCTTGTAGCCGTTGACCGTCGACAGCGTGGGCACGTAATAGGCGCCGGTCTTGCGGAACAGGGCGATGTCGGCATCGTCGAGCAGCGTGCCGTGCTCGATCGAATCGGCGCCGGCGCGCAGCGCTACGGCTATACCGTCGGCGCCATGGGCGTGAACGGCGACCTTCTTGTGGTACAGGTGCGCGGTTTCGACGATTGCCTTGGCTTCGTCATCGAACATCTGCTGGCCCAGGCCTGCGCCGATGCGACTGTTGACGCCGCCGGTGGTGGCGATCTTGATCACGTCGACACCGCGCCCGACCTGCAGGCGCACCGCGCGGCGGCAGTCTTCGGCGCCGTCGCAGGTGTTGCCGTGCACGTCGATGGCCGCGTGCAGTTCGTCGCGGAAACCCAGGGTCGGATCCATGTGGCCGGCGGTGGTCGAGATCGCATTGCCGGCATCGATGATGCGCGGCCCGGGCAGCTTGCCGGCGGCAATGGCATCGCGCAGGGCCAGGGTCACGCCGTCCTCGTCGCCGAGGTTGCGCACCGTGGTGAAGCCGGCGGCGAGGGTCTTGCGCGCGTTCACGGCGGCCTCGTAGGCGTGGTCGGCCACGCCCTTGGACACGCCATCGAGCTGGCCTTCCACGCCGGCCTTGTCCGAGACGAGATGGACATGGCTGTCGATCAGGCCGGGCAGGACGTAGCGGTCGCGCAGGTCGATGACGGTGACCGTGGCGGGAACACTGGTGAACGCCGAAGCGTCGAGGAGACCGTCGCGGACCGCTTCGATGCGGCCATCGCGCAGCAGCAGCGTGCTCGGGCCGCGCGGCGCCCGGCCGGGGCGGTCGAGCAGGTGGCCGGCCTGGACCACGGTCCACTGCGGTGTGGCGGACTGGGCGAAGGCGGATGTCGCCGCGGTGGCAGCCAGCAGGCCGGGGAGCAGCAGTGTGAGCGCCGCAGTGCGGCGTGTGGTCCTGGTCATTGCGGTCGATCCCCGGTGCGCGTGCGTTCGCTCGCCGCAGCATAAGCGGTGCGGAGCGAGCGCGTCACGGCAGGCCGGGTCCTGCTTTCGTCTGGCCAGCGCCGCGCTGGGGCAGGCCGGCCGGAGCTTCGTCCGCGTCAGGACTTGTTGCCGGACCCGCTTTCCGGGGGTTCGGGGTTGGAAGGCGGATTGGCGATGTCACGGGCCTGCTGCTTCTTGGCCTGCTTCTCGTCCTGCTTCTTCTTTTTGGCGATTTCGCGCTGGCGCTTCTCGAAGGAATAGTTGGGCTTTGCCATGGGCGATCTCGTTATGCGGGTCGCCAGTGTAGGGCATGGAGGCGAAATTGCCCGTATACGCCGCATTGCCGCGGCTCGGGCGAACGTTGGAAATGGCCTCCGCGGCCCGCACATCAGGCCTTGCGGCGCTGGCCAGGCCTCGCACAACGGCCCAAAGTGACGCGGTGAACATGCTCAACCTCGATTTCGACAATGCCTTCGTCCGCGACCTCCCGGGCGACCCCGACAGTGGTCCCGGCGTGCGTCAGGTCCTTGGCGCTGCGTACTCGCGCGTTTCGCCGACGCCGGTGGCCGCGCCGCAGTTGCTGGCGCATTCGCCGCAGATGGCCCGGCGCCTGGGTTTCAGCGAAGCAGAAGTCGCCTCGCCCCTGTTCGCACAGGTGTTTGCAGGCAATTCGCTGATCGCGGGCATGGACCCGTTCGCCGCCAACTACGGCGGACACCAGTTCGGCAACTGGGCCGGGCAGCTGGGCGACGGCCGCGCCATCAGCCTGGGCGAGATCATCAACGCGGCCGGTGAACGCTGGGAGCTGCAGCTCAAGGGCGCCGGCCCAACCCCCTATTCGCGCACCGCCGACGGCCGCGCGGTGCTGCGGTCCTCGATCCGCGAGTTCCTGTGCAGCGAGGCCATGCATCACCTGGGCGTCCCGACCACGCGCGCGCTCAGCCTGGTCGGCACCGGCGAATGGGTCGAGCGCGACATGTTCTACGACGGCCACCCGGAGATGGAGCCGGGCGCCATCGTCTGCCGCGTCGCGCCCTCGTTCATCCGCTTCGGCAACTTCGAGCTGCCGGCGTCGCGCGACGACGTCGAGTTGTTGAAGCAGCTGGTCAACTTCTGCATCCGCCGCGACTTCCCGGAGCTGCGCGGTCAGGGCCAGGCGCTGCACGCGCAGTGGTTCGCGCAGGTATGCGAGCGCACCGCGGTGATGGTCGCGCACTGGATGCGGGTCGGTTTCGTCCACGGCGTGATGAACACCGACAACATGTCGATTCTCGGCCTGACCATCGACTACGGCCCGTACGGCTGGGTCGACAACTTCGACCCCGGCTGGACGCCCAACACCACCGACCGCCACCAGCGCCGCTACCGCTTCGGCCAGCAACCGCAGGTGGCGTACTGGAACCTGGGCCGCCTGGCCGGGTCGCTGTCGTTGCTGTTCGATGGCGTCGAGCCGTTGCAGGACGGCCTGCGCTGCTTCGTCGAAACCTTCACCGCCGCCGACCGCGACAACACCGCGCGCAAGCTGGGCCTGGCCGAATGCCGCGACGAGGACATCGGCCTGATGCAATCGCTGCAGGACCTGATGACGCAGGCCGAGGTCGACATGACGCTGATGTTCCGCGGCCTCGCCGATCTGGACCTCGACGGCGACACACCCGACCCTGCGCCGCTGCGCGAGGCCTTCTACGACGAAGGCCGGCGCGAGACCGCCGAGCCGGCGTTGCGGGAGTGGCTGGGGCGCTACGCCGCCCGCTTGCGCGACCAGGTGCTGCCTGCAGGCGAGCGCCGTTCACGCATGAATGCCGCCAACCCGCGTTACGTCCTGCGCAACTACCTGGCGCAACAGGCGATCGACCGCGCCAGCCAGGGCGACGTCGCCGCCGTCACCGAACTGCTCCAGGTCATGCGCCACCCCTACGACGAGCAGCCCGGGCGCGAAGCGTTTGCCGGACGCCGCCCCGACTGGGCGCGCGAGCGTGCCGGCTGTTCGATGCTCTCGTGCAGTTCGTAACGCGACCTTCCACACGCCGCCTACACAAAGCTGGCGGATCATGGCGCCGACAAGGCGACGGGTGGGGGCGGGACATGCAAGGCAATCAAAACTTTCAACTGCGGGCCGCGGTTCGCGGCACCGTGCTGGCGTCGATTCTGGCCCTGTTCGCGATGACGGCCACCACCGCATTGGCCTCCACGCCGGCGGAGGGCGACCACGCCGTCGGCACGCTGGTACGCGTGGACGTGGACAGCAAGCGGCTGGCGCTCGCCACCGACGCCCAGACCGGTAGCGAGCTGGGGCAGGGCGGCGAGATCAACATCTACGTCGACGCCACCACCACCGCCACGCGCGCCGGCAAGCGGATCAAGCTGATCGAGCTCAAGCCCGGCGAACGCCTGCTGGTGCGCACGCAGTCGAGCCGCAACCGGGTGCAGGCCGTCAAGATCCTGGTGCTGCCCAACACCAACATGGCGCAGGGCGCCGGCCGATATCTGCATGGCACGATCAGCGACGTCAACACGCGCACGCGGACGCTGAATATCAGCCAGTCCGAAAGCCGGATCCTCAACCGCATCGGTTACGACGAGCAGACCACCCTGGTCGGGCTCGACGGCAAGTCGATTCCCCTGAACACCCTCAAGCCGGGCGACGAGATCGATACGGGGCTGCGCCTGCGCGGCAGGATCACCACCGCCACCAGCATGGTGCTGCTGCGCCCCACGTCAGGGCCCTGATTCCAGGCGTTCTGCTGTCGTGGAAAACGGGGCGGCCATCATCAGTCGCCCCTTGCACCCGGTCCTGGCCTTTGCCGTGGCCGATGGCGGCGGTAGCCCATCGACGACCCTTGGCCCATCGGCGACCGCCGCGGAGGCCGCCGCCGTCAGGCCGGGCGGCCAGTGCCAGGCCGTTCAGCTCTTCCCGGCCTTCTTCTCGCTCTTCTCGGCGCGCTTTTCCTTCATCGTCTTCGCCGGCTTCTTCTTGGTTTCTTTCTTGCGATCCATGCCTTTGCTCATGGCATTCCCCTGGTCAGGTGGCCGCGGCACCGTGCTGCGGCCTGGCGCCAAGTATGCGCCGGTGGCAGATCGCATGGCACTGCGACCGCCCGCGCCACGTAGAATGGTCCGATGCCCCTGATGACCCTGCAAAACGTCGACTACAGCGTCGGCGGCCCGCTGCTGCTGCAAAATGTAGCCCTGTCCATTGAAGCCGGTGAGCGCATTGCCCTGATCGGGCGCAACGGCGCCGGCAAATCGACCCTGATGCGCCTGCTCGCCGGAGAAATCCAGGCCGATGGCGGCGAAGTCCTGCGCGAAGGCGGCGTCCGCGTGGCGCGCCTGGAGCAGGAGGTCCCCAATGACGCCGGCGGCGACGTCTGGGACGTGGTGGCCGGCGGCCTCGGCGATCTGGGCGCATGGCTGGCGCAGTACCACCATCTCAGCCATGCCGAGCACGTCGACATGGATGCCCTCGCGCGCGTCCAGGGCAAGATCGAGGACGCCAACGGCTGGTCGCTCGACCAGCGCGTGACCGAAACCCTCGAACGCCTGGGCCTCGACGGCGATGCGCTGTTCTCGAGCCTGTCCGGCGGCCTCAAGCGGCGCGTGCTGCTGGCGCGCGCGCTGGTGTCGGCGCCGGACCTGCTGCTGCTGGACGAACCGACCAACCACCTCGACATCGAAGCCATCGACTGGCTGGAAACCTTCCTCAAGGGCTGGCAGGGCGCGCTGTTGTTCGTCACCCATGACCGCCGCTTCCTGCGATCGCTGGCCACGCGCATCGTCGAGATCGACCGCGGCCAGGTCACCAGCTGGCCGGGCGACTGGGCCAACTACGAACGCCGCCGCGAAGAGCGCCTCAACGCCGAAGCGCAGGAAAACGCGCGCTTCGACAAGATGCTCGCGCAGGAGGAAGTCTGGATCCGCCAGGGCATCAAGGCCCGCCGCACCCGCGACGAGGGCCGCGTGCGTCGCCTCAAGGCGATGCGGGTGGAACGTTCGCATCGACGCGACCTGACCGGCAACGTGAAGATGGCGCTGGCGCAGAGCGAGTCGTCCGGCCGCAAGGTCGTCGAAGCCAAGGGCGTGAGTTTTGCCCATGGCCATCGCGAGCTGATCACCGATCTTTCGACCACGATTTTCCGCGGCGATCGCATCGGCCTGATCGGCCCCAATGGCAGCGGCAAGACCACCCTGATCAAGCTCCTGCTGGGCGAACTCAAGCCCGACGCCGGCGAGATCGTGCTCGGCAGCAACCTGCAGGTTGCCTATTTCGACCAGTACCGCGCGACCCTGCGCGAGGACTGGAATGCACTGGAGAACGTCGCCGAAGGCCGCGAGTTCGTCGAGGTCGGCGGCAAATCCAAGCACGTGATCGGTTACCTGCAGGACTTCCTGTTCACGCCTGAGCGCGCGCGTGCGCCGATCACCCGCCTGTCCGGTGGCGAGCGCAACCGCCTGCTGCTGGCCAAGCTGTTCGCGCAGCCGTCCAACCTGCTGGTGATGGACGAACCGACCAACGACCTCGACGTGGAAACGCTGGAACTGCTCGAGGAGATGCTCGGCGATTACCCGGGTACCTTGCTGCTGGTCAGCCACGACCGCGACTTCCTCGACAACGTCGTGACCTCGACGCTGGTCATGGAGGGCGAGGGCCAGGTCGGCGAGTACGTCGGCGGCTACACCGACTGGGTGCGCCAGCGTCCGGTCGCATCGCTCGCGGCGCCGGCGAAGCAGACCGCCGCCGTTGTGCCTGCCACGCCGGTGGCAGTCGCCCCGGCTGCGCCCAGGCGCAAGCTCAGCTACAAGGAAGCGCGCGAGCTGGAACAGCTTCCGCTGCGGATCGAGACGCTGGAAACCCGGGTGGCCGAGCTGACCGCGCAGATGAACGAACCGGCCTTCTATCAGCGCGATGCGGCAGGGATCAACGCCCACAACGCATCGCTGGCCCAGACCCAGCTCGAACTGGACGCCGCGTACGCACGCTGGAGCGAGCTGGACGCGTAGGGCGCCCTCATTCCCGCGCATTCCGTCATCCCGGCGAACGCCGGGATCCCTCTACCCGTCATCCCTGCGCAGGCGGGGATCCATCGACCTCGGCTCCCCTCATCTCACGCGATGAGACACCCCGGCGGCAGATTGAGCGGATGCCCCAGTCCCTCGCCCAGCCCGGGCTGTTCGAATCCGGCCCGCGCACCCTGATCGCCGACGAAGAAGGGGGCGTGAGCTATTGGCCGCGGTTCCTCGACGACGACCTTGCCGCCGAGTGGTTCGCCGTACTGCGCGATAGCGTCGCCTGGCAGGCGCAGCAACGTCCGATGTACGACCGCATCGTCGACGTGCCGCGGCTGGTTGCCGGCTTCGGCCTCGACGACGCGGACCTTCCATCGCCGCTCGCCGAAGCAGCCGCGCGCCTGCGTCACCGCCTCCGGGCGCCGTTCAATTCGGTGGGCCTCAACTTCTATCGCGATGGCCACGACAGCGTCGCCCCGCACAACGACAAGCTGCACAGCCTGGTGCCGGGCCAACCCATTGCCCTGCTGTCGCTGGGTGCAACCCGGCGGATGGCCATCCGCGCCAAGACGCCGCCCGCGCGCAGCGTGCACATCGACCTGGAGCCGGGCAGCGTGCTGGTGATGAGCCATGCCTCGCAGCTGCATTACCTGCACGGCATCGCCAAGACACGCGAACCGGTCGGACCGCGCATCAGCCTGGCGTTTCGGGTCCGTCCGGCGGCCTCGCGCTGACCGCACTTGCGGCGCTCGCACGGCGATGGATTAATGGCTCGACCGGGCCATTCCGCAGCGGGACCCGCAGCGATGCAGTCGCAATCCCATCGCCTGTTCTTTGCACTCTGGCCCGGCGACGACCTGCGGCATGCCATCGACCTCACGTCGGTTCGCCTCGAGCGCGAGTTCACGCCCGGGGGGCGCAGGCTCGATGCCGCGCGCTTCCACCTCACGCTGCAGTTCCTCGGCGATTTCCTGCCCGTTCCGGAAGCGCCCGCTCCGGAAGCGTTGATCGACAACGCGCGCGCGGCGGCAGCGCAGGTGATTGCACTGCCGTTCGAGCTGACGCTCGATTGCGCCGGAAGCTTCCGCGGCAGCCGCGTCTGGTGGCTCGGTACCGGCACGCCGGCCCCCGGCCTGCACCACCTGTGGCAGGTGCTGGGCGACGCCCTGGAGCAGCACGGCGTGCCGACGCGGTCTGCGGCCGGCTTCAGCCCGCACCTGACCATCCAGCGCAACGCGCGCAGGCACCTCGCCGAAACGATGCCCGTCGCTCCGTTGAACTGGACCGTGCGCGACTTCGTGCTGGTCGACAGCCAGTCCTGCCATCCTTACCGGATCATCGGGCGCTGGCCGCTGCAGGCCTAGGCCGACACGTCCGGCGGCATTTCGCTCGCCCACGCCAGCGCCGCCTCACGTTCGCCTGGTGCGAACGAACGGATCTGGGTATGCGGCAAGAAGTGTCCGGAGAACTCCGAAATGCTGCCCAGCCAGTGCTTGTCGGTGACGATCGCACCGCGGGCGAAACGGCCGTACTCGCCGAATTTGGCGACCGCGTAGCGCAGGTCCTTGCCCATGGCCTGTGCGGTCAGCCCGGTGAAGCCGGTCAGGTCGCAGAACAGGCCGATGCGCTGGTGCTGCGCCAGCCGTGCTTCGACATCGGCAATGCAGCGGTCGTAGTCGTCGCCGTCGAGGGTTCCACTGAAGTGGTACGCGCCGACGTGCGATGGCGAAGGCAGGATCTCGATCATGGCGTCCTCACTCGTGCATGTCATTGGTGCATGTCATTGGTGCTTGTCATTCGTGCAGGAATGCGCCGCAGCCCTTGTAGGTCTTGCCGCCGGCGCTGAGCTGCGCGCTGGCCTGGTACGTGCTGCCGCTCATGTCGTCCTGGCACGGTTTGCGCTCGATCCGCAGCGCCACGTCGGTGCCGTTGGCGGTCTTGCCGCTGAAGCCTGTCGCGCCCTCGAGCGGTTTCGCATTGGCGACCTCGATCTTGCGTGCGCCGTAGTCGAGTTCGGCGTGCAGCAGCGGCGCTTCGCCCATGCCGACTTCGACCCACCAGCCCGGTTCGTTGCCGACCGCGCGGAAGCCAATGCCGCGGTCCTTTGCGGCTTCCCACGGCGACGGACCATCGGCCTGGCTGCACTCGCGCTTGTCCTCGCCAGCCAGGGTCAGCGTACCGCTGGGGCCCTTGCTCCAGAACTCGTTGCCCTTGTCGTCGGCGTAGCGCGCGCCCGAAGCGGCGACTGCCAGCGGAATCGTCAGGCTGCGTCCGGAGAACGACAGCACGGCGCGCTCTGGCGGATTGAAGTCGGCGCTGATCCGCAGGTCGCCACACTGCCAGTAGCTGACCTGGGTGGTGGCGGCAGCAGCGGCAGGCGCGGATGGCGCAACCCGCACCAGTTGCAGGTCTACCGGCGCATTCGCAGCCGGATCCACCGCGGTGCGCGTGTCGGTGACGAACCACAGCTTGCCGTCGGGTCCGTACAGCGAGGCGTGCAGGCCGTACTTGCCGCCCTCGCGCAGCTTGACCGGGTCGTAGGGCAGGCTGAAGGCATACGGCGGACCAGACGGGTCCTTGAAGCTGCGATCCGACAACACCGCCTGCGGCGTGTCGGCGAGCTGGCTGTCGATCAGCTGCACGCGCAGGCTCGAGCCGGGCGGCATCATGATCCGTTCGCGGTAGCTCGCCGTGCCGGTGATCGCGTGCGCGCCCTGCGTGACGGGCGGCGCCGGTTTCGCGGACGTCGTCCCCGAATCCGGGCCGGCCTGGCACGCCGCGAGCGACAGCGCCACGGCAATGCCGAGCAGGGGCAACGAAAGCGACTTCGAAACGGGCATGGGCTGTCTCCTGGGTGAGGAGGACAGCCTAGCCGTGCCGATGTCTGGGCGCCGTCAGCGTGGCGTGCTGTCGCTGCGCAGCACCGGATACATCCGGTAGCGCGAGTCCCAGGACGAATGGCGGCGGGCGAAGAACTCAAGGCGCGCCTGCGGATCTGCCGCAAACGCCGCATCGTCCATCAGGCGCTTGTCGAACTCGGCCTTGACCTTGGGGTCCTTGAGCATCTCGCGCGCCACTTCTTCGGCGACGTAGTCCTCCATGTACTCCTTGCGCTCGAAATTGTTGTTGAACTCGCCCCATGCCACCAGCGCGTCGGGCGCCTGCGGTTCCAGCAGCGCCATCACCAGGCGCGCTTCGGGCTGGGCAATCGGCACGAACAGGGCACCGGCGGCGAGGTCCTGGGTCTCGGTGTGCCATTGCCCTTCGAGCGTCACGCGCTGATGCCCCTCGACCGATTGCGCGGCGAAGCTGGCCTTGTCGGCGCGGAATGCCTCCACCTTGGCATGCGGTTGCGCGGCGGACAGGCGACGGTACGCGATGCCGTGCTGGTCGAGCTTGGCCGCGACCCAGCCGGCGTGCGCGGCCGGCACCAGGTAACCGCCCCGGGGGGCGGTGACGACGTGGTCGGGGACGATTTCGTCGCGGATCGGAATCTGCCAGATCTGCGGCTTGCTCTCGTCGTAGCGCGTCATCAGCGCGCCGGACACCTCCGACGGCGTGCGCGTGTAGGCGTAGCCGCGGAAGTCGATGAGGTGGCTCTTGTCGGTGGCCTTGTAGTCGAGCACGACCTGCTGGCCGCCGAGCGCGGCGGAGCGCTGGTCGGCGCCGGACGCCAGCTGCTGCCACTGCGCGCCGTTGTCCGCGACCAGGTCGAGCAGGGCGACGATGGTGTTGCGCGTGACCTTGACCCGGTGCGGATAGTCGCGCCAGGAGTGCGTCTCGACCAGCATGCCGATGCGGTTGCGCAGCTGGAAATAGCCGTGCGAGAAGCGCGGCGTGGCGACGCCGTCCTCGAAGCCAGAATCCGGTTCGTCGCCCTTGACGAACGAGGGGTAGAACGACAGCGGCAGCGAACCCTGCGCGCTCAGGCGCTCGATCACGCCGTCGCGCAACGCGGTGCCGGCCGCACGCAGCGCTTCGTCGCCGCTGTGCACCGGCTCGACCTGGATCGAGACGTCGTGTTCGAACTTGGCGCCGTCGGTGACGTGCAGGTCGACGTAGGCGAGCGGATCCCAGGCATCGACAAGGCGCAGCATGGCCTGCATCTCCGGCGTGTCGGCCTTCACGTAGTCGCGGTTGAGGTTGTAGTTCTGCGCCGTCGTGCGCCAGCCCATTTCCTCCGGGCCGCGCTGGTTGGGACGGTTCCAGCGCGCGAAGCGCTCGTGGCCGTCGACATTGAACACCGGCACGAACAGCAGCACCTGCTTGTCCAGTGCCCCCGGTGCGGCCTCGCCATCGAGTGCCTGGCGCAGTGCGAGGAAGCCGGCGTCCTTGCCGTCGATCTCGCCGGCATGGATGCCGCCCTGGATCAGCATCACCGGCAGACCCTTGGCCTTGGCCGCCTCGGGAGTGAAGGCGCCTGCCTTGCTCACCACCAGGACCTTCATCGGGCGGCCTTCGGGCGTCGTGCCGAAGTCGCTGCAGCGCACCGCGTCGGGGTAGCGCTGGGCGAACTGCGCGCACAGGGCGATGACCTCGTCGTAGCGACCGGTTTTCACGAACCCGCTGCGCTCGGACACGGTGGTCAGCGCGGAATTGGCGGGAGCGGCGGCGGCGGGCAGGGTGGTGAGCAGTGCGGCCAGGGTTGCGACAGCGAGCGGCGAACGGGTCATTGCGCGGGCGTCTCACGGATAAGTCGCGGCATGGTAGCCGAGACCGGGCCGATGCTTTGCGGCTTGCAGTCACGCTGCTGCCATCGGGGTGGCAGCAGCGTGCGATCATGGCCACCTGATCGAATCGCACTCCGGGGATCCAAGCATGTACAGCCTTTACTACTCGCCCGGTGCGGCGAGCCTGGTCGTCCACTGGCTTCTGATCGAGCTGGGCGTGCCGCACGAGCTGCGCCTCGTCGACACCCAGGCCAGGCAGCACAAGAGCGACGACTACCTCGCGCTCAACCCCAACGGTCTGGTGCCGACCCTGATCGCCGACGGCAAGCCGCTTTACGAAGCCGCCGCCCTCGTGCTGCATCTGGCTGATCGTCATGCCGAATCTGGCATGGCGCCTGCTGCCGACAGCCCGTTGCGCGGCGAGTACCTGCAGTGGATGTTGAACCTGGTCAACACGGTGCAGTCGCCGATGCGCCTGTGGTGGTACCCGGGCGATGTCGACGAAGCCCATGCCGACGAGATCCGCGAAGGCACGCGCAAGCGTGTGGAAGCAGCATGGGACCGACTCGACGCCCACCTTGCCGCGAATGGCCCCTACCTGCTGGGCGAGCGACTGAGCGCGGCCGATTTCTATCTCGCCATGCTGATGCGCTGGACGCGCAACATGCCGCGCCCCGGTCACGACTGGCCGCACCTGGCCACGTTGGCGCAGGCGATGAAGGCGCGGCCGTCGTTCAAGGAGCTGTACGAGCGCGAAGGCTTGACCGAGTGGGCCTGAGCTGAAGCATGAGCGGGGGGATGCCTGGGGCACGGCCTCGCTGATCGGGTAGGCTTGCCCATCCGCCGTTGCCGGCCATAGCCGGCGGCGGTGCGCACGCAACCAACCCGTGACTTTTCCGCAGGGCCGCCGTAGATGACGACCACCGCAAGCGCCACCGCCGCCCGTTCGCAGGGCGATTCGCCGGGCAATTCGCAGGGCCGGATGCCCCGGCAGATCCCCTACATCATCGGCAACGAAGGCTGCGAGCGGTTCAGTTTCTACGGGATGCGCAACATCCTGACGCCATTCCTGGTCAGCACGCTGCTGCTGTATGCACCGGAGGCCGAGCGCGCCGGCATCGCCAAGGATGTCTTCCACAGCTTCGTCATCGGCGTGTATTTTTTCCCGCTGCTCGGCGGCTGGCTCGCCGATCGCTTCTTCGGCAAGTACCAGACCGTGCTGTGGTTCTCGCTGGTCTACTGCGCCGGCCACGCCTGCCTTGCGATCTTCGAGGACAACCGTAGCGGCTTCTACACCGGCCTGTTCCTGATCGCGCTGGGATCAGGCGGCATCAAGCCACTGGTCGTGTCCTTTGTCGGCGACCAGTTCGACCAGAGCAACAAGCATCTGGCCAAGATCGTCTTCGATGCCTTTTACTGGATCATCAACTTCGGTTCGTTCTTCGCATCGCTGCTGATGCCGTTCTTCCTGCGCCACTACGGTCCCGCGGTGGCGTTCGGCATTCCCGGCATCCTGATGCTCATCGCAACGCTGATCTTCTGGCTGGGTCGCAAGCAGTACGTCAACGTGCCGCCGAGTGCGGCCGATCCAAACTCGTTCCTGCATGTGGCCCGTTCCGCGCTGCTCGCGCAGGCGCCGGGGCAGGGACGGGCAGGGCTGGTGGTCGCGGCGACCGGCGGGGTGCTGGCGATCGGCGCGCTGTTGCTGATTCCCAAGCTCGGCTTCGTCATCTGCGCCTGCATGGCGCTGGGCCTGATCATCGCCTTCGGCGGCATCGGCACGTCCATGCAGCTCGATCGCGCCCGCGGCAAGCATCCCGACCAGGCCGTCGACGGTGTCCGCGCGGTGCTGCGGATCCTGATCGTGTTCGCCCTGACCACGCCGTTCTGGTCGCTGTTCGACCAGAAGGCCTCGACCTGGGTGCTGCAGGGCAACGAGATGGCGATGCCGCACGACCAGTGGTGGTGGCCGAGCTGGCTGGTCAAGGACGCCGCGCAGATGCAGGCGCTGAACCCGGCGCTGGTGATGCTGCTGATTCCGTTCAACAACCTGGTGCTGCACCCGCTGCTGCGCCGGCTCGGATTCGAGCCGACCGCGCTCAAGCGCATGGGCTGGGGCATCGCGTTCTCTGGCCTGGCCTGGATCGGCGCCGGCCTGATCCAGCTCTACCTCGACGGTGGCCACCCGGTGACGCTGACCTGGCAGATGCTGCCGTACGCGCTGCTGACCTTCGGCGAAGTACTGGTATCGGCGACCGCGCTGGAGTTCGCATACAGCCAGGCGCCGCAGGCGATGAAGGGCGTGATCATGGCGTTCTGGTACCTCGCCAGCACGTTCGGCAGCCTGTGGGTGCTGCTGACCAATGCCGGCGTGCGCAACGAGGCGGTGACCTCGCACATCGCCAGCACCGGGCTGAGCGAGAATGCGTTCCTGATGTTCTTCTTCGCCGGTTTCGCCTTCCTTGCCGCGGCTGCGTTCGCGCTCTATGCGCGCACCTATCCGATGCAGGACAACTATCGAAATGCATGACATCGCAGCGCGGGACGTGACGCGCGCCATGCCCGACGCCTTCGCCAGGAGCTTCAACGGATGCTGACTTTCGCCCTGATCGCCGTGACCGTGCTGGTCTCGTGGCTGGCCTTCGAGCGGCCCGCGCTGCTCAACCGCCTGATCCTGTGGCCGCCGGCCATCGACCGCAAGCACCAGTACGACCGGCTGATCACGCACGGTTTCATCCATGCAGACTGGTCGCACCTGCTGTTCAACATGCTCACGCTGTACTTCTTCGGTCGCCTGATCGAAGGGGTGATCGCACAGTTGATCGGACCGTTCGGTTTCCTGCTGTTCTACCTGTCGGCGATAGTGATCGCGATCCTGCCGACCTACCTGCGCCATCGCCACGATGCGCAGTACCGCAGCCTGGGCGCCTCCGGCGCGGTCTCGGCGGTGCTGTTCGCCTTCATCCTGCTGCAACCGTGGGCGCTGATCTACATCCCGATCCCGGTGCCGGCCTTCCTCTATGCGATCGGCTACATCGCCTACTCGTTCTGGATGGACAAGCGCGGCGGCGACCACATCAACCACAGCGCGCACCTGTCGGGTGCGATCTATGGCGTGTTGTTCATGCTGTTGATGGAGCCGCGCGTTGGGGCGATCTTCCTCGAGCGCCTCATGCGTCCGAGCTTCGGCTGACGAGCTTCGGCTGACTGGTCCCGAGCTGGTGTCGACCGGGTTGCCCCGGTCGAAAAACGTTGTGGCCCGGCAGTCCGGTCAGGCCGCGTGGCGGTCCGAACTGGCGGTGTCGTCGGCGCCGTAGGTTTCGAGCAGGCGGGCGTAGATCTCCGCATCGATCTGCGACGACTCGATGGACGATTCCTTGCCGCTCTGGGCCAGGTCGAACATCCGGGTCATCAGGGCGTCGTCGCTGACGTGGCCGAGGGTCAGGTGGTGCACGCTCATGGGTGTCTCTCCGCACTGTGTTTCCTGTCTTGGATCACGCAGATTCCGTGCCAGCCGTCTCAGCTTGGGTGCGGCGTGAAAATGTGACGCGGTTGGTCATTACTGGTCACTGCTGGGGCTGAACGGATGACGTATTGCGACGCCTTCGCTCGCCTCCTGCTCACCCGGCATGAATGTCGCGCGTGATATCCAAAACCCTCCCAGACGATGCCCAGGAGTGCCAGGCATGGCGATCAGGAAGACCGGAAAAAACACCGCCCACAAGGCTCCCGCGATGAAGGCGGCCACCAGCCGGACCGCCAGGAAAGTCGCGAAGAAAGCCGCGAAGAAGGGCGCGAAGAAGACCGTCGCCAAGGCAGCGAAGAAGACCGCCGCCAAGTCCGCTGCCCGCAAGGCTCCGGTGCGCAAGACCGCGAAGAAGGTCGTGGCCAGGAAGGCGGTGGCAAAGAAGGCGGCCCCAAAGAAGGCGGCCCCGAAGAAGGCAGCCACAAAGAAAACAGCCACAAAGAAGACCGTGAAGAAGGTGACGGCCCCCGGGAAGACCGTGGTCAAGAAGGCCGCCGCGGCCAGAAAGGTCGTGAAGAAAGCAGCACCACGCAAGACCGCCGCCAGCAAGACCGTGCGCAAGACGGCAACCACCAAGGCCAGCGCCCGCAAGGTCGCAGCCCGGAAATCTCCCGCCAGGCAATCGCCGGCCAGGAAGGTGGTCACCCGGACCGCGCGCAAGACCCCGGTCGCCAAGCCCGCGCCGACCCCGCGCAAGCGCGCCGCCAAGCCGCGCATCACCCCCGAGCAGGCGCTGGCCAATACCCAGGAGCTGCTGGCGGCCAAGCACGAGCGCGACCACCAGCCGCAGCCGTGGCAGCAGTTCGATCCCGGCCATGGGCACGTGCCCAAGCCGGGGTTCCAGTCCGACAGTGCCGCCGCCAAGGCAGGCGAGCTGCACGCCGCCGAGAGCCGGATGGAGGCCACCCAGGGCAGCATCGGCACCCAGGACCGTCACAATCAGGGCAAGCGCGACAGCCGCTGACAGAGGATCCAGATGACCCAGCACAGCATCCAGCACGACCCGGTGATCGGAGTGTTCAGCACCACCGTCGACGGCGTCGAGGCACGCATGGAGTACCGCCGCGAAGGCGACAAGATGGTGATCACCCACACCGGCGTGCCCGATGCGATCGCCGGCCGCGGCATTGCCGGCGAGCTGGTCCGGTCGGCCTTCGAGTTCGCCAAGGCCCAGGGCTGGCATGTCCATCCGGCCTGCTCCTATGCCGCGGCCTGGGTCGAGCGCCATCCCGAGTACAACCAGCTGCTGGCCTGACCGGGCCGGCGTCGGCCTCGCAGCCTCGCCCCATGTGGGGCGGGGCAGGGCGGGGTAGAGGTGTCTGCCCTCGCCGGTGGCGCGCAGTGCTGTCCCCCCGCGCCCATGTGTGACAGCATGCGCGCCCATCCCCCATTGCCGCGCCCCTGGCGCCCGCCCGCATGCGCCTGAACAAGCACATCAGCGACACCGGATTCTGCTCGCGCCGCGAAGCCGACGGCCTCATTGCCGAGGGGCGGGTCACGGTCAACGGCGTGCGTGCCCGCATCGGCGCCGAAGTCGGCGAGGGCGACCAGGTCCTGGTCGACGGCCAACCGCTGCGCGTGCGCCAGGCCAGCAAAGGCAAGCGCCAGCATGTCTACATCGCGCTCAACAAGCCGACCGGCGTCACCAGCACCACCGAGGCCGGGGTCAAGGGCAACATCGTCGACTTCGTCGGCCACGAGCAGCGCATCTTTCCGATCGGCCGCCTCGACAAGGAGTCGGAGGGGCTGATCCTGCTGACCAGCAATGGCGACATCGTCAACGAGATCCTGCGCGCCGAGAACAAGCTGGAGAAGGAATACCTGGTGGTGGTAAACCACGCAGTGACCGACGAGTTCCTGCGTTCCATGGCCCGCGGCGTGCCGGTGCACGGCCAGACGACGTTGCCGTGCAAGACCGGCAAGCTCGGCAAGTTCGGTTTCCGCATCGTCCTGGTGCAGGGCCTCAACCGGCAGATCCGCCTGATGGCCGCGCATTTCGGCTTCCGCGTGAAGCAGCTGCTGCGGGTGCGAATCGGCAACGTCAAGCTCGGCCGCCTCAAGCCCGGACAGTGGCGCAACCTGACCGATGCCGAACTGCAAGGCCTGTTGCCGCAGCGAACCCAGTGGTAGCCGCGCCCCTGCATATGGGCATCACGCCGCCGCCGCTAACCTGACGCTCATCGACAAGGGACTGCCCATGAAGCGAGTGTTGATGCTGTCGTTGCTGTGCGCGTGCGCGCTGGTCGTGCTGGCCGCTTGCAGGCGCGAAGGCGAACCGGCGGCGCCGGCGACCAGCGCCGCTCCGGCCGCACCCGCCGGCACGGCCACGACCGCAGCCCTGGCGTCTGCCGCGGTCGATCTCAAGGACGTCTCCGAGTCGACGCCGGACTACATCATCGGCATCAGCTATCAGGTTCCGGCCAACCAGCATCCGGCGCTTGCCGCCGAACTGAAGAAGTACGCCGATGCCGCTCGCGCCGACCTGGTCGAGGCGGCGAAGTCGCGCGGCGAGCCCGGCGGCGCGACCAGTGCTCCCTACGACCTCTCGCTCAGTTTCACCGAGCTGATGAACACCCCGAGCGTGGTCGCGGTGGCCGCCGATGGCAGCAGCTACACCGGCGGCGCCCATGGCGCACCGCTGATCGCCCGCTTCGTCTGGCTGCCGCAACAGCAGCGCATGCTCACCGCGCGCGAGCTGATCCGCGACGAGAAGGGCTGGGCGGCGATCTCCGGTTACGTTCGCGAGCAGTTGCATTCGGCGCTGTCGCAGCGTGTCGATGCCGACGACCTGCCGGCCGAGGAGCGGGCCGAGGTGGTCAAGAACGCCTCGCGCATGATCGACGACGGCACCGAGCCGGCGCCGACCGACTTCGCCCTGTTCGAGCCGATGGCCGCGTCCGACGGCAGGCTCGGCGGCCTGCGCTTCGTGTTCGCGCCCTACCAGGTCGGGCCGTACTCCGACGGCACCCAGACGGTCGAGGTGCCCGCCGACGTCCTGCTGCCGTTCGTCTCGCCCGAGTACCGGCCGCTGTTTACCGGCGGTTGATGCCGCCTTGACGGCCTCGCGCTAGCATTGTTCAGACCCGCCACCCTGCTGGTCAGGCCCAGGGCCGAACGAGCACCGAGGTCGCCATGTCCGCATTGCGCAGTCGGGTAGAAAAACTGTTGTCACTGGCCGACGTGCATGTCGGCGGCAATCGTCCCTGGGACCTGCAGGTCGAGGACGAGCGCTTCTTCGCACGCGTCATGGTCGAAGGATCGCTCGGCCTGGGCGAGTCGTACATGGACGGCTGGTGGCGGGCGGCCTCACTCGACGGGTTGCTGTGCCGTCTGATCATGGCCGACCTCGACCGCAAGGTCAGGGGCGTGAGCGCCTGGCTCGACGGCGTCCGCGCCTACCTCACCAACCTGCAGAGCCGGCGCCGCAGCTTCGTCGTCGGCGAGCAGCACTACGACCTCGGAAACGACCTGTACCGGGCCATGCTTGGCAAGCGCCTGGTGTACAGCTGCGGCTACTGGCGCGATCGCGACGGCGCGCGCCTGCACGAGCTCGACCTGGCCCAGGAAGCCAAGCTCGACCTGGTCTGCCGCAAGCTCGGCCTCAAGCCCGGCATGCGCGTGCTCGACGTCGGCTGCGGCTGGGGCGAGGCGCTGAAGTTCGCCGCGCAGCGGTATGGCATCAGCGGCGTGGGCGTGACCATCTCGCGCGAACAGGCCGACTATGCCCGCGGCCTGTGCGCCGGGCTGCCGATCGAGATCCGCCTGCAGGACTACCGCGAGCTTGGCGCAGGCGCCGATGACGAGCGTTTCGACGCGATCCTGTCGCTGGGCATGTTCGAGCACGTCGGCGTCAAGAACTACAGGACCTATTTCGAGATGGTTCGCAGGAGCCTGTCCGACAGCGGTCTGTTCCTGTTGCACACGATCGGCACCAACCTGTCGGTGAACGTCACCGACCCGTGGATTGCCCGCTACATCTTCCCCAATTCGATGCTGCCCTCGGCCGCGCAGATCGCGCAGTCGTGCGAGGGCCAGTTCGTGATGGAGGACTGGCACAACTTCGGCGCTGACTACGAGCTGACGTTGCAGGCCTGGCTGGACAACGTCGAACGCGCCTGGCCGCAACTGCCGGCCCGCTACGACGAGCGCTTCCGGCGCATGTGGCGCTTCTACCTGTCGGCCTCGATGGCCAGTTTCCGCAGCCGCCATGCGCAGCTGTGGCAACTGGTCCTGTCGCCACGGGGCGTGCCCGGCGGTTACATCGCCCCACGCTGACGGTGCCCGGGCGCAAGCTGCCGCCCCACATCAATCCGCCCGCCCCATGCAAGCTGCACTGCACATCGCATCGCCGCCGGCTTTGCCGCACTATGTGCGCTCATTTCGCCAGCTCGACACGAGGGTTCTATGCAGACTTGGTTCCGGCGCAAGGACATCGACCGGGTCACGGTCCACGAGGAAGGGCGCCGCCTGGTCCCGACCCTGAGCTGGCCGCACCTGATTGCCCTGGGCATCGGCGCCATCGTCGGCACCGGCATCTACACCCTGATCGGCGTCGGCGCCAACCTCGCCGGGCCGGCGGTGCTGCTGTCGTTCATGGTGGCGGGCATCGTCTGCGCCTGCGCGGCGCTGGCCTACGCCGAAATGGCGACGATGATGCCGGCTGCCGGCAGCGCCTACACCTACAGCTACATCGTGCTGGGAGAGGCGATCGCCTGGGTGGTCGGCTGGAGCCTGATCCTGGAGTACTCGCTGGTGGTGAGCACGGTGGCGGTCGGCTGGTCCGGCTACGCCGTCGGCTTCATGAAGGGGCTCGGGGTGGACCTGCCCTTGTGGTTGACCGCCGGTCCGCATGCGGGCGGCCTGATCAACCTGCCGGCGGTCGCCATCGTGTTCGTCGTCGCCGGCCTGCTGATGGCCGGCACGCGAGAGAGCGCGACCCTCAACGCGGTCCTGGTCGTGCTCAAGATCATCGCGCTGGGCATCTTCGTCGCCATCGCGCTGCCGCATTTCGACATGGCCAACACGCAGCCGTTCATGCCGTTCGGCTTCGTCAAGTCGATGGGCGCCGATGGCGTCGAACGCGGCGTGATGGCCGCCGCGGCGATCATCTTCTTCGCCTTCTACGGCTTCGACGCGATCTCCACGGCGGCCGAAGAAACCAAGAACCCCGGCCGCGACCTGTCCATCGGCATCGTCGGCTCGATGGTCGGCTGCACGCTGATCTACATGGTGGTGGCGCTGGCCGCGGTCGGCGCGCTGAGCTACACGGTGTTCGGCAACAGCCCGGAGCCGCTGGCGCTGATCCTGCGCGAACTGGGCCAGGGCAAGGCCGCGACGGTGATCGCCGCGGCTGCCGTCATCGCGCTGCCGACGGTGCTGCTGGCGTTCCTGTACGGCCAGAGCCGCATCTTCTTCGTGATGTCGCGTGACGGCCTGCTGCCGCGTGGCCTGTCGAAGGTCAATGCGCGCACCGGCACGCCGATCGCCACCACGCTGTTCACGGCCACCCTGGTGGCGGCGCTGGCCGGCGTGGCGCGACTGGACGAGATTGCCGCGCTGGCCAATGCCGGCACGCTGGCGGCCTTCATCGCGGTGGCGGTGTGCCTGCTGGTGTTGCGCAAGCGCCACCCGGAACGCACGCGCCTGTTCCGCGCGCCGATGGCATGGGTGATCGGGCCGATCGCGATCTTCGGCTGCCTGTACCTGTTCTGGAGCCTGCCGCAGCGCACGCAGTTGTGGTTCCTGCTGTGGAACGCGATAGGTGTGGTGGCGTACCTCGCCTACGGCCGTCGCCGCAGCCTGCTCGCGGTTGGCAAGGAAGCGTAGTTGCGGTGATCGCAGGAGCCGGTACGCCGGCTCTTGCGGTGTGAAAGGCAGGAGCCGGCTTCTGCGATCAGGCCAGCGCCCCGGCCAGCACGGCCCCGGCGTCGGCTTCGATCTTCAGTCCGGCCAGATCGTCGGCGCGCGTGCGCCCGCGATTGAGAATCGCGATCGGCATCCCGGCCTCGTGCGCGCCGCGCACGAAGCGGAAGCCCGAATAGACCATCAGCGACGAACCCACCACCAGCACCGCATCGGATGCCTGCAGCGCCTCCTGCGCCTGCAGGTAGCGCTGGCGCGGCACGTTCTCGCCGAAGAACACCACGTCGGGCTTGAGCATGCCCGCGCAGCGCGCGCACGGGGGGACATTGAATGCGCTGAAATCATGGCCGTCCAGGTCGGCGTCGCCATCGGGAGCGGTGGCGGCGTCCAAGTGCAGCCAATCGGGGTTCGATTGCGCCAGCCGTTGCTGCATGTCCGCGCGTGGCAGGCGGTCGCCGCAAGCCAGGCAGACCACGTCGTCGAGGCGGCCGTGGAGATCGATGACGTTGTGGCTGCCGGCGCGCTGGTGCAGGCCGTCGACGTTCTGGGTGAGCAGGGTCGTCAGCCGGCCCTGCGGCTCCCATCCTGCGAGGGCGCGATGGGCCGCATTGGGCTGCGCATCGGCGATCCGCGGCCAGCCTATGAAACTGCGTGCCCAGTAGCGCGCATTGACCCGCGGGTCGGCGGTGAAGGCCTGGTAGGTGACCGGTGGCGTTCGTTTCCACTGGCCATCGCCGTCGCGGTAGTCGGGGATGCCCGAACCGGTGCTGCAGCCGGCGCCGGTGAGGACGAACACACGCTGCCGGGGACGCAGCCAGTCGCGCAGCCGCTGCGCGTCATCGTGCGGGGCAGGGGAGGTGTTGGGAGCGAGTGACATGCCCCCATCTTCTCATTCGCGACGTTTCATCCAGGCCGCCATCTGGCCGCCAACCTGAACGTCGTCTCATGGGCTGAGACAGCGCTGCGACACGATCCCGACATGCCACTGGATGCCTTTCATCCCGCCGTAGCCGCCTGGTTCGCCAGGTCGTTCCCTGCGCCCACGCCGGCGCAGGTACAGGCGTGGCCGGCCATCCGCAGCGGGCGCAACACCCTGGTCGCCGCACCGACCGGTTCAGGCAAAACCCTGACCGCCTTCATGACCGCGATCGACGGGCTGGTGCGACAGGGCCTGGCCAATGCCGAGGGCAGCGGCCTGTTCGGCAACGAAGCGGTCGCGGCATTGCCCGACGAAACCGTGGTCGTATACATCTCGCCGCTGAAGGCGCTGTCGAACGACATCCGCATCAACCTCGAGGCGCCGCTGGCCGGGATCCGCGCGCAGTTGCAGGCGATGGGCCTGCCCGACGTCGAGATCCGCACGGCGGTGCGCACCGGCGACACCCCGCAGGCCGAGCGCGCGCTGACCCGGCGCAAGCCGCCGCACATCCTCGTCACGACGCCCGAGTCGTTGTACGTACTGCTCGGTTCCGAGTCCGGCCGCGCGATGCTGGCCAGCGTGCGCACGGTGATCGTCGACGAAATCCACGCCGTGGCCGCAAGCAAGCGCGGCAGCCACCTGGCGCTGTCGCTGGAGCGGCTGGAGGCACTGGCCGGCCATGGCCTCACCCGCATCGGCCTGTCGGCAACGCAGAAACCCATCGAAGACGTCGCACGTTTCCTGGTCGGCGCTGGCGCGCCTGAGCCCTCCCCTTCAAGGGGAGGGTTGGGAGGGGATGGGTTAGAAGGGGATGGGTTAGATGGGTTGAGCGGCGATGGGCCGGACTGCACCATCGTCGACATCGGCTACACCCGCGAACGCGACCTCGCCCTGGAGCTGCCGCCGACACCGCTGAGCGCGGTGATGTCGCACGACCAGTGGGACCAGGTCTACGCGCGCCTGGCCGACCTGGTCGAGCAGCACCGCACCACGCTGGTGTTCGTCAACACGCGGCGCATGGCCGAGCGCGCTGCGCGGCATCTGGGCGAGCGACTGGGCAAGGACGTCGTCGCCGCGCACCATGGCAGCCTGGCCAAGGAGCTGCGCCTTGAGGCCGAGCAGAGGCTCAAGCGCGGCGAGCTGCGGGTGCTGGTGGCGACCGCCTCGCTGGAGCTTGGCATCGACATCGGCGACGTCGACCTGGTCTGTCAGCTCGGTTCTCCGCGATCGATTGCCGCGTTCCTGCAGCGCGTCGGCCGCTCGGGCCACCACGTCGGCGGCGTGCCGAAGGGCCGGTTGTTCCCGCAGACGCGCGACGAGCTGGTCGAATGTGCGGCGTTGCTCGACAGCGTGCGCCGCGGCGAACTCGACGCCCTGGTGATGCCCGACGCGCCCCTCGACGTGCTTGCGCAGCAGATCGTTGCCGAGGTGTCGTGCCGCGAATGGGACGAGGACGCGCTGTACGACTGGGTTCGGCGCGCATCGCCGTACGCGAGGCTCAAGCGCGAGGATTTCGACGCCGTGGTGCGCATGCTCGCCGACGGCTTCACCACGCGTCGTGGCATCCGCGCCGGCTACCTGCACCGCGATGCGGTCAACCGCAAACTGCGCGGCCGCAAGGGCGGGCGCATGACCGCGCTGATGTCTGGCGGCACCATTCCCGACACGGCCGACTACTCGGTGATAGTGGAGCCGGAGTCGCTGTTCATTGGCACGGTCAACGAAGACTTCGCCATCGAGAGCCTTGCTGGCGACATCTTCCAGCTGGGCAATGCCAGCTACCGCATCCTGCGCGTGGAGCCCGGCAAGGTACGGGTCGAGGATGCCCAGGGCGCGCCGCCGAGCATTCCGTTCTGGCTGGGCGAGGCGCCCGGTCGCACCGACGAGTTGTCGTATGCGGTCTCGCGCCTGCGCGAGGAAGTGGCGTCGCGACTGGACGATGGTGTTCCCCGCAACGATCAGGAACTCGACGCAGACCGCGCCTTGCCGCACACACACGCGGCCAGCGAATCCTGGCTCCATGACGATCTCGGCTTGCCAGTCGCCGCCGCGCAACAGATCAGCGAGTACCTCGCCAGCACACATGCCGCGCTCGGCGCGATGCCGAGCCAGCACACCCTGGTGCTGGAACGCTTCTTCGACGAGAGCGGCGGCACCCAGCTGGTGATCCACACGCCCTACGGCAGCCGCATCAACCGTGCCTGGGGCCTGGCCCTTCGCAAACGCTTCTGCAGGCAGTTCAACTTCGAACTTCAGGCGGCCGCCACCGAAGATGCCATCGTGCTGTCGCTGTCGACCAGCCACAGCTTCCCGCTGGAGGAAGTCTCGCGCTACCTGCATTCCTCGTCGGCCGAGCACGTGCTGATCCAGGCATTGCTCGATGCACCGATGTTCGGCGTGCGCTGGCGCTGGGCGGCGACGACGGCGCTGGCGCTGCCGCGTTTCGTCGGCGGCAAGAAAGTGCCGCCGCAGTTGCAACGAATGAAGTCCGAGGATCTGCTCGCCACCGTATTCCCCGACCAGGTCGCCTGCGCCGAGAACCTCGTCGGCGAGCGTGAGGTGCCCGACCATCCCCTGGTCGCACAGACGCTGGACGACTGCCTGCACGAGGCCATGGATGTCGAAGGCTGGCTGCGCCTGCTGCGGGCGATGGAAGCGGGCGAGGTCAGGATCGTCGCGCGCGACCTGAGCGCGCCGTCGCCATTTGCGGCCGAGGTGCTCAATGCCCGCCCGTACTCCTTCCTCGATGACGCGCCGCTGGAGGAGCGTCGCACCCAGGCTGTGCAGACGCGCCGCTATGCCGACGCGCAAAGTGCCGACGACCTCGGCCGACTCGATGCGTCGGCCATCGAGGCCGTGCGCGAAGAGGCCTGGCCGCAGGTGCGCAGCGTCGACGAGATGCACGAGGCGCTGATGGGCCTGGGCGTGGTGACTGCGCGGGAGGTCCGCGAGAACGGCTGGGCAGACTGGCTGGCGCGACTGGCGAAGGATCATCGCGCCACCACGATCCAGAGCCCCGGCGCCGCGAGCGGCGTTGCGGTGAGAGCGGGCGTGGCGGTGATCGTCGAAGGCACCGGTCTGTGGTGCGCGGCCGAACGGCTTCCGCAGCTCCAGGCCATCTATCCGGAAGCCGAGCTGCAGCCGCGCATCGAAGCCCCCGCCGAATTCATGCAACAGCCGTGGACGCGCGAGGATGCGCTGGTCGAACTGCTGCGTTCGCGCCTGACCGGCCTCGGCCCCACGCCGGTGCAGGTACTCGCCGACGACCTGTCGCTGCCGCGCGCCGACATCGAACAAACGCTATTGCGCCTGCAAACCGAAGGCTACGTGATGCAGGGCCGCTTCACCCCCGGCATCGATGCGGACGAGTGGTGCGAGCGGCACCTGCTGGCACGCATCCACCGCTACACGTTGCGGCGCCTGCGTCGCGAGATCGAACCGCTGGCGCCGCGAGACTTCATGCGCTTCGCCTTCGACTGGCAGCGCGTGGGTCCCTCCGCCCGCGTCCAGGGGCCCGAAGCACTGGCCGGTGTGCTGTCGCAACTGGAGGGTTACGAGGCGCCGGCATCGGCGTGGGAGTCGGAACTGCTTCCCGCGCGAGTCAGCGATTATTCGATTTCGTGGCTGGACGACCTGTGCACGTCAGGACGGACGCAGTGGACGCGCCTGCGTGCCGGCAGCAACGAAGCCAACGCCGCGCGCGGCAGCACGCCGGTCCGCAGCACCCCCATAGTCCTGCTGCCACGCCGCGATGCGGCGACCTGGACGCGGCTTGCGCCGCCGCTGGGCGCCGACGAAGCGCTGTCCAGCCGCGCCCAGCGCGTCCTCGACCATCTGGCCGGGCACGGCGCTTCGTTCTTCGACGAACTGGTCACCGGCGCGCACCTGCTGCGCACCGAGCTGGAAGACGCGCTGGCCGAACTGGTCGCGCGCGGACGCATCCACTGCGACAGCTACGCCGGCCTGCGGGCACTGCTGGTGCCGGCATCGAAGCGACCGGGCGCGCATCCCGGACGCCGCCGCCGCGCGGCATTGTTCGGCATCGAGGATGCCGGTCGCTGGGCATTGATCAAGCGCGCACCGGAGAGCGCCAACGAGAAGCGCGAACCGGAGGACGTCGAGCACATCGCGCGGGTGCTGCTACGGCGCCACGGCGTGGTTTGCTGGCGCATGCTCGAGCGCGAGGCCTCGTGGCTGCCGCCCTGGCGCGAGCTGGTGCGCGTCTACCATCGCCTCGAAGCACGCGGAGAGATCCGCGGCGGCCGTTTCATCGCCGGCCTGTCGGGCGAACAGTTCGCGCTGCCCGAGGCGATCGGGCTGATGCGCCAGGTCCGGCAGCGGCCGCACGATGGCGCCCTGATCTGCGTGTCGGCGGTCGATCCGCTGAACCTGCTCGGCACCGTGCTCACCGGCAACAAGGTGCCGCGCCTGGCCGGTGCGCGGATCGCCTTCCGCGACGGCGTTGCCGTGGCGACCCTCGTCTCGGGCGAAGTCGAAATACTGGCCGAGCTGGAACCGGACGACGCCCGCGTCGTGCGCAAGGCACTGCTGCGCGAACCGGACTCCACGTTCGCTGCGACGGCAGTCACGCCCTGAGCGGGTGACGCGCTGCTGCTGGTCGGAACCGCCTGCGCCACCGCGATTGCCAAGCAGCCTGCCGCGGCTGATGCTCGCACTGTGAGCGCCCCCGACCGCAACCGCCGACCCGACCACCAGGGCCTCATCGTGATCGGCCATCGCGGCGCCAGCGGCTACCGCCCGGAACACACGCTGGAGTCTTACCGCCTGGCGATCCGCCAGGGTGCCGACTTCATCGAGCCGGACCTGGTCGCGACCCGCGATGGCGTACTCGTCGCCCGCCACGAGAACGAGATCTCAGGCACCACCGACGTCGCGACGCATCCGGAATTCGCCAGCCGCCGCACCACCAAGACCATCGACGGCATCACCCAGACCGGCTGGTTCACCGAGGACTTCACCCTTGCCGAACTGAAGACCCTGCGGGCGAAGGAGCGGATCCCGGCGATCCGGCCCGACAACACCCGTTTCGACGGCATGTACACGATCCCGACCCTGGCCGAAGTGATCGCACTGGTGAAGCGCGAGGCTCGCAATGGCCGCAAGGTCGGCATTTATCCCGAGACCAAGCACCCGACCTACTTCGCACGGGAGGGACGGCGACTCGATGGCCGCCCCATCGGCATCTCGCTCGGCGCGAAACTGGTCGAGACGCTGGTCGCGGAAGGGTTTACCGATCCGTCGCGGATCTACGTGCAGAGCTTCGAGTTCGAGAACCTGATCGAACTGAAGAAGAAGCTGATGCCAGCCGCGGGCATCGACGTGCCGCTGGTGCAGCTGTATGACGACCTCAATGAAGCCAGACCCTATGACGTGGTCTACAACACCACCCACGGCGCCGACCTGGCAGCGCTGTACGCCGGCTTGTCAGGCAAGGTCGAAGGCGGTTTGACTGCAACGACACGGTACGGCGCATTTGCGACCGAATCCGTACTGCAATGGATGAAGGCCAACTACGCCAGCGGCGTAGGCCCGTGGAAAGGCAGTCTGCTACCGCGCCAGCCGCTCGCACCGCCGCGCGACGCCAACGGCGACGGCAAGGCCGAACTGGCCGGGCAGGGCACCGGCCTGGTCCATCCGATGCTGGGCTGGGCGCTGAAGGCCGGATTGCAGGTGCACCCGTACACGCTGCGCGCCGAGGAAACGTTCCTCGCGCAGACCCAGGGCGGCATCACCCAGTCCGTTGTCGCCGAGGCAATGCAGCTGTACGGCCTGGGCGCGCAGGGCTTCTTCATCGACCAACCGGACCAGGGCGTGCTGGCGCGGGACCTTTTCCTCGAGCTCAGTCGCGTCGATCCCGAACGCTGACGCAAAGAAAACCGCCCGGGTCTCCCCGGGCGGTTTCGTCAATCCATCGCGCTGAAGCGACTTACTTCTTGGCAGCCTTGCCGGTCGCCTCGGACCCCGAGGTGGCGGTCAGGCCACGCTTCTCCAGCAGCGGCTCGATCTTCGGATCGTGGCCGGCGAAGTTGCGGAACAGCTGCAGCGCATCGACGCTGCCGCCCTGCGACAGCAGCGACTGGCGGAAATGGTCGCCGTTCTTGCGGGTCAGGCCACCGTTCTGCTTGAACCATTCAACCGAGTTCGCGTCCAGCACTTCCGACCAGATGTAGGCGTAGTAGCCGGCGGCGTAGCCACCCATGATGTGGCTGAAGTACGGCGTGCGGTAACGCGGCGGCACCGCGTAGAAGTTGACGCCGTCCTTCTTCAGCGCGGCGGCTTCAAAGCCCATCACGCCGTTGGCTGCAGGCAGCTGCGACGCCGTCGCCTGGTGCCAGTTCTGGTCGAGCATCGCCGAACCCAGGTACTCGGTGGTGGCGAAGCCCTGGTTGAACTTCGAGCTGGCCAGCACCTTGTCGAGCAGTTCCTTCGGCATCGCCGCGCCCGTCTGGTAGTGCTTGGCGTAGTTGGCCAGGATCGCCGGCCAGTCAGCCCACATCTCGTTGACCTGCGAGGGGTACTCGACGAAGTCGCGCGGCACGCTGGTGCCGGAGAAGTAGGGGTACTCGACATTCGAGAACATGCCGTGCAGCGCATGACCGAACTCGTGGAACGCCGTGGTCACCTCATCCCAGGTCATCAGCGTCGGCTTGCCTTCCGACGGCTTGGGGATGTTGAGGTGGTTGGCCACCACCGGCTTGAACCCGGTCAGGCCGGACTGGTCGACGTAGGAGTTCATCCACGCACCGCCGCGCTTGGAGTCGCGCGCGTACGGATCGAAGATGAAGATCGCCAGCTGCGTGCCGTCCTCGTTGAACACGTCGTACACGAAGGTGTCGGCGTGGTACTTGGGCAGGTCGGTGCGCTCCTTGAACTTCAGGCCGTACAGCTGGCCCGCAGCAAAGAACACGCCGTTCTCCAGCACATTCTTCATCTCGAAGTACGGCTTGAGCTGCGACTCGTCGAATGCGTACTTCTCCTGGCGAACCTTCTCGGTGTAGAACGACCAGTCCCACGGCTCGAGCTTGAAGGTCGGCTGGCCCTTGGCCTTCTGTTCCTTGTCGATCATCGCCTGCAGGTCGGCGCCTTCGCGCTCGGCGTTGGCGACCGCAGCCGGGGCGAGCTGTCCGAGCATGCTGTTGACGGCTTCCGGCGACTTGGCCGTCTCGTCTTCCAGTACATAGGCCGCGTAGTTCGGGTAACCCATGATCTTGGCGCGTTCGGCACGCAGCTTGGTGACCTGGGAGACGATGGCGGTGTTGTCGTACTCGTTGCCGCGGCTGCCGCGGGCGATCGAGGCCTTGTGCAGGCGCTCGCGCACGGCGCGGTTGGTCAGCGACGCCTCCGGCGGCTGGCCGGTGGTGTTGAGCAGGGCGATGACGTACTTGCCGTCGAGCTTGCGCGCCTTGGCCGCTTCGGCGGCGGTGGCGATCTGCTCGTCGGTCAGGCCGTCGAGTTCAGCCTTGGTGTCTACAACAATCGCCGAAGCATTCACTTCGGCCAGCACGTTCTGGCTGAACTTGGTGCCCAGCGCGGCCAGCTCGGCGTTGATCGCCTTGGTGCGGGTCTTGTCGGCTTCCGACAGGTTGGCGCCGGAGCGGACGAAGTCGGTGTAGTAGCGCTCGATCAGGCGCACGCCCTGGGCGTCGAGGCCGAGCGTGGTGCGCGTGTCGTACAGCGCCTTCACGCGGGCAAAGAGCTTGGCGTTGAGGTTGATCGCGTCACGGTGCGCGGAGAACTTCGGCGCGTAGGTCGCCTGCAGCTTCTCGCGCGTGTCGTTGGTGTCGGTGCCGACCAGGTTGAAGAACACCGTGGTGGCGCGGGTCAGCGTGCGGCCCGACTTCTCCATCGCGATGATGGTGTTGTCGAACGTCGGCTTGGCTGCATTGTTGGCGATCGCATCGATCTCCTTCAGCTGCTCGGCCATGCCGGCGTCGAAGGCGGGCGCGAAGTCGGCGTCCTTGATCTTGTCGAACTGCGGGTAATGCAGGGGCAGCGGGGAGTCGCTGAAGAACGGATTCACGCTGTTGGGCGTCAGGGCTGGCGCGCTCACGGACGTATCTGCCTTGGGGGTCTTGGCATAGGTGGGGGCGGTTGCGCTCAATGCCACGGCCAGGGCCAGCGCGAGAGGGTGCTTCATTGGACGGAGACCTCGTCAAAGGGAGCCCGCAGCCTACCCGATGGGGGGCAATTGGACCCCTGACGAAAGGCATGGGGGGACGAACGGCCCGCGCCGGCACAGGCTGGCTACACTTCGGGCAAGGGTCGCCGGCCAGCCGGCGACCAGCGTGATCCATCACCGAGGGGAAAAATCCATGACCGTCCGCACCCGCGCCGCACTGACCCGCGCCGGATTCAACCTTGCCGTCACCCGCAGCCTGCTCCTGGGCGTCGGCCTGCTCGGACTGGCCAGCACCGCCATGGCCGCCGAGACGCTGCGCTACGTCGCCCTGGTCGACGGGGGCAAGCAGGCCGGCCAGCAGGTCGTGACCCACCGCGACGACGGCAGCTACGCCGTCGACTTCATCTTCAAGGACAACGGCCGCGGCCCGGAGCTGAAGGAGGAGTACACCCTGGCCGCGGACGGCACCTACACCCGCTACCGGGTCCAGGGCACGTCGACCTTCGGCGCCGCCATCGACGAGAGCTTCAGCCGCAAGGGCGACCAGGTCGAGTGGAAGTCGAAATCCGACGACGGCAGCCAGAAGGTTTCGGGGACCGCGCTGTACTCGCCGCTGGGCGGCTCGCCGGCCGGGTTCTCGGTGGCGATGGGCGCGCTGGCCAAACGCGCCGACGGCAAGCTGCCGCTGATCCCCAGCGGCACGCTCACTTCGCGCAAGGTGGCGCAGGCCCAGGTCCAGTGCGGCGCCACGCAGCGTCCGGTGCAACTGCTCGCCGTCACCGGCGTCGGCCTGACGCCGACGTTCGCCTGGGCAACCACGGACGCCAGCCCGCGCCTGTTCGCCTACATCTACCCCGGCTTCCTGCAGCTGATCGAAGACGGATGCCAGGGCGGCGCCAATGCCCTGGAGGCGCAGCAGAAGCTGGCCGAGGCCGAGGCGCTGGTCGACCTGGCCAAGCGCCTGGGCCATCCGCTCGCCGGCGCCACCCTGATCCGCAACGCGCGCGTGTTCGACAGCGAAAACGCACGCCTGGGTGCGGCCAGCGACGTGCTGGTGAAGGACGGCACGATCGTATCGGTGACGCCGACCGGCAAGGGCGGCAAGGTCAAGGCCGACAACATCATCGACGCCGGCGGCAAGGTGCTGCTGCCGGGCCTGTTCGACATGCATGCCCATGTCGGCCGCTGGGACGGCGGGCTCAACCTCGCCGCAGGCGTCACCACCGTGCGCGACATGGGCAACGACAACGCCACGCTCCAGCAGATGCTCGGCGAGATCAAGGCCGGCACGCTGATGTCGCCGGACGTGGTGCCCGCCGGTTTCATCGAAGGCGAGAGCAAGTACTCGGCGCGCAACGGCTTCGTGGTCAAGAACCTCGACGATGTGAAGAAGGCGGTCGACTGGTACGCCGAACACGGCTACCCGCAAATCAAGATCTACAACTCGTTCCCGAAGGACATCCTCAAGGACACCGTGGCGTACGCGCACTCCAAGGGCATGCGCGTCAGCGGCCACGTGCCGGCGTTCCTGCGCGCGCAGGACGTGGTGGACGACGGCTTCGACGAGATCCAGCACATCAACCAGCTGATGCTGAACTTCTTCGTCGATGACAAGACCGACACGCGCACGCTGGCGCGGTTCTACCTGCCGGCTGAAAAGACCGACGGCCTGGACCTGGACAGCAAGCCGGTGCAGGACTTCATCGCCACGCTGGCTTCGAAGAAGGTGGTGATCGACCCGACCCTGGCCACGTTCGAGTTCCTGCACCAGCGCAACGGCGAGATGTCGCCGATCGTGGCCGACGTCGCCGACCACCTGCCGCCGGACATCCAGCGCGGCCGTCGCGCCGCCGAGATGAACATCCCCGACGATGCCACCGCGGCGCGCTACACCCGCTCCTACGCCAAGATGGTCGAGTTCGTCGGCCGCGCCTACAAGGCCGGCGTGCCGATGGTGGCCGGCACCGACGAGATGGTCGGCTTCACCCTGCAGCGCGAGCTGGAGCTGTATGTCCAGGCCGGGCTTACCCCGTCGCAGGCCCTGCAGGTGGCGACCTGGAACGGCGCCACGTACAGCCGCACGCTCAAGGAGCGGGGATCGGTCACCCCCGGCAAGCGCTCCGATATCGTGCTGATCGACGGCGATCCGACCACCAACATCGCCGATATCCGCAATGTGGCGCTGGTGATCAAGGGCTCGACCGCCTATTACCCGAGCGAGATCCACGAGGCGCTGGGGATCAAGCCGTTCGTGCCGGCGGTGAAGGTCAGCGCCGCGCGCTGACCAATGCCACCCTGGCCGCGCCTGCGGCCAGGGTGGGGGAGCAGGCGTACGCCCGGGTACGGCGCTTTAACAGTCTGGTAACATTCCGCCCGTCATGTCAGCCGCCGTGGCGCGGACGGGTCCGCGCCGAGGTCGTCAGGGGACGGCCTGAGTCCACGTATCGCCGCATCGCGCATGTCGGAGAGAGGCATGTTCGCTGCGTCGGCCTTCGAATCCTTGGCGTCCCATCCTTGACGCCACCCATCGAGACCGCTCAATGCCTTCCATGCCGCTTGCACGCAAGCTTCCCCGCCACGCCCTGACCGTCGCCATCGCCCTGATGCTGCCGGCCCAGGCCGCTTTCGCGCAGGATGCGCAGACCCCGACCGACACCGCACCGGCGCAGACCGCGCAGCCGGCCAGCGGCAAGTCCACGACGCTGGAGACCATCGAGGTCACCGCGCAGCGCAAGGTCGAAAACCTGCAGGACGTGCCGGTGTCGGTCACCACGCTCAATGCCGAGCAGCTCGATGTGCTGGGTTCCGGTGGCAACGACGTGCGCTTCCTGTCCGGTCGCGTGCCCAGCCTCAACATCGAATCCTCGTTTGGTCGCGCCTTCCCGCGCTTCTACATCCGCGGCTACGGCAACACCGACTTCCGCCTCAACGCGTCGCAGCCGGTGTCGCTGGTCTATGACGAAGTCGTCCAGGAAAACCCGATCCTCAAGGGCTTCCCGGTGTTCGACCTGGATCGCGTCGAAGTGCTGCGTGGCCCGCAGGGTTCGCTGTTCGGCCGCAACACCCCGGCCGGCGTGGTCAAGTTCGAGTCGGTTCGTCCGTCGCAGGATTTCGGCGGCTACGGCAAGCTCGGCATCGGCAGCGACAACATGGTCAACTTCGAGGGCGCCGTCGGCGGCGGCCTCAGCGAGAACTGGTCGGGACGCGCCTCGGTGCTGTTCCAGCGCCGCGACGACTGGGTCGAGAACACCTACCCGGGTCCGAACGACGGTTTCGAAGGCTATGACGAATCGGCCGGCCGCGTGCAGTTCCTCTACGAAGGCGAGTCCTTCGAAGCGCTGCTCAACGCCCACGCCCGTCACCTCAACGGCACCGCGCGTCTGTTCCGCGCCAACATCATCAAGCCGGGCACCAACGACCTGGTCGACGGTTTCGACGAGGACAAGGTCTCGCTCGACGGCCTCAACCACTCCGAGCTCGACAGCCAGGGCGCCAGCGCGCGCCTGACCTGGGACATCGGCGACTACAAGCTGTATTCGATCACCGGCTACGAGTCGGTCGAGACCTACAGCCGCGGCGACATCGACGGCGGTTTCGGCGCGGTGTTCCTGCCGGTGTCGGGCCCGGGCGTGATTCCGTTCGCGTCGGAAACGGCCGACGGCATTCCGTCGCACGCGCAGTGGACGCAGGAGTTCCGCGTCGAGTCCGACCTGGACAGCGCATGGAACTGGCAGGCCGGCCTGTTCTACTTCAACGAAGACTACGACGTCGAAAGCTTCAGCTACGACTCGCTGGCCGGCGGCATCCAGGACGGCTACGAGCGCGTCAACCAGACCAACGACTCGTGGGCCGTGTTCGCGGCGACCACCTGGGACGTCAACGACGCCTTCCAGCTGCGTGCCGGCGTGCGTTACACCTGGGACGACAAGGACCTGGGCGTCGAGGAGTACTGGCAGACCGGCTTTGCTCCGTGCGTGCTCGGCGGCAAGTGCACCATCGCGCAGCTGGCGGCGATGGAGCCCGATGGCGACCTGGTCGAGTCGACCTCCGACAAGAAGTTCAACTGGGACCTGTCGGCCACCTACGAGATCAACGACGACGTGAACCTGTACGGCCGCGTCGCCACCGGCTACCGCGGCAGCAGCATCCAGGCCGCGGGCGCGTTCAACGGCATGTCGATCGCCGGTCCGGAAACCTCCACCTCGTACGAGGCGGGCATCAAGGCCGACCTGTGGGACAAGCGCGCGCGCCTCAACGCCGGCGTCTTCTACTACGAGATCAAGGACCAGCAGCTCACCGCCGTGGGCGGTTCGACCGGTAACGCCAACATCCTGCTCAACGCCGACAAGTCCACCGGCCAGGGCTTCGAGATGGACTTCCAGGCGTACCTGGCCGACGACCTGCTGCTGACCCTGGGCAGCAGCTACAACGACACCGAGATCAAGGACCCGACCCTGGCGGTCTCGCCGTGCGCGGCCTGCACCGTGACCGATCCGCTCGACATCAACGGCAAGGCACTGATCGACGGCAACGTCCTGCCGCAGGCGCCGAAGTGGAACCACAACCTGACCCTGCGCTGGGGCATCCCGATGGACAACGGTGGCGAGTTCTACGCCTACACCGACTGGGTCTATCGCAGCGAAGTGAACTTCTTCCTCTACGACTCGGTCGAGTTCACCGGCAAGTCGCTGGTCGAAGGTGGCCTGCGCCTGGGTTACATGTGGGATTACGGCAAGTACGACCTGGCCGTGTTCGGCCGCAACATCACCGACGAAGTGCAGGTCGTGGGCGGCATCGACTTCAACAACCTCACCGGCTTCATCAACGAGCCGCGCACGGTTGGCGTGGAGTTCAAGGCCGGCTTCTGAGGCATTGGCCTGAGATTGCTGCGATCGTGTGACACCGACAACGCCGGGCCCGTCCCGGCGTTGTCGTTTCCGGCCGCAGGGCGGCCTGCGCGATGGCTGGCGCTCCCATGGCCGTGTCCGGCGCCTTGCCAACGTTTTCAGATTCCCGATGTCCCGCCCGGGCGCTATGCTCGGGGCCACAGTTCCGGAGTCACCCCCCATGACCACCGCCTACGACTTCAGCGCCACCGACATCGACGGCCAGCCGCGCCGGCTCGATGAGTTCCGCGGCAAGGTCCTGCTGATCGTCAACGTCGCCTCCCAGTGCGGGTTTACCCCGCAATACACCGGCCTGGAGAAGCTCTCCCGCGACTTTGGCGGCCGCGGCCTGGAAGTGCTCGGGTTCCCCTGCGACCAGTTCGGCCACCAGGAGCCCGGGGACGAGGCCGAGATCCTCAACTTCTGCTCGCTCAACTACGACGTGACCTTCCCGCTGTTCGCCAAGGTCGAGGTCAACGGCGACGGCGCCCACCCCTTGTGGAAGTGGCTCAAGGACGAAAAGGGTGGCATCCTCGGCCTTGCGGGGATCAAGTGGAATTTCACCAAGTTCCTGGTCGGCCGGGATGGCCAGGTGATCAAGCGATACGCACCGACCGACAAGCCCGAGTCGATTGCGAAGGACATCGAAGCCGCATTGGGGTGATGCCATGCTCAGGCAGGTTCTGCAGACGGAGTTGCAGGTCGAAATCGAAGATCATGATTTCGGTTTGCGCGTGCATGTAAGCGGCGAGGAAAGCCTCGACAACACACTCGCGTACTGGCGCGAAATCATGCCGCGGCTGGAAGTGGCGCAGGGCAACGGCGTGCTGCTGGTCGACGAGCTCAGCGGCGAAGCCATGCAGGAACTGGAATGGCTCGAGCTGGTGCTCGCCATGGAATACGCGCGACTGTGGCGTTACCGCATCGCGCACGTGAAGCCGCGCGGCTTGCAGGATGTCGAGTACTGCGCGCTGTACGCGCGCGATGCCGGCGTGGACGCGGCGGTATTCACCAACGAGGTCGAAGCCGAGCGCTGGCTGCGCCGCGCCGGCACCGGGGCAGCGATCACGGCCTGATCGCTGTCGCGGTTGCCTCGCTACTTCTCGACGAACGCCCGCTCGAACACATACTGCCCCGGCACGCCGATGCGCGGCGCCGCGGCGAAGCCACGGCCATCGAGGATGCCGCGGAAGTCGGCCAGCATCTGCGGGCTGCCGCAGATCATCGCGCGGTCATGCTCGGGGTCGAGCGCCTCGATGCCCAGGTGCCGCATCATCCGGCCGCTGTCGAACAGATCGGTCAGGCGGCCGCGGTGGTCGTTGCCGTCGAAGTCGAACGCCTCGCGCGTTACCGCCGGGTAGTACTTGAGCTTGGCGGCGATCTGCTCGCCGAGGAACTCATGGCGCGGCAGCTCGTTGACGAAGTAGTCGCGGTAGGCCAGGTCCTGCCCGTTGCGGACACCGTGGGTGAGGATCACCCGGTCGAAGCGCTCGTAGGTGGCCGGGTCCTTGATCACCGCCAGCCACGGCGCCAGGCCGGTGCCGGTGCCCAGCAGGTAGAGATTGCGGCCGGGGTGGAGGTCATGGATCAGCAGGGTGCCGGTGGGCTTGCGCCCGATCAGCACCTGGTCGCCCGGCTGGATCGACTTCAGCCGCGAGGTCAGCGGGCCGTTGGGCACCTTGATGCTGAAGAACTCCAGCTGCTCTTCCCAGTTGGCGCTGGCGATCGAATAGGCGCGCAGCAGCGGTCGCACCGAGCCGTCCGCCTGCGGCACTTCCAGTCCGATCATCACGAACTGGCCGTTCTCGAAGCGGAATCCGTCGTCGCGGGTGGTGGTGAAGCTGAAGTAGTCGTCCGTCCAGTGACGGACATCCAGCACCGTTTCGGTGCCAAACGCGGAAGACATGCCGGTGCTTGGGGGAGTAGAACCGGCCGGCATTGTAGCCGATCGCGTCCCTCAGCCCGTCGGCGGATCCAGCCGCAGCAGCTTGCCGTTCTCCTCGTCGGTGAGGACATAGACCTTGCCGTCGCTGCCGACCCGGACGTCGCGAATGCGCGAGTTGAGTTCCTTCAGCAGGCGCTCTTCGCCGGTGATCGTGTCGCCGTCGAGGCTGAGCCGGATCAGGCTGCTGTCGGCCAGTGCCCCCAGGAACAGGCTGTTGTCCCACTTCGAGCCGGCATGCCCGGTGTAGAACGCCATGCCAGACAGGCCCGGCGACTTCTCCCAGACGTGGTAGGGCTGCTCCATGCCCGGCGCCGAGGTGCCGACGGACTCGGGAATCTTCAGGCCCGAGTAGTTGATGCCATGGGTGATGATCGGCCAGCCGTAGTTCTTGCCCGCCTCGGGGCGGTTGATCTCGTCGCCGCCGCGCGGGCCGTGCTCGGCCTCCCACACCGTGCCGGTGCGCGGATCGGTCGCCAGCGACTGCATGTTGCGATGGCCGTAGCTCCAGATCTCCGGGCGAGCGTCCTTGCGGCCGACGAAGGGATTGTCGCTGGGCACGCTGCCGTCGAGGTTCAGGCGCACCACCTTGCCCTGCAGCATGTCGAGCTTCTGCGCGGTCGGGCGGTCGTTGCGTTCGCCCTGGGTGATGAACACATGGCCCTTGCCGTCGAAGGCGATGCGCGAGCCGAAGTGATTCGGGCCCTCGAGCTTGGGCTGCTGTTGATAGATGCGACGCACATCGGTGAGCGCCGTGTCGCCCAGCGTGGCCATGGCCGCAGCGGTGCCGGCGGTGCCGTTCTCGCCGGGCTCGGCGTAGCTGAAGTAGATCCGCTTGCTGCTGGCGAAGTCGGGGGCCAGCACCACGTCGAGCAGGCCGCCCTGGCCCTGCGCCCAGACCTCCGGCACGCCCCCGAGGGGGGCAGACACCGCGCCGTCCGCGGAGATCCGGCGCATCCGCCCCGGGCGCTCGGTGACCAGGAAGCCGCCATCGGGCAGCAGCGCCACGCTCCACGGGTGCGACAGGCCCGAGGCAATCTCGGTCACGCGCACCTGGCCGTTCTGGCTGGCGACGGTCTGCGTCGGCATCGCCTTGGGCGCCGGGGTCGCGGCAGCGACGGCGTCCGTCTTCGCGGCGGCACCCTGGTCGGCCTGGCATGCGGCAAGCGAGAGCGACAGCGCAAAGGCGAGGGCGGTGCAGTGGACGTGGTGGCGCATGGACAGTCTCCCGGAGCGAATAGGGGTAGAGAGAATGGTGACAGCCGACCGCCTCAACGATACCCGGCGGCCTGCAATTCAAACAGTTCGGCGTAGCGGCCGCCCTGGTCGAGCAGTTCCTGGTGGGTGCCGCTGGCTTCGAGCCGGCCTTGCGCGAGCACCAGGATGCGATCGGCCATGCGCACGCTGCTGAAGCGGTGCGAAATCAGTACCGCGGTCTTGCCGTGCGAGAGTTCCTTGAAGCGCCGGAACACTTCGAACTCGCTGCGTGCATCCAGCGCCGCGGTCGGCTCGTCGAGGATCATCACCTGCGCATCGCGCATGTAGGCTCGGGCGATGGCGATCTTCTGCCACTGCCCGCCGGACAGGTCGACGCCGGTCTTGAAGCGGCGGCCAACCAGCTGGTCGTAACCGTTGGGCAATGCCTCGATCACCTCGTCGGCCGCCGCGCGCCGGGCCGCCTCGCGGATGCGCGCGCTGTCGGCCATCGCGTCGATCTGGCCAACGCCGATGTTCTCGCCGGCGGTGAGGTGGTAGCGGACGAAGTCCTGGAAGATCACGCCGACGTTGCCGCGCAGGTCGTCCAGGTCGTAGTCGCGAAGGTCGCGGCCGTCCAGGGTGATGCGGCCTTCGTCCGGGTCGTACAGGCGCGCAAGCAGCTTGACCAGGGTGGTCTTGCCGGCGCCGTTCTCGCCGACCAGGGCCAGCACTTCGCCGGCGCGCAGTTCGAAGTCGAGACCGCGCAGCGCCCACTTTTCCGCATCGGGATAGCGGAAGCCGACGTTCTCGAACACGAAACCGCGCGCGATCGGCCGCGGTATCGGCAATGCATTGGCCGGCGAGACGATCTCGGGCGTGATCTCGAAGAACGAGAACAGGTCATCCAGGTACAGCGCCTGTCCGGCCACCTGCGAGAAGCCGACCAGCAGGCCTTCGAGCAACTGCCGCAAGCGGCGGAAACTGCCGGCCAGGAAGGTCAGGTCGCCGATGCTGAAATCGCCGCGCACGGTGCGCCAGGCGATGTAGGCGTAGGCGACGTAATAGCCCATCGTGCCCAGCGCGGCCAGCAGCGCACCCCAGGCGGCGCGGCGGCGGGCGAGGGCGCGGTTGGCGCGGAAGAATCCGTCGGCCAGTTCGCGGTACTTGGCGATCAGGTAACGGTGGAGGTTGAAGATCTTCACCTCCTTGGCCGTCTCCACGCTCGCGCCCATCTGGCGCACGTATTCCAGCTGGCGGCGTTCGGGCGTCCAGGCGAAGTTGAGCGAATAGCCCAGCGCGTTGAAGTGCGCCTCGCCGACGAACGAGGGCACCAGCGCCACGGCGAGCAGCACGATCAGCCATGGCGCATAGACCAGCAGGCCGGCAGCGAAGCTGATCACGGTGATCGCATCCTGCACCTGGCCGAACAGCTGGCTCATCAGGTTCATCCGCCCCATGGTCTGGCGGCGCGCGCGGTCGAGCTTGTCCTGCAGGTCCGGGTCTTCGAAGTCCTCCAGGTCGAGCGTGGCCGCGTGCTCCATCAGGCGCACGCTGGTGGCGTTGGTGAACAGTTCCGACAGCAGCGAGTCGCCGTAGCTGATCAGGCGCCCGAGCAGGTCCGAGCCGATCGCCAGCGCGAACTCGAGCAGCAGCAGCGACGACAGCGTGTCCAGCTGGCCGCTGTGCCAGGCCGCACCGATCGACTCGAAGTTGGCGCCGGCTGCGACCAGCCGCACGGCTTCGTCGATGATCAGCTTGCCGACATACAGTGTGGCGATGGGCAGGAACGCGCGGACGATCCGCAGGCCCAGCGTGGTCAGCGTCAGCCAGGGGCTGGTCGCCCAGATCTGCCGCAGGAATGGCGGCAGGTTGCGCAACGCGTCGAATCGTTCGCGCAGGCTTGGCTTGGCGGGTGCGGCGGTGTCGGCGGGCATGGGTTGGCAGGATAGGGCACAACGGCGGCAGCCGACGTCATGGTGATGTTGCGGCCGTCATGCAGGAGCGAGGGGAAGATCGAGTTCGACCCAGGCCGGGGCATGATCGCTGGCCCGTTCCGAGCCGCGTACCCAGCGATCCACGCCGGCTTCGCTCAGGCTTGGCGCGAGCACCGGGTTGAGCAGGAGATGGTCGATGCGCAGTCCCGCATCGCGCTGCCAGTGCTGGCGGAAGTAATCCCAGAACGTATACACGCGCTCCTCGCCGAACAGTTCGCGCAGGCTGTCCGTCCAGCCCTGCGCGAGCAGGCGCTCGTAGCGCTCGCGGCTTTGCGGCTGCAGCAGGGCATCCTTGCGCCACGATTTTGGGTCGTAGATGTCCGCATCGGTCGGCACGACGTTGAAGTCGCCGGCGATCACGACGGGCTGGCCGCAGTCGTGCAGTTGTTGTGCGCGTTCGATCAGGCGGTCGAACCAGGCCAGTTTGTAGTCGAACTTGGGACCGGGCTGCGGATTGCCGTTGGGCAGGTACAGGCAAGCGATGACTATTCCGTTCACCGCCGCTTCGAGATAGCGGCTCTGGCTGGGATCGGGGTCGCCAGGGAGACCGCGCTGGATCTCGATCGGGTCGCTGTCGCGGGCCAGGATGGCCACGCCGTTCCAGGCCTTCTGGCCGTGGCAGATCGCGCCATAGCCGGCCTCGGCGAGGGCCTTGCGCGGGAACTGCTCGTTGGCGGCCTTCAGTTCCTGCAGGCAGGCGACATCGGGCGCGTCCTCGCGCAGCCATGCCAGCAGTGATTCCAGGCGGGTGTTGATGCCGTTGACGTTGAACGTGGCGATCTTCACGCGCGGGCCCGGTGCGGCGCTCGCGTGGGAACCGGCGAACCGGCTCCCACGGACATCGGCTCAGAAACGGTACACGCCACCCAGGCGGATGCCGCTGTCCTTGAACTCGAGATGGCCATTGAAACGGTTGGCATCGGCGTCGGCGTCGATGTTGTTGTAGGTGTAGTCGAGCATGAAACCGAAGCTCTCCCACGGGTACCACTCGACGCCGCCGCGGGCGAAGGTGACATCGGCATCGATGTCGTTGATGTTGGCCTTGAAGTAGCCCGCTTCGGCGTACAGGCGCCAATCTTCCGCGGGTGTCCAGCGCCAGCTGCCGCCAATCGTCGGTGCGGGGATGTCGGCAGAGACCTGCCGATCGAAATCCGCCCCGCCCTGATTGCCGCCGGCATCGACCACCAGGCTCAAGTCCAGTTCGACCTTGTACCAGATCAGGCCCAGGCGCGGGCCCAGTGCCCAGGTTTCGTTGTTGGCTGCCCACCAGTTGTAGTTGAGCTCGTAGGCATCGAGGTTGTACTCGCTGCGAACGGTTGCAGATGCCGGGTAGGTCGCGCCATCGAAGTTGATGTCGCGGTTGAGAGTGCGGCGCGAGTCGAAACTGTCCTGGTAGTAGGAGATGCCGAACTCGTGGTCTTCGAACGGCCGCCAGCTCGCGGAGATCAGGCCGATCGTGCTGTCGCCGTCCAGGCCCAGGTCGCGATCGAGATCGACATCGGAGCCCCGCACGGTCTCGCCGTCGGCGCGCAGCTGGGTGTCGAATTTGCTGATGTAACCGGCGACGCGGATGCTGAATGTGTCCAGCGGCTGCACGGCCAGGGCCGGGAAGGACAGTGCCGAGAGGAAGACTGCGGGCAACAGGACGCGACCCACAGCCGCGCGGTGACGTTGCGACGACGACATGCGAACCCCCTCAGGATGGCGTCCCGGCCGGGCTGACCGGGCAGATGTTTACTTTATGTAACGTTCCATCTTCGCCTGTGCGGGAAATGTGAAGATGCCGTGTCCAGGCAAACGGCCCGGACCCGCAGTCAGATACGGGCTAAAATATGGCCCCGCCCGCCAGCCTCGATGCCCGCCGTGAGCAACGCCGCAAGCCCGAAGTCCAGCTCGACCACGCCAGCCTCCATCCGCCAGGAAGACCTGATCCAGTCCGTGGCCGATGCCCTGCAGTACATCAGCTACTACCACCCGGTCGACTACATCCAGAACCTCGCCGCCGCCTACGAGCGCGAAGAGTCGCCGGCCGCGCGCGATGCCATCGCCCAGATCCTGATCAACTCGCGCATGTGCGCTGAAGGCCACCGTCCGATCTGCCAGGACACCGGTATCGTCACCGTGTTCCTCGAGATCGGCATGAACGTGCGCTGGGACGACGCCACCATGGGCGTGGAGGACATGGTCCACGAGGGCGTGCGCCGCGCCTACAACCACCCCGACAACAAGCTGCGCGCGTCGGTATTGGCCGATCCAGCGGGCAAGCGCACCAACACCAAGGACAACACGCCGGGCGTGGTCAACGTCAAGGTCGTGCCGGGCAATACGGTCGATGTGATCGTCGCCGCCAAGGGCGGCGGCTCGGAAGCCAAGTCGAAGTTCGCGATGCTCAACCCCTCCGACTCGATCGTCGACTGGGTGCTCAAGACCGTGCCGACGATGGGTGCGGGCTGGTGCCCGCCGGGCATGCTCGGCATCGGCATCGGCGGCACCGCCGAGAAGGCGATGCTGCTGGCGAAGGAAGCGCTGATGGAACCGATCGACATCACCGAGCTGCAGCAGCGCGGTGCGTCCAATCGCGCCGAGGAGCTGCGCCTGGAACTGTTCGAGAAGGTCAACGCGCTCGGCATCGGCGCGCAGGGCCTGGGCGGCCTGACCACCGTGCTCGACATCAAGGTCAAGGATTACCCGACCCACGCGGCCAACCTGCCGGTGGCGCTGATTCCGAACTGCGCCGCCACGCGCCACGCCCATTTCACGCTCGATGGCAGCGGCCCGGTGATGCTCGATCCGCCGTCGCTGGCCGACTGGCCGGAGCTGACGTACGACGCTTCCAAGGGGCGTCGGGTCAATCTCGACACGCTCACCCGCGAAGACGTCGCCAGCTGGAAGCCCGGCGAGGTGCTGCTGCTCAACGGCAAGCTGCTGACCGGTCGCGACGCCGCGCACAAGCGCATGGTCGACATGCTCAACAAGGGCGAGTCGCTGCCGGTCGATCTCAAGGGCCGTTTCATCTACTACGTCGGCCCGGTCGATCCGGTGCGCGATGAGGTCGTCGGCCCGGCCGGCCCGACCACGGCCACGCGCATGGACAAGTTCACCGAGCAGGTGCTCAGTCAGACCGGTCTGCTCGGCATGGTCGGCAAGGCCGAGCGCGGTCCGACGGCCATCGAGGCGATCCGCAAGCACGGTTCGGCCTATCTGATGGCGGTCGGCGGCGCTGCCTATCTGGTGTCGAAGGCGATCAAGGCTGCGCGCGTGGTCGGCTTCGCCGACCTGGGCATGGAGGCGATCTACGAGTTCCAGGTGGAAGACATGCCAGTGACCGTGGCCGTCGACTCCACCGGCGAGTCGGTGCACAAGACCGGCCCGCGCGAGTGGCAGGCGAGAATCGGCAAGATCCCGGTAGTAGTGGAGTAATCCCCCCACACCGTCGTCCCGGCGAACCCCGGGACCCGTCAACCCATGGACGCTGCGCGAGGCCTACAACCGCCCCACCAGCTCCACCAGCTTCTTGCGCGTCTCGGCGCGCAGCAGATACGCCTGCGCCATCGCCTCCAGCGCGGCGATGTTGGTGTCGCTGACATCGTCCAGGTCGTCCAGCCCCGTCAACAGTTCTGCCTGCAGGCGGAAATAGCCGTCGCCGACCAGGTGCTGGGCGATGTAGTCGACCGCGTCGGTGTTGCCATCGAACAGCACGTCGATGATCGGGATCGCCCATTCGATCGCGCCCCATTCCTGCGCGGACTTCAGGTCGATCGGCCGGTTGCGCTCGCCGCTGCCGACCGACAGCACCACCAGGTCCTGGGCGCTGTCGACGCGGGCGTCCTTGCGCAACGCTTCGGCGATCGCGCACGCGGTCGGGTTGTTGGCCACCACACCGCCATCGATCATCGCCCGCTTGCGTCCCTCGACCACCATCGGGTGGGCGGGGAAGTAGGTCGGCGCCGCCGTCGATGCGCGGCACACTTCCCACATCGGCAAGTCGGCGTGCTCGGGCTTGAAGCTCTTGAACACCACCGGCGTGCGCGAAATCGTGTCGTAACTGGTGACCAATAGTGGTTTCTTCGCCTGGCCCAGCGTGGTGGTGCCGAAGACCTTCTTCAGCACCTTCTCCAGACCTTTGCCGTCGTAGCGTGGCGCGGACACGCCCTGGCTCAGCAGTCGCCCCGCGCGTGACCACAGTCGCTGCGCCATGCCCGGGAAGATCACATGCCGCTGCTGCCGGTAGAGCTCGGCCATTTGCCCGGGCCCCAGGCCCATCGCCAGCCCGCAGGCGATCAGCGCGCCGGTCGAGCTGCCGGCGATCAGGTCGAAGTTGCCGACCAGCCCGCCGCGTTTGCCGGCCTGGGCGAGGGCATCCTCGACGCCGGACAGCCAGACACAGCTGACCAGGCCACGGATGCCGCCACCATCGAGCGAAAGGATGCGGTGCATTTTCACGGTGACGTCTCCTGCCATTGCAACCCCTGCCGAAGATGGAGGTCATCATCGCAGGCCGCGGTCGCATGGACTGCGACCGCGGTGTCAGGTCAGTACCATTCCAGCAGCGAGATGCCCAGGCCGATGTAGGTCGCCCGGTGGTTGTAGTCGATCAGGCTTTCGCCGTAGCCGTCGAACACCTGCACGTGCCCGCGCAGGCTGTTGCTGATCGGGAAGCCCCAGTCCAGTTGCAGCGCGCCGTGCGAACGGTCGCCGCCGCGCAGCGAATGCCGCCCCATCACCGAGAACTGGTGGCCGCCGTGCACGTACACCAGCGTGGCGTCGCCGCGCCCGACGAAATCCTCGATGTCGGAGTTGTTGTCGTCGCCGGCACTCTCCGGGACGCGCCACCACGGCCGGATCGTCAGCGCCCAGTTCTCGCGATCCAGTCCGATGGTGCCGATCACGCGGTTCCAGCTGCGCGACAGGGGATCGGCGCGGCCATTGGACTGGTGATTGATGCCGATCCCGGCCAGGCGTCCGGTCCAGCCACCAATCTGGTAGTTGTTGCGGAAGGTCAGCATGACCTCCGGTTCGTAGTTGGTTTCGCGGAACGGCCGCGAGGTGTCGGCGCTGTAGACCTGCCAGCGCGAGCTCTGGGTGTAGGCCAGCCACAGGTCGCCGTTGTCGCCGAATATGTTCTCCCAGGCCTTGGTCTTGAAGCTCAGCTGGAACTTGGCTTCGAGCGCATCGACCGGGAGCGGCCCGGGCACGGTGTTGTTCGGGTTCGGCGAATGCGGCGCCTCGTTGACGTCGTTGGTCCAGAACGCGGGCAGCAGGTAAACCGGCTTGTAGGCGCGGAAGTTGAAGATGCCCAGCTTGGAGTCGCTGGCCAGTTCCCAGCGGCTGTCGAGCAGCGAGCCCTTGCCGGCGTTGGCAATGGCGCTGTGCAACGGGTCTTCCATCGGGAACATCTCGTTGCCCGCGCGGGACTCCCCGCCGGCGCGGGCCGGTTGTTCCGCGGCCGCAGGCGGGGCCGCCCCGGGCACCACTTCCTCGGCGAGCTCCAGGTTTTTCTGGATCGCCTTGGCTTCCTTGGCGGCAATATCGGCGCCGCGCGTGTCGCGGGCCTGGCGGCCGAACGCGGCGTCGTAGCAGGCCAGCCGGTCGGCATCGACGTTAATGGAAACGCAGGCTTCGGGCGTGGCCGGCGTGGCGGGGACCTGTGCCTGCGCCAGCAAGGGGGCTGCGGCGATCAGCAGCAGTGGTCGGGAGAATGGACGGCGAACTTGGCGCGAATTGCGGACTGGCTGCATGCGGGGGGCTCGATGCGGTGGACGTCGCGGCTGCAAAGTGTGCATTGCCGTGCGGGCGCTGTCGTTAACGCGACTTGTCCGGGAAAGGGCGGGACGGTGCCCGTGGCGATATTGCGCGGGAATCTGCAGTCACACGAACCAGGCGAATGCGAACAGTCCCAGCATGGCGAATGCCAGGCCCAGTTTGAGCACCACGCCGAAGACGATGCCGAGCCAGGTGCCGAAGCCGACCTTGGCCGCCTTGCGCACCTCGCGGCCGTGGATCAGTTCGCCACCCAGGGCGCCGACAAAAGGCCCGGCGAACAATCCGACCGGGCCGAAGAACAGGCCGGCAAACGTGCCCAGCACCGCGCCGACCACGGCCAGTCTGCTGGCGCCCACGCGCTTGGCCCCGATCGAAGTGGCCAGCAGGTCGATGCCCAGCGACAGCACGGTCAGCACCCCCAGTATCACCAGCGGCACCGAGCCGACCTCGCGGAAATCCCCGGCCCATGCCGCCAGCAACATCCCGCCGAAAACCAGGGGCAGGCCGGGCAGGGCAGGCAATACCGTGCCGGCTATCCCGACCAGGATCAGAATGCCGGCCAATACGTAATAAAACCCCTGCAATTCCATACTAATTACCCCCTGTAGAGCATGACTTTGCCCAGATTGCATTTTCACCCGGCCCGGGGTACTTTGCGGGCGCTGTGTTTGCCAGGGTCACCGTGAATCGTGGCCCGATGCGGTTGATCCATCGATCCGCTACATCGTTGCACCTCGCTTCCTCCTTGCAACCAGCACGCAGCCTAACGCGGCGTTATCAACCAAACGTTCCAAGGAGTAAGTAAATATGTCGAACCGTGAAACCGGTACCGTCAAGTGGTTCAACGATGCCAAGGGCTTTGGCTTCATCAGCCGCGAGAATGGCGAGGACGTGTTCGTGCACTTCCGTGCCATCCAGTCGCAGGGCTTCAAGAGCCTGAAGGAAGGCCAGAAGGTCTCCTTCACCGTCGTGCAGGGCCAGAAGGGCCTGCAGGCCGACGCCGTCCAGCCGCTCTGATCCCAGTCTCTGGGGCCGGATCCGGCGACGGAAGTCTCTGGCGCTGCTTGCGGCGCCCGGAAAGGAAAAACCCGGCCTGCGCCGGGTTTTTTCTTTATACGTGAATGTTACCGCTCCCACTGTTTCATCCCGTTGTTTCCGGGATTAGTTACTGCGCATAGGCGCGGCCGTTATTGACGCGGACATAGGAACCTTCGCGGATGCCGCCCAGGTCCTTCTGCGTCACGACCGTGGTGCGGCCGTCGTTGAGACGAACGTAAACGTTATAGCCCGGGCCGGCGGTGTTCTTCTGGATTGCATTGCCGGCGATGGCGCCGCCCACCGCGCCAGCGGCGGCGGAAATATTCTGATTGCCCTTGCTGCCGCCGGTATGGGCCGAAATCTCGTGGCCGGCGACGGCGCCGACCAGGCCGCCCAGGACTGCGCCCGTGGCGCTGGGCGCGGTGGAACCGGTGGCGACCTGTTCGATACGGGTCACGGTGCCGCAGTCGTAGCAGGTGTTGCTGCTGCCGCCGTAGGACGGTGCAGGTGCCGGCACGGTGCTGTAGCCGGGCGACGGAGACGTGGCACAGCCGGCAAGCGCAAGCATCGCAGCGGAAGCAATACCAAGCAGGCGGAGATTCTGGGAACTCATGCGCGACTCCTTGTGGAGGTGAGGGCGGCAACACCAACCCGGTGCCCGCCACGCATGAACGCTAGCCTTGTGGAGATGAACAGGCGATCAATATTCCGGTATGACCGCCGCCGTGTTGTGCAAAGAGCCAGCTTGCTGGAGGCCGCGTGATGACACGCGGCTGGCCGCAGACTCAGCCGCGGAAGTCCTGATGGCAGGCCTTGCAGGCTTCTCCGATTTCAGTATTGACCGTGCCCACGCCGGCACAGTTGAGCGGCGGGCTGGCAAGCGCGGCGTCGAGCTTGGCGCGCATGCGGCTGGCGTGCTCGCCGAATCGCTTGTCGTCGGCCAGGTCGGGGAACGCCGGTTCCAGGTCGTCAGCCATTACTCGCAGTGCGTTGAAATGGGGCAGCACGTCGGTCGCCGCGCAACGGTTCTGCTCGACCTTGTGCTTGAGCTGGCCCAGGTGCCACTGCTGGACGTGCATCACGCCTTCGGGGAAATGGTCCTTGCGGGCGTTGATCGCACGCAATGCCATGACCGTAGCGATCACGCCGATCGCCAGTCCGATGAGGAACAGGAACAGGTACTTCGTCGCGTTGCTGCCTGGCTTGACACTGCTGGGCTGGGGGTTGCTCATCGTCCGGGCTCCGTGCAATTTGCGCCGAACCATATCATGCGGGTCGCGGCGCGCAGGTCACGGCGGCCCCCGGCTTGGGACGCTTACAATGTCCCACATGACCACCACCACTCTCGACCCTGCCTGGCTTGAACGCTTCGCCGGGGTCGATCGCCTCTACGGCACCGGAACCATCGCCCGCCTGTCCACCTGCCGCATCGCCGTGGTCGGCATGGGCGGCGTCGGCTCGTGGGTGGTGGAGGCGCTGGCACGCACCGGCATCGGCCACCTGACCCTGATCGATGCCGACGATCTGTGCGTGTCCAACACCAACCGGCAGTTGCCGGCGCTGGCCGGCCAGTACGGCCGGGCCAAGGTCGAGGCCATGGCCGAACGTTGCCGGGCGATCAATCCGCAGATCACGGTCGAGGCGGTGGCCAGCTTCGTCACGCCGTCCAACCTGGCCGAGATGCTCGACCGTGGTTTCGACCTGGTGATCGACGCCTGCGACAGTTTCCGCACCAAGGTCGAGATGGCCGCGTGGTGCCGCCGCCGCAAGTTGCCGCTGATCGTGGTCGGTTCTGCCGGCGGGCGAACCGACGCCACGCTGGTGCGCGTTCGCGACCTGTCGCGCACCGAACACGATGCGATGCTGGCGCTGGTGCGCAAGAAGCTGCGCAGCGAGTTCAACTTCCCCAAGAACACCGATCGCTACTTCGGCATCTCGGCGATCTATTCGTTGGAGAACGTCAAATATCCGCAGCCCGATGGCAGCGTGTGTGGCGTGCGTCCAGTGGTGAGCGGCGATGCCGCATTGAAGCTGGACTGCGGCGCCGGACTGGGCGCGGCCACGCACATCACCGGCACGTTCGCATTTGCTGCGGTCGGTCGGGCGCTGGAGCTTCTGCTCAAGCGCAAGTAACCGCGGGTCCGGAAACAGCCGGGTCAGGCGAGGCTCTTAGGGGGCAGGGCGAACAGCCGCTCCGCGTTGGCCGTCGTTGCAAGCGCCAGGGCATCTGGCGTGATGCCCCGCAGTTCGGCGATCACGTTCAGGACGCAGGTCAGGCGCGAGGGCTCGTTGCGCTGTCCGCGAATGCCGGCATCGGGCTGGTCCGGGGCATCGGTCTCCAGCAACAGGTGCTCCAGCGGCATCGTCGCCACCAGTCTTCGCAGGCGATTGGCGCGGTCGTAGGTCACCGGGCCGCCGAGGCCGAGCATGAAACCAGCCCGCCACAGTTGCCTGGCCTGTTCCTCGCTACCCGGGTAACTGTGGACGACGCCACGCACGCCTCCGACTCGGCGTACCGCGGCGATCACAGCATCGACCGCGCGGCGCGCGTGCACGATCACCGGCAGGTCGAACTCGCGTGCCAGGCGCAGTTGGCCTTCAAAGAAGTGCATCTGCCGGTCGGCATCGAGGCCCTCCACGAAATAGTCGAGACCGCATTCGCCAACCGCGAGCGGGCGTTCGCGTTCGAGCCATTCGCGCAGCAGCGCCAGGTGCTCGTCGCGGTGCGCCGCCAGGTACATCGGGTGCAGGCCATAGGCCGGATACAGGCCGCTGGCGGCCAAGCAGACCTCGCGCAGCTTAGGCCAGCTGGCGGCATCGACCGCCGGCACCAGCTGGCGGCTGACCCCGGCCTCGCGCGCACGCGCGATCACCTGGTCGCGGTCGCCGTCGAATTCGGCCGCGTCCAGGTGGCAGTGGCTGTCGACCAGCAGGGGGGCGTTCAGGGGGCGGGCCGTCTTTCAGCGCGGGGCGCGGGGTGCCGGCGGCAGGGTCGGATCCTTGCGCTTCTTCCAGTTGGCCAGCAGCAGGGTGCCCAGGCCCAGCAGCAGCTCGTCTGCGAAGGGCACGAAGTCCGGCACTACCAGGTCCACCACGAACAGGGCGGCGGTCAGCACGAACAGGCGGGGGAAGCTCAGCTTGCCCAGGAAGCGCAGCAGGGGGGCGGTCAGTGGGTTGGCCATGGCATCTGTAATTTGACGGCGGTCGCAATGACGCTATCACGCTCCCAAACAAGGTTCACAGTTGCGACAGCTTGATGTTAAAAAATCGGCGGCCGTTCAGGATCGCAGTGTTCGAATGGCGCCATCCACCAACCCGCGGGCGAAATCCCGCAGCAGAGGCCTGAAATGAACAAGAACATCCTAGCGGTCGCCCTGGCTTCGCTGCTGGTCGGCGGCGTCGCCGTCGCGGCATACAACAGCTTCCGTGGTCACGACGGTGCCCAGGCAACCCAGCTCGACGCCAACGGCCAGCCGATTGGCCAGGGCAGCGACATGGCCGCCGACGGCGCCATCCAGTCGGGCAAGATCGAATACGCCGACGTGCTCAACGTCAAGCCGATCAACGAGAAGGAAAAGCTGTACGCCACCGTCATCGGTACCGACGCGGTGCGCGAGACCAGCACCACTTCGACGCCGCGAGAAGTCTGCCAGGACGTGGTCGTGCAGGAGCGCGCCCCGGAGCGTGACGGCAACGTGGGCGGTACGGTCGCCGGTGCGGTCATCGGTGGCCTGGTCGGCAACCAGATCGGCGGCGGCAATGGCCGCAAGGCCGCGACCGCCGCGGGCGCCGTCGCCGGTGGCTTCATCGGCAACCAGGTCGACAAGCGCCACGTCGGCGGCCAGGTCACCAGCCGCACCGAGCGTCAGTGCCACACCGCTTCGTCGACGTCGCAGTCCTCGCGCGTGGTCGGCTACAACGTGACCTACCGCAATCCTGACGGCACCACGGGCACGATGCGCACCGACAGCAAGCCGGGCAACCAGATCCTGCTGGGTGAAGAGGACAAGGTGGTCGGCTACGACGTGACCTATCGTTTCGACGGCGCCGAGCAGACCATCCGCATGGACGAGCGTCCGGTCAACAACCGCCTGCCGGTCATCGACGGCCAGGTGGTGACCCAGACGGCTTCGGCCTCGACGGGTTCGACCCAGGGCTGATCGCCACATCGCATTGGTAATACTCGAGGGGCCGGAGCGATCCGGCCCCTTTTTTTGTCCCGAACCGTCATCCCCGGCCCGGCGGACGACGCTTCGGCGAGTTATTGCCCGGTCTTCGTCAATTCGCAGGGCCCTGGCAAGCGAAGCGCAGTCAGGTATTGGCAATCCCCGGAAAACGCAGGCGCAAAGCGCCTTCTGGGGGTACCCGCGCCGCTGGCGGCCATTACAATGGCCGTCTTTCCAATGTCGAGCGCGCCATGGCCCTGCACCCGTACGACCTCTACGACGTCCGCTCCCTGCTCAGCGACGAGGAGCGCGCCGTACAGGACACGGTGGCGCGTTTCACCAACGAGCGCGTGATTCCGATCATCGGCGATGCGTTCGACCAGGCCCGCTTCCCCAAGGAACTGATCGGCGAGATCGCCGAGCTGGGCCTGCTCGGTTCCTCGCTGCCGGAAAAGTACGGTTGCGCCGGACTCAATGCGGTCAGCTACGGCCTGATCTGCCAGGAACTCGAGCGCGGCGACAGCGGCATCCGCAGTTTCGTCAGCGTGCAGTCCTCGCTGTGCATGTACCCGATCTACGCATACGGTTCGGAAGAGCAGCGCATGCGCTGGCTGCCGGACATGGCCGCGGGCAAGGTCATCGGCTGTTTCGGCCTGACCGAGCCGCACGGTGGTTCCGATCCGGCCAACATGAAAACCAACGCCAAGCGTGACGGCGGCGACTGGGTCCTCAACGGCTCCAAGATGTGGATCACCAACGGCAACATCGCCGACATCGCGATCGTCTGGGCGCAGACCGACGAAGGCATCCAGGGTTTCGTCGTCGAGAAGGGCATGCCCGGTTTCGCGGCGCAGGAAATCAAGCACAAGATGAGCCTGCGCGCGTCGGTGACCAGTTCGCTGTTCTTCGACAACGTGCGCGTGCCCGAGAGCAACCGCCTGCCGAACGTCAAGGGCCTCAAGGGTCCGCTGGGCTGCCTGACACAGGCCCGCTACGGCATCACCTGGGGTCCGATCGGCGCGGCCATCGCCTGCCTCGACGAAGCGCTGAACTACACCAAGGAACGCATCCTGTTCGATCGCCCGGTGGCGGCGACGCAGAGCGCCCAGATCAAGATGGCCGAGATGGCGCGCCGGATCACCCTGGCGCAGTTGCTGGTGGTGCAGTTGGGCCGCCTCAAGGATGCTGGCGCCATGCAGCCGGCGCAGGTCTCGCTGGCGAAGTGGAACAACTGCCGCATGGCGATCGACATCGCGCGCGAATGCCGCGATCTGCTCGGCGGCGCCGGCATCACCACCGAGCATGCGGCGATCCGCCACGCGCTCAACCTCGAATCGGTCATCACCTACGAAGGCACCGAGACCGTGCACCAGCTGGTGATCGGGCGTGAGTTGACCGGCATCAGCGCGTTCTGATCCTCAAGACTCGTCATTCCCGCGAAGGCGGGAACCCAGCGTCTTTGGTTTGGCAGCGCAAAGTCACTGGGTCTCGCCGGAGCCTGCCCTGAGCAGGCGAAGGGCGGGGATGACGGCCGAATGCTGTCGGAGAAGTCCAACGTGTCTGTCTTCGACGTCCAACTGGTAACACCACGCCTGATCCTGCGCATGCCCTGTGCCGGCGACTTCGAGGCGTGGGCGGCCTTCCGCGCCGACGAGGAGGTCGCGCGCTACATCGGCGGTCCCGAAGCGCGGCCCATGGCCTGGCGCAGCCTGGCGGCGATGATCGGCGCATGGCACCTGAGGGGTTTCGCCATGTTCTCGGTGATCGACAAGGCGACGGGCGAATGGCTGGGTCGCGTCGGTCCCTGGCAGCCCGAGGGCTGGCCCGGCACCGAGGTCGGCTGGAGCATCGTCCGCGCGCACTGGGGCAAGGGCTTCGGGCCCGAAGCGGCCACCGCCTCGATCGACTGGGCGTTTGACCAGCTGGGGTGGAGCGAAGTGATCCATACGATCGACCCGCGCAACGAGAATTCCAGGGCCGTCGCCGCCAAGCTGGGCTCGCGCTATCTGCGCATGGGCCGGCTGCCGGTGCCGCATGATGCCAACGAGGTCGAAATCTGGGGCCAGTCGCGCGAGCAGTGGCTCGCCCGGCGTGCAAGCGAGGAGCGCACATGATCACCGTCTACGGCTATTCCTGTTCCGGCAACTGCCACAAGCTAAAGCTGCTGCTGACCCAGCTTGCCCGCGAGTTCAAGTGGGTGGAGATCGACAGCACCTGCGGCGAAACGCGCACGCCTGAGTACCTGGCCAAGAATCCCAACGGCAGGGTGCCGATGATCGAGCTCGAGGATGGCCGCATCCTCACCGAGTCCAACGCGATCCTGTGCTGGCTGGCCGAAGGCACGCCGTACTGGGCCGGCGACGCCTGGCAGCGTGCGCAGGTGCTCAGCTGGATGTTCTTCGAGCAGTACAGCCACGAGCCCTACATCGCGGTGGCGCGCTTCATCCGCGGCTGGACGCAGCTGGACTCGCCGCGTCGCGCCACGCTGGCGCAGTTGCGCGAGCGCGGCCATCAGGCGCTGGCCGTGATGGAGCAGCACCTTGCCGCCGGGCACGCCTGGTTCAGTGGCGACGCCTACGGCATCGCCGACATCGCCTTGTTCGCCTACACCGTGGTCGCCGACGAGGGTGGCTTCGACCTGGCGGCGTACCCGCAACTGCGTGACTGGCTGGGCCGGGTGATGAAGACGCCTGGCTTCGTCGCCATGCCGGCGCCGCCGGTCGAGGTCGCATCGCGGCTGGCGTTGTCGGACTGACGCCACCACGGGTTCACTGCATTCCTACCAGTTCAGTCGTCCACCCGAGACCTGTTGGGCGACACAAGAGAATCATCAATCATGTCAGCACTGCCCAACCCCATCCCCGCGCGCATGAAGGGCCTCAACCGGGCCGAGATCTGCGACGTCAACTTCATCGAGTTCGTCAACGCCTGGAACGGCCGCGCCGACGCCCGCCCGGCCGCGGGTGAAGCAATCCTCGATGGCAGTGCGCTCGACGCGCGCGGTTTCCGCGAGCTTTTCGAATCGCAGCTGGTCAGTCGCCATCTCGACCTGATGGCGCGCGTGTTGCGCGTGCAGAACAAGGTCTTCTACACGATCGGTTCCAGTGGCCACGAAGGCAACGCGATGGTGGCGCGCCTCACGCGCCATACCGATCCGGCGTTTCTGCATTACCGCTCCGGCGGCTTCATGGCCGAACGCTTCCGCAAGCTGCCCGGCATGGACCCGGTGATGGACTCGGCGCTGTCGTTCGCCGCCAGCAAGGACGATCCGGCCAGTGGCGGCCGCCACAAGGTCTGGGGCAGCAAGCCGTTGTGGGTATTGCCGCAGACGTCGACCATCGCCTCGCACCTGCCCAAGGCCCTGGGCACCGCGGTCGCCATCGAAGCGGGCAAGCGCCTGGGTCATGCGCTGCCGATTCCCGATGACAGCATCACGGTCTGCTCGTTCGGCGACGCATCGGCCAACCATGCCACCGCGCAGACCGCGTTCAACGCCGCCGCCTGGACCGCTTACCAGAAGCTGCCGGCGCCGGTCCTGTTCGTCTGCGAGGACAACGGCATCGGCATCTCGGTCAAGACGCCGGGCGGCTGGATCGGCAGCCGTTTCCGCAACATGGACGGCCTGGATTACTTCACCGCTGACGGCCTCGACCTGGCCAGCGGCTACGGCGACGTGCAGCGTGCCGTCGAGCATTGCCGCACCACGCGCCGCCCGACCTTCCTGCACCTGAAGACGACCCGCATCATGGGCCACGCCGGCACCGACTTCGAGATCGAATGGCGTTCGATCGAGGAACTGTGCGCGGTCGAGGCCACCGATCCGCTGTTGAGGTCGGCGGCCATCGCGCTGGAATCGGGCCTGATGTCGAAGGACGAAGTGCTGGCGCTGTACGAGGCAACGCGGAAGAAGTGCTTCGCCGCGGCCGAAGAAGCCGATCGCCGGCCCAAGCTCGACAACCTCGCCGAAGTGATCGCGCCGCTCGCGCCGTACACGCCGACCAAGGTGATGGCCGAAGCAACGCGCGCGGATTACGGGTCGCGCCGACTGGAAGTGTTCGGCAGCGAAGCGAAGTTGCCGGAGAACCAGCCGCCACGTCACCTCGCGATCCAGATCAACAACGCCCTGCACGACATCTTCGCCAAGTACCCCGAAACGCTGCTGTTCGGCGAGGACGTGGCGCAGAAGGGTGGCGTCTACACCGTCACCAAGGGCCTGCAGAAGGCGTTCGGCCCGCGCCGCGTGTTCAACACGCTGCTCGACGAGACGATGATCCTGGGCATGGCCCAGGGCTTTGCCAACGTCGGCATGCTGCCAATCCCGGAAATCCAGTACCTGGCGTACTTCCACAACGCCTGCGACCAGATCCGCGGCGAAGCGGCGAGCCTGCAGTTCTTCAGCAACAACCAGTACGCCAATCCGATGGTCGTGCGCATCGCCGGCCTGGGCTACCAGCGTGGTTTCGGCGGCCATTTCCACAACGACAACTCGATCACCGCGCTGCGCGACATCCCGGGGCTGGTGGTCGGTTGCCCGTCGCGTGGCGACGATGCGGCCACCATGCTGCGCACGCTGACCGCGCTGTCGAAGGTCGACGGCCGCGTAAGCGTGTTCCTCGAGCCGATCGCGCTGTACATGACCAAGGACCTGTACGAGCCCGGCGACGGCGCATGGCTCACCACCTACCCGAAGCCCGACGAAGCGATGGTGCTGGGCGAGGGGCGCGTCTACGGCGAAGGCAACGACGACCTGGTGATCTTCACCTACGGCAACGGCGTGCCAATGAGCCTGCGCGCGGCGCGGACCATCGAGGCCAAGCACGGCTGGAAGGCGCGCGTGGTCGACCTGCGCTGGCTGGTTCCGCTCAACGAGGAATTCATCCGCGAGCAGGCACGCAGCGCCAGGCGCCTGTTGATCGTCGACGAGGGCCGCCACAGTGCCGGCGTCGGCGAGGGCATCCTCACCGCGATTGCCGAGGGTGGCTACGGCGCGCGACCGTTCCAGCGCGTGGTCGGTGTCGACACCTATACGCCTCTGGCCGGTGCGGCCTTCCTGGTGATTCCGGGCGAAGACGACATCGTCGCAGCGGCGGACCGGCTCACCTGAATGTGCGGCCTGGCCGGACTGTTGCGCGCCACCCAGGACGCCAGCGACGAGCAGCTGACCGCGCTCGCCGGCGCGATGGGCGATGCGCTGGTCCATCGCGGCCCTGACGACCGTGGTGTCTGGACGCAGGCGGAGGCGGGCATCGCGCTCGCCCATCGCCGCCTGAGCATCCTCGATCTGTCGCCGCTGGGCCACCAGCCGATGGCGTCGAGCGATCATCGCTTCGTCATCGCCTACAACGGCGAGGTCTACAATTTCGCCGAGCTGCGCGAGGTGCTGGTGGCGCGCGGCCATGCATTCCGTGGCCATTCCGACACCGAGGTGCTGCTGGCGGCGGTGGTGGAGTGGGGCGTCGAGGACGCGATCGCGCGCTGCAACGGCATGTTCGCGATCGCACTGTGGGACCGCCAGGAGCGCTGCCTGTGGCTGGCGCGCGATCGCGTTGGCAAGAAGCCGCTGTACTACGGTTGGGCCGGCCAGACCTTCGTGTTCGGCTCCGAGCTCAAGGCGCTGTGGCGGCATCCGGATTTCGACAACGGCGTCAGCCGCGATGCGCTGGCGCTGTTGCTGCGGCTGGACTACATCCCGGCGCCGCACGCGATCCACGAAGGTGCCTTCAAGCTCATGCCGGGATCGCTGCTGCGCATCGATGCGGCAGCGGTGGCGGCCGGCGCCGGCGCTCATGATCCGGAGCGTGATCAGCACCGCTACTGGGATCCTCGCGAGCGCATGGAGGGGGCGATCAGGCAACCCTTCAAGGGCGACGAGCGCGAGGCCGAGAACCGCCTCGATGAGCTGCTGCGCGAGGCGGTAGGCCTGCGCATGGTTGCTGATGTGCCGGTTGGCGTTTTCCTTTCCGGTGGCACCGACTCCTCGATTGTCACGGCATTGATGCAGGCACAGAGCCGCCATCCGGTGCGCAGTTTCACCATCGGCTTCGAGCGCTCGCACCACGATGAGGCGCACCTTGCACGCGAGGTTGCCGATCACCTGCACACCGCGCACACCGAGCTGTATGTGAGCGGCAGTGATGCGCTCGCGGTGGTGCCGACACTGCCTGCGATGTTTGACGAGCCATTTGCCGACGCCTCGCAGGTGCCGACCGCGCTGGTGGCGCGACTGGCGCGCAGCGCGGTCACGGTGGCGCTTTCGGGCGACGGCGGCGACGAGCTTTTCTTCGGCTACAAGCGCTACGAGCGCGCGTTGCGCAACTGGCGTTGGCAGCGGCGCGTGCCGTCGCCGCTGCGCAGGGCGATGGCGCGCAGGGCGAGCGGGCATGGCGAGGCCTCGCGCACGGGCGGTTTCGCCGCGCTGGCGGCCGAGATGGGCGCCAGCGGCATTGGCGACGTCTACCGTCAACGCATTGCCCGCTGGCGCGATCCGGCCTGTGCAGTGCCTGGTGCGAGGTTGCCGGCGACGCTGTACGACCAGGCTGATCCGCTGCACGGCGCCGGTACCGCGGCCGACGCGATGATGCTGGCCGACTTCAGCGTCTACCTGCCCGAAGACCTGCTATGCAAGGTCGACCGGACGAGCATGGCGGTGAGCCTGGAGGCGCGCGCGCCGTTGCTGGACTGGCGCGTCGCCGAGTTCGCCTGGTCGCTGCCGCTTGCCTTCAAGCGTCATGCCAAGGGCAACAAGTACCTGCTCAAGCAGGTCCTTCGCCGCTATCTGCCCGATCACATGGTCGATCGCGGCAAGCGCGGTTTCGGTGCGCCGGTGAGCGCATGGTTGCGCGGCGATCTGCGCGAGTGGGCGTCTTCGCTGCTGGACGAGCAGCGTCTGCGCGAGGAGGGGTACTTCGACGCCGCCCTGGTGCATGGCCTGTGGCGCAAGTTCCTCGATGGCGAGCGCAAGTGGCACACGCATCTGTGGAACGTGCTGATGTTCCAGGCGTGGCACGAACATTGGCGCGGGCAGCGTCGCGCGGTGCGGGAACTTTAGTCGGCGAATTTCCCCGCCACCTTCGTCCCGTCACCCCTGAGTCATCGCCACCCTTTGCCGTCATCCCCGATTGCCGTCATCCCGGCATTCGCCGGGATGACGGATTACGGACGACGGCGTGGCGTGGCGCTAGCGAGCCAACCCGCTGCGCAGCGGCAACTCGCGCAGTGCGACATCGCCGGCGGACATTTCCTGCGCTTCGCGCTCCAGCGGCAGTACCGCCAACGCCAGGTGGCGATCGCCTGCATCCGCGCTGGCCACCAGCTTGCCCAGCGACGCCGGACCGGCCATCACGTCCGCACCGGCAACCAGGGCCGCATCGGCTTCCAGCAGCGCCAGGCCACGCTTGGCCTGGCCGAGGAAATGCGTGCGCGCGACGATTTCCTGGCCCGGGTAGCAGCCTTTCTTGACGCTGAAAGCCTGCAGGCGTTCCAGCGAGAGCTGCTGCGGCGTCCAGTGGCCGCCCTGGGAGGCGGGAAGGCGGGGCAGGCCGTGTTCGAGGTCGAAGGCGTGCCAGCGCGCCAGTGCCTGCGCATCGGCGGGTGCGGCCGGCTCGGCGGAGATGCGCAGGCTGCGCGGTCCGGCCTCGCCACCGAGGTCCATTTCGACCGTCTCGACCCCGTCGTCACCGCCCAGGGCGGAGCCTTGTGCCATCGCCGGTGCCGCAAAGGAGCCGCTGACGTGCAGATCCTGGCGAATCTCGATCTTGACCTTGCTGCGAAACACGAAGCGCTGCAACGCAGCTGCCAGCTCGACCGGATCGGCATCGGGCAGCAGCAGCCACAGAGCCTCATCGGACAGTTTCAGCAAAGCGAACAACGCCGTGACGCGCCCTTTGGGCGTCAGCCAGCCATTCCACTGCCAGCAGCGCGGCTCCAGCAGACCGACGTCGTTCATGAACTGTGCCTGCGCGAAAGCCACCGCATCGCGGCCGGTGAGCGCGATCAGGCGATGGTCGGGCAGGGCGAAAGCGGGGCCGGCAACGGCCTGCGGGTTGTCATGCATGGGGCGCGGGAATTAACATTCAGCGCCGTGATGATAGGCCAAACCCCACCCGTTGAAGCGCCCGAGGCAGATTCGACTCCGCAGCCCGCGCCATTGACGGATCCCAACAGGCCAAAGGAGCACGGCGGGCGCGAAGGCCCCGAACCGACCCGCTACGGCGACTGGGAAAAAAACGGCCGCTGCATCGATTTCTGACGCGTCACCACGCTTCCCCGCCACGCGGCTCCTGCCGCCCAGCTCAGAGAACGCCATAGCCCATGGCTAACGATCCACGCGTCCGCGAACGCCCCCTGTCACCGCACCTGCAGGTTTATAGCTGGCAGGTGCAGATGGTGACTTCGATCCTGCACCGCGGCACAGGCATCGTCCTGACCCTGGGCAGCCTGCTGGTTGTGTGGGCGCTGGTGGCGCTGGCCGCCGGACCCGAATCCTGGAGCACCTTCACCGCCTGCGCGCGGTCGCCGCTGGGCTTCCTGGTCCTGTTCGGCTGGAGCTGGTCGCTGGCCTTCCACCTGCTCAACGGCATCCGTCACCTGGTGCAGGACGCCGGTTACGGCTACCGCATCGAATCGTTCGTCCGCAGCAGCTGGGTGTCGGTCTTCGGTAGCCTGGTGCTGACCGTGATCCTCTGGCTGTTGGCGATGATGGCCCAGCGGGGTGGCGCATGAGCATGCAAAACGGCCGCCTGCGCAACCCGCTCAAGACCGCCCGCGGCCTGGGCTCGGCCAAGGACGGTACCCACCATTTCGTGGTCCAGCGCGTCACCGCGATTGCCCTGGTCTTCCTGTCGCTCTACGTGATCTGGCTGATCCTGTCGCTCATCGGCGGCGACTTCGCCAGTATCCGCGCCACCGTTGGCCATCCGTGCAATGCGGTGCTGCTGTCGGCGTTCCTGATCGCCTCGTTCTGGCACGCCAAGCTCGGCATGCAGGTGATCATCGAGGACTACGTCCATACCCCGTGGCTGGCCGTGACATCGCAGCTCGCGGTCGTTTTCGTTTGCGTTCTCGCGGCATTGGCCAGCGTGCTCGCCGTCATCCGCATCGCGCTGGGAGCCTGATTCATGGCCGCCGCTTACAAGATCCACGAACACACCTTCGACATGGTCGTCGTCGGCGCCGGTGGCGCCGGTCTGCGCGCCACCTTCGGCCTGGCCCAGAAGGGCCTGAAGACCGCCTGCATCACCAAGGTGTTCCCGACCCGTTCGCACACGGTGGCCGCGCAGGGCGGCGTCGCCGCGGCGCTTGCCAACATGGGCGAGGACGACTGGCGCTACCACTTCTTCGATACCGTCAAGGGCTCGGACTGGCTGGGCGACCAGGACGCGATCGAGTACATGTGCAAGGAAGCCATCCCGGCGATCATCGAGCTGGAGCACTACGGTGTTCCGTTCTCGCGCACCGAGGACGGCAAGATCTATCAGCGCCCGTTCGGCGGCATGACCACCCGTTACGGCGAAGGCCCGCCGGCGCAGCGCACCTGCGCCGCTGCCGACCGCACCGGCCATGCCATCCTGCACACGCTGTACCAGCAGTCGCTGGCGCACGACGCGCAGTTCTTCATCGAGTACTTCGCGCTCGACCTGATCATGGACGCCAACGGCGCCTGCCGCGGCGTGCTTGCCCTGGACATGGCCGAAGGCACGCTGCACCTGTTCAAGGCGCAGGGCACGGTGCTGGCCACCGGCGGTTACGGCCGCGCCTACTTCTCGGCGACCTCGGCCCACACCTGCACCGGCGACGGCGGCGGCATGGCGCTGCGCGCCGGCCTGTCGCTGCAGGACATGGAGTTCGTGCAGTTCCACCCGACCGGCATCTACGGCGCCGGCTGCCTGATCACCGAGGGTGTCCGCGGTGAAGGCGGCATCCTGCGCAACAGCAACGGCGAGCGCTTCATGGAGCGCTACGCCCCGAGCGTGAAGGACCTGGCGCCGCGCGACATGGTCAGCCGCGCGATGACGATGGAAATCCGCGAAGGCCGCGGCGTCGGCGAGCACAAGGACCACATCCTGCTCGACCTGACCCACCTCGGACCGGAGGTGATCCACGAGAAGCTGCCGGGCATCGCCGAGTCGGCGCGCATCTTCGCCAACGTCGACGTCGAGAAGCAGCCGATCCCGGTGATTCCGACCGTGCACTACAACATGGGCGGCATCCCGACCAACTACCACGGCGAAGTCGTGCAGCTGCGCAACGGCAACCCGGACGAAGTGGTCCCCGGTCTGTATGCGATCGGCGAAGCGGCCTGCGTGTCGGTCCACGGCGCCAACCGCCTGGGCTCGAACTCGCTGCTCGACCTGGTCGTGTTCGGCCGCGCCGTCGCCAACCGCGCTGCCGAGACGGTCAAGGTCGACGGCAAGCAGGCCCGCCTGGCCGGCGACGCGTGCGATTCGGCCCTGGCGCGCCTGGACAAGCTGCGCAATGCCAATGGCGGCACGCCGACCGCGGTCATCCGCGACAAGATGCAGCGCACGATGCAGCTCGACGCCGCGGTGTTCCGCACCGGCGAGACGCTGTCTGACGGCGTGCGCAAGATGCGCGAGATCCACGCTTCGTTCGCCGACGTCAAGGTCGCCGACCGATCGCTGATCTGGAACTCGGACCTGATCGAAACCTACGAGCTGTCGAACCTGCTCGACCAGGCCCTGGTGACGATTGTCTCTGCCGAGAACCGCACCGAGTCGCGCGGCGCGCATGCCCGCGAGGACTTCCCGGACCGCGACGACGCCCACTGGCAAAAGCACACCCTGTGCTCGGTCAGCGAAAACGGCGAAACCGCCATCGACTATCGCCCGGTGCACATGTACACGTTGAGTGACGACGTGGCCGTGGTTCCGCCGAAGAAGCGCGTCTACTGATCCGGAGCGAGCAACGTGGCTGAATTCTCACTACCCAAGAACTCGCAGATCCAGAAGGGCCGCCACTGGGCGTCACCGGGCGCCAAGCAGCCGCGCACCTTCAAGGTCTACCGCTGGAACCCCGACGACGGCATGAATCCGCGCGTGGACACCTACGAGGTGGACATGGCGGCGTGCGGCCCGATGGTTCTGGACGCGCTGATCAAGATCAAGAACGAGATCGACCCGACCCTGACCTTCCGTCGTTCCTGCCGCGAGGGCATCTGCGGTTCGTGCGCGATGAACATCGACGGCACCAACACGCTGGCATGCACCAAGGCGATCGAGGATTGCGGCAAGGCCGAAGTCCCGATCTACCCGTTGCCGCACATGCCGGTGGTGAAGGACCTGGTTCCGGACCTGACCCACTTCTACGCCCAGTACGCCTCGATCAAGCCGTGGCTGCGCACGCAGAGCCCGGCCCCGTCGGACCGCGAGCGCCTGCAGTCGCCGGAAGACCGCAAGAAGCTCGACGGCCTGTACGAGTGCATCCTGTGCGCGTGCTGCTCGACCAGTTGCCCGAGCTACTGGTGGAACGGCGACCGTTACCTCGGCCCAGCGGTCCTGCTGCAGGCCTACCGCTGGATCGTCGACTCGCGTGACGAGGACACCGGTGCGCGCCTGGACGACCTCGAGGATCCGTTCAAGCTGTACCGCTGCCACACCATCATGAACTGCGCGCGCACCTGCCCGAAGGGTTTGAACCCCGCGCAGGCGATCGGCGAGATCAAGAAGCTGATGCTGGCCCGTCGCGTCTGACGACGCGCGGACCGGTGGCAACACGGAGGGGGCGCACGCGAGTGCGCCTTTTTTGTTCGGGCTGAAGTGGGTCGGAGGCAAGCAAGTGGAAGACATCAACGAAGCCGACGAACGCGAGTTGCGGCGCCTGCGCTGGCGCTGCCGGCGCGGCATGCGCGAACTCGATCAGTTGTTCGAGCGCTATCTCGAACGCGCCTGGCGGCAGGCCGGCGAGGGTGAGCGCGTCGTTTTCCTACGCCTTCTGGAAACCGAGGACGATAAGCTCTGGCACTGGTTCATGGGCAACGATGCGCCGACCGATGCCGACCTCGCCGCGCTCGTCGCGCGCATCCGTTCCCTGCCTCCTTGAGTGGCGCCCGTCGCGGCTGCTCGCCGCGGCGCTGGTGGCGCTCGGGGCGTTGGCCGCGGTGGCGGTAACCGGATGCGAGTTGCCACTGCCGTTGTCGCTGCCACTGGCGCTGCTGTGTCTGGCCGAAGGGCTGCGGTTGGGGCGGCGCGAGCTGTCCCGGCCGCGACGATGGCTGGCGATCGACGCTGATGGCGACGCCAGCGTGGGCGGCCGGGCGGTAACGGAGCTTGCGGTAGCCTGGCGCGGTCCGCTGGCTTTTGTGCGGTTTCGCGACGCCGATGGCCGGCCGCGGCGGCTGGCCTGGTGGCCCGACACCCTCCCGGCCGGCAAGCGCCGTGAACTCAGGCTGGCCGCTCCGGTCAAAGCCGCTGCGCAAAAAGCGCCTTCGATGGCACCATAGCCCGATATGTTCAAACCCATCCCCGTGGCCATCGGCCTGCGCTACCTCCGGGCCAAGCGCCGCAACGGCTTCATTTCCTTCATCTCCCTGGCCTCCATCGCTGGCATAGCGCTGGGCGTGACGGCCCTGATCACCACGCTGGCGGTGATGAGCGGCTTCCAGCGCGAGATCCGCGACCGCATGCTGCAGATGGCCGCCCACGCCACGGTCAGCGCCTACGGCGAACCGCTGACGGACTGGCAGCAGGCGGTCCACACCGCCGTCGCCGACGCCCGCGTCGCCGGCGCCGCCCCCTACATCGAGAAGGAGGCGTTGCTGTCGGGTGCGCGCAACCAGCCGGCCCTCGTCCGCGGCGTGCTGCCGGCAGAGGAGGGCAAGGTTTCGGTGCTCGCCGAGAAGATGGTGCAGGGCAAGCTCGATTCGCTGCAGCAGGGCAGCTTCAACATCGTCCTGGGCAAGGAGCTGGCGTTGTGGCTCGGCGTCGGCATCGGCGACAGCGTGGTGATGACCACCAGCGATTTCCGCAGCACCCCGCTCGGCGCGGTGCCCCAGCTCAAGCGCTTCACCGTCAGCGGCATCTTCGAGGCCGGCTACAACGAGTTCGACAAGGGCCTGGCGGTCGCCAACATGCACGACATGCAGCGTTTGCTGCGCATGGGCGAGGGCGTCACCGGCGTGCGCCTGCGCCTGCACGACATGGACAAGGCCTGGGACGTCGCCCGCGACCTGGCGGTGAACCTGGGCGGGCCGTACCGGGTCAGCGACTGGACCAGCGAAAACGCCAACATGTTCCGCGCGCTGAAGATGGAGAAGACCATCATGGCGATCCTGTTGTCGCTGATCATCGCCATGGGCGCGTTCAACCTGGTCAGCTCGCAGGTGATGCTGGTGACCGACAAGCAGGCCGACATCGCCATCCTGCGCACGCTGGGCCTCACCCCGCGCGGGGTGATGCAGGTGTTCGTGGTGCAGGGCACGCTGATCGGCGTGATCGGCACGGTGATCGGGGTCATCGGCGGCATCGTGCTCACGCTCAACCTGGAACACATCCTCAAGGCGATCGAAGCCGTGCTCGGCGTCCAGCTGCTGCCCGAAGACGTCTACTACATCACCGGCCTGCCGACCGACCTGCAGACCAGCGACGTGCTGATCATCGCCGCGGTGGCGCTGGTCATGGCGTTCATGGCCACCATCTATCCCGCCTGGCGCGCCGCGCGTACGGCTCCGGCGGAGGCGCTGCGCTATGAATAATTCCAGCAACGGCCCCAAGCACAGCGGCGAGGCGCTCCGCGCCGAGGGCCTGGCGATGACCTACGCCGAGGGCAAGCTGCGCACCCCGGTATTCGAGGGGCTGCAGTTGTCGGTGCAATCCGGCGAGACGGTGGCGATCCTGGGTGCCTCCGGCGCCGGCAAGAGCACGCTGCTGCACTTGCTGGGCGGCCTCGATACGCCCACGGCGGGCGAGGTGTTCGTTGCCGGGCAGAAGATGAGCACGCTGTCCGATGCCGCCCGTGGAGCGCTGCGCAACCGCGCGCTCGGCTTCGTCTACCAGTTCCATCACCTGCTGCCCGAGTTCACGGCGCTGGAAAACGTGATGCTGCCGGTGCTGCTGGCAGGCGCGCCGGTCGCCGACGCCACCCGGCGTTCGCAGGAGTTGCTGGAGTCCGTCGGCCTTGCGCATCGCCTCGAGCACAAGCCGGGCGAGTTGTCGGGCGGCGAACGCCAGCGCGCCGCGGTTGCGCGCGCCCTGGTCAATCGTCCCGCCTGCGTGCTCGGCGACGAGCCGACCGGCAACCTCGACGAGAAGACCGCGCAGACCGTCTTCGAACTGATGCTCGCGCTCAACCGCGAACAGCACACCAGCCTGGTGCTGGTAACCCATGACCGCCGCCTGGCGCGGCGCCTGGATCGGGTGCTGGAGCTGCACGAAGGCAAGCTGCGCGAGCTGGCCCGCGACGAGGTCTAGACAAGGAGAGGTCAATGCGCGACGCGGCAAGGACGCCGCCGTTCGGAACCACCACCGCGCTGGCACTGCTGACAGGCGTCTGCGCCTGCCTGTGGGTGCCGTGGTTGCTGCCGTGGCAGGGATCGATCGCGCCGCTGCTGGCTGGGGTCGTGCTGGTCTGGCGCGGCCTGCGCTTCGCAGGCGCCGCAACGCTCATTTGCGGCTGGATGTTGCTGGGTGTTGGCCTGGCCGGATTGCATGCGGCCCACTCGCTGGCGTCGCAATTGCCAGCGCAGTGGGAACAGCGTGACGCGCAGGTCCGCGGCCGCGTGATCGAACTGCCGGTGCACGAAGTCGCGCGTACGCGTTTCTTCTTCCGGGTCGATGACGATGCGACCCAGGCATCGTACTTGCGGGATCGCACGCTACGGCTGGCCTGGTACGACCGCAATCCGCGGGTTCGGTCGGCCCTGCGCGCCGGGCAGCGCTGGCAGTTCGATCTGCGCCTGCGTGCGCCGCGCGGCCTGCGCAATCCCGGCGGATCCGACAGCGAGCGCTATGCACTCGCGCAACGCATCACCGCGACCGGCTACGTGCGCCAACCCGGGCAGGCGCGAATGCTCGCACCCGCCGCCGGCCTGGATGCGTGGCGCGAAACCATGTCGGCGCGCATCGCCGCGATGGATCGTCCGTCTTCGCGCTTCATCCGTGCCCTCGCGCTGGGCGACACCCGGGCATTGGGCGACGACGACTGGCACGTGCTGCGCGCCAATGGCCTGACCCATCTCATCGCCATATCCGGCTTCCACGTCGGGCTGGTGGCCGGGCTGTTCGCGCTGCTGGCGCGCGGGTTGTGGTGGCTGTGTCCGGTCGCGCTGTCCAGGCGCATGCCGGCGCAGGTCGTGGCCGCCGCCGCGGGGCTCTGCGGTGCCGCGCTCTACGCCGCGGTCGCCGGCTTCGCCCTGCCCACCGTGCGCACTGCATTGATGATCGCGGTGATCGCCGGCGTACGTATGTTCCGGCGGCCGATGCGGCTGGCCGATTCGCTGGCGCTGGCAGCATTCGCGGTGCTGCTGATTGACCCGATGGCCGTGCTCGGCGCCGGCTTCTGGCTGAGTTTCGCCGGCGTCGCTTGGCTGCTGTGGTGCCTGCCGCGCGCCAGCAACCGGCCGCTGCACGATTTCCTGTCCGCGCAAGGCGTGGTGACGGTGGGCCTGCTGCCGATGAGCGCGGTGCTGTTCGGCCAGGCCTCGCTGGCCGGGCTGCTGGCGAACCTGCTCGCGGTGCCGTGGTGGAGCCTGGTCGTGGTGCCGCTGTCGCTGCTCGGCCTGGGCCTGGAGGCGCTGGAGCCTGGATACGGAGCATGGGCCTGGTACGCCGCGGCACGCGCGTTCGAGCTGACCTGGCCCCTGTTCGAACGCCTGGCGGCGACGCCGGTGGCGGTGTGGTGGCTGCCCGAGCCGGCCTGGTTCGCCATGCCGCTGGCGTTGATCGGGGCCTTCTGGCTGCTGCTTCCGCGCGGCGTGCCGGGCAAGCCACTGGCGCTGCTGCTGTGGCTGCCCCTGCTGTGGCCGGATCGTCACCTGCCGCGCCATGGCGAAGCGGAACTGGTGGTGATCGACGTGGGGCAGGGGCTGGCGGTCCAGGTGCGCACCGCGCGGCACGTGCTGCTGTACGACATGGGGCCGGCCGTGCGCGACGGGTTCGATGCCGGCGAGCGGGCGGTGGTGCCGGCCCTGCAGGCGTCGGGGGTGCGCCGGCTCGACCGCCTCGTCGTCAGCCACCCCGACAACGACCACGCCGGCGGCCTGGAGGCGGTCCGGCGGGCGTTCGGCCAGGGCCGGCTGCTGGCGCCGGAGGGCGCTGCAATGGCCGGCGCGCTGCCCTGCGTGGCCGGTGAGGGCTGGGAGTGGGACGGCGTCCGCTTCCGCTTCCTGCATCCGGGCCGGTTCTTCCCCTACCTGGGCAACGAGGCCAGCTGCGTCCTGCGGATCGAAGCCGCCGGGGCCGCAGCGCTGCTCACCGGCGACATCGGCGAGGTCGTTGAGCGGATCCTCGTCCGGACCGCCCCCGCGGCCTTGCGCGCCGACGTGGTGACGGTCGCGCACCACGGCAGTGGCGGATCCTCGGACCCTCTATTCGTCGCCGCCACCGGCGCTCGCCACGCCCTGGTGTCGTCTGGCCACGGCAACCGCTTCGGCCATCCCAGGCCCGGGATCGTCGATAGATGGGCCCAGGCAGGGGCGCAGGTGCACGACACCGCCCGCGCCGGCGCCCTGCGCGTGCGACTGGAACGCGGCGGCGTCAGCGTCGAATCGCGACGGCAGGCACAGCCGCGGCTGTGGGATGCAGCGCAGCGCTGGGAGAAAGGCGCGGCTGGGCTATCCTATCGGCCTGATTAACACGGCCGAGGGCCGGAGGTTGGCGTGCTGGAACTGGTCAAGGCCGGCGGTTGGCCGATGATTCCCCTGTTGTTGCTGTCGGTACTGGCCCTGACGCTGATCGTCGAGCGCGCCTGGTCGCTGCGTCGCAACGCCGTGCTGCCCCCCAACCTGGGCAAGGAAGTGCGGACGTGGGCGGGCAGCGGCAAGCTCGACCCCGCCCACATCGAGTCGCTGCGCAAGACCTCGCCGCTGGGCGAGCTGCTGGCGGCTGCCCTGGACGTCCGCCATCGCCCGCGCGACCAGATCCGCGAGCGTATCGAAGACGTCGGCCGCCATCTGGTCCACAAGATGGAGCGCTACCTCAACACCCTCGGCACGATCGCCGCTGCCGGTCCGCTGCTGGGCCTGTTCGGCACCGTCGTCGGCATGATCCAGATGTTCCTGGGCATCCTCGACCATGGCATCGGCGACGTGAACCAGCTCGCCGGCGGCATCGGCAAGGCCCTGGTCTGCACCGCCGCCGGCATGATCGTGGCGATCCCGGCGCTGATCGCGCACCGCTGGTTCCGCGGGCGCATCGGCGAGTACATCGTGTCGATGGAGCACGAGGCCATCGCCTTGATGGACACGCTCGAGACGCGTCCGGCCAGCGCCGTGCGCACGCCGCAGGCCGCCTGAGGCGCACGACACGATGCGTATCCGCGACCACCGCGCCTTCGAAGACGGGCTGGAGATCAATCTGGTTCCGTTGATCGACGTGATCCTGGTGCTGATCATCTTCTTCGTCGTCACCGCCACCTTCGACGCGCGCTCGGTGCTCAAGCTCGAGCTGCCGCGCGCCACCGGCGAGCCGGCCAGCGACACGTCGAAGGCGCTGATCGTGCTGGTCAACGCCGACGGCCGCTATTTCGTCGACGACCGTGAAGTGCTGCGCAGCGATGTCGAATCGCTCAAGGCCACGATCGCCGAAGTGGCCGGCAACGACCGCGACCGCCCGGTGATGCTGCGCGCCGATGCACGCACGCCCTACCAGGCCGTGGTCACCGTGTATGACGCACTTGGCCAGCTGGGCTTCCGCAAGGTCATGAACGCAACCGCGCCACAAACCAGCCAGGCCGCCGCGGGGGCGGGCAAGTGAGCGACTCGCCGTCGCCCTGGTCCACCTACCGCCGACTCCAGCACTTCGTCTCGCCGTATCGCGGCGTGCTGCTGGTGGCGCTGCTGGGCATGCTCGTGGAAGCCGCCGCCGCCGGCGCCTTCACCTGGTTGATGAAGCCGGTGGTCGATGAGACCTTCATCAACGCCAACCGCAAGCTGAGCCTGTTGTTGCCGCTGGCGATCGTCGGCATCTTCGTCGCGCGCGGCATCGCCGGTTACATCACCGACACCTTCATGGCGCGTGCCGGCCGCAGCATCGCCCGCGACCTGCGCGTGATGGTGCTGGGCAAGTACCTGCGCCTGCCGGGCCTGCGCTTCGACACCGAGCCGGTCGCCTCGATGCTCACGCGCCTGGGCTCGGACAGCGACCAGGTCGCGCAGGCCGCGATCGACGCCGCCAAGGTCATGCTGCAGCAGTCGCTGCAGGTCGTGGCGATGATGGCGGTAATGCTCTACTACAGCTGGCGCGTGACGCTGGCCATCCTGCTGCTGGGCCCGTTGCTGGCCTGGACGATGGACACCGTCGGCAGGCGCTATCGCCGCATCGGCCATCGCATCCAGGAAAGCGGCGCACAGCTGCTGCAGTCGGCCGACCAGGCGCTGTCGAACCATCAGGAAGTGAAGGTCTACGGCGCACAGGGCGCGGAACTCGAGCGCTACTCCGGCCAGGCCAACCATCACCTGCGCCTGAGCCTGAAGGTCGAATCCACGCGCAGCATCTCCTCGGCGGTGGTGCAGCTGATGGGCGCGGTGGGACTGGCGCTGCTGCTGTTCTTCGCCGGACGCGAAGCCGCCAACGGCCGCCTCAGCGCGGGCGATTTCGTCAGCCTGATGACCTCGATGCTGGCGGTGATCCCGGCGCTGAAGCAGCTGACCAACGTGCAGGGCATGCTGCAGCGTGGCGTGGCGTCGGCCGAGCGCCTGTTCGACGTGCTGGACACGCCCGACGAGGTCGACACCGGCCGGAGTCCGCTGGACCGTTCCGAAGGCCTGCTCGAATTCCGCGACGTCACCGCCCGCTATCCGGGCCAGGCGCAGCCGGCGCTGATCGACATCAGTTTTGTCGCGCGCCCCGGCACGGTCACCGCGATCGTTGGCCGTTCCGGCAGCGGCAAGTCCACGCTGATCAAGCTGATCCCGCGCTTCTACGACATCGAGGCCGGGCAGATCCTGCTCGATGGCCATCCGCTGCAGGATTACCGCCTGCAGGACCTGCGCCGGCAGATTGCACTGGTCGGCCAGCAGGTGATGCTGTTCGACGGGACCGTCGCGGCCAACGTCGCTTACGGCGAACTGCAGCAGGCCGGCGCGCCGGCGCTGGAACAGGCCGTGCGCGGCGCCAACGCGATGGAGTTCGTCGAACGCCTGCCGCAGGGCATCCACACCGAGATCGGGGCCAAGGGCGGTCGCCTTTCCGGTGGCCAGCGCCAGCGACTGGCGATCGCGCGCGCAATGCTGAAGGACGCGCCCATCCTGATCCTCGACGAGGCCACGGCCGCGCTCGATACCGAGTCCGAGCGCCTGGTCCAGGACGCGCTCGACCACCTGATGCCCAACCGCACCACGCTGGTGATCGCCCATCGCCTGTCGACGATCGAACACGCCGACCAGGTGCTGGTGCTGGACCAGGGCCGCATCGTCGAGCGCGGCACGCACAGCGAACTGCTGGCGCTCGGCGGCCTCTACGCGCACCTCCACCGCATGCAGTTCCGCGAGGCTGAATGAGCAAACGGTCGTCGCAAACCCCGGCTTTCTGGTACGACGACGCGCGCGTGCCCTTCGGTGCGCGCCTGCTTTCGGCGGTCTACGGTTCACTGAGCGGGCTGCGTCGCAGCCTGTATCTGAAGGGATGGCTCAAGCGCCAGCACCCAAGCGTGCCGGTGATCGTGGTCGGCAACATCACCGCCGGCGGCGCCGGCAAGACGCCGCTCACCATTGCCCTGGTCGAGCGGCTGCGCGCCGAGGGCTGGAGCCCGGGCGTCGCCAGCCGCGGCTACGGTCGCGATGACGCCAGTGCCGCGATGTGGGTCGACATCCGCAGCCCCGCCGACGCCGCGGGCGACGAGCCGGTGCTGATCGCGCAGCGTACCGGTGTGCGCATCCGCGTCGATCGCGATCGTGCCGCCGCCGCCAAGGCACTGGCCGAGGCCGGTTGCGACCTGGTCATCTGCGACGACGGCCTGCAGCACTACAAACTGGCGCGCGACATCGAGATCGAGGTGGTCGACGGCCGCCGCCGCTACGGCAATGGCCTGCTGCTTCCGGCCGGGCCGCTGCGCGAACTGCCCGAACGCGGCGCGCGCTGCGACTTCCGCGTGGTCAACGTCGGCGCCGGTGGCGCCGGCAATGGCGATACCGGTTTTGGCGAGTGGCCGATGCGCCTGTTCGCCGACCAGGCCCAGCCGATGCTGGGCGGACGCCCGCGCCGGCTGACCTCGTTCTCCGGGCAACGCGTGCATGCAGTGGCCGGCATCGGCGACCCCGAGCGCTTCTTCTCGATGCTGCGCGGGTTTGGAATCGCGGTCGTTCCGCATGCCTTCGCCGACCACCATCGCTACAGCGCCGCCGACTTCGAATTCGGCAGCCGCGAACTGCCGGTGCTGATGACCGAGAAGGATGCGGTGAAGTGCACCGCGTTCGCCGACGATCGTCACTTCAGCGTGCCCGTGCGCGCCGACTTGCCGGAGGCATTCTGGGTGTCGCTGCTGGACCGCTTGGCGAGCAAGTCGCGTCCTTATCGCCACAGCGAACGCCAGAGCGGCGGCAACGAAGGGAAACAGCAATGAGCAGCGGCCATCCCTCCGATTTCGTCGTTGCGATCCCGGCCCGCTACGCCGCCAGCCGCCTGCCCGGGAAACCGCTGCGGATGCTGGCCGGCGAGCCGCTGGTGCTGCACGTCGCCCGTCGCGCGCTGGCCGCCGGTGCGCGCGAAGTCTGGGTCGCCGCCGACGACGAGCGCATCGCCGCAGCCATTGCCGGCTCTGGTCTCACCGACAGCGGCGTGCGCGTGGCAATGACCTCGCGCGACCACGCCTCCGGCACCGACCGCCTGGCCGAATGCGCGCGCATCGCCGGCTGGAGCGACGATACCGTCGTGGTCAACCTGCAGGGCGACGAGCCCTTCGCGCCGGCCGCGGGTATCCGCGCCGTGGCTTCGTTGATGCTCGATGGCGACACCGAGATGGCGACGCTGGCCGCACCGGTAACCGACGTGGATACGCTGCTCGATCCCAATGCCGTCAAGCTGGTGCGCGCCGGCAACGGCCATGCCCTCTATTTCAGCCGGGCGCCGATTCCGTGGCCGCGCGATGCCTTCGCCCGCGACCGCACCACCATGCCGGGGCAGGGCGAGTGGCTGCGCCATATCGGCATCTACGGCTACCGGGCCGGGTTCCTGCAGCGTTTCGCTGCGCTGCCGCCGGGTCGCCTGGAGCAGGTGGAATCGCTGGAGCAACTGCGCGTGCTCGAAGCCGGCTATCGCATCGCCGTGGGCATCACGCCCGAACCGTTCCCGCCGGGAGTAGACACGCCCGAAGACCTCGCCCGCGCCGAGGCCTGGATCGCTGCCGGCCGTGGCTGAACCGGTCCGCCTGCTGGTCGTCTGCCTGGGCAATATCTGCCGCTCGCCGGTGGCCGAAGGCGTGCTGCGTGCGCGCATCGCCGCATCGACGCTGGCGGGGCAGGTGGAAGTGGATTCGGCCGGCACCGGCGACTGGCATGTCGGCCAGCCGCCTGACCGCCGCGCGATCGCCAGCGCCGCCGGGCATGGCATCGACATCTCCGGCCTGCGCGCGCGCCAGCTTGCCGCAGACGACTACCGTCGCTTCGACTGGCTGCTGTGTGCCGACCGCGCCAACCTGCGCGACGTCGAAGCCCGCGCCCCGCGCGGCGCGCACGCCAGGGCGGTGCTGCTGCTCGACTGGGCGGGCATCGAAGCCGATGGCGAAGTTCCGGATCCGTACACGGGCGGCCCGGTGCAGTTCGAACAGGTGTTCCAGTTGCTCGATCGCGCCGCCGATGGCGTCATCAGCAGGCTGCGGCGCGAACATCGCCTGTAACCTCGGCAGCAAAGCTCGCAAAAGACCGCGGCCGGCCCTTGCGCTGCCGCATAATTGGCCCAATCCCTGAGCCGATGCTTGTGACCGCAACGCCCGCCATCGCCCGCCTTCCGCCCACGGCTCCCGCCGGCGCCTCGCCGTCGCTGCCGGGCAGGGACGGTACGCCATGAGCAGCGCCGCCACCGCGCCGTTCGACGGCAAGGCCTTCATCAAGAAGCTGAGCACCGCGCCCGGCGTGTACCGGATGATCGCGGCCGACGACAGCGTGCTCTACGTCGGCAAGGCCGGCGTGCTCAAGAACCGCGTTTCGAGCTATTTCAACGCCACGCCCAAGTCGGCGCGGATCATGACCATGCTGGCGCAGACCGCGCGCATGGAAGTGACCGTCACCCGCACCGAGACCGAGGCGCTGATCCTCGAGAACGAGCTGATCAAGTCGCTCAAGCCGCGCTACAACGTGCTGCTGCGCGACGACAAGAGCTACCCCTACGTGCTGATGACGCAGGAAGCGTGGCCGCGCATTGCCATGCACCGTGGGCCGCGGGCGATCCCGGGGCGCTATTACGGCCCGTACGCCAGCGTCGGCGCCGTGCGCGACTCGCTCAACCTGATGCACAAGCTGTTCAAGCTGCGCAGCTGCGAGGACAGCGTCTTCCGCAACCGTTCGCGGCCGTGCCTGCAGCACCAGATCGGCCGCTGCAGCGCGCCCTGTGTCGGCCTCGTGCCGGCGCGCGACTATGCCGAGAGCGTGCGCCGCGCCGGCCTGTTCCTGGAAGGGCGCAGCGACGAGCTCAGCGACGACCTGGTCAAGTCGATGGAGGCGGCGAGCGTGCGTCTGGACTTCGAGGAAGCCGCGCGCCTGCGCGACCTCGTTGCCTCGATCCGCAGCGTGCAGGCGCGGCAGTACGTCGACGGTCGCGCCGCCGACCTGGATGTTCTCGCCATCGCCATGCAGGGCGTCGCCGCCTGCGTGCTGCTGCTTGCCTTCCGCGACGGCCGCAACCTCGGCACCAGGGCGTTCTTCCCGAAAACCAACGGCAGCGACAACCCGGAAGAAGTGCTGGCGGCGTTCGTCTCGCAGTACTACGGCGAGCAGCCGCCGCCGCGCGAGATCGTGATCGACCGCGACATCCCGGATCGCGAGCTGATCGAACAGGCGCTGTCGAGCGCCGGCGAACGCAAGGTGCAGATCAAGTGCAACGTGCGTGGCGATCGCGCCGGCTACCTCGACATGGCCAAGCGCAATGCCGAACTGTCGCTGGCCAGCGAACGCACCAGCCATGCTGCCCAGCGCGCCCGCGCCGAGGCGCTGCGCGACATGCTCGGCATGGTCGAACTGCCTGCCCGGATCGAGTGCTTCGACATCAGCCACACCATGGGCGAGGCCACGGTGGCCTCGTGCGTGGTGTTCGATGCCGAAGGCCCCGTGCGTGGCCAGTACCGCCGCTACAACATCGCCGGGATCGAGCCGGGCGACGATTACGCCGCCATGCACCAGGCGATCGAGCGGCGCTTCCGGCGCGCGGTGGAGGAGGCCGGGGTGATGCCCGACGTCCTGCTGATCGACGGTGGCGCCGGCCAGGTCGCGCAGGCCCGTGCGGCGCTGACCGAGCTGGGTGTCGACGGCGTCATCCTGGTGGGCGTGGCCAAGGGCCCGGCCCGCCGCCCCGGCGACGAAGAGCTGCTGCTGCCCGACGGCCGCACCGTGCATCCGGGCGCCGAGTCGCCGGCGTTGCAGCTGGTCCAGCAGGTCCGCGACGAGGCCCACCGTTTTGCCATCACCGGCCACCGCGGGCGCCGCCAGAAGGCGCGCAACACCAGCCGCCTGGAGGACATCGCCGGGATCGGCCCGCGCAGGCGCGCCAGCCTGCTGCGCCACTTTGGCGGCCTGGGCGGCCTGAAGGCGGCGGGAATCGAGGAAATCGCCCGGGTGGACGGCATCAACGACGCCCTGGCCGAGCGTATCTATGCGACCCTGCACGGGCTGGACACACCTGACATGAACGACGCGAAGAGCGGCGCGCGGAGCGAAGGATGAAGTTGACGGTACCCACGATGTTGACCCTGCTGCGGATCCTGTTGATCCCGGTGCTGGTGCTGGTGTTCTACTTGCCTTTCAAGTGGACCAACTTCGCGGCCGCTTTCATCTTCGCGTTCGCCTCGATCACCGACTGGCTCGATGGCTGGATCGCGCGAAAGTACGATCAGTATTCGGCGTTCGGCGCATTCCTCGATCCGGTCGCGGACAAGTTGATGGTTGCGGTGGCGCTGCTGCTGACGGTGCAGAAGCATCCGACGGTGTGGATGGCGTTGTGGGCGGCAGTGATCATCGGTCGAGAAATTGCCGTATCGGCGTTGCGCGAATGGATGGCCGAACTGGGCCAGCGTGCAACGGTGAAGGTCGCCAGCATCGGCAAATTCAAGACGATCGTGCAGATGGTCGCGCTGGTGTGCCTGCTGTACCAGGAGCCTTTTGCCGGCATCAATGTGTTCATGATCGGCGAATGGTTGCTGGCTGCTGCCGCATTGCTGACGTTGTGGTCGGGGCTGGCGTACCTGCGAGCCGCATGGCCGGTCTTGCGCGAAGACGCGCGTTCATAGAAAATATGCTCATCGCGAACGGTGCAGTGTTCGACGGTCGACCGGACAGTGGCTCGTTCGGTTGGGCAGGGCGGAAGTTCGGCGACAGGAACTTCCGGGGTAGCGAAAAAGTGGTTGACAGATTCGCTTCCATGCCTAAAATGTCGGTTCCTCTGCGGGAATAGCTCAGTTGGTAGAGCACGACCTTGCCAAGGTCGGGGTCGCGAGTTCGAGTCTCGTTTCCCGCTCCAAATTCGAGGGTGCAGTTCATCAGCTCCCTCAACCAAGGCCCCGCGAGCGGGGCCTTGTTGTTTCCGGCCCCCTTGCGTGAACGGGCCTGGAATATGGAAGAATCCGCACTGCGGATTCGAAAGTCACCGGCCTGGTGGCAGAGTGGTTATGCAGCGGCCTGCAAAGCCGCGTACGCCGGTTCAATTCCGACCCAGGCCTCCAAAAAAACAAGGGCTTACGCGAAAGCGGAGCCCTTTTTTTTGCCTTCGAGAAAGAGCGATTCAAAGAGTTACGCGGGCTCGGAGTGGCAAGAATCGATGCCAGCCTGCCTAGAGTGGGTGTACGCGAGTTGCAGGATCTGCGATGAGGAGCTTGGCCAGCTTGTGATGGGCCTCTCACAGATGATCTGACGGACCCTGCAATGTCGCAGAGTGGCTGAGTGGTTTTGCAGCGGAGGTGCTGGCCGCTGACGCGAGATTGTCGAGAGCGCCTGTCGCACAGGGGTTGGGCTTAGCCGATCCGAAAGGATCGAGCTGCGCTCCGTCGAGCGGAGGGCGGGCAAGGATTCAGTCGCATTGCATAATCGAATCGACTATCGCCTGATAGCTATCGGATCCTTATGAGCGAGCAGGAAATCACCCGACGGGACGTGACGGAGCGTGCGAGGGTCAGGAAGGTCGCTGAGCAGGACCCGCGACGTGCGGTGGAGATCGCCCGAGGGATCAAACACCCTTGGTATCGGTGCCAGGCTCTTTCAATAGCCTCCGAGCACCTGGCCGGACGCGACCAAGAGAAGACTTTGCTCGCAGCACTGGAGGCTGCGAAGGAGCAACACGAAGTCAATCGTGTGGTCACGGTGTCGTCTTGGCCAATACAAGTTCTTTCCGGTACATCTCCTGATCTGGCGGCCCGGCGGATTGAGGAACTCGTGAGCCTTGCCAATTCCGAACCACATAACCTCCGGCGCGCGCACGCCCTACAAGCCTTGGCCTTTGCGGTCAGAGATCATCCGAACCTGCTGGGACTGGTTGTTCCTGCGCTCGTTGAGGCGTTGCTGGGTGGCGGCGGGCCGCGCATTGACCGGTGCATCGAGGACACTTTTGAACTGGTTCGCGCTGCAAAGCCGGAGTCGCTGAAGGCCATCGCAATGCACCACAAGGCCAATCGCCGACGGGAAAGGCTGCTGGAATCGCTTGTTTGAGAATATTCCCAACAAGTTGAAAACCACATATCGAAGGGAGTGGGATGTCTAAGATTCACGTTTCGCAAATTGAGGGGTACCTATCAACGCACGCAAAGGGCGTCGTTGACATGGCGGATTGGGTGGCACACAAGGACGCGAACCAGCAGCGCACCGCATTCTTGAGCCGTGCGCTAGCAATGCTGGCCGTCTCTCACCTGGCTGAGGTTCCCCTCGCTGACCTTGCGCCCTATGTCACCGATGGCAGCAATGATGGGGGAATTGATCTCGTCTACTTTGATGCCAACGACAAGATGCTCTACTTGGTTCAATCCAAGTGGCATGACGACGGGCGGGGATCCATCGATCTAGGGGACATGCTGAAGTTCATCGACGGAGTGCGAAAGCTACTCGACAATGACCTCGATGGGCTCAACGAGCGTGTCCATGCTCGACAAGCTGATATCGAGCGCGCTCTATTTGATGCAAGCGCAAAGTTCACACTTGTCGTTGCCCATACTGGTCAGGACGAGCTTGGCAAGCCAGTTGCTGAATCACTCGAGCGCTACATCGACTCTCAGAATGACACCTCTGAGTTGATGTATACGCGTGTTTTGGCTCAGGCGGATCTCCATAAGGCAGTCGCCATCGGCGTAGCTGGAGCGCCAATCACTATCGAGCTTCAAATGTCGGGGTGGGGACAGGTGAGAGAGCCATACCACGCGATCTACGGTCAAGTGTGCGCTTCGGATGTCGCAGGCTGGATGCACGCGCACGGGAACCGATTGTTCGAGCGCAACATCCGACAGTTCTTGGGTAGCAGCCTGGTCAATCAGGATATCGTTTCGACGCTTGCTTCCGGGCCTGAAGACTTTTGGTACTTCAACAACGGAATTACCGCAATCGCGTCTGATGTTGCGAAGAAGCCAATCGGGGGGCAGTCCACCGACAACGGAATATTCGAGTGTTCGGGTTTCTGCGTGGTAAACGGTGCACAAACTGTTGGATCAATCCATGCGGCTCACTTGCAGGATGCAGAGGCCGTTGAGAAGGCGATGGTACCGGTCCGGGTCATTTCGACTTCCAAGAGCCCGGACGGGTATGGATCCCTGGTTACTCGATACACGAACACTCAGAACTCGATCGAGAAGCGGGACTTCGTTGCACTTGATCCGAACCAGGATCGTCTGCGGCAAGAACTGCACATCGAAGGGATTGAATATGCATTCAAGGCAGGCAAAGCTTCAACAGGGTCGTCGGACCGGCGATTCGATCTGGTCGAAGGAACGCTTGCACTAGCCTGTATTAACTCCGATGTGTCGTTGGCAGTGCAGGCCAAGCGTGAGATTGGCAAGCTTTGGGAGGACCTGACCAAAGCCCCTTATCGGCAGCTCTTCCACGGGGGAGTAACGGGGCCGGCGCTATGGGAGGCCGTGCAGGCGTTACGAGGCATCGAGAAGGCTCTTCAAGAAGAGGCTAAACGCCATAGCGGCCGAGACTCACTTATTTGCGTTCATGGCAACAGATTCATTCAGTGGGCATCATTTCGGAGGCTCGGTATGGATTTTGGGCATCCGTTTGCGGCCTTCGAAAGCGAAACCAAGCGCGTTGTTGCGGAAGTTGTTGCCTCTACGGTCGGTGCGGTCAAGGGTGAGTTTGCGGACAGCTATCCGGCCAGCCTGTTCAAGAACTTGGCGAAGTGCCGCGCTCTGGCAAATGAAGTTGTGTGATGCGCCCGGAGTGGTCAAAGATGGCTTAATAGCTAAGTGATTGATCTATAAGGTGCGATGGTGATCTGCAAAGCCGCGTACGCCGGTTCAATTCCGACCCAGGCCTCCAAGTTCGAAAACAAAACCCTGCTTCGGCGGGGTTTTTGTTTTGTCTGGCGACATTCACGCCCTGTCGATCCGGGACACGCTAGACCGTGACCCTGCGAACGATCCAGGAGAGTAGGCATGTCCCTCGTCAAACCGATCACGCCGCATCTGTGGTTCGACAAGGAGGCGAAGGAAGCCGCCGAGTTCTACTGCTCGGTGTTTCCGGAATCGGCGATCGATTCCGTCGCGCGATTGCGCAACACGCCCTCGGGCGACTGCGACGTGGTGTCCTTCAGCCTGCACGGGCAGCCGTTCATGGCGATCAGCGCCGGGCCGCTGTTCAAGTTCAATCCGTCGGTGTCGTTCTTCGTCCACTTCGACCCGGAGCGCGATGACGATGCGCGGGCAAAACTCGACAAGCTGTGGGCGGCGCTGGTCGATGGAGGCCAGGCGCTCATGCCGTTGGACAAGTACCCCTTCAGCGAACACTACGGCTGGGTGCAGGACCGCTACGGCCTGTCGTGGCAACTGATGCTGACCGACCCGGCCGGTGAGCGCAGGCCGCCGATCGTGCCGTCGCTGATGTTTACCGGGGACGCGTACGGCAAGGCCGAAGCGGCGGGCGCGTTCTACCGTTCAGTGTTCGATGGCTCCATGGCGGGGCAACTGGTCAAGTATCCCGCCGGCATGGCGCCGGACCGGGAAGGGTCAGTGATGTATTCGGACTTCCGGTTGGGCGAGGGCTGGTTCGCGGCGATGGACAGTGGCCATCCGCACGGATTCCGCTTCAACGAGGCAATCTCCTTCGTGGTCACCTGCCGCGACCAGGCGGAGATCGACCGCTACTGGGCGCAGCTGTCGAGCGTGCCGGAGGCCGAGCAGTGCGGCTGGTGCAAGGACCGCTTCGGGGTCTCTTGGCAGATCACGCCGCAGCTGATGGACGAGATCCTGGCCGCGGGCGACCAGGCGGTCATCGATCGCGTCACCCGCGCGTTCCTGCCGATGCACAAGCTGGATGTGGCGAAGATCGAGGCCGCCGCCGCAGGGTGACCGCGCCGGTTTGCCAGGCCTTCGCGTAAGCTAGCGCGCACCACGCATCCCAGCCCGGATGGCGGAACTGGTAGACGCATCGGACTTAAAATCCGCTGGCCGAAAGGCCGTGCCGGTTCGACTCCGGCTCCGGGCACCAAACGTGGCAAGGCTAATCGCCTGTGGGTACCGAGCCCTGGGCTTGACCCGGTTTCAGAGGTGCTTGGTCGGGCGCTTCGCTGCGGCAACCTTTTTTCGACTGCCTTGGCTGGCTTGTAGGGCTTGTAACCTTTGTTGGCTGCGGTTGGCGCGAGTGCAGATTGTCCGACCGCTTCCACGGACCAGACCCTGCGGCATGTTGGGGCTGCCCTCGGCGGAGTCCAAAGATGGTCCGTGAAACCGTCCGGAAATCTGGTGGCGTCACGCCTTCGCGGACCGCACGCTCTCGAGGAACGCGCGCAGCAGCACGCTTCGATATTTGCGCCGGTGCAGGGCCAGGCTCAGCTGGCGCTTGAGACTCAGGAATGGCGTGCGCAACACGGCGAGGCGACCGGCGGCCTGTGCGTGCGTCACCGCGACTGCGGGCAGCAGGGCCAGCCCAAGCCCGGCGATCACGGCCTGTTTGATGGCTTCGCTCTGGTCGAGTTCGAGCACGGTTTCGCCCGCAGGCAGCGCCGCCAACGCGCGCTCGGCCTGGTCGCGCGTGGCCGATCCGCCTTCGCGCAGGATCCAACGGGCACCGGCGAAGTCCTCGGGGCGCAGGCGCCGGCGTTTGGCCAACGGATGGCTGGTCGGCGCGCAGACGCACAAGGTGTCGTCGCGCCAGCGCAGCAGCTCCAGGTCCGGATGCGTGGCCGGGCCTTCGATGCAACCCACGTCGAGGCTGTAGTCGAGGACGCCGGCTACGATCGCTGCGGTGTTGTCGACGTGCAGCTTCAGCGCGACCTGCGGGTGGGCCGTGATGAATCCGCCGAGCAGGTCGCCGACGAGGTAATTGCCGACGGTATTGCTGGCGCCCACGCGCAGCTCGCCGGTCAGCAGCGCGGCGGCATCGCCGGCATGGCGGCCGAGTTCGCGCATGCGTTCGAGCAGTTCCTGCGCCAGCGGCAGCAGATGGCGGCCATGCGCGTTGAGGTGCAGGCGACGCTGGGTGCGATCGAACAGGGGGGCGCCGAGCACGCGCTCCAGCTCGGCCAGCGCCATGCTCGCCGCCGGTTGGGTCAGGTGCAGTTGCCCGGCGGCGGCGCGGACGCTGCCGGCCGTGGCGATGGCGACGAACACCTCGAGCTGCCGTGGGCTGATGCCAATCATCAGGAGAATTTATCGGGTGGCTAAGTAATATCAAATTTACTTGATTTGGCCCGGACGTGACCATTCACGCCATGGCCTATATCGCTCCCGCTTCGCAAACCAGCACTCCCCGCCCGTGGCACGCATGGATCCCGGGCTGGGCGCCTGGCCTGGGCCTGGCCCTGGCGGTGGGCCTGGTGGCCCTGGCCGCCGCGCAGCTGCCGCTGCTGCAGCGCTGGCAGCTGAGCGCGCTGACCGTCGCCATTGTGCTGGGCATGCTGATCGGCAATCTCGCCGGCAGCCGGCTTCCGGCCGGGATCGCCCCGGGCATCGGCCTGGCCCAGCGCCAGCTGCTGCGTGCCGGCGTGGTGCTGTACGGGCTGCGCCTGAGCTTCCAGGACGTCGCCGCCGTTGGTGTCCATGGATTGCTGATCGACGTGATCGTCGTGGTGTCGACGCTGGGCCTGGGCACCTGGGTGGGGCGGCGCTGGTTCGGCCTGGACCGCGACACCGCCCTGCTCACGGCCGCTGGCAGCGCGATCTGCGGCGCGGCTGCGGTGCTGGCAGTGGAGCGGGTGATCCGGCCCGATCCGAGCAAGGTCGCCATCGCGGTGGCGAGCGTGGTGCTGTTCGGCACGCTGAACATCTTCCTTTACCCGCAGCTGTACCCGCACCTGGGCCTGGATCCGGCAGCGTTCGGGCTGTATGCCGGCGCGACCGTGCACGAAGTGGCGCAGGTCGTGGCGGTGGGCAGTGCGATCGGCCCGGAGACCGCCGACGCGGCCGTGGTGGTCAAGCTGACCCGCGTGCTGATGCTGGTGCCGGTGCTGCTGGTGCTGGGTTGGCGTGAGGCGCGCAATGGCGGCCAGCGGGCGATGGTGGTGCCGTGGTTTGCGTTCGGTTTCCTGGGCGTGGTGGTGTTGAATTCGCTGGTGACCATTCCGGCATCGATGCGCTCGGCATTGCTGATGCTCGACACGCTGCTGCTCGCCACGGCGATGGCTGCACTGGGAATCGAGACGCGACTGTCGCGGTTGCGTGCCCTCGGGCCAAGGCCGTTGTTGCTGGCTGCCGTGCTGTTCGGCTGGCTGTCGATTGGCGGATATGTGCTGGTGCGCTGGCTGGCCTGAGCCCTGCAGGCCCTAGAATGACCGCAGGTGGCGAGCCGCAACGGGCGCCGGGTGGTCGGGCCAGAACATCGAGCAGGTGGGTGAATGCAGGAGATTGCCGGGTCGCGCATCGCGGTCGTCGGGCTGGGCTACGTCGGACTGCCATTGGCGGTCGAGTTCGCCCGCCAGTACGACACGCTGGGTTACGACATCGACGCGCGCCGGGTCGAGCAGCTCGCCCGTGGCGAGGATTACAACGGCGAGACGGAGCGCGCTGACCTGGTCGATGCCAGGCGCCTGACCCTGACTTCCGATCCGCAGCAACTGCGCGACTGCAACGTCTTCGTGATCACCGTGCCCACGCCGGTCGACGAGCACAAGCGCCCTGATTTCTCGCCGCTGATTGCCGCCAGTCGCACGATTGGTTCGCTGCTGAAAGCCGGTGACGTGGTCGTCTATGAGTCGACGGTCTATCCCGGTGCAACCGAAGAGATCTGCGTGCCCGAGCTCGAGCGCGCGTCGGGCCTTCGCTGCAACCACGATTTCTTCGTCGGCTACAGCCCCGAGCGCATCAACCCGGGCGACCGCAAGCGTCGCCTGGTCGACATCCCCAAGGTGACCTCCGGCTCCACGCCCGAAGCAGCCGATTTCGTCGATGCGCTCTATCGCAGCATCATCAAGGCCGGCACGCACAAGGCCTCCAGCTTGCGCGTGGCGGAGGCCTCCAAGGTCATCGAGAACACCCAGCGCGACGCCAACATCGCGCTGGTCAACGAGTTCGCGCTGATCTTCCAGCGCCTGGGCATCGACACCACCGAAGTGCTGGAGGCCGCCGGCACGAAATGGAACTTCCTGCCGTTCCGGCCGGGCCTGGTCGGTGGCCACTGTATCGGCGTCGATCCCTATTACCTGATCCAGAAGGCACAGCAGGCCGGTTACTACCCGGACATCCTGCTGGCGTGCCGCCGCATCAACGATGCGATGGGCGAGCATGTCGCCGCCGACGTGGTAAAGCTGATGATCCAGCGCGGCATTGCCGTTGCCGGTGCGCGCATCCTCATCCTGGGCATCACCTTCAAGGAGAACTGCCCGGACCTGCGCAACACGCGCGTGATCGAGCTTGCAGAAAAGTTCGGCGAGTACCGCGCGCAAGTGGACATCTACGACCCCTGGGCCGATGCCGACGAAGCGCGACGCGCCTATGGCATCGAGTTGCTGCCCAGTGCGCCGCAGCACGAAACCTACGACGCGGTGGTGCTGGCCGTTGCCCATGAGCAGTTCCGCGAGCTGGGCGCCGCCGGTGCGCGTGCGTTCGGGCGCGAACATGCGCTGCTGTACGACATCAAGAGCCTGTACCCGCGCGACGGGGTCGATGCAAGGCTCTGATCACGGCCGCCGCGTTATGCTTTGACCGCCTTCCCGACGGTTGCCGCCACATGCGCTATTCCCTGTTTGCCGCCAGCCTGGTCGCGTTGCTGGCGTCGCTGATCCTGGCGCCGTGGCACGCCACGTGGTGGTGGGGCGTGGCCGGTTCCGGCGCGCTGGTGGCATTGGGAACCTGGGACCTGATGCAGACCCGAAGTGTCCTGCGCCGCAACTACCCGTTGCTCGCCCACTTCCGCTATGCCCTGGAATCGATCGGCCCGGAAATGCGGCAGTACTTCATCGAGTCGGATATCGCCGAGGTTCCGTTCTCGCGACAGGAGCGCAGCCTGGTCTACCAGCGCGCCAAGTCGGTCAGCGACGTGCGGCCGTTCGGTTCGCAGCAGGATGTCTATGGCATCGACTACGAGTGGATCAATCACTCGCTGGCGCCCAAGCCGCATGGTTCGCACGACTTCCGTGTGGTGGTGGGCGAGGGCAGTGCGAAGCAGCCCTATGCCGTCAGCGTGTTCAACATCTCGGCGATGAGCTTTGGTTCGCTGTCGGCAAATGCCATCCGCGCGCTCAACCGCGGCGCGCGTATGGGCGGGTTCTACCACGACACCGGCGAGGGCTCGATTTCGTCCTACCACCGCGAGAACGGCGGCGACCTGGTCTGGGAAATCGGCTCGGGCTATTTCGGTTGCCGCAACGACGACGGATCGTTCAGTGCCGAGCGGTTCGCCGCGTGTGCCGCCGACCCGCAGGTGAAGATGATCGAGATCAAGCTGTCGCAGGGCGCCAAGCCCGGCCACGGCGGTGTATTGCCGGCGGCCAAGGTGACCGCGGAGATTTCCCAGGCCCGCGGCGTGCCGATGGGCGTGGACTGCGTCTCGCCGGCCGCGCACAGCGCATTCCACACGCCGCTGGGCCTGCTGGAGTTCGTCGCGCAGCTGCGCGAGTTGTCGGGCGGCAAGCCGGTCGGATTCAAGCTGGCGATCGGCCATCCGTGGGAATGGTTCGGCATCGCCAAGGCCATGCTCGAAAGCGGACTGCTGCCGGACTTCATCGTCGTCGACGGCGCCGAGGGCGGTACCGGCGCGGCGCCTGCGGAGTTCATCGATCATGTCGGCGTGCCGATGCACGAAGCATTGATGCTGGTGCACAACACGCTGGTGGGCCTGGACCTGCGCGGCCGCATCCGCATCGGCGCTGCCGGGCGCATCACCAGCGCGTTCGACATCGCCCGCACATTGGCGATGGGCGCCGACTGGTGCAACGCGGCGCGCGGCTTCATGTTCGCGCTTGGCTGCATCCAGTCGCAGAGCTGCCACACCGACCGTTGCCCGACCGGCGTGGCGACACAGGATCCGCGCCGCTGGCGCAATCTCGACGTGCCCGACAAGGCCACGCGCGTGGCGGCCTTCCAGCAGAACACGCTCAAGGCATTGCGCGATCTGCTGTGCGCGGCGGGGCTGGAGCATCCGGAGCAACTGGGTCCGGAGCACATCCTTCGTCGGGTTTCGCCGATCGAGGTGCGATCACTGGCCGCGCTCTACACGTTCCTGCGACCGGGCGACCTGGTGGCCAGGATCCCGGAGCACGCGGTGTTCCAGTCGTTCTGGGCCGGTGCGCGCAGCGACACCTTTGCCGCGCCCGCTCTGGTGGCGGCGATGCGCGGGAGCAAGTCGCTGTAGTCAGCCGAGCAGTTCGAGCACGCGTTCAGGCGGGCGCCCGATCACCGCCCGGCCGGCATGGACCAGGATTGGACGCTCGATCAGGCGCGGATGCGCGCTCATCGCTTCGATCAGTGCCGATTCCGGCAGCGACTCGTCGGCCAGCCCGAGCGCGGCGTACTCGTCTTCACCGGTGCGGAGCAGGGCGCGTGCCGGCAACTGCAGCATCTGCAGCAAGCCACGCAGCTCGGCGGGCGAAGGCGGTGTGTCGAGATAGGTGACCACCATCGGCTCGATGCCGCGTTCGCGCAGCAGTTCCAGTGCGCCGCGCGATTTGGAGCAGCGGGGGTTGTGGTACAGGCGGGTGTCGTTCATCGAAAGCCTCGCTGAATCTGCGGCGACGGTGCTGGCGGGCCTGGGTTGGCGGCTGGCGAGCCGGCGCTGAAAAGCAAAAGGCCGGCTTTCGCCGGCCTTTGCCTGGTACTGGTGGGCGGTACAAGTTTCGAACTTGTGACCCCTGCCGTGTGAAAGCAGTGCTCTACCGCTGAGCTAACCGCCCAAAATGGCTGCGCAGTATACCTCAAGCCGGGCCCGGGTTGGCAAGAGCCTCGTGCCGGCAAATCAGGCGCAGCTCGTTCAGCAGGGCCGGCGCGCTTTGCCGCTACACTCCCGCGCTCTGTGCTCGGGGGGGCGCCATGTTCGATCTGCATTGCCATCTGCTGCCTGCCATCGACGATGGCGCGGTGGATCTCGACATGGCACTGGAAATGGCGCGCATGGCCGCGGCCGACGGCATCGTCACCGTCGCCTGCACGCCGCACATCTACCCGGGCATGTACGAGAACACGGCCGACGGCATTCGTGCCGCCATCGCTGCGTTCCAGGCCGAGCTCGACGAGCGCGGGATAGCGCTGCGGCTGGTCGAGGGCGCCGACGTCCACATGGATCCGGACCTGCTCGCAGGCATCCGCGGTGGCCGCGTGCCGACCCTGGCCGGCTCGCGCTACCTGCTGCTGGAGCCGCCGCACCATGTCGCACCGCCGCGCTTCGAAGAGGCGGTGTTCGACCTGATGGCCGCGGGCCTGGTGCCGGTGATCACCCATCCCGAGCGCCTGACCTGGGTGGAGACGCACTACGACGTGTTCAAGCGGCTGGCAGAGCGTGGCGCCTGGATGCAGATCACCGCCGGGGCGATGACCGGGCGCTACGGGCGCCGGGTGAAGTATTGGGGAGAGCGTTTCGTCGGCGAAGGGCTGTGCATGATCCTGGCGACCGACGCGCACCATCCGCAGCGGCGGCCGCCGCTGCTGGCCGAGGCCCGCGAGGCTGCGGCCGGGCTGGTCGGAATGGAAGAAGCCGTGCACATGGTCGATACCCGCACGCGCGGCATCGTCGACGATGTGGCGCCCGAGCAACTGCCGCCGGCGCTGTTCCGGAAGGCAAGTTTCGTGCCCCAGGTACGCGGCCCGGACGGGGCGTCGGGCGAGGGCGCGGTCAGCCGCTGGCTGCGCTCGATCCGGGGGAAGTGAGGAAAAGTCTCAGTACCGACGGGGCAGTCGAAACTGGGACGTGCGGCATAATTGAAGTGGGAATCCGTGCGCGCCTGCGTACGGCTTGTTTTTTTGGGGATGGCACGTGGTTATGGGTTTACGAGTCTGGGCGCTTGCGTGCCTGATGTTGTTGTGCGCCTGTTCGAATGTCGGCGGGTCGAAGGATGAAGCAGCTACGTTGCCGGAAGGTGATCCGGTGGCGGCGGCCATGGGCCGTAGCGAGTACCTGATCGGCCCGAGCGATCTGCTCGCGGTGACGGTATTCCAGATCGAGGACCTCAACCGTGACGTCCGGGTCAACAATGCAGGGCAGATCGCACTCCCGCTGATTGGCGCCGTCGACGTCGCCGGCCACACCGTGGGCGAAGTCGAACAGGACATCTCCGGCCGCTACAAGGCGCGCTACCTGCAGAACCCGCAGGTCACCGTGTTCGTGAAGGAATTCTCCAGCCAGCGCGTGACCGTCGGTGGCGCCGTGAAGAAGCCCGGCATCTACCCGATGACCTCGCGACTGAGCCTGTTGCAGTGCCTGGCGCTGTCGGAAGGCTTCAGCGACGTTGCCAGCCATCGCAACGTGCTGGTGTTCCGCACCATCGGCGGCGAGCGCAAGTACGCGCGCTTCGACGTCGCCGCCATCGAGAAGGGTGAGCAGCCCGATCCGCAGATCTTCGGCGAGGACGTGATCGTGGTGGATACCTCGATGGGTCGCCAGACGCTGCGGACGTTGATCCAGCTGGCGCCGTTCATCGCGGTGTGGAGGTCCTACAATTGAACGCTGTAGCAGAACCCATCGAGTCGCTGCGTCAGGAAGACCGTGACGGCGACGAGATCAACCTTCTCGAGTATTGGCGCATCCTGCGCGAGCGCCAGTGGTGGGTCATCGGCACCGCGTTCGCGGTGGTGTTCCTGACGCTGGTATTCACGCTGCTGGCCACGCCCATCTACCGCGCCGGTTCGACCCTGCAGATCGAGCGCGACACGATGAAGATCGTCGAGTTCGAAGGCCTGCAGCCGACCGAGTCGCCGATGGATCGCGACTTCTACCAGACCCAGTACGAGCTGCTGAAGAGCCGCTCGCTTGCGCGCCGCGTCATCCAGGACCTGCGCCTGACCGCGAACAAGCAGTTCGAAAAGGACATGGCCAAGGTCGACGAGGACCTCACCGACAAGGCCAACGGCCAGGCCGTGTCCGCTTCCACCCGCCAGCAGGCGCGCGAAGCGGCCATGATCGAGCTGGTGCAGGAAGAGCTGGGCATCGAGCCGGTGCGCAACTCGCGCCTGGTCCGCGTCAACTTCGATTCGCCCGATCCGCTGCTGGCTGCGCGCGTGGCCAATGCCTATGCCGACGGCTTCATCGCCAGCAACCTGGAGCGTCGATTCGATGCCTCGTCGTACGCCAAGAAGTACCTGGAAGAACGACTGACACAGCTCAAGGGCAAGCTCGAGGATTCCGAGAAGGAGCTGGTGGCGTTCTCCGAAACCGAGCGGATCGTGTCCGTCGGCGACGACAAGCCTTCGCTCGACGCCCAGAACCTCAGCGATCTCAATGCCGCCCTCGCCGTGGCGCAGGGTTCGCGCATCAAGGCCGAGGCGATGTGGGCCCAGGCCAGCACCGGCAACGGCATGGGCCTGCCGCAGGTCGTCGCCAACCTGCTGATCCAGAAGCTGCGCGAGCAGCGTTCGACGCTGATGGCCGAGTACCAGAACAACCTGGGTACCTACAAGGCCGACTACCCGAACATGGTGCAGTTGAGCAACCAGATCGCCGAAGCCGATCGCCAGATCAATGTGGAAGTCGGCAACATCCGCGACGCCATCCGCGCCGAGTACCAGGCCGCGCTGGCGCAGGAGACGCTGCTTCGCGAGCGCATCACCGGCCTGAAGGGCGACGTGCTCGACCTGCAGAGCCGCTCGATCCAGTACAACATCCTGCGCCGCGAGGCCGAAACCAACCGCCAGCTCTACGACGCGCTGCTGCAGCGCTACAAGGAGATCGGCGTGGCCGGTGGCGTGGGCGCCAACAACATCTCGGTGATCGACCGCGCTGTCGCGCCCGACAAGGCGAACTCGCCGCGCAAGCTGCTCAACCTTGCGGTCGGCATGCTGCTGGGCGGGTTCCTCGGTGTCCTGCTGGCGTTCCTCATGCACCACCTCGACAACACGGTGCATGACCCGAAGGCGCTGGAAGCCATCACCGGACTACCGGTCCTGGGTGCCATCCCGCGCCTGGAGCAGGGCATGACCACGGCCCAGGCGGCCAACGACCTGCGCTCGCCGTTTGCCGAGGCCTACCGCTCGGTGCGCACCGCGCTGCAGTTCGCCACGGTGCATGGCCTGCCGCGCAGCCTGCTGATCACCAGCGCCAGCCCGTCGGAGGGCAAGAGCACCACGGCGCACGAGTTGGCGCGCAACATCGCCCAGCTTGGCAAGCGCGTGGTGCTGGTCGACGCCGACCTGCGCAATCCGTCCGTGCACAAGACCACCGGCCTGTCCTCGGCGATGGGCCTGTCGAACCTGCTGGCAGGCGCGCGCGAACTGGCCGACGTACTGCAGCACCTGCCCAACGAAAAGCTGAGCGTCATCACCTCCGGTCCGCTGCCGCCGAACCCGCCGGAGCTGCTTGCTGGCGATTCGCTGGCCAGGTTGCTCGCGCAATTGCGGGAGCAGTTCGACATGGTGATCCTGGACGGTCCGCCGGTGCTGGGCCTGGCCGATGCACCGCTGCTGGCCAACCAGGCCGAAGCCACCGTCATGGTGGCCGCGGCCGAAGACACCCGCAACGATGCACTGCGCGTTTCGCTGCAGCGCCTGAAGGCCGCGCGTGCCCGAGTCCTCGGCGCCGTGCTGACCCGATTCGACCTCAAGCGCAAGGGCGAAGGCTACGGCTATACCTACTATGCCTACGGCGGCTCGTCCGACTGACCGGCCGCGGGCCGGCCAGCTCCGTCTCGGGGTTGGCCTGCTTGCGGTCACTGCGATGGCCTGGATGGCCTGGCAGCAGGTGCGTGTCGATGCGGATGTCGGCGCTGCGTTCGGTCCCGATCGACGCGTGGCCGCCGCACGTGGACAGGCCGGCGACGCCGACGTGCTTGCCGTGGCCGCGCGTGAAACGCTGCGCGACCGCCCGATCGATGGCGGCGCATTCCGCCTGCTCGGGCTGGCGGCTGCGCTGCAGCCGGACCCCGGCCGCGCGATCGATCTCTACCGCACCGCCGCGCGCCTGTCGCCACGCGACGACATCGCCCAGGCGATGCTGGTCGATGCCTCGTTCGCGCAGGGCAGGGTGGATGAGGGCGTGACCCACGTCGATGCACTGCTGCGCATTGCGCCGCATCTGCGTGAGCCGATGCTGGTTTCGTTGATGCCCTTCACCGGCAATCCCGAACTGCACGCGGCGCTGGTGCGGGTGCTGGCGGCCGATCCGCCGTGGCGCGGAACCCTGGCGCGAGTGCTGCGCACTTCCGACCCGGCGCAGACCGAGGCCCTGCTGTCGGGCCTTAGCCAGACCGTGCCGCTGACGCCTGCCGAGCTGTCGGTGCGGGTCGATGCGCTCACCGCGCTCGGCCAGGCTGCGCGTGCACGCGAGATATGGCTTGCTTCGCTGGCAGAAGATGAAAGGGCGCTCGATGGCCTGCCGTTCGATGGCGGCTTCGAGGGCCAGGACCAGACCGGTGGATTCGGTTGGAAGTGGTCCGACGAACCCGGCGTCAGCATCACCCTCGACGCCATCGACCCGGTGCAGGGGCAGCAATCGCTGCAGGCGGACTTCAGCGGTCGCGCGATGCGATTCATTGGCCCGCGCCAGCGCCTGGCGCTTGCACCGGGGCGTTATGAGCTCAGCAGTGCCGTGGATGACCGGACCGGGTCGCCGCGACGCTTCGCCTGGTTCGTGCAATGCGCGGCCGGGCCGGAGCTTGCGCACGCAAACCTCATGCAACTTGACCTTCCGGCCTCAGCGTCGTCGCACTGGCGGACCGCGCGTGCGACGTTCGATGTGCCGCCTGACTGTCAGGGTCAACAACTGACGCTGCGTCACACCGGCCGGTCGCTGTCCGAACGACAGATCAGTGGCACTTTGCGCGTCGATGACGTGCAACTGAGAAAAGTTCCCAGTGCTGTCACATTGCAAACTGCGTCACGCTCCGAATAGGCTGTCGCAGTGACACATTTCGTGTTGATAGGGAGTTCTAAAGCCATGAAGCAGATTCTGTTTGGTCTGGTCGCTGTCCTCGCATTTGGCGCGGCTTCCGCGCAGACCGCACCGGCCAACGACGCCGCGAAGGATCAGGCCGCTCCGGCCAAGAAGGTCGCTTCGCAGGAGAAGAAGAGCAAGGTCGACGGTTCGACCGTGCTGGCCGTTGGCGCCGGCGTTGCCGCCGCTGCAGCGCTTGCCGGCGGCAGCAGTGGTAGCGACGAGCCGGCACCGGCTCCGAAGCCGCCGAAGCCGTCCAGCCCGTAATGCCTTCGAGCTGCGCCGGACCGTGGGTCCGGTGCAGTGGCGAACGGGTCGCCTCGAGCGGCCCGATCGTCTGAGACGAATCCAATTGAATAGATCCGGAGTTGTGCAATGAAGTCGCTGATTGTTGGGATGTTCGCGTTGACCCTTGCTGGTGGTGCGCTTGCGCAATCGCCGAAGGTACTTGTCCGCTCCAACAGTGGCGACGTGCAGGTCGGTGGCCGCACGGTCGGTGAGGCCAGCAGCGCTGGCGCCGAGGCCGGCGACGTGGTCGTCGTCAACGGCGGCGAAGCGTACGTCACCTATTCCAACGGTTGCACCGTCAAGGTCACCGGCAGCTACACCGTGCAGGACACCGCGCCGGCGAAGTGCCCGAGCCTGGGTAAGACCGGTTCGGACACCAACTACGTCATGGTCGGCTCCGGCATCGCCGTGGCTGCCGGCGCCGTGGCGCTGGCGTCTGGCGGTGGCGACGACGCAAAGCCCGCTCCGGCTCCGCCGAAGCCGTCGAGCCCGTAAGCGCGCACCGCCGTCCACTCAGAACAGAATGGATAGCGACGGGCCGCCGCGTGCGGCCCGTTTGCTGTCAACGAGGTTGAAATGCGTTTGAAGGGCGCCAAGGGGACGCCTGATACGGCCGCCGAACTTGCTGCCGCGCTGCTGTTGACTGCAGTGCTGCTGGCCGGTGGCGGGTCGCGTGGCATCGGCGACGTCATCGTGCACATGGCTGCGCTGCCGGCGCTGCTGCTGGCGCTCATGCGCTGGCAATGGGCGCCTGCATCCAGGCCGCAGCGCGCCATGGCCGTCGTCTGCCTGGGCGCGATCGCACTGGCCGTGCTGCAGTTGATTCCACTGCCTCCCGCGATGCTTTCAATGCTGCCGGGACGTTCGGACGTGCTTGCCGATCTGGCGCAGGCCAGGCAAACGCATGGATGGCTTCCGCTGACGCTGGACCGCTGGGGCACCGTGCGTGCGTTGCTGGCGATGCTGGTGTTCGCGTCGTTCTGGGCGCTGGCGTGCACGCTGACGACGGCGGCAAGGCTACGGCTGCTCAAGCTCGCGCTGGTGCTGGCGACGCTGACGGCGCTGCTGGGCTACGCCCAGTCTGCTGCGGGTACTCATTCCGCGCTGCGCTTCTACGACTATCACCATCCCATCGGCGCGATCGGCCTGTTCGCCAATCGCAATCACTTCGCCTGCCTGATGGCGATGCTGCTGCCTTTCGCCATCGCCCTGGGCGTGCAGAGCCAGACCAGGCGCCGCGTGCCTGCCGCCCTGGCCTGGTATGCGGTCGCGGCGATGCTGTTCCTCGCCGCGGCCCTGAGCTTCTCGCGAACCGGGCTGGCGCTCGCCTGCGCGGCTGCACTGGCCAGCGTCGTGCTGTCGTCGCGGGTCACTGACGCCAGCAAACCTGGCCGCGTACGCCGCTGGGCGCCAATGGCCGCCATTGCGGTGGCCATCGCCGGCATTGCCGTCTACGCATGGGACGGCATCAGCCACCGCCTGCAGCAGGATCCGCTGGAAGACCTGCGCTGGCAGTACCTGCGTTACGGCTGGGACGCCGCGCAGGCGTACCTGCCGTGGGGTAGCGGCTGGGGCAGCTTCAAGTCGGTGTACGCGCCGCTCGAGCCGGTCGCGGCGATGCGCGAGGTGTTCGCGTTGCACGCGCACAACGATGTGTTGGAGACGCTGATCGAGGCCGGCTTGCCAGGAATTGTCCTGATACTGACGCTGTTGGTCACGGTGATCTGCGTCACAAGAAAAAGTCTCATTGATCACACTTTCCACGGGCCGATACTCAGTGCCGCGGCGATTGCCGCGTTTGTCCCGTTGGCGCACTCCCTGGTCGATTACCCGTTGCGGACCCATGCGGTCGCGGTGGTGTTCGCGCTGGTGCTGTCCTTCCTCCTGACGAACGCGAGCGAATCGCGATGACTGGGGGGGTCCGCATGCTGTTCTCGCCAATCCGGCCGGAGTACGCAGTCGAACGTGCGTCATTGAACAAGTTTTCGGCCCTGTTCGGGCTGATGCTGCGCGTGCTCGACATCGCCGTGATTGTTGCGGTCGGCGTGGTTGCCTACTGGCTGCGGTTCGACACGACCGACATGCCGCTGGAGATCCGCCAGGCGGTGGCCCGCGGCGTGTTGTTCACGCTGCTGTCGATGGGTTCGTTTTCGATGTATCGCAGCTGGCGCGGCAAGAGCGTGGTTGCCGAAGCCTTCAAGCTGCTCGGCGTATGGACCGTGGTGTTCCTGCTGGGCATTCTCTATGTGGCGCTGCTGAAGGTGCAGGGCGTGACCTCGCGCCTGTGGTGGGCGTACTGGTTCATTGGCACCGTGCTGGCCTCTGGCGTGGGCAGGCTGGTGTGCCGCAAGGCGGCCGCCTGGGTGCGTGTACGCGGGCTCGATATCTGCACCGCGGTCGTGGTTGGCAGCAACGCCGATGCGGCGCACATCGTGCGCACCCTGGAACGCCAGCGCTGGGCCGGCATCGAAGTGCGCGGCTGGTTCAGCACGGCGGCCGGCATGCAGCCGGCGCTGGCCGGCGTTCCGCATCTGGGCGACCTGGGCGCGCTGGCGCATTACGTCGAGTTGCACCACATCGGCCAGGTCTGGATCGCGTTGCCGGTGAGCGAGCAGGTCGCCATCGACCGCATCGTCACCGACCTGGACCACTCGACGGCCGACATCAAGTTCGTGCCCGACCTGTTCGGCCTGCAACTGCTGAACCACTCCGTCGAGCAGATGGCGGGCCTGCCGGTGATCAACCTGCGCGCGAGTCCGCTCAATGGCGAGGCGCGCCTGCTCAAGGGCGTGCAGGACCGCGTGCTGGGCGCGCTGATCCTGGTCCTGATCTCGCCGCTGCTGTGCCTGATCGCGATCGGTGTGAAGTTGAGCTCGCCCGGGCCGGTGCTGTTCAAGCAGAAGCGCCATGGCCTGGACGGAAAGACGATCAAGGTCTGGAAGTTCCGCAGCATGCGCGTTCATGGCGAGAGCGCGGGCAAGCTGACCCAGGCGACCCGCCACGACCCGCGCGTGACGGCCTTCGGCAGTTTCCTGCGCCGCACCAGCCTCGATGAACTGCCGCAGTTCATCAACGTGATGCAGGGGAAGATGTCGATCGTGGGGCCGCGGCCGCATGCGGTGGAGCACAACCACCACTACAAGGTGATCGTGCAGAACTACATGCAGCGCCATCGCGTGAAGCCGGGGATCACCGGCTGGGCGCAGGTCAATGGCCTGCGTGGAGAGACCGATACCGTCGACAAGATGGCCTCGCGTGTCGAGTACGACCTGCATTACATGCAGAACTGGTCCCTGTTGCTTGATCTTCGCATCATCGCGATGACGGTGGTGAAGGGGTTCATGAGCAGAGCGGCCTACTAGGTGTTGAAGTGCAATGCAAGCTCTGGCGCCGGATCCATAGGGCAGGTAACGGGCACCCGCGTTGCCGGAGTGGCTGCAATCGCCTTTCCGCCGAGACTGGGATCGAACGATGGTCGCAATCTCTACAGCCCCAACAGAATTCAGGTCTGTGGGTACGACGAATTTCTGAACTGGGCGTAGTTGGTTGACTTAGATGAGCCGTGTCTTAGTAGTTGGAATCAACTATGCGCCCGAGCATATCGGAACGGGCAAGTACACGGCCGAAATGTGTGAATGGCTCGCCGCGCGCGGGCACACAGTACGTGTTGTGACCGGCCAGCCTTACTACCCATCGTGGTCAGTTTGGCCGGAGTACCGTTCGTGGCAGATTCGGCATCGACGTCTAAACGGCGTTGATGTTCTCCATTGTCCAATCTGGGTGCCGGCGAAGCCCCGTGGTGTGACCCGAGTTCTGCACCTCGCCACCTTCGCGGTTTCCTCAATGATCGGCTTGATGGCATCAGCCCGGTTCCGGCCTGATCTGGTCATCAACGTTGCCCCAACGCTGGCGAGTGCGCCGGCTGCCTGGCTCTATTCTCGCGCATCCAGGTCGAAATGCTGGCTCCATGTTCAGGATTTTGAAATGGACGCGGCGATCGATATGGGCATGATTCGAATCGGCCGACTGGTGCGAATGACGCGCGCGATCGAACGGTGGCTGTTTCGGCGGTTTGATCGGGTCTCCACCATCTCTGAAGGTATGGCGGCTCGGCTCCAGGCAAAGGGAGTTGCGTCGCCTAAACGAATTCTGTTCCCCAACTGGGTTAACACTCAGGCGATCCATCCTCTGGTAGCTCCCAGCCCGTATCGAGCGGAGATGGGAATACCGGAAGACGCGGTCGTTGCGCTTTACTCGGGGAACATGGCAATGAAACAGGGGCTTGAGCTTCTATCGGAAACAGCCAAGGCCCTGAGAGGTCGAGGCGACTTGTACTTTGTCTTTGGTGGGGCCGGGCCCGGTCGGGAACGCCTTGAGATCGAATGTCGTGACTTGCCGAATGTGAGAGTCGCGGAACTGCAGCCGATGGAGCGCCTGAACGACTGGTTGGGACTGGCTGACATACACCTGCTGCCTCAACTTGATTGTGTTGAGGATCTCGTGATGCCGTCCAAGTTGACGGGGATGCTGGCCAGCGGGCGCCCAGTCCTGGGCACGTGCGCGACTGGAAGCAGTCTCGCCCGTACCCTGGAGCACGTCGGTGTTGCGACGGAGCCTGGGGTCGTTCAAGACTTCGTGTCTTCCTTGTTGGACCTTGTGGGTGACAAAGCGCGTCGCGACAAGCTTGGTGCAGCGGCTAGGGCGTTGGCGGTGAAGGACATCTCCAATGCAGCTGTCCTTGCTGATTTTGAATCGGAAATGAAGCAATTGATCGCGGGGTCGCGCGCACCATGATTGTTCGTCGACGCACCATTGATGCCATGAAGGTCGTGCTTGCCTTCATCCTCCTGTACTTCGATGCAGGCGTGGCCGTGGGTGACTTTCGACTCCCATCGGCAACATCGCTTCTGGTTCCGCTCCTGCTTGGCGGCTCCTTGCAGGCCTTGCGTGCATCTGTACCGCCCCTTATGGCGCTCTGTGCGATCGCAATTGTCTCGTTGATTGCCACGCCCGCGTCGCCTCCTGTCGACAAGATTGTGTCAAGTTGGGTCCAGACTTCGGTATCCATTGTCATTTCAATGGTGGTGCTTCGGTGGACGATGAGGGTGCGACCCGCGGCTTTGTCCGCGAGCATGCTGCTCGTGTCACTCCTCATGTTTCTAGTCATTGCATTGGAGTACTTCGGGCCGCTTGCTGAAATGTCGAGCCGCGTTGGTGAGTACATCTACTCTTCAGGCGTCGGATTCTCTTACTACGGAAGCGGTGAGTTCAGTCTCGAGCGGGACATCACGCTGGCCGGTACTCGACGGCCAACCGCGTTCGCCGCCGAGCCATCGATCGCCGCAATCGGAGTATCCGTGGCGGTCGTCGCTAGCTTGTCGTCGAATCGCTCTCATCGATGGCTGCTCGCGGCGATCGCCGTGTTGTTCTGCTGCTGGTACATGCTCCGGAGCCCAATTCCCATCGGTGCGGCGATTGTCTGTGCAGTCATGGTCGCGAAAGGGAAGTCGTATCCATTGAAAAGGGTCCTGCAGATAGGAAGCATCTCGATCCTGGGACTTGCCGGATTGCTGTTGGTTTCAGAGCGACTGCTGAGACTCTTCTCCTCACCAGAAGCAATCGCGGAAAGCTCGGAAGGTATTCGATTGGCCCTTCCTCTGGTGAATACGCTCCAGTCTTGGCTAGGAGGTGCCTGGCTGGGAGCCGGTCCAGGTGCGCAGTACGACCTTTCCTATGTCGCGAGTTTGAATCCATTTCAGAGTACTCAGTTCGGGACAAACGCGTGGATGCTCGGGCTGTTCTATTACGGGCCAATCCTCTTCCCTGCGTTCGTTTACCTTTACTCCCGCTGCATTCGGCTGCAGGCCCGGCCTGCGAGGATTGGTGTGGAGCTTTGGTGCTACTCCCTCTTCCTGGGGTGTGCGCTTGGCGCGCTTGAATCACCACGATTGTTCGGCTTTATTGCGATGCTCGTTGGCTATTCGGTGGCATTCTCCAGTCCGAGAGCGGCGAAATGATCAACCCCGATAGAAGTTTTGGTTTCGTGATCGACGGGTCAGAGAGCTACGGTGTGAGTCGCTTCGTAACCTCTCTCGTCGCGTGCCTGCTGGAGCGTGGAGTGGAGTGTCACGTGTACTCGCTATCTGGCGGGTCATTGGCTGATCAATGCGAGAAACTCGGTGCAAAGGTGGAGCGTTCGGGTCCTGGCAAATCACCGAACTTCCAGTCGGGTCTGCGCGGACTATATTCCGTCGTTCGGCTCGTGCTGTTTGGCATTTGCGCCACCAGCAGAGTTCGCGCTTGGGTAAGGCGGAGGAATGTCGACGTAGTCGTTGTTCGCATGCCGAACTTGGTCTTCTTGGCAGGTATTAGCGCGTACAACTGCGGCAAGAGGGCGTACTGGATCATGCCGAACGAAGTTAGTTCGAGGTATCCGCTGAACCTGAACAAGCGCATTTACGACTGGTTCTTCTCCCGCTTCAGGGTTGTACCCATCGCGAACAGCCGATACACCGCAACGACCCTGATGAATCGCAGAGTTGAGGCAAGGGTGATGCACCTGGGTATCGAATCTAAGAGTTTCGAATGCGGGGCGTTTGTTCCAGAAGAGCGAGCGAGCTTCGGATTGCATGGCGAGGATGTCGTTTTCGGAGTGTTTGCCAGGCTGGTTCCCGAGAAGGGTCAAGAGGAGCTGATTCGGGCTCTTGCGGGAATCATCAGTCGGCACAGAGTGAAAGTCCTGATAGTTGGTGGTCCGACCGATGGTGCGTTCGCGGATTGCCTCAAGAGCGTCGCAACGGAAGTTTCGGTAAGTTCGGACGTGATCTTTGCCGGTGCAGTTCGGGATGTCAGACCTCTTTATGCCATGTGCGACGTGGTCGTTAACTCGCGCATTGATGCGGAACCATTTGGGCTCTCCGTTATCGAGGGGATGATGCTGGGTAAGCCAGTGCTCGCGCATGCTGCCGGCGGCCCCGGAGAGACCGTGGTCGATGGAGTTACAGGCTGGCTCGTTCGTGATCCGTCGGTGGAAGCGTTTCGGAACGGTATGATGCGAGCGTTGGCCGACCGACGCAGATGGCCTCAGATGGGCCAAGATGCAAGAGCGCATGCGTGCGAGCATTTCAGCATTGAAGCCGCTGTGGATCGGCTCGAACTGATTGTGGAGAGGACGGAGCAAGGCGCCGATCGTGCACGAGAGGCCTTGGCATGATAGATCGCCCGTGGGTAGTCTTGGCTCCACATCTGAGTATTCCGGCGATGAATGGAGCGGATATCCTGATCCTCGGACGATGGCTCGCTCTTAGTCGCCACTGCAATCAGGTGTTTCTCGTTGCCCAGGACTCAATCTATCGTCTAGGCGATGGGCGCATTGTCCATCTCGAGCGCTTCGAGAATCGGAACCGAAGCAAGTCTTGGGCGGCACTCAGAACATTGTTGCGTCAGAGTCACTACCTCTACGAGAAGTTCGTGACGCCGAGGTATCAGGCGGCGGTGTCTTCGGTACTTTCAGGTTTGGTGCAGCCTCGGCTTGTCTGTAGTTTCCCGTCCGTTGGTATCTGGGCGGCTGACGCTTACTCGGCGTACTGTTCAGAAGCTTCCGAACCCTGCCTCATAGAAACCCATAACGACGAAGTCAAATGGTTCCGGGAGATGGCCGCATCTGGCCCGAATCCCCTGTCGAGACTGGTTGCGTACTGCAGTCTCCGGTGGTTGAGGAAAAGGCTCCCCTCGGTCATTCGCTCGGCGCGATTCATTCACGTTGCGTCGGCTGACGAGCAGGGTTATGAACGCGAGTTCGGAACCCATGACTCATTTGTCATTCCCGTTGGAGTCGAAGTGCCGGCGGAAGCGTTATCCAGGATCAGCGGTTCCGATGTGGTTCGTCTGTTGTTCATCGGATCGCTCGGGGTCAAGATGAATCTCGATGCGCTTCGTTACTTTGCGTCGACATTCGAGCCGGTCATTGCTTCTGGGCTGGGTGAGCGGCTCAACGTGTGCGTAGCGGGATCTTGTCCAAGTGTGGAGATTGTGCGTCTTTGCGAAGAGAGGGGATGGGAGTTGCAGTCAGATCTGACTGACCAAGGCATGTCGAACGTGCTTGCTCGAGCGGATTTCACCATCATGCCGTTCGCCTATCTGAATGGCGGAAAGCTGAAGCTCCTGAAGAGCTTGGCCCATGGCATACCGGTTCTGGCAACCTCAGGCGTCCAAGGTCAGCTGAATGCAGCGCTGCCGCGATCGGTGTTCTCGGACAAACCTGAGGATTGGCTGCACGAGTGCGAGCGCTTGTTGTTCGAGCCAATCTCGGATTCTGAGACCGACCAACTTGTACGAGCTACTCAGCCTTACTCTTGGAGCGAGCTTGCCCGGCAAATGCTTCCTGTGATGGGAATTGGCTGACGAAATGCGATTCCTGGTAATTCTTCCGGTTGCCGTGTTGCTCGCATCCGTGAGCTCATTTGTCGTTCAGCTGATCGTGCCTCATTACCTTGACCCGGCACAGTACAGTCAGTTCTCGCTGTCCTGGAGCCTGGGGCAGTTGATCGTGGCGAGTGCTTACGAGTGGTTGCGGGTTTCGATGTTGCGTTACGCAGGTGGCAACGCGCAGCTGGCCTCAATCAGGGTTGGTACGCTTCGTGCGATGTACTTGATTGTGGGGGCGGCACTGTTGGCGCTGGGCGGAGCGTTGCTGGTGGGGCACGCACTCTGCGGGTGGCAGCTATGGGTGGCTGCCGCGTGCGTCTATGCGTGCTGCCAAGGGTTGTTCGATGGGTCCCAGGCTTATCTGAGGGCCGTGGGGAAGAACGGCAAGCTAGCTTCGCTGATGGTACTTAGGGCGCTGGCTGGCCTAGTGTTCGTCTGGATAAGCGCGAAGTTGTTTGGCGCTGGAGTTGCCGTCGTGTTCGCGCTGGCGCTTTCTTTTCCTATCGCACTTGGGGGCGCAGTTCGACGTTGGCGAGATTGGTCCGTCGACGGCATTGATCCGGTGCAACTGAGCTTCCTGTTTCGATTCGGCTCGCTGGCGGCGCTGTCGTCGATTGCGTCGGCCGCGCTGCAGTTCGTCGCTCGCGCGACCATCTCATCGGATGCCGTCGCGGAAACCGCGGGCGCGTTGTTTGCATTCGATCTGAGCCTTCGAGTTCTCCTGGTTCTCGGGGCGGCAGCCAATATCGTCATTCTTCAGCGGACAATCGCGAGTGCCGACTCTGGTCGAGGAGAGGCCGCCTACGCCGATCAGATGTTCCTGGCCGCAGCTGTGATCCTTCCCGCAGGCGTTGGGTTGATGTCGGTGGTTGGCGACTTCACCTCTGCAATTGTGCCTGTCGCCTATGAGCGGGGATTTGAATCGTCCATCTCTCTGTCTGTCGCGTTTGCCACGCTGCTCGCCTTTCGTACATTCGGTGTCGATTCGCTGTTCGTGATATCGGGAGACTCCCGGTTGGGGCTGCTCTCGCCAGTCCTGGCACTGCTTCTGGTTGGATTGGGTGCGTCATTCTTGAGGGGTAGTCCGACTCGCATCTTGTTGCTACTCATCATCGCCCTGGTCGTGAGTTTGGCCGTGGCCTGCATAGTCGCGAGACGAAGCTTGGTGTTTCGCATGCCAGTCAGGGCAATACTGATGGTCCTGGTGGCGTGCGTTCCAATTTATGCCGTATCTGCCGGACTGCCCATGTCTCAAGGCCTGGATCGAGCAGTTGTCGTGACTGGGCTTGGCGCTTCCATGTACGTAGGAATGATGTATTTGTTCAATATTGGTTGCTGCAGAGACTTGATCCGCCGTACGGCGTGATCACCCGGAGCGCGTGGCGCTGTGTTTGTGTCACTCAAACTCCGCAAACGGCTGCCTGATCAACGCATGCACGCGCAACCCCGGGTGCTGATCGGCCAGCTTCAGCGCGCCGCTCAACGCCACCACGCGATCCGAGATATTGGTCAGCCCGTTGTTCGCGCGCATGCCGTCAACGCCACCAATCCCATCGTCACTGACATGGATGAACAACCAGATCGCATCATTGCGCAGGTTGATGCGCAGCCGCACTTCGCATCTACTGGCGCGGGCATGGCGCACCACATTGGTCACCGCTTCCTGCACCACCCGGTAGGCCGCGTTGCGGTGCACCGGCGCCAGCATCGACAGCAGCCGCGCGTCGCCTTCGAGGTGGGAGGCGAACGCGAGCCCGGCTTCTTCGACCAGGCGACGGATCTGGCCACGTTCGATCGACGCGTACAAGCCCAGTTCGTCCAGGGCCGCCGGGCGCAGTGATTCCAGCACCGAGCCGATATTGCGGCGCATGTTGCGGGTCAGTTCCAGCAGGTTGTCGACCACGGCACTGCGCCCGCTCGCGATGAAATCACGCTGGGCCAGCTTGAGGTGCGTCTGCAGCGCGGTCAGGTTCTGACCGAACTCGTCGTGCAGGTCGGCGGCCAGGCGTCGGCGTTCGCGCTCTTCGGCCTGCAGGTTGCGCAGCGCCGAGGCGTGCAGTTGCGAGGTCAGCACGGCAGCCTGCGCATTGGCCTGACGGAGCAGGGCGGTGCCGCGGCGCATGTCGTCTATGGCGGCACCGAACAGGAGCGCCATCGCTCCGGTGATGGCGATGAACATCTGCAGGCGGATCGGCGTGTAGACCGGCAGGCCAACGTGCTCCTCCACGGCAATGGCGATGCTGGCCACCAGCACCGACAGCGCCGCACCGCGCCAGCCGTGGCGCATGGCGAACACCACCACCGCGACCATCAGCAGCAGTCGCAGCAGTTCACCCAGGTTGCTGCCGGGCCGGCTGAGGCTCAGTACCAGGTACAGGGCCATGGTCGGCAACAGGTAGCGGATCGCGCTGGTGATGATCGGCTTGGACGGCGAGTAGTGCGCCGGCTCGTCGATCCACGCGCCCAGCGGCACGATCAGGATGCAGCCGATGAAGTTGCCCAGGAAGTTCTTCAGCAGGTAGGCGGCCAGCATCGCAAGCACGCTGGGGCCGGCCAGCGGCGCGATGTCGATGACCTGGGCCAGCCGCATGTCGCCGACCCGGCCGTCAATCAGCGCATACACCAGGTCCTTGCTGACCACGGCCAGCGCGGAGACCGCGGTGGCCAGGTGGATCCGGGTCATGGACTCCAGGTTCATGGCGTCTTTCGGGAAGACCCGCCAGTGCTGCAGCAGGATCACGCCGGTGGCGAGCAGGAACGGTTCCAGGAGGTTGTCCAGCACAAACTGCAGCGGGCCGGGCCAATACAGCATGAAGTCCCCCGGCACGCCGGAGGTGATGCTGATGGCCACGCCGTTGATCGTGCGCGCGAGCACCGCGCCGGCGAACAACCAGGGCCACCAGCGCCGCGGTATGCACCACAGGGCGGTGAACAGGACGCCGTTGGCGACCATCCAGTGGAAGAAGCCCGCGAGCCCCAACGGCACGTACACCGCGATCACCGCGATCATGGCCACCAGGCCAATGGCGACCTCGCGTATCGCGCCGCCGGAGCGCGTGCCCTTCTCGACGGCGAGGGGGCGCGGCGGGGAAGCCGGGCGTGGCGGGTCGGATGGGCGCAGAGTCTGGTTCATCGGCAGGCAGATTACCCGGTGCCCATGGGCCGGGAGGGAGACTTTTTCTAACCCGCGGGGCGCGAGGGCTGTCAGACTAGTGTCATGGTCAGGGTATTGCTAGTTGACGATCACGCGATCGTCCGCGAGGGCTTCAAGCGCCTCTTTGAAAACACCGAAGGTTACGAAGTCCTGGCGGAGGCCTCGACCGTGGCCGACGCCGTGGCGGCCGCCCGCGCGCATTCGCCGGACATCGCCGTCCTCGATCTGAGCCTGAGCGCGGGCAACAGCGGCCTGACCCTGCTGGGGCAGCTGGCCACCGTTGTGCCCGACGTGCGACGGGTGGTGCTGAGCATGCACGACGACCCCGGGCTGGTGCTGCGGGCGCTGGACCTGGGCGCGCATGGCTACGTCACCAAGGCCGCCGCCGTGGATGAACTGGTCGGCGTGCTCGATCGGGTCATGCAGGGTGAAATCGTGCTCAGCAGCGATCTCAACGCCACCGTGCAACGGCCGGTCGCCTCGCGCTTGACGCCGCGCGAAGCCGAAACCCTGCGCGGCCTGCTGTCGGACCTGCCGCCGAAGGCGATCGCCAGCGAGCTGGGCATCAGCGTAAAGACCCTCTACCGCCATCGCGCCAACCTGATGGAAAAGCTGGGCGCGCGCACCGTTGGCGAACTGGCGCGAATTGCGCGCGAACGCGGACTGCTGACGATGTGGGGTCGCTGAGAAAGCGCCCTCATCCGCCCTTCGGCCACATTCTCCCGCGTGCGGGAGAAGGGATATGACTACTCCAGCTGCGACGCCGCAAACGCCGCATCCAGCGCTTCCATCGCATCGACCGGCTTGAGCTTGGCTGCCTTCTCGTACGCAGCCGCGGCGGCATCTTCCTGTTTGTCGCCATGCAGCAGCATCAACACGTTGCCGTGCTCGATATGGGCGATGGGCGAGTCCGGCGTCAGTTTCAACGCGGTCTTGATGTGCTTCTCCGCTTCTGCAGCCTTCGCGCCGTAGGTCAGGCCGCCGATCATCCCGCCGACCTTGCCGATGATCTCGGCGTGGTACAGCGCCATCGCCGTGTGTGCCTCGGCGTGCGTTGGCGACAGCGCCAACGTTTTGTCCAGCGCGCCGCGCACCTTGCCGGCGATGCCGGCCTTGAGCGCCTTGGCGATGCTCAGGCCCTGGCTGTAACGGCCCAGTGCGAAGGCATGGCGATAGTGGCTGTTGGCGTCGTCTGGCAGAGCCTTCACTGCCGCCTCGGCAATCTTCGCCGCCTGCTCGAAACGCTTGAGCTTTTCCGCGTCGTCGTCGACGAGGTAAGTGGCGTGGATGCCGATCGCCTTCACCGCGACCGACGCGCCGGCCGGGCCGAGTGCTTCGCCGGCATCGAACGCCGCCTTGAAGTCGCCGTGGTGGAAGCTGCGCCAGGCGTCCTGCAAGGCGTTTGCCAGCGCGTCGGCATCCAGCCCCTTGGGCGCGGCCTTGCCGGCGGCGGAAATCAACGCCGAGGCGCGCTTGCTGTCCGGGAAGGGCTCGGTGTCGCCGGCATGCAGCTTCGGCCAGGCCTTCTTGAGCGCGTCGCCGGCATAGGCGAAGCCCTTGGCGTCATGCGGAAACGCTGCCCAGCTGGATTTGGCGGCCATCTGCGGTCCTTGTCGGCGGGTCGGGACGGGCAGCATCTCGCCAGTGGACGGGACATGGCAAGGGGTGCGAGGCCCTTAGTGTGTTTGCTCGATCGCTCGCCACGAAAGTGGGCGCCAAAGCCGGGCATTCCGCCTGGATATGGAGTTTCCGATGGCGGCTGTGAAGCGCAAGTCCGGCGCAGCGAGCAAGACCACGCTGCGTCACGTCTGGTTGGCCGGCCTGGGCCTGGTCGCAGTCTCGCGCCGCGCAGCGCTGGCGGCACCGGCCCGTGCATCGGCGCGGATCGATGCGTTGCAGCGTGGCGCGCAGGCGCTGGCTGGCACGGCCGGTGCGCGCATGCGCCAGGTGGAACCGCGCGTGGTGCAGTTCAGCAGCGACGTCGAGGCGCGACTGGCGCCGGTGCTCGACAAGCTCGGGTTGAAGCCGAAGGCCAAGCGCCAGCTGCGCACCGCGACCAGGAAGCCGCAGTCGCGTCGCGCGACGCGTGCGCCGGCGAAGCGGGCCGCGGCTCAGTCCAGGTAAGCGCGCGTCAGCGTATTGAGGTGCACCCGCTCGGCGTCGCGCAGGAACGGCGCCAGCAGCATCATCACCTGCACGATGCCGTCGCGGATCGCCGCGTGTTCGTCCTTGTCGCCGCGCGCGGCGGCGTAGTTCAACCAGAACGTGGCGATCACCAGCACGTTGGTCGCGGTCGCTGCCACTTCGTCCTTCGACGCCCGCATGATCCCGGCCTGCACCAGGCCGCGCATGACCGTGTGCGCCTGCTCGTCGGCACGGCGCAGGATGCGGGCGAAGCGCAGCCGCAGGCGGCGGTTGCGGCTGAGGATCTCGACCAGGTCGCGATGCAGGAAGCGGTAATCCCAGATGCACTCGAACACCAGGTGCAGTTGCAACCAGATGTCCTCCAGGCCGGGCAATCGTCCCTGCGGCGCGGCGAGCGCGGCGTCCATGCGCTCCTCGAAGCGCGCGAACAGCTGCTCGATGATGTCGTCCTTGTTGCGGAAGTGGTAGTACAGATTGCCCGGGCTGATCTCCAGCTCGTCGGCGATATGGTTGGTGGTGACGTTCGGCTCGCCCAGCGCGTTGAACATGGTCAACGCGCTCTCAAGGATGCGCTGGCGGGTCTGTTTCGCCATCAGTTCTCTCGTGGGGCGGAGGGGACGCGTGTGAGGGTCGGGTGAAAATCAGGCGCGCAGCCGCTTGACCAGGTCGATGTACTTCTTCTTGGCGTCGTCGGTAGAGGTGCCCTTGAGCTTGGCCCAGGCCTCGTACTTGGCGGTGCCGACGAAGTCGAAGAATCCCGGCTTGGGACCGCTGACATCCCCTTCGGAGCCCTGCTTGTAAAGCGCGTACAGCCGCAGCAGCGTCTCATTGTCGGGGCGGTCGGTCAGCGTTTTGACATCCTTGGCGGCCTGCTCGAAGTCCTGCTGTAAACCGGTGTTTCGCAGATCGGACATGGGTCGCCCCTCCCGGCGGCCAAGATGGTGCGGGCATTACCGCACGCACCGCAGGGGTGGTCAATACGCCCGGGAATTGTCGCGCGCGACCGGCTCTGGCAACGTAGGCCCATTACGCCGCCAAGCGGCATGCTCAAGGTCAGGGAGTGGGACATGAGTTATTTCGTCACGGGCGCGACGGGTTTCATCGGACGCTTCCTCGTCAGCAAGCTGCTCAAGCGCAAGGGCACCATCTATGTGCTGGTGCGCAAGGACTCGCACAAGAAGCTTGATGCCATCGCCAAGAAGATGGGATGGGACAGCAAGCGCGTGGTCCTGGTCGATGGCGACATGACCCAGCCCAACTGCGGCGTCAGCGCCGCGCAGCTTCGCGCGCTCAATGGCAAGGTCAAGCACTTCTTCCATCTGGCGGCGATCTACGACCTCACCGCCAACGCCGAATCGCAACGTGCGGCCAATATCGACGGCACCCAGAACGCACTCGACCTGTCGGTGGCGATCAAGGCCGAAGTGTTCCACCACACCAGTTCGATCGCGGCGGCCGGCCTGTACCAGGGCGTGTTCCGCGAGGACATGTTCGACGAGGCCGAAGGTCTGGACGATCCGTACCTGCGCACCAAGCACGATTCGGAAGGACTGGTGCGGCGCGAATCCCGGATCAAATGGCGCATCTACCGGCCGGGCATGGTCGTGGGCCACTCGCAGACCGGCGAGATGGACAAGATCGACGGCCCTTACTACTTCTTCACCTTCCTCAAGAAGCTGCGCGAGCTGCTGCCGCCGTGGATGCCGATGCTCGGCCTGGAAGGCGGGCGCATCAACGTGGTGCCGGTAGACTTTGTGGTCGATGCGATGGACCACATCGCCCACAAGCCGCGCCTGGACGGGCATTGCTTCCACCTGACCGATCCAGAACCGATGCGCGTGGGCGAGGTGCTCAACACCTTCGCCCGCGCCGGCCATTCGCCGGAAATGACCATGCGCATCGATGCGCGCATGTTCGCCTTCATCCCCGGCAGCGTGCGCGGCATGGTAGGCAACCTGCCGCCGGTGCGGCGCTTCGTCGGGATGCTGCTGCGCGACTTCAAGATTCCCAAGGCGACACTGAAGTTCCTGACCTATCCCACGCGCTTCGACAACCGCGAGGCCGAGCGTGCGCTCAAGGGCAGCGGCATCCATGTTCCACCGCTGGAAGGGTATGCCTGGCGCCTGTGGGACTACTGGGAGCGCCATCTCGACCCGGACCTGTTCGTCGACCGCTCGCTCAAGGGCAAGGTGCGCAACAAGGTCGTGGTCATCACCGGTGGTTCGTCGGGCATTGGCCTGGCGACGGCGCAGCGCGTGGCAGAGGCCGGCGCGATCACGGTGATCGTGGCGCGTGGCGAGATCGAGCTGTTCAAGGCGCGCGACGAGATGAAGGCCGCCGGCGGCAAGGTGTTCGCCTACACCGCCGACCTGGCCGACATGGAGGACTGCGACCGGCTGGTGAAGACCGTGCTCGAGGAGCACGGCCGCGTCGACGTGCTGGTCAACAACGCCGGCCGTTCGATCCGGCGTTCGATCGAGCTCAGCTACGACCGCTTCCATGACTTCGAGCGGACGATGCAACTCAACTACTTCGGCAGCCTGCGCCTGATCATGGGTGTCATGCCGGGCATGGTCCAGCGCCGCAAGGGCCACATCATCAACATCAGTTCGATCGGCGTGCTGGCCAATTCGCCGCGTTTTTCGGCCTATGTCGCCTCGAAGGCGGCGCTCGATGCATGGAGCCGCTGCGCCCAGGGCGAGTTGTCCGGCAAGGGCATCAGCTTCACCACCATCAACATGCCGCTGGTGAAGACGCCAATGATCGCGCCGACCAAGATGTACGACTCGGTGCCGACGCTGACGCCGGACGAAGCCGCCGACCTGGTCGTGAAGGGGATCATCGAACGACCCAGCCGGATTGCGACGCGACTGGGCATCACCGCTTCGGTGCTCAATGCGCTCGCGCCGAAGGCCTACGAGGTGATCATGAGCACCGCGTTCGAGCTGTTCCCCGATTCGGCGGCGGCACGTGGCGACAAGCAGGCGCTACGGGGCGAGGTCAAGCCGAGCAACGAGCAGATCGCGTTCGCCTCGCTGATGCGAGGCGTGCACTGGTAGCGATTCAGTAGCTGCTGCACTGCAGGAACCGCACCGTCCGCTGGCTTTCCGCCGGCGGCTGCAGTTGCAGGCGTGAGGCGCGCAGCGACTCGTAGCGGTTGAGCACTGCGCACACTTCCTGCACGTGCAGTTCCTGGACATCCTCGCGTTGCTGGATGAACAACGTCGAGCTGGTCGACCACAACACCCGCTCGACCCACGGCAGGGCGGAGATGGCGTGGATGACTTCGCCGCGCTCGAACTGTTCGCGATTGGGATCGGCCGGTGCCGCGGCGATCAGGGCAGGCTCGTTGGCCTGCGCGGCGGGCGTGCCCGGCGCCGCAGACGGGCGCTGGGCGAGCGGCGGAGCGGTGACTTGTGCCGTGTCCGGCGCGCCCTGCATCACGGCGGGCAGGAAGCCCACCGCCACGCCCAGCACGATCGCGCCCAGCCATGTGATGACGATCTCGCGGATGCTGCGCTTGCGTGCGCTCGCGGTCAGGTCTTCGCGCAGCGAGGAGGGCAGCATCTGGCTGACCAGCGCCCACAGTGCCGTGCCGTCGTAGAGCTCCATTTCGCCGCCAGCCTTGCGCGCCTCGGCGTCGATCCGCGCCGGCGTCGCGAGGATGCCGCCGGCGGCACCGTTGAAGCGGACCGCATCGGCCAGCTCGCGCACGCTCGCCGCACCCAGGCGCGAGCGGGCGCCGGCCTGCTTGCAGGCCAGCAGCCACGTGCGGCCTTCGCGCATCAGGCGGATCTCGGCCTGCGGTCCGTGCTCGAGGGTCTGCTCGACCGATTCGGCGACAAAACCGCGGGCATGGAGGGCTTCGATCACCAGCCGCGAGAACTCGCGCCAGCGCATGCCGGCCAGGGCGTCGATGCCGGCGGCGGTTTCTGCCTGGCGCTGGCGGACCAGCCACAGGTAGGCCGTGGCCAGGGCACCGGAAAGGACAACGACTACGGTCGCAATCAAAGGGGAAAAGCCGGCCGACATGCATGACTCTGTTGGTTCAGGGCCCGCGAATATACGCCAGCTTCATCTCAACTCGCATGGCAGAGTTCGCACTGCAAAAAGAAAGCCCGCCAGTCCGAAACCGTAAGGGGAGGGGAGCATACGGAAGCGCGGACTGGCGGGCTTGTTTGTGCGCGCGGCGGTTGGCCGTGCGGTAAAGCGGCAGGGACGGCCTGGGCCGGCCCCGGTAGGTCAGTTGCGGCGGGTCAGGACGCGGCGGACTTGCGCGGCTTGCGTGCTGCCGGCGACTTGGCAGCCTTGGCGGCCTTCTTCGCTGCCGGTGCCTTGCGCGCGGCGGCCGGCTTGCCGCCCTGGCGGCGCAGTTCGGCAGTGAGCGCATCGACCTTGCGGCTGAGTTCGGTCAGGTCGTCGCGGCCCGGCACGCCGAGCTTGATCAGGGCGCGGTTGACGCGCTCCTCGAAGACCTTTTCGAGGCGGTCCCAGGTATCGGCGGCGCGGTCGCGTGCCTGGCCAACCCGGGATTCCACGACGTCACGGACGGCATCGGCCTGGCCACCGGCGAACTTGCGCGCGGTCTGCTCCAGGGTCATGCCTTCCTTGATCAGCGCGTCGAACAGCTTGGTGCCTTCGGCCTGCGCGCGAGAGAACGCGCCCACGCCAGCCAGCCAGATCTGCTGCGCCGATTCGCTCAGGCTGCGCGAGAGCTGTTCGGCCTTGTCGGCTTCGGCCTTGCTTGCCTTGCTGCCAGCGGTGCTGCGACCAGTGCTGGTGCGGCCGGTGCTGGCCTTCTTGGCCGCCTTCTTGAACTTCGCCATGCGGGTTCCCTCGATGGGAGTGGCTGATGTGCCACCACCATCGCCCCGCGCTCTAGAGCTTTCACACCAGCGAGGAATCAGCGACGGCGGCGAGCGGCGACCAGGCGGCCGACATCGTCCAGGGCGCGGTCGAGCCTGGCGGTGGTTTCGGTGTGCCGGGTCGGCATGTCGAGGCCGTCGAGGATCGAGCGCCCGGCATCGACGATCAGGTCGGTGCGCAGGTGGATGCCGTGCGCGGCCAGCTGCGGGCCCAGGGTGTCGGCGCGACGGTGCAGGTCGGCCAGGGTGTTGCGGTAGGCGATCTCGCAGATGCGCCGGCGCGCCGAGAAACTGAAGGCGTTGGTGAAGAACAGCTCGCCGTCCTCGGCATTGGGTTCGAAGATGAGCTGGTCGATGTCCGGGTACTGCTGGGCGTAGCGCGCCAGGCCGACCTGCATGCGCGACTGCAGCAGCGTGCGGAAGGTCTGCGACAGCACCGCCGGCAGGCCGCCTGCGGCGAGGCTGCGCTCGCGGCTGACGGCAACGCCGGCATCGCCCTTGTTGAAGGGGACGAGCGGGTTGATGCCGATGAGCAGGTCGATGTCGCGCTCGAGCAGCACCGAAGCGTTCATGGTCCGGCGCAGCGCGCCATCGACGAAGTGGCGGCCGCGGACCTCGACCGGCGGATACAGGCCGGGCAGGGCGGCACTGGCCTGGACCGCGGTGGAGATCGGCACGTCGTTCCAGCCCTCGCCGCCGAAACGCACGACGTCGCCGCTGTCGAGGTCGACCGAAATGACGTAAAGGGTGGCGTCGAGTTCACGGAAATCGTTGCTGCGCCCGCGCCGGGTGAACACGTCGCGCAGGAATTCCTCGACCCGGGCATTGTCGAACAGCCCGGTCGGCACCAGCCCGCCGAAGCGCATCAGCAGGTCCGACCAGCGCGCTTCCTTGCCCGAGCACAGCATGTCCTGACCCCACTGCGCGGCCAGGCGCGGCAGGCCGGCGGCACGGCGCAGGTATTCGAAGATCGCTGGGCGCAGGAAGGTCTCCGGACGGAACTGCACGTCGTCGCTGTCGCCGGTGATGAAGATCCGGCACATCTGCGCGGTGTCCATGCGGTTGGCCAGGCCGGCAGCCAGGAAGGCGCCGCTGCTGACGCCGACGTAGCTGTCCAGGCGGGTGAGGTCGAGGCCATCGAGAGCTTCGTCGAGCGCGCGCAGGGCGCCCAGCTCGTACATGCCGCCGATCGGGCCGCCGCCGGCAACCGCCAGGCCTATCCGGCTGGGGCGATCGGAGCGGATGCGCGGCCGGTGCCGGGCGGAATGGACTGACAGCATGGAGGCACGGGTTGCGGGGTTGACCCGAGTGTAGCCGGGTTCGGCGGGCGCCACCGGCCCGTCCGGTTTGCCGCACAAGCGCTATTGCCGGGGCGCGCGTGGCGGGCGGCCGGGGTGGCTTGCAGGGGCCGGCGGCGGCCGCGATCATCGGCCTGATGTCCCCGCACACGCCCAGTGGCAGCCACCGTCGTCGTCCCCTGGCGCAACGGCTGCAATGGCTGCTGCACGAGCACCAGGCGCTGCACGATCCGGCGCAGGAGCCGCGCAACCGCCTGCGCTGGCTGCCGGAGGTGCGGCGCTGGCAGGCGCGGCGGCTGGAAGCCAGTTTCGACCAGTTCCTCAGCGACCCCAGGCGTCGCCCGGCCGCGCAGTTCTTCCTCAGCGACGTTTACAACGACCACGACTTCAGCCGCCGCGACGCCGACATCGCCAAGGTCCTGCCGATGATGCAGCGCCTGTTGCCGACCGGTTTGCTGGAGACGGTGGCGGACGCGATCGAGCTGGGCCTGCTCACCCATGCCTTCGACCTGCGCATGGCCCAGGTGCTGCAGGAGCTCGGCGGGCAGCGCCGCAAGCTCAACGCCGAGCTCTATGCGCGGGCGTACCGGCAGGCCGGCCTGCCGCGGCTGCGCTCGCACCAGATCGACCTGATTTCGCGGGTCGGCCTGGGCCTGGGCAATGCCCTGCGCATGCCCGGCATTTCGATGCTGCTCAAGCTGTCCCACGGGCCGGCGAAGGCCACGGGCCTGTCGGAACTGCAGGGGTTTCTCGAGCGCGGCTTCGAGGCGTTCTCGAAGCTCGGCGACGTGCGCAGTTTCATCGCCGAGATCGAAGTCGACGAGCGCGAGGTGTCGCAGCGCGTGTTCGCTGGCGAGCCGGATCCGTTCCGCGGGCAGATCGACTGAGGTCGTCCCGGCCCGCGGCGGTGGCCTCAGGCGAAGCGTTCGTCGAGGACGCGCTTGATCTCGGCTTCGATCGGGCCCTTCATCGTGCTCAGCAGGAATCCCAGCTTCGCGGTGACGTGAAGTTGCTCGGGCTCCAGCTCGATGTGGCCATCGACGCCGCTGCGATTGAAGTTGAGGACGTCGCCGTCCCAGGCGTAGTCCATGCCGAAGCGCTCGGACAGTTTCTCGGCCACTTCCTGCACGGCCTGGCGGGCCTGGTCGGGCGAGAGCGAATGGGCGTGGTGGATATCGATGTTCGACATGTCTGGTCCTCCGAAGTGCCGGTATTGTGCGGGCACCACCCCCTCCATCCAAGTGTGCGACGCATGCTAGATTGCGCGGGCGTGAATTCCCTCAGACTGCGATTCCAAAACCGTGAACATGCCGACCTGGCGCTGAGCCCGGGCGTGCATGCCATTGGCTATGACAGCCAGGCCGCGCTGCGCCCGGTGTCCGGCGATGCGGCGCTGGTGCAGTTCTGCGTGGACCGTCGCGGCGTCTGGCTGCAGGTTCGCGAAGGCGCGCACGGCCTTCACGTCAACGGCCGACCGGTGCGGCGGATGGCGATGCTGCGTGTTGGCGACGCGATCTTCGTCGACGGCATCGAGCTGTTGCTGCTCGCCGCCGACCCGCTGCCGGCACCGGTCGATTACGGATTCTCCGGCGGCGCCGACACGCGGATGCTGCTGCGTGGCGTCGGCGGCCCCCATCACGGCCGCAGCTTCACCCTTGACCGGGCGCGGACCGTGGGCCGTGCCGGCGAGTGCGACATCCGCATCAACGAGGCGTCCTTCGTCGACCGCCATGCCCGCCTGGAAGCCCACGCCGACGGCGTGGTCCTGCGCGACCTGGGTTCGGTCGAAGGCAGCATCGTCAACGGCCGGCCGGTGCGCCACGCGCTGCTGCAGCCGGGCGATCAGGTGGTCTTTGGCAGCCAGCACCGGTTCGTCGTCGAGGCGCCGGTGCAGCGCATGGCCGGCATCGAGGCCAGCGCTCCTGCTCCGGTCCGCACCGCCCCCGTCGAGGAGCCGCGTGCGCCTTCGACCTTGCCGCAGTCGGTCCGGCGCATGCCCTGGCTGTTGCTGGCGGCGTTGCTGATCGCCGCCGCGCTCAGCTTGTTGCTGCTGTACGGCGCGCGTTGAGCGCGCGCAGCTTCTTCCACGCCCGCCAGCCCAGCAGCAACGCCAGGATGCCGGCGTACAGGGCCGGTTCGCGGATGTCGGATTTGACCAGCCACCAGAAGTGCAGCACCGCCAGCACGGCGATGACATAGACCAGCTGGTGCAGGCGGGCCCAGTTGCGGCCGAGCCTGCGGATCGCCGCCTGGGTCGAGGTGATGGCCAGTGGCAACAGCAACAGCCACGCCGCGAAGCCGACGGTGATGTAGGGGCGCTTGACGATCTCGCTGAAGATCGTCGCCCAGTAGCCACGCAGGTCGAGCACCAGGTACGCGCTCAGGTGCAGCGTTGCGTAGGCGAAGGCGTACAACCCCAGCATCCGGCGGAAGCGCAGCAGGGCCGGCTGGTTGCTCAGTTGCCGCAACGGCGTGATCGCCAGGGTGATCATCAGGAACCGCAACGCCCACAGGCCGAGCCGATGCTCGATCGCCGCCACCGGGTCGGCGCCCAGGCCGCCGCTGCCGGTGAGGAACTCGGCACGGATCTGCCACGCCAGGATCGCCGCCGGCGTCAGCGCCAGCAGGTGCACCACGGCCTTGCTGGCGAACAGGGCCCTGGGGCCGGGTCGCCACACGCTCATGCCCGCCACGCCGTCAGAACCACTTCTTCAGGTCGAGGCCGGTGTACATCCCGGCGACCTGGTCGGCATAGCCGTTGAACATGCGCGTCGGGATGCGTTCGGCAAACAGCTTGCTGGCCGTGCCGGCAATGCGGCGCTCGCTCTTCTGGCTCCAGCGCGGATGGTCGACGTTGGGATTGACGTTGGAGAAGAAGCCGTACTCGCTGGGCTGGGCTTCGTGCCAGGCCGTCTCCGGCATCTTCTCGACGAAATCGATGGCCACGATCGACTTGATCGACTTGAAGCCGTACTTCCATGGTGCGACCAGCCGCAGCGGAGCACCGTTCTGCTGCAGCAGCGGCTTGCCGTAGATGCCGGTGGCCAGCAGCGTCAGCGGGTTCATCGCCTCGTCGATGCGCAGCCCCTCGCGGTAGGGCCAGTCGAGCGCGGGATAGCCCACGCCCGGCATCTGCTTTGGATCGGCCAAGGTGGTGAAAGCCACGTACTTGGCCTGCGACGTCGGCTCGAAGCGCTTGAGCACCGCGGCCAGCGGCACGCCCAGCCACGGGATCACCATCGACCAGCCCTCGACGCAGCGCAGGCGGTAGACGCGTTCTTCCGGGGTAAGTCCCTTGATCAGGTCGTCGAGCGAAAGTGTGCCGGGTTTGGCGCAATGGCCGCCGACGGCCACCGACCACGGACGCGTGCGCAGCGTTCGCCCGGCCTGCGACGGGTCGGCCTTGCCGGTGCCGAACTCGTAGAAATTGTTGTAGCTGGTGACGTCCTCGTAGCGGGTCAGCACTTCGTCGGTGCGGAAGCCCGAGCGCGCCTGTGCCGGCGTTATCGCCACCTTTGGCGGAGGCGGCGGCTCGGCTCCGGAGCAGCCGGGCAGGGCCAACGCCGGCGCCGCGGCGACCGCGGCCAGGAGCTGCCGTCGCCCGCGGTAAACCGCTTCGTCGGTGATGTGCGATGAGGGGATCTTCAGTGCGTCACGCAGTGACATTGTGCTGCTCCGGATCGGTACGGCGATGCGCGGGGGGAGCGCACCATTCACGACTATAGAGGGCGCGAGCGCGGGAAAAGTTGCGCGGGTAACCATGAATCCGTTACCTGTTGCAGTGCGGCATACTTGGCCGCTCAGCGCCAATCCCCCTGTGAACCCTTACCTGACTGGAGCGTTCGATGTCCCGCGCCTTCAACTTTGCCGCCGGTCCCGCAACCCTGCCCGAGCCGGTCCTGCGGCAGGCCCAGGAAGAACTCCTGGACTGGCACGAAGTAGGCGCCTCGATCGTCGAGCTTAGCCACCGGGGGCCGGAGTTCATGAAGGTCGCCGCACAGGCCGAGGCCGACCTGCGCAGCCTGGTCTCGGTCCCGGACGACTATGCGGTGTTGTTCCTGCAGGGCGGGGCGACGCTCCAGCAGGCGCTGATGGCACTCAACTTCACCTCGCCGGGTCAACGTGTCGACTACGTCGTGACTGGGCATTGGGGCAAGACTGCACTGAAGCAGGTCCGGCCGTACTGCGACGTCAACATCGCCGCCGATGGCGAGGCGGGTGGTTTCCGCGACATCCCGGCCCGCGACACCTGGCAGCTTTCGCCCGATGCCGCCTATGTCCACTACACCGCCAACGAAACCATCCACGGTGTCGAGTTCCGCGACATTCCCGACGTCGGCGACGTGCCGCTGTTTGCCGATTTCAGTTCTTCGATTGCCTCCGAGCCGCTGGATGTCTCCCGCTTCGGGCTGATCTATGGCGGCGCGCAGAAAAACCTCGGCCCGGTCGGCGTAGCGGTCGTCATCGTCCGCCGAGACCTGCTGGAACGTGCCGGCCAGCCGCGTGCGGAGATCCTCGACTATCGCGCCCACCTCAAGGGCGACTCGATGCTCAACACGCCGCCGACCTGGAACTGGTACCTGGCCGGCCTGGTGTTCAAGTGGATGCTGGCGGAGGGCGGCGTGGAAGAGTTCGCCCGCCGCAACGCGCGCAAGGCCGGCCTGTTGTATGACGCGATCGACCACTCCGGTGGCTTCTATCGCAATGAAGTGGCGCCGGCGGCGCGTTCGCGCATGAACGTGCCGTTCTTCCTGCACGACCCCGCGCTCGATGCCGCCTTCCTCGAGCAGGCCGCACAGCACGGCCTGATCTCGCTCAAGGGCCACCGCGTGCTCGGCGGCATGCGCGCGTCGATCTATAACGCGATGCCGGAAGAGGGCGTGCAGACGCTGGTGGCCTTCATGCGCGATTTCCAGCAGCGCAACGGCTGACGATCCGCTCCTCTCCCGTCCGCGGGCGAGGGGGCTCAAGAGACAACAAGGCGATACACGAAATGAGCAGCAACAAGAAGTCGCCGGCCAAGCCGGCAGCAAAGAAGACCCCGGCCAAGGCCACCAAGGCCATCAAGGCAGCGGCAGGCAAGGTGTCGAAGGTGGCCAAGGCCGCCGGCGCAGGCAAGGGCACGGCTGCCGCAACGGCCCCGGCAGCACCGGCCTCGCTGGCATCGCCCGACCTGCTTGCCTTGCGCGAGCGCATCGACGGCATCGACCGCCACATCCAGCAGCTGATCGCCGAGCGTGCGCAGTTCGCCAACCAGGTCGGCAAGGCCAAGGGCAAGCTCGCCGCCGCGGTCGACTACTACCGCCCCGAGCGCGAGGCGCAGGTGCTGCGTCGCGTGGTCGATCGCAATGACGGCCCGCTCAACGATGAAGTCCTGGTGCGCCTGTTCCGGGAAATCATGTCGGCATGCCTGGCGCAGCAGGAGCCGCTGAAGATCGGCTACCTCGGGCCGGAAGGCACCCATTCGCAGCAGGCCGTGTACAAGCACTTCGGCCACTCCATCCACGGCCTGCCGCTGGGCAGCATCGAGGAAGTGTTCCAGGAAGTGGAGGCCGGCCATGCCGACTTCGGCGTGGTGCCGGTGGAGAACTCCACCCAGGGCACCATCCAGTCGACGCTGGACATGTTCCTGACGTCCAAGCTGAAGATCTGCGGCGAAGTCGAACTGCGCGTGCACCAGCACCTGCTCTCGCGCAGCGGCCGCATGGAGGACATCGAGCGCGTCTACTCGCACCCGCAGTCGTTCGCCCAGTGCAAGGCCTGGCTGCGCCAGTACCTGCCCAAGGCGGAGAAGATCGCGGTCGGCAGCAATGCCGAGGCGGCCCGGCGCGCGCGAAGTGCCGACGACGCTGCCGCCATCGCCGGCATCAGCGCCGCCAACGTCTACGGGTTGAAGTCCATCGCCGGCCCCATCGAGGACCGTCCCGACAACACCACGCGCTTCCTCGTGCTTGGCCGCGAACTGTTCACCACCTCGGGCAACGACCGCACTTCGCTGCTGGTGTTCATCAAGGACCAGCCGGGCGCGCTGCATCACGTGCTGGCGCCGTTCGCCCGGCACGGCCTGAGCATGAACCGGATCGAGTCGCGCCCGGGCCATACCGGCCTGTGGCAGTACGCGTTCTTCATCGACGTCGGTGGCCATGTCCATGACGAGGCGATGCGCCGCGCGCTGGACGAACTGGACGAGTACGCACAGGAAGTGAAGGTGCTCGGGTCCTACCCGGTGGCGATCGCATGAGCCTGGCGGCTGGCCACAACGGGGCAGGGCGCGCCGGCGAGCGTCCGGCGTTCGACGAGGCCTGGTTCGCCAGTCGCGCCAGTGCCGGCGTGCAGCGCCTGCGCGCCTACGACCCCGGCCACGACCTGGTCGGGATGCGCAAGCGCTTTGGCGAGGCCAACCTGGTCGAGCTCGGTTCCAACGAGAATCCCTATGGCCCGTCGCCGGCCGCGCGCCAGGCGGTGGTCGAGCAGTTGCAAGCGCTGCACCGCTATCCCGATCCGCTCGGCGCCGACCTCAAGCGGGCACTGGCGGCCAGGCATGGCGTCGATCCGGCGCAGATCCTGCTCGGCAATGGCTCGCACGAACTGCTGATGCAACTGGGCCAGGTGTTTGCCGGGCCCGGTGACGAAGTGGTCTGCTCGCGGTACGGATTCGCGGTGTTTGCATTGGCCACGCAGGCAGCCGGCGCCACGCTGCGGATGGTCGACGCGCTGCCGCGCGACCACGCCGTGATGCCGCTGGGTCACGACCTGGACGCGATCGCCCGGGCCATTGGCGCGAAGACGAAGCTGGTCTTCCTGGCCAATCCGAACAACCCGACCGGCACCTGGTTTGGTCGCCAGGCCTTTGAGGCCTTCATGGCGCGCGTGCCGGCCGAGGTGATCGTCGTCGTGGACGAGGCCTACGCCGAGATGGCGCAGGCCGATGCCGATGCCGCCAGCGCGCTGCCCGCACTGGCCGCGTACCCGAACCTGCTGCTCACCCGCACCTTCAGCAAGGCCTATGGCCTGGCCGGCATGCGCGTGGGTTACCTGATCGGCGCGCCGGGCCTGGTTGCGGTGATGGAGCGCCTTCGCGAGAGCTTCAATGTCAACGGCCCAGCGCTCGCCGCCTGCGAAGCCGCGCTGGGCGACGAGGCGCACCTGCAATGGGCCTGCGAGTGCAATGCTGCGCAGCGCGCCGAACTGGCTGCGCAGCTTGGGCAGCGTGGGCTGCGCGTATACCCGTCGCAGACCAATTTCGTGCTGGTCGAGTTCGGTCCGCGCACGGCGCAGATTGAGGCAGACCTCGTCGCGCGCGGCATGGTGTTGCGACCGATGGGGGGCTACGGCCTGCCCGAGTGCCTGCGCATCACCGTCGGCACGGCCGACGAGAACCGTCGCCTGCTGGCGGCACTGGACGCGGTGCTGGCATGAGCACGGAATCAGGCACTGGCAACACCCGCCAGGACTGGATCGCCCGCAGCGGTGGACACCCGTTGCGCGGCAACCTTCGCGTGCCCGGCGACAAGTCGGTCTCGCACCGCGCGATCATGCTTGGCGCACTGGCCGAAGGCACGACCCGGATCAGCGGTTTCCTGGAAGGCGAGGACACGCGCGCCACCGCGCGCGTCTTCGAGCAAATAGGCGTACGCATCGAAACCCCGAGCGCAAGCGAACGCATCGTCCATGGCGTCGGCCTGCACGGCCTGGTCGGCAGCAGCAACCCGCTCGACTGCGGCAATGCCGGCACCGGCATGCGCTTGCTTGCCGGAGTACTTGCCGGGCAAGCGTTCGACAGCGTGCTGGTCGGCGATGCTTCGTTGTCGAAGCGGCCTATGCGCCGCGTGACCGAGCCGTTGTCGCAGATGGGCGCCGTGATTGGTTCGCAGGAGGGCGGGCTGCCACCGTTGCGGATCCGTGGTGGCGCCAGCCTGCATGGCATCGACTACGCCTCGCCGGTGGCGAGCGCGCAGGTGAAGTCCGCGCTGCTGCTGGCCGGCCTGTACGCGCACGGCGAGACCAGCGTGCACGAACCACACCCGACGCGCGACTACACCGAACGCATGCTGGCCGCCTTCGGCTGGCCGATCGAGTTCTCGCCCGGGCACGCGCGACTGAGCGGCGGCCATCGGCTGGTGGCGACGGACATCGCGGTGCCGGCAGATTTTTCCTCGGCGGCATTCTTCATGGTGGCCGCCAGCATCGTTCCCGGTTCCGAGATTCGACTCGAGGCCGTCGGCATGAACCCGCGCCGGACCGGTCTGCTGACCGCCCTGCGGCGGATGGGTGCCGACATCCGCGAGGAGAACGCCAGCGAGCAGGGTGGCGAACCCGTTGCCGACCTGCTGGTGCGGTACGCCCCGTTGCGCGGCATCGACATCGGCGGCGACCTGGCGCCGGACATGATCGACGAGTTCCCGGCCCTGTTCGTCGCCGCCGCGTGTGCGCAGGGCAACACCACCATCCGCGACGCCGCCGAGCTGCGCGTGAAGGAGTCCGACCGCATCGCCACCATGGCGCAGGGCCTGCGCGCGCTGGGCATCGAGGTTCAGGAGCACCCCGACGGGGCGACCATCGTGCCCGGGCCGATCGGCGCCGGCACAGTCGACAGCCACGGTGACCACCGCATCGCCATGAGCTTCGCCGTGGCCGCGCAGCGTGCAGCGGGTGAGGTGCGCGTGGCCGATATAGCCAACGTTGCAACGTCGTTCCCCGGATTTGAATCCCTTGCCGCTTCAGCTGGCGTATGGCTGAGCACGGCGCCGTGACTTAGACTCGAAAGGTCTTGTCCGTGTCCCCCGAAGCCAAGATTGTGTCCCAGCAGACTTTTCACACGGGCATGACCGGCCGCCGTGCGGGTCGGAATGTGCCCGCGGCAGCCGTCGTGTCTGCCCACGTGTCCCCGCGATTGCTGCGGGTCGCTTTGTGCGGCCTGGGATTCCTGGCGTTCTTCGCCATGACCGACTTCGGTCTGTACCTGCGCCCGGAGTCTGGTGCGGCGATCGCCCTGCTGGCCATGTTGTTCGCCGGCTGGGCGCCGTGGCGGGAGCTGAAGGCATTGCCGGTCGTGCGGGTGCTGGGCATCTTCATCGCCTTCCTGCTCGTGCACGCGGCATATGCGACCTGGGTCGTGCCCCAGACCGATTACTCGGGCCAGCTGTCCATCGTCGCCAAGCTGGTCCGGCTGGGCGTGTTCTGCTGCGTCGTGGGCTGGTGGCTGTCGATCCATCCGCGCGCCATTCCAGGGCTGCTGGGGCTGATGGTGCTGGGTCTGCTCGTGGCCGTGCTGTACCACATGCCGTGGCATTCGCTGCCGGGCATCTGGGATGGCCAGGTGCGCCCGCGATTCGGCATACCGGAGAACCTCAGCGGCCAGTTGGCTGCGGTCGGTGGCTGGCTGGCGATGTGCCTGTTGATCGGCGTCTGGCGCGACCATCCACGCGGCCAGCGTCGCGGCTGGCTGATCGCGGCGGGGTTGATCGCCTATGCCGGCAGCTTCTGCGTTCTGCTGTTCTCGCAGTCGCGTGGCGCCTGGCTCGCATTCCTCTCGGCCACGCCAGTGGCCATCCTGGGTTACTGGCTGACGCGGCGTCCGCGCGGGCTGCGGTCGCTGCCGTGGCAGCCGATCGCGCTGGTGGCGGTGATCTCGGTGCTGCTGACGTTGGCGGCGTGGGACATTTTCTCGGTGCGCTTTGCCGGCGCTGACCGGTTGCTGCCGGTCGCGGAGGAGGCTTCAACCTCGGTGGCCGCGACCGGGTCGCCGACGCCGTCGCCTGATGCCACCGCGCCTGCCCGTAACAGCACCGCGTCTGCTGAACCGGCAGCAGCCAGACCCGCTGGAAATCCGGGCATCCCCGCGGCGGTCTCCGAGGCTTCTGCCGACGTTCCGCCCACCAGTACCATCGACACCACGGTTCCTGGCAACAAGGCCATCGGCATCCGTATGCGTCTGTACGAGCTGGGCGTCGCGCGTTTCAAGGAGCGCCCGCTGCTGGGATGGGGCCTGGACTCCACGCCAGTGCTGATCGACGCCGCGCACCTGGACCTGGCCGGCGAACACCATGTCCACCTGCACAACTCCTACCTCGATGCGCTGGTGGGGATTGGGCTGGTGGGCTCGTTGTTGCTGCTGCTGGTGTTCGCCATGGTGATGCGCGAGCTCTACCTGGCATGGCGCACCGGGATCATTTCCACCGCGAGCTTCTGGGCGCTGATCGGCTGCGTCGGCATCGTCCTGGTCGCCAACTCGTTCGATTCGCTGCTATGGCGTTTCGAGTACGCGCGCGCGCCGCAGGAGCTGCTGTTTGGCTGCTGCATCGCCTATGCATTGATCCGGCGCCGCGGTTCGGCCGCCGGCGCGTGACGCTAGCGCTGGGCGTCGAACCTGATCGGCACGATCACCGAGCCACTGGCCGGCTGGCCATTGCTCATGGCCGGACGAAAACGCCAGCGGCGAACGGCGTCCACTGCGGCACGATCGAGATAGCGTGATCCGCTGCTGCCTTCGACGCTGACCTGTGCCGGAACGCCATCGGCTCCGATCTCGACCCGCACGTTGACGGTGCCACTTTCGCCACGACGCAACGACTGGGTTGGGTATCGCGGCGAGGGCGTCTGACCCGGAAGCGGTTCGGGCCGGGTAGTGGCAACGGCAACCGGCGCCGGGGCGGGGTGCGGCAGGGTCGGGGGCGCAACGGGAGGCGCGGTCTCCACCAGGCGCGGTTGTTCGTCGCCTCCGGTGGTGTCGCTGCCCGGTGGCTTGGCCACGCGACTGGCGCTGTCGGCTCCTGCGGCCGGCATGGGCGCAGGCAGTGGGGCGTAGTCGGGCGAAGCGGTGGTGGGCAACGAGCCGACATCGCGTCCGGCGTCGCGGTTTCGACCCAGGGACAGGACCAGGGCAAACAGCACCAGGCCTGCCATGAACGCCAGCAGGACCCACAGCAGTGAGCGTCGGGATGGCAGCCAGCTGGACAGCGAAGCTGCCGACGGAAGGCGCGGGGTCGCAGGAGCGGATAGGGACATGGGCCGTCCGTCAGGGATTCTCAGGCGATTCTGACCATCGCAGCGTTAATGATTCGGCAACCAGACGGCTCGGGATGCCGCTGAGTGCCATTCCACGCGATAATCGCGACCTCGATCACCCCACGCCCCCGACATGCTCGATCCGAACCTGCTGCGCCAAAACCCCGCCGAACTCGCGCTGCGCCTGCGCCAGAGCCGGGGCTACGACCTCGACGCCAATGCGCTGGAAGCGCTGGAAGGCGAGCGCAAGCAGATCCAGGTCCGGACCCAGGAGCTGCAGAACCTGCGCAATACCCGTTCCAAGGCGATCGGAATGGCCAAGGCCAAGGGCGAGGACGTGGCGCCGCTGATGGCCGAAGTCGCCGGCTTCGGCGATGAGCTCAAAGCCAGCGAGGCGCGCCTGGAAACCATCCGCGGCGAGATCGAGGCGATCGCCTTGACCCTGCCCAACCTGCCGCACGAATCGGTGCCGGCCGGGCAGGACGAAAGCCACAACGTCGAGCAGCACCGCTGGGGCACGCCGCGTGCTTTCGAATTCGCGGTCAAGGACCACGTCGAACTGGGCGCACGCAACGGCTGGCTCGACGGCGACACCGCGGCCAAGCTCAGCGGCGCGCGCTTCACCGTGCTGCGCGGGCAGCTCGCTCGCCTGCATCGCGCGCTGGCGCAGTTCATGCTTGACCTGCACACCAATGAGCACGGCTATCAGGAAACCAGCGTGCCGTTGCTGGTCAACGCCGACAGCATGCGCGGCACCGGCCAGCTGCCGAAGTTCGAGGACGACCTGTTTGCCACCGTGGTCGGCGACGGCGAGAGCGCGCACAAACGCTACCTTATCCCGACCTCGGAAGTGCCGCTGACGAACATCGTGCGCGACGAGATCGTCGAGGCCGAGGCACTGCCGTTGCGCATGACCGCGCATTCGATGTGCTTCCGCGCCGAAGCCGGCAGCCACGGCCGCGATACCCGCGGCATGATCCGTCAGCACCAGTTCGAAAAGGTGGAGCTGGTCACCATCGCGCAGCCGGAAGAGAGCTACGCCGAACACGACCGCATGACCCGCTGCGCCGAAGTGGTGCTGGAGAAGCTCGGCCTGCCGTATCGCCGCGTGCTGCTGTGTACCGGCGACATGGGCTTTGCCGCGACCAAGACCTACGACCTGGAGGTCTGGCTGCCTTCGCAGGACACCTACCGCGAGATTTCCTCGTGCTCCAACTGCGAGTCGTTCCAGGCGCGGCGCATGCAGGCGCGCTGGCGCAATCCGGCGACGGGCAAGCCCGAGCTGGTGCATACCCTCAACGGTTCGGGCGTGGCCGTGGGCCGTGCGCTGATCGCGGTGATGGAGAACTACCAGAACGAGGACGGCTCGATCACCGTGCCCGACATCCTGCGTCCGTACATGGGCGGCCAGGAGCGGATCGCCTGACGCTCCCGCATTGAATGACCGGTTCCGACCGGACAAAAAAAACGGGCCCGCATCGCGGGCCCGTTGCGTTTCCGCCCCAAGCGGGGAGGGGTGGGGCGGGAACGCCCAGTCAGGCGGCCTGAATCAAGGAAGGGGAATCCTCGGGGGTTATCAGGCGGCCTGTGCCAGAGGCGAACGGATGGACGCATGGGCAGCGGCCAGGGCGTCGGTGCGGTGCTGGTCGGAGTAGGCCACGCCTTCGGCCCGGACGATCTCCAGATCGGTCACGCCCAGGAAGCCAAACACATGGCGCAGGTACGACTCCTGGAAGTCGGCCGGGCTGGTGTCGCCGTAGATGCCGCCGCGACCGCTGGCGATGATCACGCGCTTGCCACCGGCCAGGCCCTCGGGGCCGGCTTCGGTGTAGTGGAACGTGCGGCCGGCAACGGCGACACGGTCGATCCAGGCCTTCAGCGTCGAGGGGATGCTGAAGTTGTAAAACGGGGTTCCGATCACCACTACGTCGGCATCCAGGAACTGCTGGATCACCGCCTCGGCGGCATCGGCCTCAGCCTGGTCGGCCTTGGCCAGGGCACGGCCGGTCAGGTGCGGGATCGGATCGGCGTCGAGGTCGCGGTACTCGACCTTCAAGCCGGAATGCGACTCCTGCCAGCGATTGACGATCGCCGAGCTGAGTTCGCGGGTAATGGAATTGGCGCCCAGGGCGCTGGAGTCGAGGTGAAGGAGCTTCATGACGGGCCTCTGCAGCAGATACGGCGGGAGTGCCGGGTTGGACGACAATCTAGGCCGTTGCTTATTTGGGATAAAGCTGGTCAACTACCACTAACTGTTCTGGAATTGGAATTATCGCCATGCAGGACCTGAACGATCTGTACTACTTTGCGATGGTGGTCGAGCACGGCGGTTTCGCCGCGGCCGAGCGCGCGCTGGGCATCCCCAAGTCTCGCCTGAGCCGCCGCATCAGCCAGCTCGAGACCGATCTGGGCGTTCGCCTGCTGCAGCGCTCGACGCGCCGCTTCGCCGTCACCGACGTCGGCAACAGCGTCTACCGGCACGCCCAGTCGATGCTGGCCGAGGCCCAGGCGGCGCACGAAGTGGTCGACCGCCTCAGCGCCGAGCCGCGGGGCGTCATTCGCGTCAGCGTCCCGGTCGGCATGGCCCAGCAGCAGATGCCCAGGTTGCTGCCGGAGTTCCTCGCCCGGTTCCCGCAGGTGCGGGTGCAGTTGCTGGTGAGCAATCGCCGCGTCGACATCATCAATGAAGGCATCGACGTCGCCTTGCGCGTGCGCGCCAAGCTCGACGACGACGGCAGCCTGGTGATGCGCAGCTTCGGCCAGATCCAGGAATTGCTCGTCGCCAGCCCCGACTATCTGCGCCGCATGGGCCGGCCCAAGAACCCGGACGAACTCAGCGAGCACGTCACCCTCAGCATGAGCGAGGACGACGCGCGCCAGCGCTGGGAGCTGCACGGCCCCGATGGCGACGTGCGCCGGGTCGAACTCAAGCCGCGCGTGATGGGCTTCGACTTCCCGATGCTGATGTCGCTGGCCCAGCAGGGCGTCGGCATCACCCTGCTGCCTGAGACCATCTGCGCCGACGCCGTGCGGCGCGGCGAGCTGGAAGTGGTGCTGCCGAACTGGCGCCTGCCGCAGGGCATCTTCCACGCCGTGTTCGCCTCGCGCCGCGGCCTGTTGCCGGCGGTGCGGGTATTCATAGATTTCATTGCCGAAAAGGCGCCCGGACTGGTCGAGTCGGCCCGGTTGCAATGCAAAGAGATCAAGGGCATGCCGTGCCCGGAGGACGCGACCGCTCCGATTCCGGCGGCAGAAATCCGCATTCCCACGCAGGCCTGACGGCACGCAGGCCCGACGGCACGCAGGCTTGACAGCGCGAAGGCATGCGACAATGCGCGACCCGCCAGGCGGGTCATGCGTGAAGCGTAGTCGCCAGACAATCCGGAGAGATGGCCGAGTGGTTTAAGGCAGCGGTCTTGAAAACCGCCGTGGTAGCAATACCACCGTGGGTTCGAATCCCACTCTCTCCGCCATGCTTGCAGCCTGGGAACGGCCGCTGTTGTAGCCTAAGCCTCCGTGAACCCAGCCAACGCGCCCATGGATACGCGCAATTTGAACCGTGTTTTCGAGAGCCTTCAGGGCGGATCGGTTCTCTTGCGAGCGGTCCCGGGATTTCCGGTTGTCGCCATGACCCGGCAAATGCGCTCCACCTCGGTAGACCCGGGCAACACCCTCGGGCGTCCGTACTTCGAGTTGTTTCCCGACTCGCCGCAGGCGCCAGGGTGCGTGGCCTCGCTTACCGCCTCGTTCGAACGCGTGATACGGACCCGCTCGACGGACCACCACGCGCAGCGATTCGACGTCCTTGATCCTTCCACTGGCAATGTCGTGGAGCGCTACCGGTCGGCGGTCAACAGCCCGATCCTCAATGACGCCGGTGATGTGGAATACATCCTCCATCAGGCGGAGGACGCGGCGACCGAGCGGCGTCACGGCTCGACGGCCATCCTGGATGCGATGGACCGCGAACGCCTGACTGCCCAGTCCGAGCACCAGCGCCGCATCTACGAAACCGCACTCAACAACACGCCCGATTTCGTCTACATCTTCGGCACCGACTTGCGCGCCATTTACGCCAACGACTCCCTGCGGAAAGTGTGGGGCGTCGAGGACGTGCGCGGGAAGGTGTGGATGGAGCTGGGCTACGAGCAGTGGCACGCCGACATGCACGACCGTGAGCTGGCGCAGGTCATCGCGACCAAGGCGCCGATCCGGGGCGAGATCCCGTTCACCGGCACCAACGGTCGCCGCATCTACGACTACATCTTCGCTCCCGTGTTCGACGCTGCCGGCGACGTGGTCGCCGTGGCGGGGACCACGCGGGATATCACCGATCGGCAAGCCGCCGAGCAGATCGTTCGCGAACACGCAGACCGGCTGGCCGAGGCCGACCGGGCCAAGGACGAGTTCCTGGCGACGCTGTCCCACGAGCTCCGCAATCCGCTGGCTCCCCTGCGCAACGGGATCCAGATCCTTCGTCACACGACCAGTGCCGACAGCCCGCACGTCCAGATCCACGAGGTCCTGGAGCGCCAGGTCGACCACCTCGTGCGTCTCGTCGACGACCTGATGGATGTGTCGCGCATCACCCGGGGGAACGTGTCGTTGCAGCTCGAGCCGGTCGAGCTTGGGGTGGTGGTGGAGAGTGCTGTGGAAGCCGTGCAGCCGGAAATCGACGCAGGCCGCCATCGGTTGGCCATCGATATGCCGGTACCGTCGCTGGTGCTGCAGGCTGATCGCGTCCGCCTGGCGCAAATCCTGACGAACCTGCTGAACAACGCCGCGAAGTACTCCGAGCCAGGCGCCGACATCGTGCTGCGTGCCCACGTGGCCGATGGCTCGTTGCTGCTGTCGGTGAGCGACACCGGCATGGGCATGGAGCCTTCGGACATTCCACACCTGTTCGAGATGTTCACCCGGGGAGGGTCGGCGAGGTCATCTCACCAGGAGGGACTCGGTATCGGCTTGACACTGTCGCGCCGCCTGGCCGCCTTGCACGGAGGTTCGCTCGACGGCTCCAGCGGCGGTCCGGGCAAGGGAAGCACCTTCACCCTGCGAATTCCGTTACCCGACAACGGCGAGGGTTTGTTGGCCGATCCCAGCCGGAACGACGCTGCCATCGTCCCCGGACTTCGATTGCTGCTTGCCGATGATGTATGCGATGCCGGCAACAGCCTTGCCGAAGTGCTGCGCCTGTCTGGCGCGGTGGTGCATGTCGTCGACAACGGCGCTGACGCCCTGGCCCAGTTCGAGAGTGTCGACCCGGATGTCGTGATCCTCGACATCGGAATGCCCCGAATGACCGGCTATGATGTTGCCCGCGCCCTCCGGGCGCGCGGAGTCAAAGTGCCACTCATCGCGTTGACCGGCTGGGACCAGCCCGCCGACCGCGAACGCGCGTTTGCCGCGGGGTTTGATCATCACCTGGTCAAGCCCGTCGCGATTCCCATCCTCGTCAGGTTGCTTGCATCGTTGCAAGGCTCGGGGCGAGGTTCCGAACTGCCCGCCGCCTGCAAAACCTAGGGCCTGCGCAGGTCGCTCGCCCGCGTCCGCGCGCTCATGGCGCGGGAAGAGGCCATTCCGCCTCGACGTGGTGGAGGACGCCGTCGTCGACCAACGGGAAACCGAAGTCCGCCTGTTCGACGCCATCCAGGCGCAGCGTTGCAGGTCCTGTATCACGCTGCTTGACCCGGATCGAGTACAGGCTGGTCCCGTAACGGTATTGCAGGCGGTACTCGGGCCAGTCGGCGGGCAGGCACGGATGCAGCGACATGTGGGCACCGGTGCGCTGCAGGCCCAGTAGCGATTCGGTCAGCAGGCGATACATCCAGCCCGCCGAACCGGTGTACCAGGTCCATCCTCCGCGGCCCACATGCGGCGCCACCCCGTACACGTCGGCGGCCAGTACGTACGGTTCGACTTTGTAGCGCGCGGCATCATCGGCATCGAGTGCGTGGTTGACGGGATTGATCATGCGCGCAAGCTCCCAGGCCCGCGCCGAATCTCCCTGCCGGGCGAACGCCATCGCCGCCCACACCGCGGCATGCGTGTACTGCCCGCCGTTCTCGCGCACCCCGGGCACGTAACCGCGGATGTAGCCGGGGTCATTGGTGGTCCGGTCGAACGGAGGATCCAACAGCTGGATCAGCCCGGCATCGCGCCGCACCAGATAGCGGTCCAGCGATGCCATGGCCTGGCGCGCACGCGCGTCGTCGGCGGCGCCCGACAGCACCGACCAGCTTTGCGAGATGGAGTCGATCCTGCATTCGTCGCTCCTGGTGGAGCCCAGCGGAGTGCCGTCGTCGAACCACGCACGCAGATACCACTTTCCGTCCCAGCCATGGGCTTCCAGGTTCGCGCGCAATCGCTGCGACTGGTCATGGCAATAGGCGGCGAAGGTGTCGTCGCCACGAGCGTGGGCAACCTCTTTGAAGTGCTGCAGGACGTCGAAGAGGAAAAAGCCCAGCCATACGCTCTCGCCGCGACCGGCCTCGCCGACCCGGTTCATGCCGTCGTTCCAGTCGCCGGTGCCGATGAGCGGCAGGCCGCGTTCGCCCAGCAGCGAGCAGCCGCGTTGCAACGCCAGCACGCAGTGGTCGTAGAACGGCTGTTGCAGGTACGAGGCCACTGGCATGTCGTAATAGGATTCTTCGTCGGGATTGACCGGGCGCCCGTCGATGAAGCGCACGTTCTCGTCCAGCACGCTGGTATCGCCGGTCACCGCCAGGTATCGGCACGCAGCCAGTGGCAGCCACAGATAATCGTCCGAGCAACGCGTGCGCACACCGCGTCCCTGCGGCGGGTGCCACCAGTGCAGAACGTCGCCTTGCGGGAACTGGTGCGCTGCACACAGCAGCAGGTGCTCGCGCGTGAGCGCCGGCATGGCGTGCACGGTCGCCATGGTGTCCTGCAGCTGGTCGCGGAAACCAAACGCCCCGCCGGACTGGTAGTAGCCGCTGCGCGCCAGATATCGACAAGCCAACGTCTGGTAAAGCAGCCAGCCATTGGCCAGTGCGTCGACGCTCGGGTCCGGTGTCTTCACCTGTACGGTGGACAGCACATGGCGCCAATGGATACGCACGGTATCGAGCACATCGTGGGCCCGCTGTGTGCCGCGCGACCTTGCCGCCAGCTGCAGGGCTTCGCCATAGTCCTTGCCGACGCCCAGGCGGAACACCGTTTCCACCTCCTGGCCATCGCCCAGGGTCAGTGGCACCTGGATGGCCGCACACGGGTCCAGTCCCACGCCGAGCCGGCCGGACAGGCGCTCGCGCCGCAACGCCGCCGGGTCATCCAGGCTGCCGTTGCGGCCCAGGAACTCGGTGCGGTCGGCGGTGTAGCTGCAACCGCTGGCATCGGTGTCGAAGAAGGCGACGCGCCCACTGAACTCCGTGTTGTAGGGGTTGCGCGCCGTCAGCACGCCGATGTCGGTATTGAGCTCGCTGACAACGTGCATCTGCGACTTGACCCGTAGGTCACCCAGAACCCATTCAACGTAGCCGGTCGCGGACAGGCGACGTTCGCGGCCGGACAGGTTGCGCAGCTTCAGCACCGAGAACTTGACGGCATCCTCGGTGGCGACATACACCCACAACTCGCTGGCGATGCCATCCTCGATGTGTTCGTAGACGCTGTAGCCGAAGCCGTGACGGGTGCGGTAGGCACCGCGACCGCGACGCGGCAATGGCATCGGCGACCAGACGTGTCCGGTTTCCTCGTCGCGCAGATAGAACGCTTCACCGCCGGTGTCGGCGACCGGATCGTTATGCCACGGGGTCAGGCGGAACTCGTGTGCGTTCTCGAACCAGGTATAGCCCGGGGTGCTTTCGCTCACCACGGTGCCGAAATTCTCGTTGGCCAGCACGTTGGACCACGGTGCCGGAGTGGGGGCACCTTCGCGCGAGACGATCACGTACTCGCGACCATCGGCCGAGAAGGCACCGGTACCGTTGTCGAAGAGCAATTCGTCGGCGACCGCGTCGAATGGCCAGGCATCTTCCATGTCGACGCCGGTCGTGGCCGGTGGCAAGCCGGCCCATCCGTCTGCATCCGGCACGTCGGGCGTGGTTTCCACGTCCGGCAGCAGGTCAGGGACCGTGCGTTCCGGCGTCACGTGGCGGCCAACCTGGGTGGCGAGCGTGCCCTTCTGGTCGCTGACGATCACCCGCGCCACCGACTGCAGCAGGATGCGGTCCTCCTGCGAGATCTGCTGGGCGGGACGCACGAAGATGCCACCAGGGCGGTCGAGCACGTTGACCTCCGGGTCGGCGGAAACCATCCCCAGGATCTGTTCCTGCAACTGCTGCCGGTATCCGGCCTGGCTCTCGTTCCAGATCACCAGGTCGGCTCGCAGGCCTTTCAATCGCCAGTACGCATGCGCCTGCACCATCTGGCGAACCAGTTCGATGTTGTCCGAGTCGGCGATCTGCAGCAGCACTATGGGCAAGTCGCCGGAGATCGCATGGCCCCACAGCCCGGACTGGCCGCGCTGGTTCTGCAGCAGCACCTCCGCGTCGGCGCGCAGCAACGGATGCGCATAGACGATCAGCCCGGCCAGGCGCTCGTAGAGCTGCGCATCGGCCTGCGAAGCGTTGATCTGGCGCCTGACCACCTGGCTGTGGGTCCAGGCCAGGTCGAACACGCGGTCGGCCAGGCGACGGTCACGGTATTTGTCGACCAGTTCCAGGCAGGCATCGCGGTCCGCGCCTACGCCGTAGACCATGTCGATCATCGCGGTCTGTTCAGGCGCCAGTTCGATCCTGCAGCGTATCGCCACGATGGGATCGAGCACCGACCCCTGGGTATCCGACAGCGCTTCATCGGTCGAGAGCGCGCGCGGAACGCGCGGCGTGTTGCCCCGCCCGAGGAAGCGCGCACGGTCGGTTTCGTAGGAGATCGCACTGATGTCGGCGTCATGCACCGCGACCAGGTGGAACATCCACGGCGGCACCTCATCGTGCGCGCGCGGCCGCCGGGTGCAGATCAACGCCTGCTTCTCCCGCGCGATCTCGGACTGGACGAACAGGTTGCTGAATGCCGGATGCAGTTCATCGGAAATGGCCGGGGCCAGCACGACCTCGGCGTAGGTGGTGATCTCGATCGTGCGCGTGCGCCGACTGCGATTGCTGAGCCGCACCCTGCGCAGTTCGATGTCGTCCTCGGCCGAAATGGCGATCTCCAGGTGGCTGTCATAGCCGCGCTTGCGTCCGCGGAATTCAGCCTTGGCATCGGAGAAGATCGCCTCGTACTGTTCCACCGGGACGCCGGTCGGGTGCAGGGCCGCCGACCAGAACTCGCCGCTTTCGACATCACGCAGGTAGCAGAAGCTGCCCCAATGATCGCGGGTGCCATCCTCGCGCCAACGCGTGACGGCCATCTCGCGATGCCGGCTGTAGCCGCCGCCGGCGCTTGTCAGCAAACCGTGGTAACGGCCGTTCGACAGCATCTGCACCGCAGGTCGTGTGGTGCCTGGATTGCGGAAGACGCGCAGTTGAGTCTCCGACTCGCCCGGCGTTGCGCGCGTGCCCAGGGTCTCGGCTTCGTGCGGGTGGAACACACCGGTATGCGGGATGCGCTCCTGCAACAGCAGCACGGTGGCCTGGAATTCGGCATCGGCGACGAAGCGCTTCTGCATCGGTTGGTGGCGCAACAGATGGTCCAGCGACAGCAGGCCCATGCCCTGGTGGTGGGCCATGAAGGAGCGCACCACCACGAATTCCTGGCCATGCGGAACGCGTGTGGGCGTGTAGTCGATCGCTTCGTACAGGCCGAAGTGACCGCCGAAGCCCAGCGCGGTCAGTCGCTGCAGGTTCTGGCACGCCGCTTCCGGCGCCACCATCAACGCCATCATGCTGGCATAGGGCGCGATTACCAGGTCCTGGCCCAGGCCGCGCTTGAGCCCCAGTCCCGGCACGCCGAAGGCGCGGTACTGGTAGTTCATGCGGGCATCGACGGTGTTGTATCCGGACTCCGACACCCCCCACGGCACCGACCGCTGTGCACCATGGGCGATCTGCGCCTCCACCGCATGGTTCGAGGTCTGGTCCAGCAGGGTATCGGGATAGCTGGGCATCACCAGTTGCGGCATCAGGTACTCGAACATCGAGCCGCTCCACGACAACAGCGTGGCATCGCCGTTGACCTCGGTCAGCAGCCGTCCCAATGCGAACCAGCTTTCCTGTGGCAGCTTGCCCTGGGCGATCGCCACGAAGCTGCACAACCTCGCTTCCGATGCCAGCAGGTCGTAGAAGCCGGCATCCAGCCGGTGTTCGTCGAGGTTGTAGCCGATCGACAGCAGGTGGCGCGCGCGGTCGTAAAGGAACTCGTATTCCATCAGCGAGAACTGGCCCGCGACATGCGCCAGCCTTTCGAGCTGGTGGATGCGTTCGCGCGCGCGTGTCGACGCCTGCCCAGCCGAGGGCTGCTGGCGCAGCTGCGATAGCGTGGGAACGGGCTGGCTGGCCGCGGCACCTTCAGCGGCATCCTCCGCCTGGTCGGGCGCGAACAGGCGCAGCTCGGCCAGTGCGGCCTCGCAGGTCTCAAGCAGCAGGGTGGGCCAATGCGGTGCGTTCGTGTCATCGCTGGCGATCTTCGGCCAGACGGCGTGAATCTCACCGGCGCGCAGCAACAGTTGCGAAAGGGTGCGTTCGGCATCGCCCATGGTGGCGGGCGGCTGCGCACGGGCAGGTTCGAGCGCGGCACGGAAGTTGGCCACCGCCGCGACCAGTGCTTCATTGCCGAGGCCTGCGTCCCTGCGCGTTTCGTCGAGGACGCCGACGGTATCGGCCAGTCCGTCGAATGTGCAGCCCGACAGCACCGGCGCGTCGACAAGCGCCAGCAGCCCTTGCCGAAGGGTCAGCAGATGCCCGGCCAGGTTGCCACTGTCGACTGTGGAGATGTAGCGCGGATGCAGCGGCTGCAGCGTCTCGGTGTCGTACCAGTTGAAGAAATGGCCACGATGGCGCGGCAGCCCTTCCAGCGTGGCGAACACCAGTCGCGTGCGCTCCATCACCGTGCCCACCTGCACGTAGCCCAGGTCGTAGGCCGAGAGGTTGGCCAGCAGCGACAGGCCGATGTTGGTCGGCGACGTGCGTCGTGCCACCACCAGTGCCGGATGCTCCTGCACGTTGTCCGGCGGCAGCCAGTGATCTTCGGCGCGGACGTAGGTTTCGAAGAATCCCCAGGTGCGGCGTGCCAGCCTGCCCAGGAATGCCAGCTGGCCGGCGGACAGGTTGGCGTCGGGCCGCGAGGGCGGGTGGCCCATCCAGGCCATGATCGCCGGCGACAGCAACCACAGCCCCAGCAGGGGAGCCGCAACCCACAGTGACGAAGGCTGCACGAGCGCCAGCAGCACCGTCACGGCGACCGCGAACAGCGGCGCCGGCGCCATGCCGCGGAACTCCGCCCCCATGCCGCTGCCCAGGCTTCGCTCCACCTCGCTGGAGGGGTTCCACTGCAGCAGGTGCCGGCGACTGACTGCCAGGCGCCACAGGGTGCGCGCGATCGCGCCCAGGCTCAGGAAGGCTTCGTATGGCAGGCAGGCAATGTTTACCAGGCCACGCTGCAACTGGCGCAGCGTGGAGTTTCCGATCCGTACCAGATGGGCTTCCAGTGGCATGTCCACCGGAATGACGAAGGCGTCGCGAAGCGCAGGCAGCAGCACAGGCAGCAGCCACAGGCACAGCAACCATCCTGTCCAGGCCAGCGGATGGGGCGAGAACAGCCAGCCCAGCACCAGCAACGACGTGGCGGCGACCGGCACCAGACTGCGTCGCAGGTTGTCCAGCAGCTTGCCGCGCGACAACCACGACAGCGGGCTGCGCTCGTAGCCCCCGGTTGCGCGCGGGACCCACGGCAGCAGCCAGGGCAGCAGTTGCCAGTCGCCGCGAATCCAGCGATAGCGCCGCTTCACATCGGCTGCGTACCGTGATGGATATTCCTCGAACAGGCGCACGTCGCTGACCAGCCCTGCACGCGCGTAGCAGCCTTCCAGCAGGTCATGGCTGAGAATGCGGTTGTCGGGAAAGCGATCGGCCAGCGCGGACTCGAACGCATCCACGTCGTAGATGCCCTTGCCGACGAACGAGCCCTCACCGAACAGATCCTGGTAAACGTCCGATACGGTGCGCGTGTACGGGTCGATGCCAGGCTCGCTGCCGAACATGCGCGCGTAGCGCGAGCTGCGGCGTCCTCCCAGGCTCGTTCCCACGCTTGGCTGCAGGATGCCGTAGCCGCGCATGACCCGGTGCTGACGCGAGTCGAAGCGGGCGCGGTTCAGCGGGTGGGCGAGGGTGGCGACGAACTCGCGGGCCGCATCGCGTGGAAGGCGGGTATCGGTATCCAGGGTAATCACGTACTGCACGTCGCCGAGCACGGCGGTCTTGCCGGTCACCTGCAGGAAGTCCTCATCACCCTTGCCGCGCAACAGCTGATTCAGCGCCGCCAGTTTGCCGCGCTTGCGCTCGTAGCCCATCCAGCGACCTTCGCGTGGATTCCACTGGCGCGGGCGGTGGAACAGGAAGAACAAGTCGCCGCTTTCTGGCGCATAGCGCGTATTGAGCAGTTCGATCTGCTGCACGGCCCGCGCCACGAGCGCTTCGTCCGCGGGAATGGTCTGCTCGTCTGCATCGAGGAAATCGGTCAGCAACGCGAAGTGGAGATGGCGGTCGCGGTTGGCCAGAAAGCGTACTTCCAGCCCTTCCACCAGGCTGTCGACGCCTTGCGCACTGCCGAGCATGCTGGGTACCACCACGAGCGTGCGCGATTGGGCTGGAATGCCTTTCGAGAAATCCATTCGCGGCAACGGCCGCGGCGCCACCAGCAGGGTCGCAGCCCAGTTGACGAGGGCGATGGCCATTTCGCTGAAGGCCACCACCGCCAGCGCCAGCAGTACCCACAGCGGGACGGCAGGCGCCGCAATGCGGGCAACATCCGACAGCAGGCCCCATGCGAACAGTCCGGTGATCGCGGCGATCGGCGCCAGGTAGACCGGCAGCGGAATGCGGCGAGATGGCAGCCTCGCGAGCCGGTGGGCCTGACTGGCCGCTGCCACGGCGGCCCGGGTCTGTTTCACCCCGTCATCGACCAGGTAATAGCCGACGTGCGCCTGGATCGGGTCAATGGCCGCGTCCGCGTCGGCCTGTGCCAGCTGCAGCACGATGTCGGCGACATCCTCTTCGGTGGCGCCGCTGAGGCGTGCGATGGTCTCCACCACGTGGCGGTAACTGTCGCGCGTGCTGAAATCCATCAGGGCATACGTGCCGGCAGGGTCTTCGCGCAGACGGTGCTCGACCACGCTCATGCTCTCGACGAAATTGCGCCAGTCCATGTTGGCCAGGAAGCGCAGGCTGGCGATGCTGTTGCTGATCGAGACCTGGTCGGCGGCCTGTTGCTGGCTTTCCAGGTGAACCAGTTCCTCGATTCTGTGGCCGCCGTCCGCGACCCACTGTTCCAGCCACGTGATCGCCATGGACAGCACCGATCCGCGACCCTGCAGTCCTCGCGTCAGCTCGGAGACGAAGGCGCCCGATAGTGGGGGCCTGGAGCGCGCCATGTCGGCGACCACCAGTACGACGTCCTTGGGATTGGCCGCAGCGGTCTCGTTGAGCAGTTCGGCCCATTCGCTCGCCAGCCGATGGTCCACGCCATCGCGCATGACCCGCACGGCCATGCGGCGGAGATTATCGATCAGGGCCAGCCGCAGCATGATGGGAATTGCCCACAGCTCGCCGAGTTTCAGCGCGGTGACCGACTGGTAGGCAGCCACGAATCGGCTGATGTTCTCGCCATCGATACGGCCATCACCATGCGCGATCGCCTCCAGCGAGAGGTCGTAGACACGGGGAAGGCCGGCCGACGGCCCCTCGCGCAACGAGGGCAGCTGGCGGCTGTAGCCTTTGGGAAGGTGCCTGCGCGCGGTGTGGATCTGTTCTTCCACCAGATAGTAGTTGTCCAGCAACCACTCACCGGCGGGGGTGATGCGCATCTCCTGCTGCACCATCCGCGTGAGCAGTGTGCTGGCATCGTCCAGCAGGCCCTCGTTCTCCTCGAGACGGTCCAGCAGCCGCTCCGGGCCCGGTCGCGAATGCACCCGGTGCGAACGGGCCAGCGCCCTGCCGTGAAGCTCCATCTGCTCGGCGTTGAACAACTGTGAGCGCAGCGGCGCTTCGGCTTGAAGCGTCCGCTTTGTCGCCGCGCGGCGCCATCGCCACAAACGCCTGCGCAAGCGCAACCAGCGACTGAATATGCTCCAGCGGTTGGGCATTGGATATCCTGTGGGCCGGGGGCGCCGTCGTGGCATCCATCCTTGCATCCGGGCCTGGGCCCGGACGTGAAAGCTCGACCACACCACTCGACCCTGCCAGGGGAGTGCCGCGCCAGCGGCCAGGTCCGGACCCTGCGGCCGCGTGACGGCCGCGGTCCTCCACAGAACCAGGTCCTCCACAGAAAAGGAAACGGCGAGGCAAGCCCCGCCGTTCCCTGGTCAATCCGACGACATTACTGCTTGGTCGGAACGTTGACCTTGTCGATGCCGTGGATGATGCCGTTGCTCGAGCCGATGTCGGCTGAAGTAACCAGCGCGCCATCAATGCTGACCTTGTCGTCGGTCATCTTGATCGGAGCGGATTGGCCGTTGACGGTCTTGGCTGCATCCCACTTGCCGATGTCGGCAACGAGTTTGCGGCCGCTGACAACGTGATAGTTCAGCAGCGAGACGAGCTCTTCCTTGTTCTCGGGCTTGAACAGATTCTCCAGGCGGCCTTCCGGCAACTTCTCGAACGCTGCATCGGTCGGCGCGAAGACAGTGAACGGGCCCACGCCGCGCAGCGTGTCGCTCATGCCTGCGCGGTCGATTGCCTTGCCGAAGGTCTTGAACGAACCATTCGCGGCGGCAGTGTCGACGAGGTTCTTGCTGTTGGGGGTATTGGTGACGGTATCCATGGAATGATTGCCTTTGATGCGATCCGCAGTGGTACGGAATCGGGAACGGCCGAAGCCAGGCCCCTGCCGGTGGCAGGGGCGAAAGGGCTCAGTGCGGATGGGGAATGGGGCGTACTGCGCGGCTGAGTGGCCGTTACGACATTGCGTCGTAGTGCCAGCGGAGGTTGCACCGCGGCCTGTTAGTTATTCGTGATCTGACGACACAACGGCGAATGTGTTCATCGGGCGGTGTGTGTCGGTGAAACTTCGGTGATGCCGCTGCAAAGGTGCTACATTCTAGGCCGCACTGCGTTGTCGAACGCCTCTGCCCTTAGGCCTGCCACGGACGGGCCTGTCATGGACAACATGATCGAAGTGCGACGCCGCACCGCCGTAATCCAGGCGGAAGGCCACGAAAAGATGCTTGCGCTCTGCTGGGCCTTTCGCTCCCAGTTGGAGGATGTGCAGGTGCGCCTGTCTCCCGCGGACTACAGCTATGCCGAAGCGCTCAAGACGTTTCTTTTGCGGGCGCGTGGCATCCAGGGGCGATGAACGTGCACTCTCAGGAATCCGAGCTGGTTGCCGATCTCGATCGCCATGACGAGCTGCTGCGGGAGTGTGCTTCCGGGCGACTTCCTTTCTGGGATTTCTGCGCCTCGTACGACAACTTCTATTGGCGGTATGCGTTGGATGGCCATGAGGCCGGTCCGGCGGAGCTTGCAGTCCTGGACAAGCTGGCCGATCGCATCGCTCCGCATCAACACTTGGCCGATTCCGTCCTTTCAAGCGTGTGTTCCGACAGCCATCCGGAGAAGGGCAGTTACGGCCGCTCCGGGCGATTTGGCCCGGAGGAGGCGCTGGCGCGTCTGAAAGCGATCGCCGATAGCCTGCCGAGCGGAACGGGCGCCTGAACAGGCGCGGACCGCGCGCGCATACATCTGTTGCGGTGGCCGCTGCAACAGTATGTAGCGCCCATTGAACTGTTGATGCCCGCGGCGAAGCGCAAGCTTTGCCTTGCGGTCAGCGACCCGGAAGCCGGGTGAAGGCCGTTGGCTCCGCAGCCTTGAAGTTGCGGAGTTGCCCTTCAACCTGCTGGCTGCTCCCCGTGGATGCAGCCTGATGCTCCCGAGGTCACGTTTCATGAAGATTCAAGAACTGCTGAAGGCCAAGTCCGGCGCCGTGGTCACGATCGATGTCGGCGACACGATTGGCGCGGCAGCCCGCAAGATGACGTCCCACAAGATCGCCGCGCTCGTGGTCACCCGCGATGCGCAGCCGGTAGGCGTGGTTTCAGAACAGGACATCGTGGCCGCCGTGGCCGAGGATGGCGCGCAGGCCGGCACCCGTCCGTTGCACCAGTTCCTCAAGGGCGTCGTCGAAAGCATTGCCCCGGACGCCAGCATCAAGCAGGCGATGTCGCTGATGACGCACGCACGCCTGCGCCACCTGCCCGTGATCAACAATGATGTCCTCGTCGGCATCGTCAGCCTGGGCGACATCGTCAAGAACCGGCTCGACGAACTGTCGATCGAGCGCGACGTGCTGCGCGACATCTACATCGCGGCGCACTGAATCGCGCGGTCAGCGACCGCACTCGCTCCTGCATGAAGCTCAGGCGTCCGGACGGGCGCCTTTGCTGCGCGTCTCGCTGCGCTGGCGGAAGTCCTTGCGCCACGCACGCGGCGCCATGCCGAACTCGGCGGCGAACCAGCGCGTGAACGAGCTCGGCGCGGAGAACCCCAACAACCTGCCAACCACCTGCAGCGAGTACTGGCTGTTTTCCATGTAGCGCACGACCAGGTCGGTGCGCACCGAGTTGAGGATGTCGGAGAAGGTCGCGTTGCCTTCCTCCAGCCGGCGCTGCAGCGTACGCACGTTCATGCCGCGGCCGTGCGCCACCTGCTCGATGGTCGCCTGTCCCATCGGCATCAGGATGTAGAGGTCCTTGCGCACGTCGGTGATGATGGAGTTCTTCGTCGGCGCCGGCAGCGCTTCGACCAGTCGCTTTACATACAGCGCCATGGCCGGGTCGGCGGAGGGGTTGCGATAGCTCAGGTCGGCGGCGTCGCAGACGATGCCGTTGAAGTCGCGGTCGAACTCGGTGGCGCAGCGGAACACGCGGCGGTGGACCAGCAGGTTCTCCGGCGCGCCGTGTGTGAAGTTCACGCTGTGCGGCTTCCAGTGCGGGCCCAGAAGGAATCCGCACAGCCGGTACAACGCGCCCATCGCCAGCTCGATGGCCTGGCGCGAGGTCGGGCCCGGGCCGGGAACGAACTCTTCGCGGATCACGACCGTCCGGCCACGCTCCTCGACATGGATCGCCAGCAGCTCGTTGAGCAGGTGGCGGTACTTCATGGTCGTGACCAGGGCGTCGCGCAGTGTCGGCTGGTGGATCAGCAACAGGCTGACCACGCCGAAGTCCGACAATTGCCGCGACTCGGCCATGCGCAGGCCGAAGGTCTCGCAGCCGGTCTGTTGCGCCGAGTCCTCCAGCAGCTTCACGGCGGCGGTCGCCGGAATCCTTCGTTCCGGGTCGGCCAGCATGGTCCGGCTGAGCCCGGCCGCGCGTAGCAGGGGCTGCGGATTGAGGCCCAGTTGCTGCGCCACCTCGAAATAGTTCTTGAGCGTGGCGGCGCGAATCAGGCTGCTCATGGGGCGCTCCGCGGGGTCGGCCGGGTTGTCATGATATGGCAAGTTGCTGTCGCCGTCTGGCAAGAACTGCAGCGCTTGCCCTGCCTATAGTCGAAGCCGTTCGCCCCCTCGGGGGGCACCCCGATTCATAGTCGAGAGGCTTCAGAAACTGCCATGGCCCATGCAATTCGTTTCCACCAGGCCGGTGGCCCCGAGGTACTGCGCTACGAGTCGGTCGGGGTAGGCGAACCGGGTCCTGGACAGGTTCGCCTGCGCCACGTCGCGGCCGGCCTGAACTACGCCGACACCTACTTCCGTAACGGCACCTACGTGATCCCGCTGCCGGCCGGAATGGGCGTGGAGGCGGCGGGCGTGGTGGAGGCGGTCGGCGCGGACGTCGACCAGGTCAGCGTCGGCGACCGTGTCACCTATACCGGATTCATCAACACCCTGGGCGCGTACAGCACCGAGCGCCTGGTGCCGGCTGCGCCGCTGATCAAGCTGCCCGAGGCGATCGCCTGCGAAACCGCGGCGGCAATGACCATGCGCGGCCTCACCGCCGCCTACCTGTTGCGCCGGATCCACCCGTTCCAGCCTGGCGACTCCATCCTGTTGCACGCCGCCGCCGGTGGCGTCGGCCTGATCGTCGCGCAGTGGGCCAAGCTGCTGGGCCTGACCGTGATCGGCACGGTGTCCACCGAGGCCAAGGCCGAGATTGCCCGTGCCCACGGTTGCGATCACGTCATCAACTACAGCCATGAAGACGTCGCCGCGCGCGTTCGCGAACTGACCAATGGCGTTGGCGTGTCGGTGGTGTTCGACAGCGTCGGCAAGACCACCTTCGATGCTTCGCTCGATTCGCTCAAGCGCCGTGGCCTGATGGTCTGCGTCGGCACCGCCTCGGGTCCGATCGCACCGTTCAATCCGCAACTGCTGGCGATGAAGGGCTCGTTGTACGTGACCCGCCCGGCGCTGGCCGACTACATCGCCGACCCGGCCGAGAAGGCCGAGCTTGCTGCGGAACTGTTCGACCACGTCGCCGCTGGCCGCATCCGCATCGAGATCAACCAGCGCTACGCCTTGAAGGATGCCGTGCAGGCGCATCGCGACCTGGAAGCGCGCAAAACCACCGGGTCGTCGATCTTCGTCATCTGAGATGAGCACAGACATGCGCGTCGAACCATTGACCTATGCCATCGGCGTCGAACTGTCCGGCGTCAGCCTGGCCGACGCTGTCCACGACGACGACCTGTTCCAGGAACTGCGCCGTTTGCTGGTCCGACACAAAGTGATGTTCCTGCGCGACCAGGACATCACCCGCGCCGAGCACGTGGCCTTCGCCCGCCGCTTCGGCGAGCTGGAGGATCACCCGGTCTCCGGCAGCGACCCCGAACACCCGGGGCTGGTGCGAATCTACAAGTCGCCCGGGCAGCCCAACGAACGCTACGAAAACGCCTGGCACAGCGATGCCACCTGGCGCGTGGCGCCGCCGTTCGGCGCCGTGTTGCGATGCGTCGAGTGCCCACCGACCGGCGGCGACACCATGTGGGCGAACATGGTGCTCGCCTACGAGAAGCTGCCCGCGCACATCAAGCAGCAGATCGAAGGCCTGCGCGCCAGGCACAGCATCGAAGCGACGTTTGGCGCGGCGATGCCGATCGACAAGCGCCTGGCATTGAAGGCGCAGTTCCCCGATGCCGAGCACCCGGTGGTGCGGATCCATCCCGATACCGGCGAGAAGATCCTGTTCGTCAATGCCTACGCCACGCACTTCACCAACTTTCATACGCCCGAGAACGTGCGTTATGGCCAGGACTACACGGCCGGTGGACAGCAGCTGCTGCAGTACCTGATCAGTCAGGCCCATATCCCCGAGTACCAGGTTCGCTGGCGTTGGCAGCCCAACAGCATCGCCATCTGGGACAACCGCAGCACCCAGCATTACGCCGTGATGGATTACCCGCCGTGCCATCGAAAGATGGAGCGCGCCGGAATCATCGGCGACGTGCCGCGCTGACCGTCGCCCGAACCCGTCCAGCTTCCTTCGAACTCATTCGACCTCATTCGTCCCGCTCGACTGCCGACCCGATCGCATCGCATCGCAGCAGCGCCTTTCACGGAGATACCCATGAACTTCCTCGATGGATCGCTGTTCCCCGAGAACCAGCCCAAGCTGGTGATCACCGCCGCGCCGTACGGTCCGGAGTGGATGCCGGCCGACTTCCCGGAGGACATCCCGGTGACGATGGAGGAACACATCCAGAAGGCGGTGGACTGCTACAACGCCGGCGCCACCGTGCTGCACATGCACGTGCGCGAACTCGACGGCAAGGGCTCCAAGCGCCTGTCGATGTTCAACGAACTGCTGGCCGGCATCCGCGCACGCGTGCCGGACATGATCCTGCAGGTGGGCGGTTCGATCTCGTTCGCGCCGGAAGGCGAGGGCAACGTCGCCAAGTGGTTGTCCGATGACACCCGGCACATGCTGGCCGAGCTGTCGCCGGCGCCGGACCAGGTGACCATCGCCATCAACACCAACCAGATGAACGTCGTCGAGCAGATGTGCGAGGCGGACCTGGCCGGCACCAGCCTGGGCACGCCGGAGGGTTACCGCGCGTACCGCGAGATGACGATCCCGGCAGGTCCGGAATGGGTGGAGGAACACATCCGCCGGCTGTCGGCCAATGGCATCCAGACCCACTTCCAGCTGGCCAACATCACCCAGATCGAGACGGTCGAGCGCATGATGCGCAAGGGCACCTGCAACGTGCCGCTGATCCTGACCTGGGTGGCGATCGGCGGCGGCTTCGATGCGCCCAACATCTACAACCTGGCCAACTTCGTCCGCGCCTGCCCGGATGGCTCGGTGCTGACGCTGGAGTCGTCGATGCTCAACGTGCTGCCGCTGAACATGATGGCGATCGCGATGGGCCTGCACGTGCGCTGCGGCAACGAAGACAACATCTGGACCCAGCGCCGCGACGCCAGGATGGGCAGCGTCGCGCAGATCGAGCAGCTGGTGCGGATCTCGCGCGAGTTCGGCCGCGACATCGCCACACCGGCGCAGGCGCGCGAGATCTACAAGATCGGCACCTTCTACCAGGATGCCGACGAGACGCTGGCGGCCAATGGCTTCGCGCCGAACCGCAGGCCCTTCTGGAAGGGCGTTCCGCAGCCCGCCTGATGCCCGCCTCCTGAACTGCCCCGCCCAGAACTGCAGGTCCACTCCATGGCTTACCTCTCCCAACCCGATCACGGTAGCGACGACCCCGGTGCGCGCATTCCGCGCCGCTATGCCTGGGTGGTGTTCGGGCTGAGCTTCGGCCTGCTGCTGTCGGACTACATGTCGCGGCAGGTACTCAATGCGGTGTTTCCGCTGCTCAAGCAGGAATGGGCGTTGACGGACGCGCGGCTGGGCCTGCTCAGCGGCATCGTGGCGCTGATGGTGGGGCTGCTGACCTTCCCGCTGTCGCTGTTGGCCGATCGCTTCGGACGGGTCAGGAGCCTGGCGCTGATGGCGACCGTGTGGAGCGTGGCCACGCTCGCCTGCGGCCTGGCGCAGCACTACCCGCAGATGCTGGTCGCGCGCTTCTTCGTCGGCGTTGGCGAAGCGGCCTACGGCAGCGTTGGTGTCGCCGTGGTGCTGTCGGTGTTTCCCAAGGACATGCGGGCAACGCTGACCGGTGCGTTCATGGCAGGTGGCATGTTCGGCTCGGTGCTCGGCATGGCACTGGGCGGGGCCGTGGCCGCGCACCTGGGCTGGCGCTGGGCGTTCGCCGCGATGGCGCTGTTCGGTCTGGCGTTGGCGCTGCTGTACCCGATCATCGTCCGCGAGAAGCGCATTGCTCCTGCACCACAAGCGGGCCAGGCGAGCGTCGCCACCGAGCCGGCCGCGCGCGTGCCACTGCGGAGCCTGATCGACAGCCGCTCGGTGGTCGGGGCCTACATCGGCAGCGGCCTGCAGTTGTTCGTCGGCGGCACCGTCATCGTCTGGATTCCGAGCTACCTCAATCGCTATTACGCCATGGCCACGGACGTGGCCGGTGGCGTATCGGCACTCATCGTGCTGGTCAGTGGCATCGGCATGATCGCCTGCGGCATGCTCAGCGATCGCATGTGCCGCAACGCGCCGCAGCACAAGTTCAACCTCGCCATCGCCTATTGCCTGGGCAGCTGCGCGCTGCTCTCGCTGGCATTCGCGCTGCCGCACGGCGTGCCGCAACTGGTCGTGATCGGCCTGGGCATGATGCTGGCGGCCGGCACCAGCGGGCCGGCCGGCGCCATGGTCGCCAACCTCACGCCGTTGCCGATCCACGGCACCGCATTTGCCACGCTGACGCTGGCCAACAACCTGCTCGGACTGGCCGCCGGACCGCTGGTCACCGGCATGCTCGCCGATGCGCTGGGGCTGGCGAAGGCCTTCCAGCTCGTGCCGCTGGTCAGCGTTGCCGCTGCCGCCGTGTTCTATTTCGCCAGGCGCCACTACCTCGATGACGTCCAGCACGTCGGTCGCCACGTGCGCACCGTGGGTATCGGCGCGCAGGCGCAAGCGTGAGCGCAGGCGACAGGCTCCGGATCGGTATCCATTTCGACCTGGTCTGCCCTTGGTGCTACATCGGCAAGCGCCAGCTGACGCTTGCACGCAGCAGGTTCGCTGAAGCGTCTCCCGAAGTCGCCATCGAAAGTACGTGGCGTCCGGTGCAGCTGTTGCCTGAGGTGCCGGAGCAGGGGCTGCCGTTCGCCGAATTCTACGAACGGCGCCTGGGCTCGGCCGAGGCCGTCCGGCAGCGCCGCATGCAGGTCTCGATGGCTGCCAGGGCGGTCGACCTCGAGCTGGACCTGGCCGCCATCGAGCGCATGCCCAATACGGCGCGTGCGCACGGGCTGTTGCGCCGGGCCGGGACTCTGGGCGATCCGGGCCTGTACGAGGCCATGCTCGAACGGTTGTTCGCCGCGTACTTCCAGCGCGGCGAGGACATCGGCGATGCCGCGACGCTGCGTGCATTGGCGATCGAGGTGGGCGTGCCTGAAAGTCTCGTCGACGCAGCGCCAGGCGAAGCACACAACGTGCCGGCAAGTTCCGCTATATCGGGAGTGCCGAACTTCAACTTCAACGGACACCTCTCGCTGTCGGGTGCGCGCGATGCCGCCGTGCTTTTCATGGCGATGAGCAAGGCCGTGCAGATGTCGGTCGTCACCGAAGCCGGTGATCGTCTCGACCGGTTCCAACCGTTTGCAGGGCGCCAACGCGGCCCGAAGGGATCACCATGACCAGGCCATCCACTATGCTGCTCGTACCGGGCCTGCGCGACCACGTGCCCGACCACTGGCAGACCCTGCTGGCTGCGCGGTTGCCCAGGGTGCACACCGTGCCGCCGCTGGAGCAGGACAAGCTCAGTTGCGCCGCGCGCGTGCAGGCACTGGATCAGGCGCTGCAGGCCATCGACGGCCCGGTGATCCTGGTTGCCCACAGTGCCGGCGTGATGATGGTGGCGCACTGGGCGGCCCGCATGTCACAGGCGCGTCAGTCACAGGCGCGTCAGTCGCAGTCGCATCGTCCCATCAAGGGCGCGCTGCTGGCCACGCCGGCCGACATGGAGATTCCTTTCCCAGCCGGCTATCCCACCCTGGACACGCTGCGCGAACACGCCTGGCTGCCGATTCCACGGACCCGGCTCCCGTTCCCGAGCATGGTGGCCGCCAGCCGCAATGATCCGCTGTGCGCGTTCACGCGCGCGCAATCGCTGGCGCACGACTGGGGCAGTGAGCTGGTCGACCTTGGCGCTGTCGGCCACCTCAATCCGGCGGCAGGATTCGGCGAATGGGCGCAGGCGCCTGAGCTGATCGCCAGGCTCGATCGAGCCTGACCTCATCCGCACCTGAGCGCGCCGAGCCACGCCGCCCCGGGATTCCGGGCCGGTTTGCGTCGACCGGGAAACTCAGGCCTCTTCGGGAAAGCGATAGTCGCGGAACTGCTCGCGCAACGCCGCCTTGTGCAGCTTGCCGGTCGCGGTGTGCGGCAGTTGCGGCACGAACAACACGTCGTCAGGCAGCCACCACTTGGCGACGCGGTCTTCGAGATAGCGCAACACTGTTTCGCGCTCCATCGTCTGCCCAGGCTTGACCACGACCAGCATCAGCGGCCGTTCCTGCCACTTCGGGTGGGCAATGCCAATGACGGCGGCCTCGGCGATGGTCAGGTGCCCCATGGCCGCGTTCTCCAGCGCGATCGACGAGATCCACTCGCCGCCGGACTTGATCACGTCCTTCGCGCGGTCGGTGATCTGCATGTAGCCGTCGGCGTCGATCGTCGCCACATCGCCGGTGTCGAAGTAACCCTCGTCGTCCAGCACCGGGCCGCTTTCGTCGCGGTAGTAGGCCCCGGCGACCCACGGGCCGCGAATCTTGAGGTGGCCCGCCGACTGTCCATCGTGCGCAAGCCGCGTGCCGTCCTCGGCGGTCAGCTTCAGGCTGATGCCGAACACGGCGCGGCCCTGTTTCGCCTGCACGTGCAGGCGCTGGTCGAGCGGCAACGCACGGTGCTCTGGCAGCAGGTTGCAGACGGTGCCCACCGGTGAGGTTTCCGTCATGCCCCAGGCGTGGACCACGAATGCACCGAAGTCGCGTTCGAACGTCTCGGCCATTGCACGCGGTGCCGCCGCGCCACCGATCACGACCCTGCGCAGGGCCAGTTCGCTGGTGGGCTTGAGTCCCTTCGTCGAGACGTGCTGCAGCAGCATCATCCAGACGGTTGGCACGCCCAGAGCAAGTGTCACTTTCTCGTCGCGCAACAGTTCGTAGACGCTGGCGCCATCCAGCGCCGGGCCCGGAAGGACCAGCTTGGCGCCGCTCATCGCGCCGGCGTAGGGCATGCTCCAGGCATTGACGTGGAACATCGGGACCACGAGCAGGGCGGTCTCGCTGCGGGAAACGGCGAGGCTGTCGACGGTGCAGGCGCCGAAGGCATGCAGCACCGTGGAGCGGTGCGAGTACAGCACGCCCTTGGGCATGCCAGTCGTGCCCGAGGTGTAGCACAACGAGGCGGCGGCGCACTCGTCCAGGTCCGGCCAGGCGAACTCGTCGGGTTGCGCGTCAAGCAGATCGTCGTAGCACAGCAGGCCGGGGATGGAGCTGGCCGGCATGTGCGCACGGTCGGTCATCACCACGAAATGGCGGACACCGGGCAGTTTCGGCAGCAGCTTCTCCACCAGGGGCACGAAGCTGAGGTCAAAGCACAGGACCGTGTCGTCGGCGTGGTTGATGATGTACTCGAGCTGCTCGGGAAAAAGGCGCGGATTGGCCGTGTGCAGGACCGCGCCCATGCCGGAGACGGCGAAGTACAGCTCCATGTGGCGGTAGCCGTTCCATGCCAGCGTGCCGACACGGTCGCCGGGCTGCACGCCCAGCGCGGTCAGCGCCCGGGCCGCCTGCTTCGCGCGACGGTGGATGTCGGCGTAGGTGCAGCGATGGATCGGACCTTCGACGGTGCGCGACACGATCCCGGCATTGGGGTGGCTGGCGGCCGCGTGTTCGATCAGCGACGAGACCAGCAGCTTGTGTTGCTGCATCAAACCCAGCATGTCAAACCTCCACCCTGCGCAGCAGGAAGTGCGATAGCGCGGGGATGAGCACCAGCGCGCCGATCATGTTCCACAGGAACATGAAGGTCAGCAGGATGCCCATGTCGGCCTGGAATTTGATGGGCGAGAACGCCCAGGTGATCACGCCCGCGGCCAGGGTGATGCCGACCAGCGCCACGACCTTGCCGGTGAACATCACCGCATGCCGGTAGGCGGCGGCCAGCGGTACGCCTGCGCGTTGCTGGTTGAGCTGTACGCTCAACAGGTACAGCGCATAGTCGACGCCAATGCCGGCGCCCAGCGCGATGACGGGCAGGGTGGCGACCTTGACGCCGATCCCGAGCGTGACCATCAGCGCCTCGCACAGTATCGAGGTGAGGATGAGCGGCAGCACCGCGACGATCACCGCCCGCCAGCTGCGGAAGGCGACGAAGCACAGCAGCGCCACCGCACCATAGACGTACAGCAGCATCGAGCGGCTGGCGCGGCTGACGACGTCGTTGGTCGCCGCTTCGATGCCCGCCGAACCTGCGGCCAGCTTGAAGGTCACGTCACGGTCGTTGTGGCGCGCGGCGAAGTCCTCGGCGATCGCGGCCACGCGCTTGAGCGAGTCGGCCTTGTGGTCGGTGAGGTAGGCGATCACCGGCAGCACCGAGCACTCGGTGTTGAACAGGTCCGGATTGAGCACCGTGGCCTGCTGGCCGGAGTAGTTGATGACGTCCTGGTTGCGGTTGAGGGTGAGCCACTTCGGGTTGCCCTCGAACGAACCGGCGGTGATGTTGCGAACCGCGTCGACCAGCGACACCGTCGTCTGCACCGACGGGTCCTGTTGCAGGGCCCAGCCCAGGCGGTCGGCCTGCACGAGCGTCTTGTAGTTCAGGCAGGCGTCCTTGGGCGTCTTCACGATCACCGCGAACAGGTCGCTCGACAGCGCGTAGTTGGCGGTGATGAAGGCGTTGTCCTGGTTGTAGCGCGAGTCCTTGCGCAGCTCCGGTGCGCCCGGATCCAGGTCGCCGGTCTGCAGTCCGCGGCTGATCCACAGGCCGCCGGCCGCCAGCACCACCGCGCAGGCGATCGCGGCCAGCGCCCAGCGTCGCTCGGTGAAGCGGTCGAGGACATTCCAGAAGGCGCCGATGCCGCGGCCGCGTGCCTGCTCGTCGTCTTCGCGCAGGCTGCGCTTTGCCGCCGCCGGGCTGACACCGAAGTAGGACAGCAGCACCGGCAGCAGGATCAGGTTGGTGAACACCAGCACGCCGACGCCGATGCTGGCGGTCAGTGCCAGCTCCTTGATCACCGGGATGTCGATGGTCATCAGCACCGCGAAGCCGACCACGTCGGCCAGCAGCGCAGTCAGGCCGGCCAGGAACAGGCGGCGGAACGTGTAGCGCGCAGCGACCAGGCGATGGGTGCCGCGGCCGATGTCCTGCATGATGCCGTTCATCTTCTGCGCGCCATGGCTGACGCCGATGGCGAAGATCAGGAACGGCACGAGCACGGAGAACGGATCCAGGTCGAAGCCGAGCAGGCGCACCAGACCCAACTGCCAGATCACCGCGACCACCGAGCAGGCGACCACGAGCACCGTGCTGCGCACGCAGCGGGTGTAGAGGAAGATGATCAGCGCCGCGATCAGCGCCGCGGCGAGGAAGAAGCTGGCGACCTTGACCAACCCTTCGATCAGGTCGCCTGCGAGTTTGGCAAAGCCGATCACGTGGATCTTGACCTTGCCGTGCCCGCTGCTTTCGAACCTGGCGCGCACGCGCTGCTCTAGCTTCTGCGAGAAGGCGTGGTAGTCCAGGCGTTCTCCGGTCTCGGCATTGCGCTCGAGCAGCGGCACGAACACCATGCTCGAGCGGAAATCGTTGGCGACCAGGTTGCCGACGATGTTGGCGCGGCGGATGTTGAGCTTCAGCGCGTCCACGGACGCTGGCGTGCCGTCGTAGTTGTCGGGCATCACAGGGCCGCCGACGAAGCCTTCCTCATTGACCTCGCTCCAGCGCACCGCCGGTGTCCAGATCGACTTCATCCAGGCGCGGTCGACATCCGGCATCAGGAACAGCTCGTCGTTGACCTGCTTGAGGACCTCCAGGTAGCCCGGGTCGAAGATGTCGCCGTGCGGATTCTCGACTACGACGCGCACGGAATTGCCCAGTCCGCGCAGGCTGCCGCGGCTCTCCAGGTAATTCTTGATGTAGGCGTGGCCGTGCGGAATCATCTTCTCGAAGCCGGCATTGACCGCCAGCTTCGTTGCCTGGAAACCGAGCAGCGACGTCAGCAGCGCGCAGGCGATGACGATCAGCAGCCGGTGATTGAAGATGGCGCGCTCGAAGAAGTGGCCCGAGCGGTGATCGAAATCCTCGATCGACCGCACGACCGGCATCGCCTCGAGCGGGGTGTCTAGCTTGTTCAAACGCAGATCCTCACGAACAGATCGAATTACAGTGCGGGGCGTGCGACGCGCATGCCGCGAAGACCGCTCAGGACCAGGGAGTCACCGGACAGGGCAATGCCGGTGCAGGGCATGGCTGCCTTCAAGGGAAGGGGCCGGAAGTGGGCGCCGTCGTCGTCGCTCAGCAGCACCTCACCCGACATCGAACACAGCAGCAGGCGGCCGTCCGGCATGACCTGGCCGGCCGTGATCGAAGCGGTGGTGCCGGTGACGACAGGCTCCCAGTTCTGGCCGTCGTCGACGGAGCGATAGGCCGTGCCGCGAAGGCCGTAAGCAAGGACCAGGCCGGGCCGGGTCAGCACGCCGAAATAACTTCCTTCGTACGGTGTCTGCAGCTTGCTGAAGCGGCCGGTCGCCGGATCCAGGCGCAGCGCGAGGCCAAGCTCGCCCACGATGTACACGCTGTTGCCGCCACGGCCGTCACTGCCGCCGCGGATGCCATACAGATGGTAGAAGCGGTCGTTCTGCGTGCGCTCGACCCAGGGTTGCCAGGTCTTGCCGCCATCGCCGGTGTGGAAGATCAGGTTGTAGGCGCCAACGACGAAACCTTCGTTCTCGTTGGCGAACCAGACATCCAGAAACGGCCGGCTCGGGCCCTCGGCGGCGGCGCGTTCGGCTTCGGCTTTCAGCGCCTCCAGCGCGGCCGGATCGGTATCGGTATCGGTATTGGCGGGCAGGCCCTGGACATGTGCGAGCACGAGCGCATTGGCGCGGCGTCCGTCGAGCTGGACCTCCCAGGAACTGCCGCCATCGCGGCTGTGCAGGACGATGCCGTCGTGGCCGACGGCCCAGCCTTCGCGCGCGTTGGCGAACTGCAGCGCGGTCAGGTCGGTGCTGACCGGCACCTTTGCCTGCTGCCACGACTTTCCCTGATCGTCGGAGTAGACGATGTGGCCGCGCGCGCCGGCGGCAACCAGGCGCTTGCCGGCAACGGCAGTGGCCTGCAGCACGCGCTGGGATGCCAATGGACTGGCAGCGGCGGGCTGGTCGAGGACGTCGGTGAAGGTCGTGCCGGGCGCCGTCATTGCGACGGCCGCGACGAACAGCATCGCCAGTCCGGACAGGACCGCGAGGCGTGGGCGAAGGTGGTGGTGATTCATCTTGGTTTCGTTCTGCGACAGGAGCAACCTGGAGACCGGTCCACCGGCGACGCGTGCGCCGCCGGTGGACTGTCCGTCAGGGTTCAGCGGATGCCGGCACCGGCCAGCGCATCGGGCGACCACTGGTTCACCGGCAGCGGCTGGGTGTAGTGGATGCCGTCGTACGGGCCCATCAGGAAGCTGATGTTGTAGACGCCCGAGGTCAGGTCGTAGAACACCTGCGTTTCGGCGTTGGGCGTCTTGGCGTCGTAGCTGGGCGACATGTGCGCGAACGATGCACGGTACAGGCGACCGTTGGCGTCGTACTGGTCGGCGGCCAGCGCGGTCCAGCTGTCCTCATCGAGATAGAACGTGCGCTTGGCGTAGATGTGGCGCTTGCCCGGCTTCAGCGTCGCTTCCACGACCCAGACGCGGTGCAGCTCCCATCGCACCAGGTCGGGATTGACGAACTGCGGCGTCGTCACTTCGGCGGCCTTGTTGTGGTAGGTCAGCCGGTAGGTGTTGTACGGAACCAGCATCTCCTTCTTGCCGACGAGCTTGAAGTCGTAACGGTCCATGGAGCCGTTGAAGATCCATGCATCGTCATAGGTGGCCGAGCCGGCGGTACCCGGGTTGGGCGTGTCGTACGAGATGTCCGGTGCGAGCTTCACGCGACGCTGGCCTGGCAGGTACAGCCAGGCGCGGCGCGGGCGCTTGAACGGATTGACCACGTCCACTGCCATCAGCGCTTCGCCGGCGCGGCGCGCCGGCGCGGTGTAGGCGATCTTGGTGCGGAAGTAGACGTCGGTTTCCTCGGCCGGCTTGGTCGCCGCCGGGTCGTAGTAGGGATACTCGACGACGAGCTTGCCGCTGGTCGCCAGCGCCGGCGTGCCGGACGAGTCCACGTTCCAGTTGTCGTACTTGAAGTTGCTGGCCACGCCGACGTAGCGCAGCAGGTGGTTCCACATCGCTTCAAAGCCGCTCTTGGGAATCGGGAACGGATAGCCGCCGATCGCGCCGGAGATGCCCAGGCCGCCGTCCTTGGTGCTGGCGCGGGTCGCGTTTGCAGCGGTGTTGTCGAGCACGCGGTCAGGCAGCGCGACAGTGCGATGGGTCGGGTACACATCGATGCGGTACTTCGGGTACTTCTTCAGCAGTGCCTTGGCGCCAACGGTCAGCTGGTCGTCGTACTGCGCCATGTTCTTGGCGGTGATGGTCACGCGCGGCTTTTCGCTGGCGAACGGATCAGGGCGGATCGAGCTGCCCGGCTTGAAGCCGGCCGGTGCCGTGGTCAGGCCACCGGTATAGGCCGGGATCGTGCCGTCGGCGTTGGCGCCGGTTTCCGCGCCGACGCGGGTGAGGCGAGTGCCAAGCAGCTTCGCCTCGTCCGCGCTGACGGCCGCCTGCGCGGAGCCGAGGGTGGCCAGCAGTGCGCCGGCCAGGACTGTCTTCGTGAAATTCATGGTGTGTTCCCTGCGGATGTCTGAGGTGCTGTCAAAGGGTGGTCTTGAAGGTGAAGACCACGAAGCCGCGATCCGTCAGCAGCGAGTTCGCGCCGCCATACGAGGTGATGGCGTTGGCGGGATTGGTGGTGGCATCGCCAAGGAAGTCGACGTACTTGAGGTCGAAGCGATACTTGGAGTGCAGGTCGACGGCCACGCCGACCGAGTAGCTGCCGGCGCCCTCGTTGCCACCCAGCAGGACGGCGGAGTTGCCGCTGAGGCCCTGCGACCAGGTGATCGGAAGCGACAGGTCGGCGCCCGGGAACATCTGGTACTTGGTCGGCGTGAAGTTGACCGCCAGGCCGTAGAAGTCCTTGGTGACCTTGTCTTCCGGCGTGACCGGCGTGCCGTCGGAACCGATCACGGTGTAGTTGCTGCGGCCCTTGAAGACGGCGGCGTTTTGCGTGACCTCGCTCCAGTGGTTCCAGACCAGCTCAACGATCAGGTTTGCCGAATCCCATACCGGCGACTCGGCGAAGCTCGCAAAGCCGTTGAGGACCCCGTGCCAGGTGTTGCCGCGCGCACCGCCGCTGTCGCCTTGCGCAGGCGGAGCAAACAGGCTGCCCGCCGGCAGGGCCGACGCAAACGGTGCAAACGACGCCGGCAGCACGCTGACGGTATCGCTGAGCAGCGGCATGTTCTCGCGGTAGTTCAGGTCCGCGCCAACGCTGACACCCCACAGGTTCTTCGACAGGCTCAGGCCGTAGATCTTGATGTCGTCTGCGTAAGCGGCGGCATAGCGACCGATGGTGCCGCCGACGACCTCCGGCACGGTGGCTGCGGAAGGATTGATGTAGCAGGTGGTCGAGGTCGGCGGGCCCAGCGGCGTGGCGCCCAGCGCGCGGCACAGGCCCGGAGGCGTGGCCGGTCGTACCGCCGGGGTTGCGTTGCCCTGCGGCAGGATGTCGGCGGTGACGCGGTAGTAGGCCCCCAGCGTGCCGTCGAGCCACTGCGGGCTCCAGCGCGCCGACAGGCCCCAGTCGCCGTGCTTGTCCGGGTCGCTGTCTTCGCCGCGCACCAGGCGGTTCACGCCCAAGGGGTTGGCCGCGCTCACCGCCGCCGGTCCGAAGATGAACGACTCGCCGCCGCGCAACAGGTGGTCGTTGAAGCCCAGGAACGCACCCGCCTCGGGGATGCGTGCCTGTTCCCAGTCGAAGAAGTACTGGCCGGCGAAGGAGAGTTCCGGCGTCGGCTGCGCCTGGAACGACAGGGCTTCGCGCGGCAGGAACAGTTCCTTGGCCTCGGTGCCCGGCACCGAGAACAGCTTGCCCAGGTCGAGCGCCGACTGGCCGTAGCTCAGGCTGTGCACCGGATTGAGCATGGCCTCGCCCCAGAACACCGTGTGGCGGCCGAGCTTGACGTTGACCGGCATCGAGCCGACGTCGAACTTGCCGAAAACGAAGGCGTCGAGAATCTCGCCCGACGGCCCGTGGAAGTAGCGGTCGGTTTCGTCGCTCAGGCCGATGGCCGCGCGGCCGTCACGCATGTGGTTGGACGAGACGAGGTGGTTGTTGTCGAGGTTTTCATACGCCAGGTCGTACCAGCCGGCGGCGCTGACGCGGAAGCCGAGCCGGTCCTGGTAGATGAAGTCGAACTCGCTCAGCAGGTCCAGGCGCTCCGACACCAGGCCGGTATCGAAATTGCGGTCGCCGTCGTCGTAGTTCGGGCTGTTGAGGATCGCCGCGTCCTGGTTCTCGACACGGTTGGCCAGGTTGAAGCGGATGGTGTTGTCCCAACGCAGGACGACGTCCGGATTGCCGGTGTTGATCTCCACGGCGCCGGCCGTGCCGGTGGCCGCAAGCGCCGCCGTGATCATGGCGCTGAGCAGGCGCCTGGGCGCCTTCGATACTGCCTTGTTCGTGTTCAATGACTTCACTGCACCCCGCCCCCGTGGTTGTGTTCGAAAGTCCTCCGGGCCGACCGTTCTTTCGCGGCGGCAACCGAATGGAGCGTCCGACTATAGGGAGGCGGAGGGGGGCAGATTTTTACAAACGGCGTCAGCGACTTGTCATTTCATGACAAGGCCTTCGGACCGTTTTCATGAACAGCGGCGATGTCACATTCACGTGACACGCGTTCTGCGGCAAAGGCAAAGGCCAGCTTGGGAGGAAGGCCCGGTCCCGGTTCATGTCCGCGATTGCGCCCGGACTGGGCTGGATCGAGCTGCTGTGGAGGCCCCCGGGTCAGCCTTCCGCGAACAGTGCGTTGATCGCGCCATAGCCCATGGCGTCGTCCGACGCGGTGGCACGACCGCTCTGGAGGAACGCCCGCGCGCCGGCGCGCGTATGCGCAAAGGCCTCTTCCGACAGGTTGGAGCCGGCGCTCAGTCGGCGCACGCCGAGCGTTTCCAGCGTGGCCGTGTCGGGCAGGTTGGGGCGAAGCATCACGTTCAGGGGAAGTCCCGCCTGCGATGCGATGGCTTCGATCTCCGCCGCTTCGGTGAGCCCGGGTACGAACAGGCCATCGGCGCCGGCGGCGCGGTACAGCGCGGCGCGGGCAAGGGTGGGGGCAACCCGCTGGCCTGCGGGCGCAAGGCCACGCAGGTAGACGTCGGTGCGGGCATTGATGAAGACCTCCAGGCCGCGCTGCGCGCACTCGCGCTTGATGCGCTCGATCTTTGCGCAGAGCAGCTCCGGCGTGCCGGCACCGTCCTCGAGATTGATGCCCACCGCGCCAATCTCCGCCAGTCGCACGACGTTGTCGGCGACCGTTGCCGGATCATCGCAATAGCCGCCTTCAACGTCGACACTCAGCGGTACTGCGATCACGCGCGCTATCGACGCCGCAGACGCGACCAGCTGCCCGATGGGCAACTGGTCGCCGTCTGCATAGCCATGCGCCCAGGCGACGCCGGCGCTGGTGGTGGCGATGGCTTTCGCGCCCAGGCTCTCGATCAGGCGCGCGCTTCCGGCATCCCAGGCATTGGCCAGCAAGAGCAGGCCCTGTGCATGCAGCTGGCGGAACCGGGTTGCTTGCGGAGTGCTGCTCGACATGGCGTTTCTCACGAAGTCATTGGGGGGAGAGGCGAAGCGTTGCACGGGCGACGCTGGCTTACTGGCCGCTTCCGGACGTCTTCGCCGGCGCGGAGGAGGCATCCCAACTGCGCAGTGCCTGTTCGACGGCGTCGACGCCACGAATGGCAGCGGCTGCATCCACCTGGTCGATGGTGTCGGCGTCGCTGTGGATGACCGTCATTACCTTGGCTGGAGCGGAAGGCTTCTTGCCGGCGTAAGCCTCCAGCACGAGCTTGACCTCGTCGGCGCCAACCAGCGAATACGAGACGGCCGGCCAACCGGCGCGGATGAAGGGCAGGTGGTCGGTGGGCGGGTACTGTTCGCCGGGCGAGAATCCGATGCCCACGGCCCTGGTCGCGGCGCGGCTGCTGTCGACCAGTGCGGACTGGCCCTGCGCGGGCGCCATCATCCACAGCGTGTCGCCCCAACCGAAGACGTCGAAGTTCACGTAGAGGGCGGGCCTGGTCTTGCCGTCGGTGACGAACGCCTTGGAGCCCAGCAGCCCGGCTTCCTCGAGGTCCCAGAATGCGATTGCCACCCGGTGATGTTGCAGCGGCTGGGCTTGCAGGCGTCGTGCGAGGGCAAGCACCGTTCCGCTGCCGGAGGCGTTGTCGGTGGCGCCCTTGCCCTTTTCGACGCGGTCGGAATGCGCGCCGATCAGCAGCAGCGGCGCGCCTTCGGGGCCGCCGACATCGGCGATCAGGTTCTCGCCCTGTCGCTTGCCGTCTTGGAATGTCGCCTTGTGCCAGGTGATGCCCATCGCGTCCATGCGCTGCGCGATCACTGCACGGCGCTGCGCATTCTCGCCGGCGTCGGAAATCGCACGAACGTCGCCCAGCCACTGTGCTGCCTGCGAGCTGGCGGCAACTGCCGCGTTGGCATCGGCATTCGGACGCGTGGCCTCGGTTGTCGGCGCGCATGCGGCAACGAGGAGCGCGGCAATAGCAGTGGTGACTAGACGCATTGGTCGAATCCTTGTCGGGAAAACCCGCAGTGTGCCCAAGCGCGCTGCAAGTGCAATGGTCCATTGGTCCTGACCGGGTTGCGCCCCCCTCAGGTGGCGCGTAGCCTCGGGCCCCTGCGAGAACTGCCGGGAGAAAAGGATGACGATCCGAGTTTTCATCGTGGACGACCATGCGCTGGTCAGGACGGGCATGCGCATGATCCTGTCGGTCGAGACCGACATGGATGTGGTGGGGGATGTGGAGAGCGGCGAGATCGCCTTGCCGATGATCCGCAAACTGAAACCCGACGTGGTCCTGTGCGATCTGCACCTGCCGGGCCTGAGTGGCCTGGAGGTCACCGAGCGTGTGGTGCGAGGCGATCACGGCACGCGCGTGATCATCGTGTCCGTTCTCGAGGACGGCCCCATGCCCAAGCGCCTGCTCGAAGCCGGTGCGTCGGGCTACGTGGGCAAGGGTGGCGACGCCAGCGAACTGGTGCGCGCGGTGCGTGACGTGTCGCGCGGCAAGCGTTACCTCGCCAGCAGCATTGCCCAGAACCTGGCGTTGTCCGGGATCACCGGCGACTCGTCGCCCTTTGACGAACTGTCGCCACGCGAACTGGAAGTGGCGCTGCTGCTGGTGCAGGGGTTGCGCCAGGACGACATCGCCAAGCGACTGAGCCTGAGCGCGAAGACGGTCAACACGCACAAGGCGCGCCTGTTCGAGAAGCTCGATATCAACGACAGCATCGCGCTGGCACGCATGGCCAGTCGCTACGGCCTGGTCGATCCGGTCAAGGCGCTGTAGCCGAAAAAGAAACTGGCCGCCAATGGCGGCCAGTTCTTTCATCGCGTTGGATCGACGGAAGGCTGCCTGTCAGGCGTGGCCTTCCTCGTGCCTGGGCTGCGCGTCGCGCTTGTCTGCCTCGTGGGCGATGACATCGTGCGTGGACTCGGCAGCTTCCTGTGCGGGAGTGGTCTGCTCGGCCACGGCCTGCTCGTTGGCATCGGCGCCGGCAACTGCGGCATCGGCGGCAGCTGCCACCGGCTCCGCTTCGACCGGCGCGATGCCTTCCTGCGGCAGCGCGTCAAACAGACCGGCCGTGCGCGGGATGTCGGCCACCGGCGCAACCGGAGCGACCGGACGCGAATCGGTGATCAGCACTTCGTCGATGCGTTCCGACTTCGATACATCCTGCTGCGCATCGTCTTCGGCGGTGGGCGCTTCCTGCTGCGCTTCAGGCCGCACGTCAGGCTGCTTCTCGACGACGGGCGCCTCGACCACGGCCGGCGGCTCGACGGCCACCGGTTCCTGCACCGTTTCGGCCACGACAGCCTGCGGCTCGACGACGGCCACCGGAGTCACGGCGACTTCCTCGTGCTGCGGCGCGGCCGCTGCGATTTCGGCAGCCGGGGCAACAGGCTCTGCAACCGCGACGGGCTCGGCAACCGCGACAGGCGCAGCAACCGGCTCGACCTTCACCACTTCCTCGGCGGCGGCTGCAACCGCGATGACCGGTGCCGCGGCGGCGACTGCCGCAACGGCGACCGCTGCCGGAGCCGCGGGCGCGGGCTTGGCCGACGGCATGGCGCCATCGCTCTCGTCGTCGAAGTCGAACTCGGGCTGCGAACGGTTCGCGGCCACTGCCGGCGTCGGAGCATGCTCGCTGCCGGCCTCGTCTTCGTCATCGAGCAGATGGTCATCCTGCAGACCGGTTTCATCACCGCCTGCAGCACCTTCACCGGCGCCACCACGACGACGGCGACGACCGCCACGACGACCGCGACGACGACGACCGCTGCCTTCACCCGCAGCTTCTGCGGTGGCGGCGTTCTCGCCCGGGTTGGTCACGCTTTCGGCCATTTCGACCTGTGAAGCTTCGGCCGCTTCGCCTGCGACCACGGCGGCAACGGCCACCGGTGCTGCTGCGGTGAGGATGGCGGCGTCTGCCACCGGCGCTGCGTCGGGCTTGGCTACCGGCTGCCTGGGCTCACGCGGCGGACGCGGAGCGGTTTCGCCCTGTGCCTGCTGCTGGGCCTGCGCCTGCTGGCGCTCGTCGGACTGCGGCTTGGGCTGCCTGGGCTGTTGCGGCTGCTTGGGCTGCTGCGGCTGTTGCTGCTTGGCCTGCTGCGACTGCTTGGCCTGGTTGGGCTGACCGCCCTGGGCCTGCTGCTTTTCGCGGCGCTGTTCGTCACGGCGCGGCTCATCGCGGCGTGCCTCGTCGCGACGCGGCTGCTCGTCACGGCGACCGTCGCGGCCACCGGCCTTGCCGTTGCGACCATCGCGGCGCTGCGCGTTGCGATCGTTGCGCTCGTTGCGACCACGTCCGTCCTGCGGACGTGCTGCCGGGGCCGTCTGTGCCGCAACCGGCTGGGTGCCGCGGAAGAAGCGCAGGATGCGTTCGACCACGCCCACCGAGTGGGTCGGCGTCGCCACGACCGGCGCCGGCGCAGGGGCCTGCTCGATCGCCTGCTCACGCGGCTCGCGCAGCGGTGCCGGCTGGGCCGGCTTGACGTTGGTCACCGCCGGGGTCGGCGGGATGTTGAGGTGGGCCTTGGTCAGCGCGTGCGTGGGCAGCTTGCGCGGCGTGCCACGCTGGTAGCTGGGCTTGCTCGATTCCTCGCCCAGCTCGTTCTCGCGGATGCGCGTGACTTCGTAGTGCGGGGTGTGCAGCTGCTCATCGGCGACGATCAGGATCGGCGCGTCATGGCGCTTCTCGATCTCGCTCAGGGCGCGGCGCTTCTCGTTGAGCAGGTAGTTGGCGATTTCGGTCGGAGCCTGCACCAGCACCTGGCCGGTGTTCTCCTTCATCGCGTGCTCTTCGGCCAGGCGCAGGATCGACAGCGACAGCGACTCGACGCTGCGCATGCGGCCGTGGCCTTCGCAACGCGGGCAGACGATCTGGCTGGATTCGCCCAGCGACGGACGCAGGCGCTGGCGGCTCAGCTCGAGCAGGCCGAAGCGCGAAATGCGGCCGATCTGCACGCGCGCACGGTCCTGCTTGAGGGCGTGGGCGAGACGGTTCTCGACGTCGCGCTGGTGCTTGTTCGACGACATGTCGATGAAGTCGATCACCACCAGGCCGCCGAGGTCGCGCAGGCGCATCTGGCGGGCAACTTCCTCAGCCGCTTCCAGGTTGGTGTTGAACGCGGTCTCTTCGATGTCGCCGCCCTTGGTGGCGCGGGCCGAGTTGACGTCGACCGCGGTCAGGGCCTCGGTCTGGTCGATCACCAGCGCGCCGCCGGACGGCAGGCGCACTTCGCGTTCGTACGCGTTCTCGATCTGCGATTCGATCTGGAAGCGGTTGAACAGCGGGGTGTCGTCGGTGTAGTGCTTGAGCTTGCGCAGGTTGTGCGGCATCACCTGCTCGACGAAGTCGCGCGCCTCGGAATACATCTCCGGCGTGTCGACCAGGATCTCGCCGATGTCCGGGCGCATGTAGTCGCGCAGGGCACGGATGATCAGGCGCGATTCCTGGTACAGCAGGAACGGAGCCGGCTTGGTCAGCGCGGCCTCGGCAATGGCCTTCCAGACCTGCAACAGGTAATCGAGGTCCCACTGCAGCTCTTCGGCATCGCGGCCGACGCCGGCGGTGCGGATGATGACGCCCATGTCGTCGGGGATCTCGAGGCTGTCCATGGCCTGCTTGAGCGCGGCGCGGTCGTCACCCTCGATCCGGCGCGAGACGCCGCCGGCGGTGGGCGAGTTGGGCATCAGCACCATGTAGCGGCCGGCCAGCGAGATGAACGTGGTCAGGGCAGCGCCCTTGTTGCCACGCTCTTCCTTGTCGACCTGGACCACGACTTCCTGGCCTTCGCGCAGCAGTTCGCGCAGGCCGGCCTTGTTGTGGTCGACGCCAGCCTGGAAGTAATCGCGGGAAATCTCCTTCAGCGGCAGAAAGCCGTGACGCTCGCCGCCGTATTCGACGAAGGCCGCTTCGAGGGAGGGTTCGAGCCGGGTGATGCGGCCCTTGTAGATATTGGACTTCTTCTGTTCTTTCGCCGGTTGTTCGATATCGATGTCATACAGCGTCTGGCCATCGACGGTGGCGACGCGCAGTTCTTCTGCCTGCGTCGCATTGATCAGCATTCGCTTCATTGTTGCGTTCCTCGCGCGCTCCTGCGCGTGGTCGGCGCAGGACGCATGCGTCCTGCAGCCGCGGAACGCCGTGGGCGTTTCGCCTCTGGATACCGCAAGCCTGCCTCTGCCAGGGCATGACCCGGGCGCGGCGGCTTCTAGTTTTCCAGCGCTACGACACCACGGCACGCCGCGGGAGCGCTTGTTACTTTTCCTGACAGCTAGGGCCGGCGGCGCGAACGCCGCACGGGACGTGTTCATCACAGGTGGTTTGACCCACCGGGCGGGAACCGGTTCCGCCGGACCATCGCTGCTAACATGGCTACCCCGGGGGCAGTGGTTAGACGCGGACCGGAATCGCAGGACAGGGGCTTTCGGCCTTTTAGTGCAAGTTCCTGCGCGAAATCAAAACCTTATCTCGCGTCGCGAGTGTATCAGATAACCCTCCCCGGATGACCCATTCAGCTTCCTCCAACCCCGGCCCGGCGCCTCGCCAGGACGTCAGCCAGGTTCGTACCGTCCGCGTCCCGGACGATCGGGCAGGGCAACGCCTGGATAATTTCCTGCTCGGACAGCTCAAGGGCGCCCCGAGATCGCTGGTTTACAAGCTGGTCCGGTCCGGCCAGGTCCGGGTCAACGGCGGCCGCGCCAAGGCCGAGCGCAAGCTCGAGGCAGGCGACGAGGTCCGGATTCCACCGGTTCGTCTCAGCGAAGAGGGCGACAGGCCGACGCCTCCGAAGGGGCTGCTCGATGCCCTGGAAGCGGCGATCGTCTTCGAGGACGCCCGCCTGCTGGCCCTCAACAAGCCCTCGGGCTTGGCCAGCCATGGCGGCAGCGGCATCAGCCACGGCGCCATCGAATCCCTGCGCGCCCTGCGCCCGAACCAGAGCCTGGAGCTCGTCCATCGCCTGGACCGGGACACCTCGGGTCTGCTGGTCGTGGCCAAGAAGCGCTCGGCCCTGACCGAACTGCAGGCGCTGATGCGCGAGGACCGCGATTACGACGGCATCGGCATCCGCAAGCGCTACCTGGCGCTGCTGACCGGGCGCATGCCCGACGGCGTGATGACGGTGGATGCGCCGTTGCATGTCGGCCTGCGCCAGGGCGGCGAGCGCCATGTCCAGGTCAATCCGGCCGGCAAGGCGTCATTGAGTCACTTCAAGGTGCTGGAGCGCCGCGGCGGGCAATCCTATTGCGAGGTGCGGATCGAAACCGGCCGCACCCACCAGATCCGCGTCCATGCCCAGCATATCGGTCACGCCATCGCCGGCGACGACAAGTACGGCGATGCCGAGGTCAACAAGCGCCTGCGCGATCAGGTCGGGCTGAAGCGGATGTTCCTGCACGCCTCGACGCTGGAGTTCTCGCTCGACAACGGCAAGACGCCCTACCTGCTCAATGCGCCGCTGGCGCCAGAACTCATCGACGTGCTGGACCGCCTGGCCTGAGGGCAGGCCTTACTTGCCGCCGCCCCGGCGGCGTTGCTCGTCGAGCACGAAGCACGACTGCGGCCGCACTGCGGGCGGGTGGAAGTTCACCGGTACCTGCAGCTTCGTCGTCTGCGCGACACCGCCGCGGGTGGCGGGTTTGAAGGTCCAGCTGCGCACGCCTTCCTGCGCGGCCTTGTCCAGCGGCGCCAGGCCGCTGCTGCGGAACACCTCGGCCGAAGCGGCCTTGCCGTCCGGCCCGACGGTCAGCAGCAACACCACCTTGCCACCGACGTTGTCGCACAGGAGTTCTTCGGGATAGTCGGGCGGCGGCGTGTTGACCGCCAGCAACTCCGTCGGTGCAATCGCTGCCGGCGCCGGTGCGTCCGGCGCCTTGTTGCAGGCGCCGAGCAGCAAGGGCAGGGCAGCAGCGGTCAGTACCGCTGCGGTCAGTACCGCGGACGGGTAGCGAGGGAGCATGCTCATCTTGTCCATTGCCGACGGCCTCGAATGATGGGGAGTGGACGGGTCGCGATCAGCCGGCCAGGACGTCGGCCTTGGCCGCGCAGATGAAGTCGTTCTCGCTCAGGCCGCCGACATCGTGGGTCGAATAGCGCACGACGCAGCGGTTGTAGTGCACGCCCAGGTCGGGATGGTGGTCCTCGCGATGGGCCATGAAGGCCAGGGCGTTCACGAAGGCCATCGTTTCGTAGTAGTTGCCGAACGGGTAGGTCCTGGTGAGCGCATGGCCGTCTTCGACCAGCTCCCAGCCCGGAACCTCCGGCAGCAGTTCGCGGACGCGCGCTTCGCTGAGCCGGTGTTCGCTGCCACGGCGGGCGAGGCAGTGGGCATGGGCGAGGGGGACGAGGTCGTTCATCGGCAAGGATTCCTTTACGCTGGGCCCGCCGACTGAACGGATGCCATCGTCGGCGGTCATTCCAAGAGGGTGCGCCATCGTGTTGCGCGGACCCCGGTAGAATAGCCCCCATGATCAACATTTCCGAATCCGCCCAGCGCCACTTCCTCAAGCTGATCGAGCGCGAGGCCCTGCCGGGCCTGGGCGTGCGTTTGTCGGCCGTCCACGCCGGCACGCCGCGCGCGGACGTTCGCCTGGAGTTCGCCGAACCGGGCGACCTGCAGGGCGACGAGTGGGCGGTCGACTGCGAAGGCTTCACGGTCTGGCTCGATGCGGCCAGCGTGAAGTTCCTCGATGGCGCCCAGATCGACTACGAAACCCAGGCCACCGGCGGCCAGTTGCAGATCCGCGCACCCAAGATCAAGGGCGAGGAGCCGGCCGAGTCGGCCTCGCTGGTCGAGCGCGTGCACTGGATCGTCGAACACGAGATCAATCCCCAGCTGGCCTCCCACCGCGGCAATGTCGCGGTGCAGGAAGTCACCGCCCAGGGCGTGGTGGTGCTGCGCTTCGGCGGCGGCTGCCACGGCTGCGGCATGGCCGACGTGACCTTGAAGCAGGGCATCGAGAAGACACTGATGACGAAAGTGCCGGGTGTTACCGCGGTGCGTGACGCCACCGATCACGAGACCGGCGACGCGCCTTACATCCCCCGCGATTCGGCGGCCTGAGCAGGGCGCGGCGACGTAGATGTTCTCCGCCGCCGACCTGATCCACGCGCTGCAGCGACGGCTGCAGCTGGTATCGCCGCACCTGCGGCGACCGCCTGGTGAGTTTCCCGCGGGCTGGCAGGCCTGGTTCGAGAGCATGCGCGAGCGTGCCGGCGCGGTGCAGGGCGCCACGGCGGCGGCCATCGTCGAGGTCTTCCTCACCCGGCCGCTGGCCGTTCCGCCGCCCAGGCGCATCGGCGACCTGACCCGCTGGCAGTCCTTCGCCACGTTGTGGCGACAGGGCTGGCACGGTGACGTGAAGCAGGACCGCGTGGACCGGCGCGTGCACTGGTTCGCCACCGCTTTCACCGTGCTATGGCACGTGTTCTTCAGCGCGATGCTGCTGTATCTGATGTATCTGCGTTTCCTCGCCGTCAACGCGCCTCAACCGCAAGGTGAGGAAGTCGTCATGATCGAGTACGTCGGCAAGGGCACGCCGAAGGAACCCGGTGGCGGCCCCGGCGAACCTGGCGAACAGCCGCAGCAGGCCCCGCAACAGCCGCAGCAGCAAGCCGCTGCCGCGCCGGCACAGCAGCAGCCGCAAGCGCCGGCTGAGTCGGCTGCGCCAACGGCACAATTGAATCCGCCCGCGGTGGCGACGCCGACACCGGCGTTGGATGCACCCATACCCGATGTCGCCCAGCGCGACGTGCCGGAGCCGAAGCTGCCGCCGCCGCAACCGGCGGTCGAGCAGCCCGTGGCCGTCAGTGAGCCCACGCCGAGCGCGCCGAGCGTGTTCGTGTTGCCGCCGACCCGGCGCCGGCCGCCGGAGCCGAACCTGGCGGCGCCGCAGATCAGCGCCGAGACGCCAACCGTGCGCACCGCCGAAGTGGCCGAGCCCGTGCAACCGATCCGCCCGGACATCAAGCCGCGCGACATCGCCGCGCCGGCGATCGAGCAGCGCGAGCGCGAGATCACCGTCCGCGAGGTGCCGGCGCCGCTCGAGCTGCCCAACATGCCGGTGCGCGCCTTGCCGGCACCGCCATTGCCGGTGCCGGAGGTGCGCTCCAGCACGCCGGCGATCCGTACGGCCGAAATTCCGTCGCCGCCCACGCCCACGCCTGCGACGCCTTCGCCTGCACCTGCGGCGGCCGCGCCGGCGGCCGCCAGCGCGGCGACAGCGCCTGCCGCGACCCGGCCCGCCACTTCCGCCACGTCTGGCGGATCCGGCACGGCGCCGGCGGCAGCCAGTTCGGCACCTGGAACCAGCCAGACGCGCCCTTCCACACCTGCGGGCAGCGGCACCCAGCCGGTCGCCGGCGCGGGCGCTGGCCCGAAACCCGCACCCGCCGCGGGAACCTGGTCGACCCCGACACGTGGCGACGACTGGGGCGAGTCGACCCGCAACCGCCCCGGCGGCCAGCGCGGCGAGCAGCCCGGGATCTACAACAGCGATGGCAGCGTGCGGATCGCCGAACCGCCGGGGTCGGCTTCACCCGGCCAGCCGCCGGGCACGATCACCGAGGAGATCAAGGACCTCGATCGCGCCGGCACGTGGCTGCGTCGCAAACCCAACGACTTCGAGCCGACCAGCTTCGACAAGTACTGGGTCCCCAACGAGTCGCTGCTCGCCGAATGGGTGCGCAGGGGCGTGCGCAAGGTCGCCATTCCGATTCCCGGCACGGGCAAGAGCATCGAGTGCGTGATCTCGATGCTGAGCCTGGGCGGCGGCTGCGGCCTGAGCGACCCGAACCTCAACGACCAGCCGGCCGAAGCACGGCCACCGCCGCCCATTCCGTTCAAGCCGGCATTGCAGGAAGACAACGGCTCGGTGAGGCCGTCCGGCGGCTAGGCGCAAGCCGCTCGCCGCTCCCGGCTCCCCAATTGGCACCGTTCGCCCTGAGCGTAGCGCAGCGAAGTCGAAGGGCCAGCCGCCACAACCAATACCCCACAAAAAAGCCCGCCGAAGCGGGCTTTTTCATTCAATCCCAGCAAGCAATCAATGCGCGTTATGCAGATCGCGCAGGTTGCTCTGGCGGGAGCCGAAGTAGGCGGCCAGGTCGGCGATCTGCTGGTCGGTCAGGTCCTTGGCCTGGCTCGACATCAGCGCGTGCTCGCGGTCGCCGCTGCGGTAGGCCTGCAGGGCATGGGCGATGTAGTCGTAGTACTGGCCGGCGAGCTTGGGGTAGGTGCCGTCGATCGGGGCATTGCCTTCGGCGCCGTGGCAATCGAAGCAGGACTGGCCGGTGGCCTTGCCCTTGCTGCCAGCCAGTTGCTCGCCAGCGGCAATGTGCCCGGCCGGCAGGCCGGCGGACGAGGAGCTGTGGCCTTCGCCGCGGTCGGCGGAGGAATGCTCGGCCGGGGTGTCGGAGCTGGAGCAGCCGACGAGGCCGAGCGAGGCAAGCAGGGCGATGGCGAGGATCTTGTTCGTCATGGTCTGCTCACTCACTTCAAGGACGAAAGGAAGGCGGCGATGTCGGCGATGTCCTGGTCGGAGAAGCTCTGCGCCTGGGCCTGCATCGTCGGGTGCTTGCGTGCGCCCTTCTTGTATTCGTTCAACGCGTTGACCAGGTACTCCGCCGACTGCCCGCCGATCCTGGGCACGTGGAAGTTCGGGTAGGCGTTCTTGTAGCCGGTAATGCCATGGCATCCCTGGCAGGTGTAGGTCAGCTGGTGACCCGAGGCGGCATCACCCTTCAGTACGGCCGGAGCGGCCGTCGTTGCGGTGGCTGCGGCCGGGGCAGCGGCGGGGGCCTGGGCTTCCTGGGCCGATGCGACGGACGCAGCGGTGGTCAGGAAGAAGCAGGCGGCGATCATCAGCGGTCGCATCATGTCGTAGTCCGCAATCTCGAATGGCTAGCGAAAGGTTCTGAAGCTGGCTGCGCGTGGCCGTCCGTCGGGAGGGCCGCGCATAAGTGCGCAAGTATAGCCTGCGATATCGATGCAACGAAGCGGTGCCATTTTGCATCGATGGTTGTTGCGGCCTTCCGGATCATTGCTTGCGTCCGGGGTCGCGACATGGCTCCAGTCACCATGACCTTCGGCGGATGTTGGTGAACGGGGCAGGTGATATACCTATCTACAACACCGGCATACGGTCCGGTAATCAGCCACCTTGGGGTTCAATTCATGCGTCATCTCTCCCGAAATCGCAGCCGTGGTTTTGACCGCGCCGCTCGTGTCCTGCTGCCTTGCCTGGCCCTGTCGAGCGTCCTGCTGCTGGCCTCCTGCAAGGGCGGCGGCGCTGGCGAGGCGCAGGCCAAGGACGGCGAAAAGGGGCCCGAAGCCGTCCCGGTCGAGGTGGCCAAGGCCTCCCGGCGCCCGGTCGCGGCCAGCTACACCGGCACCGCCGCCCTGGAACCGGTGGCCGAGTCGCAGGTGGTGGCCAAGACCTCGGGCGTGGCCCTGAACGTGATGGTCGAGGAAGGCCAGCAGGTCCGTGCCGGCCAGACCCTGGTCCGCCTCGACGCCGCTCGTTCGCAGCAGCAGGCGGCGCAGACCGACGCGCGCATGCGCAAGCTCGAGGCCAACTATTCCCGCGGCAAGCAGATGGCCGAGCAGAAGCTGCTCAGCGCCAACGACAATGACCAGCTGCGTTTCGACCTGGAAGAGGCCCGCGCCGCCAACCGCATGGCCACCCTGGAGCTGTCGTACGCGAACGTGGAAGCGCCGATTTCCGGCGTGATCGCCTCGCGCTCGATCAAGACCGGCAACTTCGTCCAGATCAACACGCCGATCTTCCGCATCGTCGACACCTCGCGCCTGGAAGCCACCCTCAACGTGCCCGAGCGCGAGCTGGCCACGCTGAAGGCAGGCCTGCCGGTGCAGATGCAGGTCGATGCGCTGCCGGGCAAGACCTTTACCGGTACCGTCGACCGCGTCGCTCCGGTGGTGGATTCGGGCAGCGGCACGTTCCGTGTGGTCTGTGCATTTGCCGGCGGCGGCGTGCTGCAGCCGGGCATGTTTGGCCGCATCAAGATCGATTACGACCAGCGCGCCGATGCCCTGGTGGTGCCGCGCGTGGCCCTGCTCGAGGACGACGGCGACCCGGCGGTGTTCGTGGTCACCGGCGACAAGACCAAGCGCGTGCCGGTCAAGCTGGGCTACATGGACGGTTCCTGGGCGGAGATCCGCACCGGCGTGAAGGTCGGCGACCAGGTCGTCGTAGCCGGCAAGACCGCGCTGCGTGACGGCACTGTCGTGCAGGTGCTGGGCCAGCCGGCGAAGAAGGTGGCCGCCGCCAAAACCGAAGCCAAGAAGCAGTAATCGCGGAGAGCGAACGTGACGCAACCTGCGAACGAATCATCCGGCTTCAATCTGGTCGAGTTCTCCACGCGTCGCCGGGTCACGGTGATGATGGTGACGCTGACATTTGTGATGTTCGGCTTCATTGCGCTGAACGACCTCAAGGTCAATCTGCTGCCGGACCTGAGCTACCCGACCCTGACGGTGCGCACCGAGTACACCGGTGCTGCGCCGTCGGAGATCGAAACCCTGATCAGCGAGCCGGTCGAAGAGGCCGTCGGCGTGGTCAAGGGCCTGCGCAAGCTCAAGTCGGTGTCGCGCACCAGCCAGAGCGATGTCGTGCTCGAGTTCGCCTGGGGCACCGACATGGACCAGGCCAGCCTTGAAGTGCGCGACAAGATGGAAGTGCTGCAATTGCCGCTCGAGGCCAAGGCCCCGGTGCTGCTGCGCTTCAATCCGTCGACCGAACCGATCCTTCGCATCGCGCTGTCGTCCAAGACCGCTGCAACCAGCGACACCGAGGCCATGCGCCAGCTCACCGGGCTGCGCCGTTACGCCGACGACGACCTGAAGAAGAAGCTCGAGCCCGTCGACGGCGTTGCCGCGGTCAAGGTCGGCGGCGGCCTCGAGGACGAGATCCAGGTCGACATCGACCAGCAGAAGCTGGCGCAGTTGAACCTGCCCATCGACAACGTCATCCAGCGCCTGCAGCAGGAGAACATCAACATCTCCGGCGGTCGCCTGGAAGAAGGCTCGCAGCGTTACCTGGTGCGCACCGTGAACCAGTTCGCCAGCGTGCCGGAGATCCGCGAAATGCTGGTCACCACCCGCAGTGGTGGCGACAACGCGGCCGCCAATGCGGCAGCGCAGATGGCCGCGATCGCGGCGCAGACCGGATCGGCCGAAGCGATGGCCGCAGCCGCGTCGGTGCAGAGCGCCAATTCTGCCGGTGGCGGCGTCGTCGCCGGCGGCATGCCCGTGCGCCTGAAGGACATCGCCGATGTCCGCCAGGGCTACAAGGAGCGCGAGGCGATCATCCGCCTGGGCGGCAAGGAAGCGGTAGAACTGGCGATCTACAAGGAAGGCGACGCCAACACCGTCGCCACCGCCGACGCGATCACCAAGCGCCTGGACGAGATCAAGGAGCAGATTCCGCCGGACGTGGAACTGACCACGATCGACGACCAGTCGCTCTTCATCCGCCACGCCATCAGCGACGTGAAGATGGATGCGGTGATCGGCGGCATGCTCGCCGTGCTGATCATCTTCCTGTTCCTGCGAGATGGCTGGAGCACGTTCGTGATCGGCCTGTCGTTGCCGGTGTCGATCATCGCCACGTTCTTCTTCATGGACCAGATGGGCCTGAGCCTGAACGTGATGTCGCTCGGCGGCCTGGCATTGGCCACCGGCCTGGTCGTGGACGACTCGATCGTCGTGCTCGAAAGCATCGCCAAGGCGCGCGAACGAGGGCTCAGTGTCCTCGATGCCGCCATTGCCGGCACCCGCGAGGTGAGCATGGCGGTGGTTGCATCGACGCTGACCACCATTGCCGTGTTCCTGCCGCTGGTGTTCGTGCAGGGCATCGCCGGCCAGCTGTTCCGCGACCAGGCGTTGACCGTTGCGCTGGCGATCGCCATCTCGCTGGTCGTGTCGATGACGCTGATCCCGATGCTGAGCGCGCTCAAGGGCCAGCCGCCGATGGCCTTCCCGGAAGAGCCGCCGCATCCGCGCTGGCAGCCGACCTCGAAGCTGCAGAAGCCGCTCGCCGCCGTCGAACACGGTATCGGTGCCGGTGCCCGCGGTGCATCGTTCGGTATCGTCTGGCTGATCGTGCGAGCCTGGCGTGGCCTGGTCGCGATCGTCGGCCCGGTGATGCGCAAGGCCAGCGATATTGCAATGGCGCCGTATGGCCGTGCCGAGAGTGGTTACCTCAAGCTGCTGCCCAACGCCCTGCGCAAGCCGTGGCTGGTGCTCGGCTCGGCCGCGGCGGTGTTCGCGCTGACGCTGCTGGCGATTCCGATGCTGGGCGCGGACCTGATCCCGCAGCTGGCGCAGGACCGTTTCGAGATGACCGTGAAGCTGCCGCCGGGCACGCCGCTGCGCGAGACCGATACCCTGGTGCGCGAGCTGCAGGAAAAGCACGCCAAGGACGACGGCATCCGCACGCTCTACGGCGTCAGCGGTAGCGGCACGCGGCTGGACGCCAATCCGACCGAAAGCGGCGAGAACATCGGCAAGCTGACCGTGGTCATGGCCGATGGCGGCAGCAAGGACGTGGAGGCGCGTGAAACCGAGCGCCTGCGCACGACCATGCAGTCGCACCCGGGCGCGCAGATCGACTTCAGCCGGCCGGAGCTCTTCAGCTTCTCCACGCCGCTGGAAATCGAACTGCGCGGGCAGGACCTGGAGAGCATCCAGGTCGCCGGCCAGCGCATGGCGGCAATGCTGCGCGCCAACCCGCATTACGCCGACGTCAAGTCGACGGTCGAGGAAGGTTTCCCGGAGATCCAGATCCGCTTCGACCAGGACCGCGCCGGTGCGCTCGGCCTGACCACCCGCCAGATCGCCGACGTCGTGGTGAAGAAGGTGCGCGGCGACGTCGCCACGCGCTACAGCTTCCGCGACCGCAAGATCGACGTGCTGGTGCGTGCCCGTGAAACCGATCGCGCGTCTGTCGACAACATCCGTCACCTGATCGTCAATCCGGGCAGCAACCGTCCGGTGACCCTGGACGCCGTCGCCGACGTGGTCTCGACCACGGGCCCGAGCGAGATCCACCGCGCCGACCAGGTGCGCGTGGCGATCGTCTCGGCCAACCTGCGCGACATCGACCTGGGCACAGCCGTACGCGAAGTGCAGGGCATGGTCGTCAAGCAGCCGCTTGGCGCCGGCGTCGGCATGCACATCGGCGGACAGGGCGAGGAACTGGCCGAGTCGGTGCGTTCGCTGCTGTTTGCGTTCGGCCTGGCGATCTTCCTCGTGTACCTGGTGATGGCTTCGCAGTTCGAGTCGCTGCTGCATCCGTTCGTGATCCTGTTCACCATCCCGCTGGCCCTGGTCGGTGCGGTGCTGGCGCTGCTGCTGACCAATTCGCCGGTGTCGGTGGTGGTGTTCATCGGCCTGATCCTGCTGGTGGGCCTGGTGGTCAAGAACGCGATCATCCTGGTCGACAAGGTCAACCAGCTGCGCGAGCAAGGCGTGGCCAAGCGCGAGGCCCTGATCGAGGGTGCCCGTTCGCGACTGCGCCCGATCATCATGACCACGATGTGCACGCTGTTCGGCTTCTTGCCGCTGGCGCTGGCACTGGGCGAGGGCGCGGAAGTGCGTTCGCCGATGGCCATCACGGTGATCGGCGGCCTGCTGGTGTCCACGCTGCTGACGCTGGTCGTGATCCCGGTGGTCTATGACCTGCTGGACCGCCGCGCCGACGACTACTACGTCGCGCGTGCACGCCGCGCCCATGGCAAGGTCGAGTCGTCGGATGACGACGGCCAGGTCGAGCCGGTCTGAGCGGAGCGCTGACATGACGATTGCAGAGCTCAGCATCAAGCGGCCGGTCACGGCGATCATGTTCTTCGTGTCGCTGTTCGTGATCGGCCTGATCGCCGCGGTGCGGCTGCCGCTGGAGGCCTTCCCGGAGGTCTCCCCGCCCTTCATCTTCGTGCAGATCCCCTACGAGGGCTCCACGCCCGAGGAAGTGGAACGCACCCTGCTGCGGCCGGTGGAAGAAGCGCTGTCGACGATGACCGACATCAAGCGCATGGACGCCAACGCCCGTTCCGACGGCGCCGAGATCTTCATGCAGTTCTCGGACTGGGACCGCGATGTCGCCATCGCGGCGTCGGAGGCGCGCGAGCGCATCGACGCCATCCGCGACGACCTGCCGGACGACCTGCAGCGCTACAACGTGTTCAAGTTCTCCACCACCGATGAACCGGTGTTGCGCGTACGCCTGGCCAGTTCGACCGACCTGACCGGCGCGTACGACATGATCGACCGCGAGTTCAAGCGGCCGATCGAGCGCATCCCCGGCGTGGCGAGGGTGGAGGTAACGGGCGCGGCGCCGAACGAGGTCGAGATCGCGATCGATCCCGACCGTCTCAACGCCCACAACCTGAGCATCAACGACCTCAACACGCGCCTGAAGGCGGTCAACTTCTCGGTGTCCGCCGGGCAGATCGACGATGGCGGGCGCCGCTTGAGGGTGCAGCCGGTCGGCGAGATCACCGACCTGCAGCAGCTGCGCGACCTGATCATCGACGTCAAGGGCACGCGCCTGGGCGACATCGCCGAGATCCGCCTGAAACCGGCTCGGATGAACTACGGCCGTCGCCTCGACGGCAAGCCGGCGATCGGCCTGGACATCTTCAAGGAGCGCAGCGCGAACCTGGTCGAGGTGTCCAGCAACGCCCTCAAGGAGGTCGAGTCGATCCGCAAGCAGCCGGAGATGAGCGGGATCCAGATCAAGATCATCGACAACCAGGGCGACAACGTCACCAGCTCGCTGCTGGAACTGGCCGAGGCCGGCGGTATCGGCCTGCTGCTGTCGATCGCGGTCCTGTTCTTCTTCCTGCGTCACTGGCCGTCGACGCTGATGGTCACCCTGGCCATCCCGATCTGCTTCGTGATGACCCTGGGCTTCATGTACTTCACCGGCGTCACGCTCAACATCCTGACGATGATGGGCCTGCTGCTGGCGGTGGGCATGCTGGTCGACAATGCCGTGGTCGTGGTGGAGAGCATCTACCAGGAACGCGAGCGCATGCCGGACCAGCCGCGCCTGGCCTCGATCATCGGCACCCGCCACGTCGCCATCGCGCTGTCGGCCGGCACGCTGTGCCACTGCATCGTGTTCCTGCCCAACCTGTTCGGCGACCGCAACTTCCTGAGCATCTACCTGTCGCAGATCGCAATCACGATCTCGGTGTCGCTGCTGGCCTCATGGCTGGTCGCGGTCAGCCTGATCCCGATGATCTCAGCGCGGCTGAAGACGCCGCCGGCGGTGCGCTCCGATCGCGGACTGATCCCGCGCCTGCAGAGCGGCTATGCCCGCTTTCTGCGCTGGACGCTGGAACACCGCGGCAAGAGCGTGCTCGGCATCGTGCTGATCATCGCCGTCAGCTTCGTGCCGATGGTGTTGACCAAGAAGAACATGTTCGGCGGCGATGACGGCACCGAAACCAACATCTTCTACCAGTGGAAGGGCGCCTACACCAAGGAGCAGATGTCGGCCGAGATCCTCAAGGTCGAGAAGTTCCTCGATACCAACCGCAAGCGCTACAACATCACCCAGATCTACTCGTACTTCAGCGAGCAGGGCTGGGGCGGCACGCGCCTGACCTTCGATACCGACAAGATCGGCGAGACCAAGGCGACGATCGAGAAGCTCCGCGAGGAGATGCCAAAGTCCGCCCGCGCCAATATCGGCATCGGCAACCAGGGCGGTGGCGGCGGTGGCGGTGGTCCCGGCCAGAACATCCAGGTTCAACTGGTCGGCGACTCGACCGAGACGCTGGTGGAACTGGCCAACGACATCGTCCCGATCATGGCCAAGCGCAAGGAACTGCGCGACGTCCGCGTCGACATCGGCGACCAGAACAGCGAGTTGTCGGTCCACGTCGATCGCGACCGCGCGGCATCGTTCGGCTTCAGCGCGCAGCAGGTGGCCAGCTTCGTCGGCCTGGCGCTGCGCGGTGCGCCGCTGCGCGAGTTCCGTCGCGGCGAAACCGAAGTGCCGGTCTGGGTCCGCTTCGCCGGCGCCGAGGACTTTGGCGTGGAGGACATCGCCAGCTTCACCGTGCGCGCTCCTGACGGCCGCACCGTGCCGCTGCTGGCGATGGTCGACGTGGCGGTGAAGCCGTCGGCAACGCAGATCCAGCGTGCCAACCGCCAGACCACGGTGTCGATCCAGGCCAACCTCGCCGACAAGGCGACCGTGCCGGATGCGCGCAAGGCGATGGAAGAGACGTTGAAGTCGGTGGCGTTCCCGGCCGGCTACAGCTTCAGCTTCGAAAGCGGCGCCTTCGAGGACGAGGCCGATGCGAACAAGCAGATGATGTTCAATCTGGTGATCGCCCTGGTCATGATCTACGTGGTGATGGCGGCGGTGTTCGAATCGCTGCTGTTCCCCTCGGCGATCATGAGCGGCGTGCTGTTCTCGGTGTTCGGCGTGTTCTGGTTGTTCTGGCTCACCGGCACCGAGTTCAACATCATGGCCTTCATCGGCATCCTGGTGCTGATGGGCGTGGTGGTGAACAACGGCATCGTCATGATCGAGCACATCAACAACCTCAGGCGCCGGGGGCTGTCGCGCACGGACGCGCTGGTCGAGGGCAGCCGCGAGCGCTTGCGGCCGATCCTGATGACGATGGGCACTGCGATCCTGGCGATGGTGCCGATCTCGCTGACGACCACGCAGATGGGTGGCGACGGCCCGCCGTACTACCCGATGGCGCGCGCCATCGCCGGCGGCCTGGCGTTCTCGACCGTGGTCAGCCTGCTGTTCCTGCCGACGATCTACGCCATGCTCGACGATCTGCGCAATGGCACGTCGCGGATGGTGCGACGTGCGCGCGGCAAGGGCGAGGGCGTGCCGGCGGCGGCAGTGGCGGCACTCAAGGCGGAATAGTTCCTACCGAGTGGTTACAGAAACGGGAAGGCTTGCCTTCCCGTTTTCTTATGGAAAGCCCCCTCCGTGGCCACCTAACGTGGCCCGGTGCATGAAAGGGGGAACCAACCATGCGTGTCGCCCCGGCCATCGTCGGCCTCCGCCTGCGTCCGTATTCGCATCGACATCGCGGAATGAGCCTGATCGAGGTGCTCATCGCGGTGCTGCTGATGGCTATCGGGATGCTCGGTGTCGCAGCCCTGCAGGCAACGGCCCTGCGCAATAGCCAGAGTTCGCTCGAGCGTAGCCAGGCGGTCATGCATGGGTACGCGATCCTCGACGCCATGCGGGCGAACCTGGCTGCGGCCAGGGCCGGTGGCTATGACATGGCCATGACCTGCGAAGCCTCGCCCCGGCACCCCGCCGACGCGGGTGCGAAGGAGACGCTGGCGTCCAATGACAGGCGCGACTGGCTCAGCGCCATCCAGGCCGACCTGGGTGATGGCGGCTGTGGGCAGATTGCCTGCACGGTCGTAGCCGAAAGCAAAGCCAGGGACTGCACCGTGACTGTTCGCTGGGATGACTCGCGCGGGACGGCGGGCGAACACGCGCACTCCGTGACGGCTGTGGGGCGGCTATGAGGCACCGGCGTTACGAGGCGGCCGCACAAGGCGGCTTCAGCCTGATCGAAGTGTTGATCTCGCTGGTGCTGGGCTTGCTCGTCTTGGGCGCAGCCATCGCCATCTTCCTGACCAATCAGAAGACCTATCGCGCGACCGAGAGCCTGGGGCGCATCCAGGAGAACGCCCGTATCGCGTTCGAGCTGATGGCGCGCGATGTCCGCGAGGCGGCAGGGAACCCGTGCGGAAAGGACCTGCCCGTTGCCAACATTCTCAACGGCGCAACCGGCCAGGCGTCACCGTGGTGGATGAAGTGGGAGCGTGGGCTCGTCGGCTACAACGACGGTGCGCTCGCAGGCTCGGCGAAGGGAACCGATGCCATCGAGTTCCTGGCGTCGTCCGGCTCGACAGCGACCCTTACGGAGACTGACGCCAGGCGTGGGCCATCGAGCGCGCCGGGGCAGTTCAAGGTCCACACAGGCGCGCACGGGCTGCGCGGCGGCGACATCGTACTGGTGTGCGACTACACCCAGGTCAGCATCCTCCAGCTGGGCTCGGCAGCTGATGGCAATACGACGGTCGATTTCGCCCGCGGCAACGGCTCGCCCGGCAACTGCACGAAGGGTCTCGGCCTGCCGGTGGTGTGCAATGCCCAGGGCAGCAGCAAGCTCTACGGCCGCAATGCACTGATCGCAAAGCTGCATGCAGTGCGTTGGTTCGTCGACGACAACGGTCGCAAGGGACGATCGCTTTACCGCGTGCGGATGGACAAGGGCACCGTCCTTCCAAGGGAGGAGATCGCCGAGAACATCCACGACCTGCAGATGACCTACCTGGTGCCGGGGCAGGCCGGTTACGTGCATGCCACGGATGATCTCGACTGGAAGCGTGTCGTCGCGGTGCAGATCGCCTTGACCGTGCGGGGCGTGGAGCGCGCTGGCGTGGACCGGTCATCGATTGCGCGCTCGATCACGCACGTGGTCATGCTCCGGAACAGGGCGTCATGAAGCACCGGCCCTGCGGCTCGCCCGGGACGCGGCCGCGCGGCGTGGCGCTGGTGACGGTGCTGGTCCTGTTGATCGTGGTGACGCTGCTCAGCCTGGCCAGCCTGCGCGGGACGCTGCTGGAGGAGCGGATGAGCGCGAACCTGTTCGATCGCAGCCTCGCCTTCCAGGCCGCCGAGTCCGCACTGCGGGTAGCCGAGCAGAAGGTGCGCGAAGCGGTCCTGGCCGGCAAGGTGATTGGCGTCGATTGTGCGGCGCCCGGCGCGATCTGCCCGGGCTCGCCTGCCAACGTCAACGCGGTCACCGCCGACGAGTGCACCCCCAACGCGACGGGTTGCTGGATCGGCGTGACGCATCCGTCGTCTTACTCGGAGTTGGCGGCCGGCGCGCCGCAGTACTACATCGAGTACATGGGGGAGTTTTCGCTGTCCGCCGAAGACTCCGGCAGCGCCCACGCCGCGTCTGCCAATCAGTACGGATCTGCCCCCTCGACGCCGCGGGCGTCGATCTATCGCATCTCCGCGAGAAGCCACAATCCGCGCATCAACCGCGCGTTCGTGGTGTTGCAGGCAACGGTGGAACTTCGTTGATGGCGCGCATGCTGATGGCGCTCATTGCCCTGGTCACGGCCGCGTCGGCAGCCGACGTCATTGCCCAGGTGCAGATCGCGAACTCCCCGCTGTACGTGGGCGCCCGCGTGCCCGGCAACCTCGCCCTGGTGACCTCGGTCGAGTATCCGACGATGATCAGCCAGGCCAACATCGGTCCCTACGATGTGAGTCGCAGGTATGTCGGCTACTTCGACGCGGACAAGTGCTACCACTATCGCTATTCGCCCATCGAGAGCGAGCGGCACTTCCATCCCGTCCGCTTTACCCAGGGCCACACCTGCAGCCATGCCAACAAGGAGTGGAGCGGCAATTTCATGAACTGGGCGGCGACCCAGACCATCGATCCGTTCCGTCTTGCGCTCACCGGTGGCTACCGGGTCCGCGATACCGCAGGGGAAACCTGGCTTGAGAAGGCACGGCACGACAGGCACGGTCTCTACGCCGATCGCCGTTTGCCCGAGACCGGAAACAACAGGCCTGCGCTTCGCGCTGCCACGCCAGCGCACTGGAACTGGATGCGGATCAGCATCGCCGGTCATGGCAGCGCAATGCGCTTCAGCGGCCGGACCTTCCCGGGGTTGCGGGTCGTTGCCTACAACCCTGCCGTGCACGATCTGGTGGTGAACAACCGCGGTTTTGCACTGCCGTTCAGCACGTTCGAGGTCAGCGTCAGGGTCCGCGTTTGCGTGCCGCAACTGCTGGAAGCCAACTGCCGGCCGTACAGCCAGGGCTGGAAGCCCGAAGGGTTGATCCAGCAGTACTCGGACCGGGTCCGCTACAGCATCTTCGGCTACCTCAACGATTCCAGCGTCCTGCGCGATGGCGGCGTGCTGCGCGCAAACCAGACATTTGTCGGGCCTCAGACCCACGACCCCAAGGTCGGGCCGGCGCCGAATGCCGGCAGGGAATGGGATCCCCAGACCGGTGTCATCCAGCGCAACCCGGATCCGGTGTCCGCCGCCGCAACGCCCGGTGGCATCCGCGACAGCGGCGTCATCAACTACATCAACAAGGCCGGGCAACTGACCTCCCAGCCGCACAAGAGCATCGATCCGGCCAGCGAGCTCTACTACACCGCAATTCGCTACTTCAAACGCCAGGGGAACGTCGCGGCGTACTCGGCCATCGGCCTGGGCGGCGCCTACGATCGGGCAGATGGATTTCCGGTCATCACGCAATGGAAGGATCCGCTCCAATACCACTGCCAGGCCAACGTCATCCTCGGGATCGGGGACGTCAATACGCACCGCGACAAGAATCTTCCGGGAAATACCAACACATCAGAAGAACCTTCGACGCCACCGGAAGTGTCCTCGGACAGGACGGTGAACGTGGTCACTGCCACGAGGAAGGTCGCAGAACTGGAAGGGCTGGGAATCCGCACGCCATTCAGCGGTCGCAACAATTCCGCCTACATCGCCGGCCTGGCGTACGACTCGCATACCACGGACATCCGCCTCGATCTCGAAGGCACGCAGACGATCGCGACGCATTGGGTGGACGTCCGCGAGAACACGGTGCTGGAGCCGCGGGCGCGCAACCAGTACTGGCTGGCGGCCAAGTACGGCGGCTTCCGTGTACCAGATGGATACCGGCCTTACGACCGCACCGATCCGCTGCCCGATGCGTGGTGGCACGACTCAGGCGATGTCCTGGCGACGGGCGACAAGCGCCCCGACAATTTCCATGTCGCCAGCGAGGCCGAGCAGATGGTCGAAAGCCTGGGCAGGGCATTCCGGCGCATTGCGCGCGATACCAGCGGGACGGCGGCGTCGCTGGCGTCGAACTCCACTCGTCTGGAAACCGGCGCCGTGATCTACCAGGCGCGGTTCCACAGTCCGTCGTGGCGCGGCGAACTCAGCGCGTATGCGCTGGATCCGGCAACGCGTGCACTCGCGCAGACGCCGCTCTGGAACGCCGGCGACCGGCTTGCCGCGATGAAGTGGGAGCAGCGCAGGATCCACGTCCACAATCCGGAGGCAGCTCCGGCGCTGCGCCATCGGCCGCTGACCTGGGACACGCTGGGACCGGCACAGAAGGCCGTGCTGGGAGACGAAGCGACGGTGAACCACCTTCGTGGCGATCGCAGCAACGAAGGGCGCCTTCGCGAGCGGGAGGGCGTGCTTGGCGACATCGTCCATTCCCAGCCGGTCTTTGTCGGCAGCCCGGACGCTCGCCGTTACCGCGACGCGACTTTCAGGGGCGGGTCGTCCTACGGTGATTTCGCCCGTGCACAATCCATCCGGCGCGGAGTCGTCTACGTCGGGGCCAACGACGGCATGCTGCACGGCTTCGACGCGGCCAGCGGCGACGAGGTGTATGCGCTCCTTCCGGCCGCGGCGATCACCGCCGCGCTGAAATCATTGACGTCGCCGCGTTACGAACATCGTTACTTCGTGGACGGTGAACTGACGGTGGCGGACGTGTACTCCACCATCGACCGTCGCTGGAAGACGGTCCTGGTGGGCAGCCTGGGACGCGGGGGCAGATCGGTATTCGCGCTGGATGTCACCGACCCCGACAGCGTCGGCTTCCTGTGGGAGCGCACCGCTTCGGATGTGCCGGCGCTGGGGCACGTCCTTGGCAAGCCGATCATCGCCCAGGTTGCCGACGGTGACTGGCGCGTGCTTCTCGGCAACGGACCCAACAGCAATGGCGGGGCTGCATTGATCACCATCGGTGTTGAATCCGGTCGCGCCGAGGTGGTCGCGGCAGGAACATCTGCCGTCAATGCCCTGTCCGCGGGCAACGCCCTGTCCGCGGTGGATGCCTGGGACAGCGACCGCGACGGTTTCCATGAGACCGTCTACGGCGGCGATTACGCCGGCAACCTGTGGCGATTCCAGGGCGTGGGTGGCGCGCGGATCGCGGTGAACCGGCTCTATGCCGCAACCGATCCACTCGGCAACCGGCAACCGGTCACGGCGGCTCCACTTGTGCTGAGGCACCCGGAAACTCGAGCGTCTTGGGTCTTCTTCGGCACCGGGCGTTACCTCGGTGACGTCGATGTCGGCGATCGCAGCGTGCAGACCTGGTACGCAGTGGTGGATGCAGGCGCCGAGGTGCCGGGTCGGGCAGGGCTGGTTCGTCGGCGGATACTGGCGGAGGTGAGCGCCAGCAACTCGTTGACGTTGCGCGCCACCAGTGCGTTGAGCGCGGGCGAGCTGGATGGAACGCAGGGCTGGTTCCTCGACCTCGTATCTCCCGTCAAAGGCGAGGAGGGCGAACGAATGGTGGTTCCCAACCGGTTCGAGCGGGGGCTGCTGATCGGCACGACGCGCATTCCCGATTCCCGGGACGTCTGCAATCCAGGCGGCAGGGGCTTCGTCATGGCGCTCGATCCGTTCACCGGCGCGCGACCTTCCACTGGTGCGCTGGATACCAATGGCGATGGCGCATTCGACGTTGCCGATGAAGTCAAAGTCGGTGGCGAACAGCTTCCCGCGTCGGGCGTGGGCTTCGGGACCAGTCCCAATGGGCCGGCGTTCCTTGAGAACGACATCCACGTGGTTCTCGACGACGGCACGCGGGCCAGGTTGACCACGCGTGCCGGAGGCAGGACGTTGACCCGCATCTCGTGGCGGGAACTTGTCCTGGACGAGTGACGGGGCTGCCTCAGCCGACGAGCTTGCCCAGCATCCTCAGGCCGCCGGTCCACACGCCAATGGCAGTGCCCAGGCTGGTCAGGAAGAAGTTGAGCAGCACGCGCGCCACGCGGTTGCGCCACCAGCCGCGCCAACTCTGCACATCGTCGCGCAGGGCCATGAAGTCGGCATAGGTCGGTTTGCGGATCCACGCTTCGGTCAGGGCGCTGAGCGTGCCCGAAGCAAGCGCAGGGTGCAGCGGGGTGATCGGGGATGCGACAAAGGCAACCAGGATGCTCAGCGGATGGCCGCCGGCGATCGTGCAGCCGATCGCGCCCAGCACGCCGGTGGCCAGGACCCACTGCAGCAGCAGGTCGGAACCGACATCGATGCCGCCACGCCAGAAGCCCCAGGCGAAACCGCCCAGCACGAACGCCGCCAGGATGATCGTGAACCAGGGCACGTTGCTCTTTTTTGGCAGCGCCTCGAGTTCCTCGAGGATGGTGTCTGGAGCGCGGACTTCTTCCTTGAGGTGGCGCGCCAATCCCTGAAGATGGCCGGCGCCGACCACGGCCAGCACTTCGCGTGCGTCGCCGTGGCTCTCGCGCAGGCGCGCGGCCATGTAGCGGTCGCGTTCGGCGATCACGGTTTCGTACAGCTCCGGACTGTCGCTGGCGAACTCGCCGAAGCTCGATTCGAGCATGTCGCCTTGCTTGAGCTTTTCGATTTCCTCCGCGCCGACTTCTTCGTCGACGAACAGCGCCGCCATCAGGCCGCCGCCGAGCTTCGCCCGCGACCACCAGCCGAGCCGGTTGTTGGCGCGCTTGAAGGTCAGGCCGACGTCGCGGTCGATCAGGTGCACGGGCAACTCGCGCTGGCGAGCCTCGAGCACGGCACGCTTGAGTTCTGCGCCCGGTTCGATGCCGAGCTGCTCGGCAAGCCGGCGCTGATAGGCGGCGAGCGCCAGATTGGCCGCGAACAATGCGGTCTTGCCGGTGCGGATGACCTGCACCAGGTCCAGGCGCGCCAGCGCGTCGGGGTCGGTCAGGGCCTGCAGGCGTTGCGGATCCAGTTCGACCGCGACGGCATCGAATGCACCGCTGTCGATCGCATCTCGAACGGCCTCGACGCTGGCCTGCGAAACATGCGCGGTACCCAGCAGCGTGTAGCGCACGCCGTCGCGTTCGACGATGGCATGGGGCTGGTCAGCCAGGACGGCATCGAGGGTGGCCTGTGCGGCGGAGTCGATCATGACTGCTCCTGGCGGTCGCCCAGGGCGTGGGGTGCTACTGCGTGCATGCGGTGCCTTTCGGGGTTTGCGCAGCAAGACGGCGCCAATCAGGCGCCGTCCAGCTCATGTGTGGGGTGGCTGACAGAGCTTAGGGCCAGACCCCCAGCGGGGCAACGCGGGCAAATCCAGACCGTTGCTTCAGACCGCTGGACAAGCCCTTGGTTCCTCAGGCCACGCCGAACGGCAGGTTGCTGCTCGAGACGATCCTGTCGCCGACGTTTTCCCCGCGCAGGAAACGCAGGCCCGCAGCGATGACCTCGCCATCGTCGAGGACGCGACGATGGCCCAGTCCGCGCGTGGTGAGCAAGCGCGAGTCCGGCCAATAGCGTGCGTAGCGCTCGCCTTCCTCCCAGGGCACGTCGCGGTCTTCCAGGTCGTGCACGATCAGTGCCGGCCGACCGATGGCCGGTGCGTTGAGGTGCGCCTGCTGCGCTTCGAACGTGACGCCGATGCGGCTTTCGAAGTACGCGAACATGCGCTGGCACAAGCGTCGTCCCATCCACATCACGTTGGCGAAACGTTCTGCCGCTGCAATCGGATCCGCGGCCGGCGCGATCAACACCGCGCGCGATGCCTGCAGGCCCTGGGCCATCGCCAGCAGCGTGGCGGCTCCGCCGAGCGAATGCCCGATCACGGCCGCGGCCGGGCCATAGTGCTGGCCCACCGCCAGCAGGTGGTGCGTGAAATCAGGAAGCGTGGCCTGCGTACCGGGACTGCGGCCGTGTGCGGGCTGATCGAATGCGACCACGGCATAACCGTCGGCAAGCAGGGTCGGCAACCATGGGGCGATGCGGGTGCCATGGCTGGACCAGCCGTGCGCAAACAGCACATAGGGCTGCCTGACCGGGTCGCCCCAGACGTAGGCGGCGATGGCATGGCCATCGACGTCCAGTCGTTCTTCGCGCGCGCCCTGCGTCGGCGCCGCGGCAGCGCGGCTGCGGGTACTGGGCATCGGCGTGGAGAACAGCCGCGCCGCCCGTTGCAGGGTGGCTTTCGGAGCGAGGGGGCCACCCAACGCAAAGCCGAGGCGCAGGCCATACAGCCGCATGATGTTACGAACGGTCGTGCTAATTGTGGCGATGAGCGGGTACACGGCGGACCTCCGGTAGGCAATCAGAGGGTGGGGGAGTACGAGCGGAACAGCCGCTCGAGCGCATTGCGGCCGCGGGTCACGGCCAGGTCGAAGCCGAACAGGCCGGCATCGTGGTGGACGATCAGGGCAAGGCTGTAGACCTCGAACGCCATCTGTTCGGGATCGGTATCGACCGCCAGGTCGCCGGTCTCGACGGCCAGGGCGATGGCGCGCGACAACTCGCGACGCCAGCGCAGTTCGTGGGCAACGACGCGGTCGCGGATGTCGCCGGGGCGGTCGTCGTACTCACTGGCGGCGCTGAGCAGGAGACAGCCGCCTTCGGAGGATTGCCGCGCCCAGTCGAACCAGGCTTCGACAATGGCCCGAAGCCTGGGCAGCCCGCGCGGCAGCTTCAGCGCCGGCAGCAGGACATGGCCGACGAATCGCTGTCCTGCGGCATCGAGAACCGCCAGCTGAAGGTCTTCGCGCGAACCGAAGTGGGCGAACACGCCGCTCTTGGACATCCCGACCGCCTGCGCCAGCGGCCCGATCGACAGGCCTTCCAGGCCGGCGGAACAGGCGATGCCGTAGGCGCGATCGATGATCGCTTCGCGCGTGGCGGCGCCTTTGCTGGTGGCGGTGAGTGCGGACATGGACGGAAAATAGCACGTCCGTTCGTTTTAATTGATGCCGCTCGTCGGCAGCCGAAGATTCTCCCGGGGCGCTGAGATGCCCCAGCCAGCTCAGTCGGAGTCGGGCGCGCTGTTGCGGCCGTCGCCCAGCTCCAATTGCATCTGCACCGTGTCGAGCCAGCGCCCCTGCTTGCGCCCGAGACCGGCGAACACGCCAACGGTCTTGAACCCCAGTCGCTCATGCAGGGCGATGGAGGCGGCATTGCTGACATCGCCCACCACCGCGACCATCTGCCTGAAGCCCAGCGTGGTGCAGTCATCGATCAGACGCTGCACAAGCGCGCGGCCGACACCACGCCCCTGCAGTTCGGGAACGATGTAGACCGTGTCCTCGACCGTCCAGCGGTAGCCCTCGCGGGTGCGGTAGCCGCTGGCGTACGCGTAGCCGGCGAAACGGCCATCGAGTTCGGCCACGATGTACGGATAGCCTTGCGCGACGATGGCCTGCCAGCGCCTCGCCATTTCAGCCTGGTCGGGCGTGTCGTACTCGTAGGTGGCGACGTGGTCGGCGACTTCGCGCGCGTACAGCGCGGTGATCGCCGGAAGGTCGCCGGCGACGGCAGTGCGGATCGTCGGCGCGGTGGCCAAGCGGCTCAGTCGCGGTAGCGCTTGAGCAGGTCGCCGTACGCGTCGATGCGGCGATCGCGAAGGAACGGCCAGATCCGGCGCACATGTTCGCTGCGCTGCATGTCGACTTCGGCCATCAGGATCTCCGGCTCGGCCACGGTCGACTGCGCAAGGAACTCGCCTTGCGGACCGAGCACATGGCTGGTGCCCCAGAAGTCGATGCCGGCCGCATCGAGCGGCGACTGCTCATGACCGACGCGGTTGCAGCTCAATACCGGCAGGCCATTGGCGACGGCATGGCCGCGGTGGCTGAGCACCCAGGCATCGCGCTGGCGATCCTTTTCGGCCTGCTCGTCTGTCGGGTCCCAACCAATTGCGGTGGGGTACAGCAGCAGTTCGGCGCCGGCCAGCGCCATCAGGCGCGCGCCTTCGGGATACCACTGGTCCCAGCACACGAGCACGCCCAGGCGACCGACCGACGTCTGGATCGGCTCAAATCCAATATCGCCCGGAGTGAAGTAGAACTTCTCGTAGAAACCCGGGTCGTCGGGGATGTGCATCTTGCGGTACTTGCCGGCGGTGGAACCGTCGGCATCGAAGACCACGGCAGTGTTGTGGTACAGCCCGGCCGCTCGCTTCTCGAACAGCGAGCTGACCAGGACCACGCCATGCTGCTTTGCCAATGCGCCCAGCCGCTCCGTGCTCGGGCCGGGAATGGTCTCGGCGAGGTCGAACTCGTCGACCGACTCGTGCTGGCAGAAGTAGGGGCCGTTGTGCAGTTCCTGCAGCAATACCAGCCTCGCACCGCGCTTGGCGGACTCGGCCACGCGCGCCTCGATGTTGGCCAGATTGGCCTCGCGGCTGCCGTGGTCGCGATCCTGGACCAGGGCGACGGGGAGGGTGGTCTTCTTCATGGGAGTGAAGTCCGGTAGGCGGAGATAGAAGGCATTCCGGGCGTCAGCCCAGAAGTCCGACCGGCAACTGCATCGTGATGCAGTGCAGGCTGCCGTTCTGCCAGATCAGCGGGCGGCACGGTACCGGCACGATCTCCCGGTCGGGGAAGGCTTCGGCCAGCACGGCCTGGGCCCGCGCGTCGGCTTCGTCGCCGTAGGCCGGCATCAGCACCGCGCCGTTGACGATGAGGAAGTTGGCATAGCTCGCCGCCAGACGCCGGCCTTCGTCGACGATGGGCTTGGCCCACGGCAGCGGGAACAGCCGGTACGGCCGGCCGTCGCGCGTTCGCAGCGCAGCCAGTTCGGCGCCCATCGCCCGCAACTCGGTGAAGTGCGAGTCGGACGGATCGTCGCAGTCCTGGTAGACGATCGCGTCGCGCGCGGCGAAGCGGGCGAGGGTGTCGACGTGGGCGTCGGTGTCGTCGCCTTCCAGGTAGCCGTGGTCGAGCCACAGCACGCGCTCCTGGTGCAGCCAGCCGGCGAGCCTGGTGGTCAGGTCTTCGCGCGAGGTCTCCGGGTGGCGCTCGTGCAGGCACTGCCAGGTGGTCAGCAGGGTGCCTTCGCCGTCGCTGTCGATGGCGCCGCCTTCCAGTGCGAAATCAACCGGATAGCGCGAACTGTTAACGAAGGTTCCGGCATCGTGCAGGCGCTCGACCAGCAGGTCGTCCTGGCTGGCGTCGAACTTGCCGCCCCAGCCGGTGAAGCGGAAATCGAGCAGGCGGAAACCGCCGTCGCGGCGCAGCGTGATCGGGCCGGAGTCGCGCAGCCAGGTGTCGTCGTAGGGAACGTCGACGAAACGAACCTGCGCCATGTCGACGCGCGCCGAGGACAGCCGCGCGCGGGCATAGGCTTCCACGTCCTCGTCGGCCACGCAGATGATGACCGGCTCGAAGCGGGTGATCGCCGCGACCAGCGCGATGTAGGTCTCTTCGACCTCGCCCAGGCGGTCAGCCCAGTCGGTGTCGGCATTGGGCCACGCAATCAGGACCGCGGACTGGGGTTCCCACTCCGCGGGGAAGCGCAAGACAGGTTCGTTCATAGCCTCAGCGAATGGGGGGCTTGGGGCCGACTTCCTCGGCACTGGCCTTGTTGGCGACGACGTCGATCACCTTGCTCTTCTCGAAGTACACGGTGAAAGCGGGGTAGACCCAACGGTTGATGGTCGGCCATTGACGCTTCTGGCCGCCCTGGGATTCGAGCTTCTCGCTCGGCGCGCCGTAGCTGGCTTCGACCTGGGCCATGGTCTGGCCGCGGGCCGGCATGGCGGCGCGGTTTTCTTCCTGCACGCGCTCCACCAGCAGGGTATCGGCGGCAGCCGTGCCGGCCAGCGCCAGCAGTGCGAACAGCGGTACAGCTACGAAACGCTTGTTGACGTTCACGGCGAGCCCCCTCAGTGGATGAACACGGTCTGGTAAGGCCACGATTGTACGCACAAGGTGTGAAGTGGCGGCAGCGCGCCGCCGTCACGTTTTGGCGAACCGGAACGCAAACCGGGCGCCGGCCCACATAAGAGGCCGGCCACAGAAAAGGCCGCCTTTCGGCGGCCTTTCGACTTGCACGGCGTCGCCGGGCTTCTTAGCGCTGACGCGCCTTGAAACGCGGGTTCGACTTGCAGATCACGAAGACCTTGCCACGGCGGCGGACGACCTTGCAGTCGCGGTGACGGGCCTTCGCCGACTTCAGAGAGGACAGGACCTTCATGACAGACTCCGGCAAACAGTTGAAAAACGGTTGATTAAACAACGAAGCCGGCGATTGTAACGGGTAATTCCTTCCCCGATCAAGCGCTTGCAGCAAAAAAAGTTCAAGGGGTCGCGAAACGGGGCGACGAAGGCCAGCTTTGGCCGGCGCATCGCATAATGATTGCATGAACAGCGCAGATCCCCACACCAGCATTCCCGTACTGACCATTGACGGGCCCTCCGGCTCCGGCAAGGGCACCATCAGCCGCCTTGTCTCGCAGAAACTGGGTTGGCATTACCTCGATTCAGGCGCCCTGTACCGGGCGGTCGGCGTCGCCGCCGGCTGGGCCGACCTCGACCTGGCCGACCCGGCGGCCCTGGTCCGCTGCACCTTCGATACCCGGATCGGCTTCCGCGACGACCCCTCCGGGGAGCTGCGGGTGCTGGTCAACGACATCGACGCCACTGACGAGCTGCGCACCGAGACCGCCGGAGCGGCCGCCTCGGCCATTGCCGCGATCCCGGAGGTCCGGGCGGCCCTGAAGGACCGCCAGCGTGCTTTCCGCCAGGCCCCGGGCCTGGTCGCAGACGGCCGTGACATGGGTACGGTCATCTTCCCGGACGCCGCCTTCAAGGTGTTTCTGACCGCCAGTGCCGACGAAAGGGCGGAAAGGCGCTATAAGCAGTTGAAAGACAAGGGGGTTTCAGTTAATTTAGATGGTCTGCTGCGGGAGATCCTTGCCCGCGACGCCCGCGATGCCAGTCGCGCGGTGGCTCCGTTGCGCCCGGCCGATGACGCCGTTCGCATCGACACCACCGGCCTTGGCATCGATGCGGTCGTCGAGCGTGTACTGCAACTGGTGACGCCATAAGCGCTGCCAGTTGCAAGCGCGTTGAACGAACGTAGCAGGACGATGTTGCAAACCAAACGCCATCGCAATCCCGCGATGGTCAATCAACCAACACATGGCGTGGCTTCATCGCGCCACATAACGGGTGGGTCGACCACGTGCTGCTTGAAGTCATCCGACGTGGATGACCATGACAGCCGGTGCGGCCCGTGTGTTCAACAGAGTATTTTTCAATGACCGAATCATTTGCCGAGCTGTTCGAACAAAGCCAGACCAATCTGGCCAAGCTGAAGCCGGGCGCAATCGTCACCGGTGTTGTCGTGGAAGTCCGCGGCGACGTCGTGGTGATCAACGCCGGCCTGAAGTCCGAAGGCATCGTGCCGATCGAACAGTTCCGTAACGACGCGGGCGAGATCGACGTGGCCGTGGGCGACGAAGTCAAGGTCGCACTCGACTCGATCGAGAACGGCTTCGGCGAGACCGTCCTGTCGCGCGAGAAGGCCAAGCGCGCCATGGTGTGGGACGAACTCGAGCAGGCGCTCGAGAAGAACGAGACCATCACCGGCCGCATCTCCGGCAAGGTCAAGGGCGGCTTCACGGTCGACATCAAGGACGTGCGCGGCTTCCTGCCGGGCTCCCTGGTCGACGTGCGCCCGGTCCGCGACTCCGCGTACCTGGAAGGCAAGGAGCTCGAGTTCAAGCTCATCAAGCTCGACCGCAAGCGCAACAACATCGTCGTCTCCCGCCGTGCGGTGGTCGAGAGCGAGTACAGCGTCGAGCGCGAGCAGCTGCTCGAGAAGCTGCAGGAAGGCGCGATCCTCAAGGGCGTCGTCAAGAACCTCACCGATTACGGTGCGTTCGTCGACCTCGGCGGCATCGATGGCCTGCTGCACATCACCGACATGGCGTGGAAGCGCGTGCGTCACCCGTCGGAAGTGGTGGAAGTCGGCCAGGAGCTGGACGTCCGCGTGCTCAAGTACGACCGCGAGCGCAACCGCGTCAGCCTCGGCCTCAAGCAGCTGGGCGAGGATCCGTGGGACAACATCGCCCGTCGCTACCCGGCCAACACCCGCGTGTTCGGCAAGGTCTCCAACGTCACCGATTACGGCGCGTTCGTCGAGATCGAGCCGGGCGTGGAAGGCCTGGTGCACGTGTCCGAGATGGATTGGACCAACAAGAACGTCAACCCGTCCAAGATCGTGCAGGTCGGTGACGAGGTTCAGGTCATGGTCCTGGACGTCGACGAGGAGCGTCGCCGCATCTCGCTGGGCATGAAGCAGGTCACCAGCAACCCGTGGGAAACCTTTGCCGCCATCCACAAGAAGGGCGACAAGGTTTCGGGCCAGATCAAGTCGATCACCGACTTCGGCATCTTCATCGGCCTGGACGGCGGTATCGATGGCCTGGTCCACCTGTCCGACCTGAGCTGGGCAACCACCGGCGAAGACGTGGTCCGCAACTTCAAGAAGGGCGACAACCTGGAAGCCGTCGTGCTCGCCGTCGATCCGGAGCGCGAGCGCATCAGCCTGGGCGTCAAGCAGCTTGAGCAGGACCCGATGGGCCAGTACGTGGCGACCAACGCCAAGGGCTCGATCGTCAAGGGCAAGGTCAAGGAAGTCGACGCCAAGGGCGCGACCATCGAGCTCGACAATGGCGTGGAAGGCTACGTTGCCGCCCGCGACATCGCCAAGGAGCGCGTCGAGGATGCTTCGCAGCACCTCAAGGTCGGCCAGGAAGTCGAAGCCAAGATCATCGGCACGGACCGCAAGGGCCGTTCGATGCAGCTGTCGATCAAGGCCAAGGACGAAGCCGAGCAGCAGGAGGCGCTGGCGGACTACAACCGTTCGTCCACGTCCGATGCTTCCAGCGGCACGACCAAGCTGGGCGCGCTCCTGCGCGAGCAGCTGGGCAACAAGTCCGAGTAATCCTGCGTCGCACGCTCGTAAGGGCGTGCCTCGGCAGCGTGGTATGTGGTAACCGCGAAGGCGGTCCGGCTCGTTCGGACCGCCTTCCTTCTAAGTCCCAGCCGTCGCGAGCAACCGTTCCCAGCCATGACCAAATCCGAGCTCATCGAGATCCTTTCGCAGCGTCAGGCCCACCTGAAGGGCGAAGACGTGGATCTGGCGGTGAAGGCGCTGCTCGAGATGATGGGCGGGTCGCTGTCGGGTGGAGAGCGGATCGAGATCCGCGGCTTCGGAAGCTTCTCCCTGCATTACCGTCCGCCGCGCCTGGGTCGCAATCCCAAGACGGGCGAATCGGTTGCACTTCCCGGCAAGCACGTGCCGCATTTCAAGCCGGGCAAGGAACTGCGCGAGCGCGTCAGTGGCGTCGTGCCGCTCGACGAAGCCGACTGATTCCGCTTCGGTTCCGCTTCGGTTCCGCTTCGGTTCCGCCGCCGCCTGGTTCATCCCGGCCGCGCACGGCCTACTCAATGGCGTTGTCAGGCCCTAAGCTACCGTCGATCATTGCGGTCGCCCGGAGGGCTTCATGCGCCTGCTTCGTTTGCTCATCGCCATTGCCTGCCTGGCCGCCGGTGCCATCATTGGTGCCCTCAACCGCGCGCCGGTTCTCGTCGATCTGGGCTTCGCCCGACTGCCCAGCAACCTGGGCGTGGCATTGATCGTCGCCCTGCTGCTGGGCGTGCTGGTCGGCGGACTGGCCATCAGCGCCAGCGTTGTCCTGCCGTTGCGTCGGCGCCTTGCACTCGCGCAGCGCCAGGTTCCTTCTCCCGTTTCGCATACGACCGCTTCCCCCGGGGCATGACGCATGGCGTTCATCAGTGAGTGGTTCTGGTTCTTCCTGCTGCTGCCGATCGCGGCGGTCAGCGGCTGGATCATCGGTCGACGCGGTGGCGAGCGCCACAGCGATACTCAGGTCAGTCGCCTGTCGACGACCTATTTCCGCGGCCTGAACTACCTGCTCAACGAGCAGCCGGACAAGGCCATCGAGCTGTTCCTGCATATCGCCGAGCTCGACAAGGACACCTTCGAGACGCAGGTCGCGCTTGGCCACTTGTTCCGCCGTCGCGGTGAGGTCGATCGCGCGATCCGCCTGCACCAGGCGCTGGTGCAGCGTCCCGGGCTGAGCGACCAGCAACGCGTGCAGGCGCTGCTGGCGCTGGGCGAGGACTACATGCGCTCGGGCCTGCTGGATCGCGCCGAGACAGTGTTCAGCGATCTGGTCGCACTGGACATGCGTGCGCCGCTGGCATTGCGCCACCTGATCGGCATCTATCAGTCCGAGCGCGACTGGGACAAGGCGATCGAGAACGCACGGCGTTTCGAGGAAGCCACCGGCGAGCCGATGGGCAAGCTGATCGCGCAGTTCGAGTGCGAACTGGCCGAGCGCCATCGCGCCGCCGGCGACATCGTTGCCGCGCAGGAGGCGGTGAAGCGCGCTTACGAGGCCGACGCCAACTCGGTCCGCGCGGGCATGATCGAGGGTCGGCTCGAAGTGGAGGCGGGCAGCGACGCCGGCGCCATCCGCGCCTTCGAACGCGTCGCGCGCGTCGATGCCGACTATCTGCCGGAGATCCTGCCGCAGCTGCTGGCCTGCTACGAGCGTGCGGGTGATACACCCGGGGCCCATGCGTTCCTGGCCGAGATGACCGAGCACTATCGCGGCATCGCCCCGGTGCTGGCGTTGACGCGCATGGTCGAGCAGGAAGACGGCGTGCCGGCGGCGCGGGCCTACCTTGCCCGACAACTCAAGGATCGCCCCTCGGTTCGCGGCGAAGCGGCGCTGATCGACCTGACCCTGGCCGAAGGCGCCGACCCGGCGGCGACGCTGCACGATCTCAAGCACATCACTGACCAGTTGCTGGTGCGCAATCCCAGCTACCGCTGCAATCGTTGCGGGTTCGGCGCGCGCAGCCACCACTGGCAGTGCCCGAGCTGCAAGGAATGGGGAACGATCAAGCCGCTGCTGAACTACGCGGTGGTCTGACATGCTGCAGTGGTTGGCGATCTACTTCTGCATCGGCGTGGCAGGAACCTGGCTGGCGCGTCGCTATGCGATCAGGCAATCGCTGATCGACCAGCCCGGCGAGCGTCGCAGCCACGACGTCGCCACGCCGCGAGGTGGCGGCATCGCGATCGTCATTGCCGTGGCGGTTGCCGCCTGCGCGCTGGCATTGCAGCGGCCGCTCGATGCGCCGCTGCTGGCGGCATTCGGGGTTGGCCTGCTGCTCGTCGCCGGCATTGGCTGGGTCGACGATCACCGGCCGCTTTCGCCCTGGTGGCGACTGATCGTGCATGTTGTGGCGGCGGGGTTGTTCGGACTCGCGGTAGCGGATGTCTACCAGTCGCCCTGGCTGGGCGCATGTGCATTCGCTGCGACCATCGGCCTGACCAACGTCTGGAACTTCATGGACGGCATCAACGGCCTGGCGGCGAGCCAGGCGGCCCTGGTCGCTGCCGGCCTGGCGGCGATGGCCAGCGGCGTCTGGGGGCTGCTGGGCATGGCGCTGGCGGCCGCATGCATCGGTTTTCTGCCGTTCAATTTCCCCCGCGCGAGAATTTTTCTCGGTGACGTGGGTAGCGGCGCCATAGGATTCTCTGTGGCAGCGCTGGCAGTGGTGGCTGGCGCCCGGCTCGGGTCGCACTTCTGGGTCGTGCTGTTGCCGTTGTCGGTGTTCCTCGTCGACGCCGGCCTGACCCTGCTGCGGCGTCTGCTGCGGGGTGAGCGCTGGTGGACCCCGCACACCCAGCATGCCTACCAGGCCTGGGCCCGGAGCGTGGGTCACAACCGGGTGACGCTGGCTTATGCAGGCGCGACGGCGGTGGCGATTTTGGCGGCGTTCTGGCTTGCGTCACACCCTGACATCGCCTTCATCACCAGTATCACACTCGCGTGGTATACCTGCTGCGCTTTTTTATGGGTCGGGCTGCAGAAGGCCGGTTCTTTCCGGACACCGACTTCAATTTGATTCAGATTGGCATTCAGAAGAGGGGCATGGAATGAGCTCATGGCGTGATCGGTGGAAGAGTGGCCTCCCGCGAATGGCGGTGGTCGCTCACGATCTCGCAATGGTGTGGGTGGTGTGGCAGGCCCTGCATCGTCTGCGCTGGGGTATCGAAGCCAACGCACCCGCCATTCCGCTCTGGTCGGCCGAGATCGCGCTCGTGCTGGCGGCCCAGGGACTGGTGTTCTGGCAGGTCGGCCTCTATCGCGGCCTGTGGCGCTTTGCTGGCGTCCCCGACCTGTGGAACATCCTCAAGGCTTCGATCCTGGGGCTGTTCGCGATCGTTCTCGGCCTGTTCCTCTATAACCGGCTCGACAGCGTGCCGCGTACGGTGCTGGTGCTCTATCCGCTGGTGCTGATGGGCATGCTCGGCGCACCGCGCCTGATGTATCGCGCGTGGAAGGACAGCCGGATGGATGCATTCGGCGGTGCCTCGGTGCGCATCCTGATCCTCGGTGCCGGTCACGCAGGTGAAGCGCTGGTGCGCGATCTGCGCCGCTCGGGCACCTACCAGCCGGTGGGTTTCCTCGACGATGCCGCGCGCCTGCGCGGCAGCAAGGTGCAGGGCGTGCCGGTGCTCGGTCGCGTCCAGGACGTGGCCGAGATCGCCCGCGAGACCGCGGCCAAGCTGCTCGTCATCGCCATGCCGTCGGCCGACGCCAATGCGCTCCAGCGTGTGGTTGTTTCCTGCGAACGCACCGGCCTGCCATTCCGCATGGTGCCCAAGCTGCAGGACGTGCTAGAGGGCCGTTCGTTGCCGGGCGAACTCAAGGAGGTCGCGATCGAGGACCTGCTGGGTCGCAAGCCGGTGATGCCCGACTGGAAGGCGATCCGCTCCTGGCTCGGCGCGCGTTCGGTGCTGGTCACCGGCGCCGGTGGCTCGATCGGTTCGGAGCTGTGCCGCCAGTGCGCACGCCATGGTGCGCGACGCATCGCCCTGATCGAGATCGACGAACTCGCCCTGACCACGACCGAAGCCGCACTGCGTCGTGATTTCCCGGATCTTGAATACATCGCAGTGCTTGGCGATTGCGGCGACCCTGCGGTGATTGCGCACGCACTGTCGCGCGCCGAGCCCGACGCGGTGTTCCATGCCGCCGCCTACAAGCAGGTGCCGCTGCTCGAATTGCAGCTGCGCGAGGCAGTGCGCAACAACGTGCTTTCGACGGAGACGGTTGCGCGCGCCTGCCGCGGCGCCGGCGTCGGTACGTTCGTGCTGATCTCCACCGACAAGGCGGTCGACCCGGTCAACGTGCTCGGCGCGACCAAGCGCCTGGCGGAGATGTCCTGCCAGGCACTGGCCGACCAGCGCTCCACGCGCTTCGTCACCGTGCGCTTCGGCAACGTGCTCGACTCGGCCGGCAGCGTGGTCCCGCTGTTCCGCGAGCAGATCCGCGCCGGTGGACCGGTCACGGTTACCGACCCGGAAGTGACGCGCTTCTTCATGACGATTCCCGAGGCCTGCCAGCTGATCCTGCAGGCATCGGCGATCGGAACGCACGAGGCGATCTACACCCTCGACATGGGCGAGCCCGTGCCGATCCGGTTGCTCGCCGAGCAGATGATCCGCTTGGCCGGCAAGCATCCCGGTCGCGACATCGCCGTGGTCTATACCGGCCTTCGTCCGGGCGAGAAGCTGCACGAAACGCTGTTCCATGCCGACGAGCGTTACCGCCAGACCGCCCACCCGAAGATCCTCCAGGCCGAACCCCGCGACGTGTCGTCCACGCACATCGAGAACGCCGTGGCGCAGCTGCGCGAAGCGTCGGTCCGTTATGATCTCGACGCGCTCGGCCATCTGCTGCGGAGCGCCGTCCCCGAATTCCAGCCGGTTGGCGCACACCCGGATTACCAGGAATCGGCAACGGTGGTGGCGTTCCCGGCGCGTAACGCAAGGAAGATTTGATGTCGGTTCGGATTCGCAAAGCTGTGTTCCCGGTGGCCGGTCTGGGCACCCGTTTTCTTCCCGCGACCAAGACCGTTCCCAAGGAAATGCTGCCTATCATCGATCGGCCGCTGATCCAGTACGCCGTTGACGAGGCGGTCGAAGCGGGCTGCGACACGCTGGTGTTCGTCACCAACCGCTACAAGCATGCGGTCGCCGACTACTTCGACAAGGCCTACGAACTCGAGCAGAAGCTCGAGCAGAGCGGCAAGACCGAGCAGCTGGAACTGATCCGCAACGTGCTGCCCAAGGGCGTGCGTGCGGTGTTCGTCACCCAGGCCGAAGCACTGGGCCTTGGCCATGCGGTGTTGTGTGCAAAGCCGGTGATCGGCGACGAACCCTTTGCCGTGCTGCTGCCTGACGACCTGATATGGAACCGTGGGCCCGGTGCGCTGGCGCAGATGGCCGACGCCGCCCAGGCTTCCGGAGCAAGCATCATTGCCGTGCAGGACGTGCCGCGCGACCAGACCGGCAGCTACGGCATCGTCGCCACCGACTCTTTCAAGGGTCGGCAGGGCCGGATCAACGCGATCGTCGAGAAGCCCCAGCCGGAAGTGGCGCCGAGCACGCTGGCCGTGGTCGGCCGCTATGTGCTCAATCCGCGCATCTTCTCGCTGCTGGAAACCACGACGCCCGGCGCCGGCGGTGAAATCCAGCTGACCGACGCCATTGCCGCGCTGCTGCAGGAAGAGGCGGTCAACGCCTACCGCTTCCAGGGCACGCGCTTCGACTGCGGCACCCACATCGGTCTCATCGAGGCAACGATCCGCTACGCGCTCGATCACGAGAAACTCAGCGATTCGGCGCGCCTGCTGATGCAGAACGCACTGGCCGAGCTGGGCGTCGAAGAGCTCGGCTGAGCACCGTTTGCTGGGCCGCTGCACGAATCGTGTGGAACCGTGGGAGCAATGATGAGCGAGCAGGGCACGGCCACGCCGTCCGATAGCACGCCGCCTGACATCACCTGGTCAGATTTCGAGAAGGTGATGATCTGCGCCGGCACGGTGCAACGGGTCGAGGCGTTCCCCGAGGCGCGCAAGCCGGCATGGAAGCTGTGGGTGGATTTCGGTCCCCACGGGGTGCGCAAGACCAGCGCGCAGATCAAGGATCTCTACGCCGCCGAAGACCTCGTCGGACGGCAGATAGTCGGCGTGATCAACTTCCCGCCCAAGCAAGTCGGGCCGTTCGTGTCGGAGTTCCTGCTGACAGGATTTCCCACCGCGGACGGCGTGGTGGTCACCGCGATCGAACGACCCGTGCCGAACGGGACGCGCCTGGCCTGAAGCGCCGGCAAAACGAAAACGGGCAGCCATCGGGCTGCCCGTTTCGTTTCCAGCGCCCGGGAACTCAGAGCGCTTCGAAGATGCCCGCCGCGCCCATGCCGGTGCCGATGCACATGGTCACCATGCCGTACTTGAGCTGGCGACGACGCAGGCCGTGCACGATGGTCGCGGTGCGGATCGCACCGGTGGCGCCGAGCGGGTGGCCGAGCGCGATCGCGCCGCCGAGCGGATTGACCTTGGATGGGTCCAGGCCGGAATCGCGGATCACGGCCAGCGCCTGCGCGGCGAAGGCTTCGTTGAGTTCGATCCAGTCCAGCTGGTCCTTGCTCAGGCCGGCCTGCTTGAGCGCCTTGGGGATCGCCGCGATCGGGCCGATACCCATCACTTCCGGGCGCACGCCGGCGACCGAGAAGCTGACGAAGCGCGCCAGCGGGGTCAGGCCGTAGTCCTTGATCGCCTGCTCGGAGGCGAGCAGCACCGCACCGGCGCCGTCGCTCATCTGCGAGCTGTTGCCGGCAGTGACGCTGCCGCCGAACTGGGCGTTGCGGAACACCGGGCGCAGCTTGCCCAGGCCTTCGATCGAGGTGTCCGGACGTGGGCCTTCATCGATCTCGACGATCGACGTCCTGACCCGGATGGCATTGCCGCCGAGATCGGGAATGCGCGAGATCACTTCATACGGGCTGATCTCGGACTTGAACTCGCCGGCCTGGATCGCCGCGATGGCCTTCTGGTGCGAGGCCAGGGCGAACGCGTCCTGGTCTTCGCGCGAGACCTTCCACTCCTCGGCGACCTTTTCGGCGGTGATGCCCATGCCGTAGGCAATGGCGACGTTCTCGTCCTTGGCGAACACCTGCGGGCTCAGGGCGACCTTGTTGCCCATCATCGGCACCATCGACATCGACTCGGTACCGCCGGCCAGCATCAGGTCGGAGTTGCCGAGACGGATCTGGTCGGCCGCCATCGCCACGGCCTGCAGGCCCGACGAGCAGAAGCGGTTGATGGTCTGCGCGGCGATGGTATTGGGCAGGCCGGCCAGCAGCGCGCCGATGCGCGCCACGTTCATGCCTTGCTCGCCCTCGGGCATGGCGCAGCCGATGATCGCGTCATCGATGCGGCCCAGGTCGATGCCCGGTGCCTGCGCCACGACCGAGCGCAGCACGTGGGCGAGCATTTCGTCGGGACGGGTGTTGCGGAAGACGCCGCGCGGTGCCTTGCCGACCGGAGTACGGGTGGCGGCGACAATGTAGGCGTCCTGGATCTGCTTGGTCATTTCGATATGTCCTGTGTCGTCGTCGCTTAGTTGCGCAGCGGCTTGCCGGTCTTGAGCATGTGCGCGATGCGCTCCTGCGTCTTGGGCATCTGCGCCAGTGCGACGAAATGCTCGCGCTCGAGCTTGAGCAGCCATTCCTCGTCGACCAGCGCACCACGGTCCACCCCGCCGCCGCACATCACCGTGGCGATGCGGGTTGCGATCTCGTAGTCGTGCGGCGAGATGAAACGGCCTTCCAGCATGTTGACCAGCATCATCTTGAACGTGGCGATGCCGACGTCGCCGGCGACCTGTATGCGACGGGCGGGCAGGGGCGGGCGGTAGCCGGATTCGGCCAGCGCGCGCGCCTGCTGGCGTGCCACGTGCAGCAGCTCGAAGGCGTTGAAGACGACGCTGTCGCTGTCGCGGGCGAGCTTGAGTTCGCGGGCTTCGAAGGCCGAGGTCGAGACCTTGCCCATGGCCACGCTCTCGAACGCGGTCTTGAGCTGGGCGAAGACATCGCCGCCCGGACCTGCGGCTTCGGAGGCGCGCACGGCGAACTCCTTCAGGCCGCCACCGGCCGGCAGCAGGCCGACGCCGGCTTCGACCAGGCCGATGTAGCTTTCCAGCGAGAACACGCTGTGGGCCGCATGCATCTGGAACTCGCAGCCGCCGCCCAGCGCCAGGCCGCGCACGGCGGCAACCACCGGCACCAGCGAGTACTTGATGCGCTGGCTGGTGGCCTGGAAGTTGGCGACCATCGCCTCGAAGCCCTTGACGTCACCGGCCTGCAGCAGGCCCAGCGCACCGGCCAGGTCGGCGCCGGCGGAGAAGGGTTCCTTCGGCTGCCAGATCACCAGGCCGGCGAAGTCGCGCTCGGCGATGCCGATGGCTTCCTGCAGGCCATTGAGGACGAAGTCGTTGACCGTGTGCATCTTGGTCTTGAAGCCGACCACGGCGATGTCGTCGCCCTCGTCGGCCCACATGCGGATGCCTTCGTTCTCGAAGACCGTGCGGCCCTGCGAGAACTTCTCGCCGAGCAGCGGATCGGGGAAGCGCTGGCGCGCGTACACCGGATTGGAGGAGCGAGGCACATTGGCGCTGCGGGCCGGGCTGAAGCTGCCGTCGGCGCCATGCACGCCGTCGCGGCCATCGAACACCCAGTTCGGCAGCGGTGCGCTGCTCATCGCCTTGCCGGCGACGATGTCCTCGGCGATCCAGTCGGCGACCTGCTTCCAGCCTGAGGCCTGCCAGGTCTCGAACGGGCCGAGCGACCAGCCGTAACCCCAGCGCATGGCGAAGTCGATGTCGCGCGCGGTGTCGGCGATCGATTCGAGATGGAACGCGCTGTAGTGGAAGGTGTCGCGGAAGATCGCCCACAGGAACTGCGCCTGCGGATGCGCGCTGCCGCGCAGCGCGGCGAACTTCTTCGCCGGGTCCTTTTCCTTGAGCAGGCCGGCCACTTCCGGGTCGAGCTCACCGGCCGAGGCGCGGTAATCCTGCGCCTTCAGGTCGAGAACCAGGATGTCCTTGCCGCGCTTGGTGTACACGCCGGCGCCGCTCTTCTGGCCCAGTGCGCCCTTCTCGATCAGCGCCGCCAACCACTTGGGCGCCTTGAAGTAGCTGTGCCACGGGTCTTCCGGCAGCGTGTCGGCCATGGTCTTGATGACGTGGGCCATCGTGTCCAGGCCGACCACGTCGGCGGTGCGGAACGTCGCCGACTTGGGCCGGCCGATGGCCGGGCCGGTCAGCGCGTCGACGGTGTCGAAGCCCAGGCCGAACTGCTCGGTGTGGTGCATGCCGGCCAGCATCGAGAACACGCCGATGCGGTTGCCGATGAAGTTCGGGGTGTCCTTGGCGATCACCACGCCCTTGCCCAGGGTGGTGGTCAGGAAGGTTTCCAGCGACTCGAGCACGTCGTCGTCGGTGGTCCTGGCCGGAATGAGTTCGGCCAGGTGCATGTAGCGCGGCGGATTGAAGAAGTGCACGCCGCAGAAGCGGTGGCGCAGCTGCTCCGGCAGCACTTCGGCCAGCTTGTTGATGCCCAGGCCCGAGGTGTTGCTGGCCAGCACGGTGTGCGCGGCCACGAACGGGGCGATCTTCTTGTACAGGTCCTGCTTCCAGTCCATCCGTTCGGCGATGGCCTCGATGATCAGGTCGCAGCCGCGCAACTGCTCCAGTCCGGTCTCGTAGTTGGCCGCGGTGATGCGCTCGGCCAGGGCCTTGCTGGCGAGCGGGGCGGGGCTGAGCTTGCCGAGGTTGGCGATGGCCTTGGCGACGACGCCATTGGGGTCGCCCTCCTTGGCCGGCAGGTCGAACAGCACCGTGTCGACACCGGCATTGGTCAGGTGCGCAGCGATCTGCGCGCCCATGACACCGGCGCCGAGGACGGCCACGCGGCGTACAAGCAGTTTCTTAGACATGTTGTGCAAATCCTTGTTTATACAAGACTTTAGTGCTTACGGCTTGAAAACTCTGGTGATCAACGCTTCGGTTCGACCTTGAATCCGGCCGCGGCGAAGTGGATCAGTTCACGTGCTGCCCGCTCACGATGCGCCGCCTCGGTGACACCGGCGGGACGCTTGATCAGGCCGAAGTCCGCCATGGCATAGGTCAGGGCGCCGGCCAGGAAGTCCAGGCGCCAGTAGAGCTCTTCCTTGCTCAGGCCCGGCACGCAGACGGCAATCGCCTTGCCGAATTCGCGCAGGACGTGGCCGTAGTGATCGGACAGGAACTTGCGCAGGCGGTCGTTCTTTTCCGCGTACGCGCGGGCGACGACACGGACGAACGCGCCGCCGCCGTGGCGGTCCTGGGCCATGGCCAGGGCCGGCTGCACGAAGGCGGCCAGAATCGGCTCCAGCTCGCCCGGGTGCTGCTCGATGGCGATCTTGAGGGCGCCAAGGCGCTGCGCGCTCATGTCGTCCATGCGGCGGCGGAAGACCTCGTTGACCAGGTTCTCCTTGCTGCCGAAGTGGTAGTTGACCGCGGCGATGTTCACGTCGGCGCGGCTGGTGACCTGGCGCAGCGAGGTCCCGGTAAAGCCGAACTGGGCGAACAGTTCCTCGGCGGCGCCGAGAATGCGGTCCTTGGTGGAGAAGTGGGCGGTGGCGGCCATGGAGGGTCCTGCGAGCAGTGAAGCGACGGTCTGAATCAAACGCTTGTTTGATGCTAGTCCCGACTGCCTGAACCGTCAACGCCGAGTTCCGCCACGACGTGCAAAAGGGGCCCGTAATCCGCTAGAATTACCGGAGCCTTGTGGGCTAAACCCGCGTTCCGACGCGGGTTTTTCTGTTATCCTCGGGCGCGAACCCACGGTTCGGCTGCCCGCCTACCCGGAGAAATTCCATGGCGCTGGAGCGCACCCTTTCGATCATCAAGCCCGACGCCGTCGCCAAGAACGTCATCGGTGAGATCTATACCCGCTTCGAGAAGGCAGGCCTCAAGGTCGTCGCCGCAAAGATGAAGCACCTGTCCAAGCAGGAAGCCGAAGGCTTCTACGCCGTGCACCGCGAGCGCCCGTTCTTCAACGCGCTGGTCGAGTTCATGATCTCCGGCCCGGTGATGATCCAGGCGCTGGAAGGCGAGGGCGCAGTGCTCAAGAACCGCGACCTGATGGGCGCAACCAATCCGAAGGACGCCGCGCCGGGCACGATCCGCGCCGACTTCGCCGACAGCATCGATGCCAACGCCGTGCACGGTTCGGACAGCCTGGAGAACGCCGCGAACGAGATCGCGTATTTCTTCCCGGCCACCGGCGTCTACGGTCGCTGATAGCGACACGAGCAGGCCATGACCACGCAACGCGACACCATCGAACTCCACCTCGCTGACGCAGGCACCGCGGCGGCGACGGAGTCGGCTGTGGCCGCTGCGCCGGTTGTTGCCGGCAAGCGCGCGGTCGAGTCGGGCAAGACCAATCTGTTCGACCTCGACCGCGTCTCGCTCGAGCGATTCTTCGAAGAATCGCTCGGCGAGAAGAAGTTCCGTGCGCACCAGGTGATGAAGTGGATCCATCACCGCTACGTCACCGACTTCAACGACATGACCGACCTGGGCAAGGCGCTGCGCGCCAAGCTCGAACAGCACGCCGTCGTTCAGGTTCCCCAGGTCGTGCTCGACAAGGCGTCCACCGACGGCACCCACAAGTGGCTGCTGGGCATGGACACCAAGAACGCCATCGAAACGGTGTTCATCCCCGACAAGGGCCGAGGCACGTTGTGCGTGTCCTCGCAGGTGGGCTGCGCGCTCAACTGCACCTTCTGCTCGACCGCGACCCAGGGCTTCAACCGCAACCTGTCGACCGCCGAGATCATCGGCCAGGTCTGGGTGGCGGCGCGTCACCTCGGCAATGTCCCGCACCAGCAGCGCAAGCTGACCAACGTGGTGATGATGGGCATGGGCGAGCCGCTGGCGAACTTCGACAACGTCGTGCGCGCGATGAGCATCATGCGCGACGATCTGGGCTACGGCCTGGCCAACAAGCGCGTGACGCTGTCGACCGCCGGCATGGTGCCGATGATCGACCGCCTGGGCGAGGAGAGCGACGTGTCGCTCGCCGTCTCGCTGCATGCGCCCAACGATGAGCTGCGCAGCGAACTGGTGCCGCTCAACAAGAAGTACCCGATCGAGCAGCTGATGGAAGCGTGCGTGCGCTATGCGCTGCGCAAGCGCGGCAGCTCCGTCACGTTCGAATACACCCTGATGAAGGGCGTCAACGACCAGCCCCAGCATGCCCGCCAGCTGCTGCGCCTGCTGCGCCAGTTCGACAACGCGGTACAGATGAAGGACGCGGCGAAGGTCAACCTGATCCCGTTCAATCCATTCCCGGGCACGCGCTACGAGCGCCCCGATGAAGTCGCGATCCGCGCCTTCCAGAAACTGCTCAACGACGCCGGCATGATCGCGCCGGTGCGCCGCACCCGCGGTGACGACATCGATGCGGCATGTGGCCAGCTCAAGGGCCAGGTCATGGATCGCACGCGTCGCCAGGCCGAATTCCGCAAGCAACTGCAGGCGCAGGGGCTGGGCGATGAAGCAGCCTGACGCCCGCAGCGAAGGCTTGACCCACGGTGGCAACGGCCGCCGGATGCTCCGTCTGTCCCTGCTCGTGCTGGTCCTGGCCGCCACCAGTGGCTGCAGCAAGCTGACGTTCGTGCGGCAGGATTTCAGCCGCGGCGACTACGACCAGATCGCACGCAAGGTCGATGTCAGCGACGACAAGCGCGACAAGGCATCGACCACCCGGGTGCATCTGCAGCGCGCACAGGAAAAGCTGATGACCGGCGACAACGCCGGCGCCGAGCGCGAAGCGCGCCTGGCCCTCAAGATCGACCCCGCGTCGGCCGATGCCTACACCCTGCTGGGTGCGGCCGCCGAGCGCAGCGGTGCGACCGCCCAGGCCGGCGAACACTACCGCCGCGCGACCGAGCTGGCTCCGGCCAGTGGCGGCGTGCTCAACAACTACGGCGTCTGGCTGTGCGGACAGGGCCAGGCGGCGCAGTCCCTGGCCTGGTTCGACAAGGCCCTGGCCGACACCAGCTATGCGACCCCGGCGATGGCCCTGGCCAATGCCGGCAGCTGTTCGCTCCGGGCTGGCCAGGACGCGCGCGCCGCCCGTAACCTTCGCGACGCCATTGCCCTGGACCCGACCAACCCGGTCGCCCTCGGGGCGCTGGCCGAGCTGGAGTTCCGCCAGGGGCGGGCCTTCGAGGCGCGGGCCTTCTCGGAGCGCCGCCTGGCAGCAGCACCGGCCGACAAGAGCTCGTTGTTGCTTGCGTCACAGATCGAACAAAAACTCGGCGACACGGCAGCCGCCGCAAGATACGTTCAGCGAATGAGGGCGGAGTTCCCTGAGACGCAGGGCTCCGGCATGGGGGATGACGGCAGGCGATGATGGGCACTTCTATTGACGTTGCGCCCGAAATGGGCGCCAGCTGCGGCGTGCGCCTGAAACAGGCCCGCGAGCAGGCGGGGCTGTCGCAGGAAGAAGTCGCTGCGAGCCTGAAGATTCCGGTGCGGGTGCTGCGCCAGCTCGAGTCCGGAGACCCGGACCAGCTCGGGGCGCCGGTGTTCGTGCGCGGCCAGATGCGCAGCTATGCGCGCCTGCTGGGCATCGACCTGGAAGACCAGCTGCGAAACGGCGTGGCCGCTCCGGTGGCGCCTTCGGAGCTGGTCAGCCACACCTACACCCCGCGCTACCGCCATGTCTTCGACCAGGTCACGCGTCGGGCGATCTATATCGTGCTGACGGCGGCGATCGCGGTTCCGGTCTGGCTGGCGACGCGTTCGCCGCACCAGTCCACCGTGCAGTCGCTGGAAGTTCCGGCGACGCCGGCCGGGCAGGGCGAACTGCCGTCGACGGCGCCGGCTCCGCAGGGCGTGCAGCGCACGCCGCTGATCGCGTCCATTGCGCCGCTGTCGGCGGCATCGGCGCAGACCGCGCTGTCGCTGAAGTTCAACGGCGACAGCTGGATCCAGATCATCGGCAACAACGGCACCACCCTGGAGCAGGGGCTTCTGGGTGCCGGGCAGGAGCGCAGCTACGGCGCTGGCGAGGTTTCCCGCGTCGTGCTGGGCAATTCCACCGCCGTTGAAGTGCGCCAAGCCGGCAAGACGGTCGATCTGACGCCGTTCAGCCGCGCGAACGTGGCGCGCTTTACGCTATCCTCTGACGGTTCCCTGACGCCGGTCGCTGACTGACCCGCGCGCGGGTCATCCCTCGTCACCGGTCCATGCGGGCCGGTGTTCCTCATTGGGTTCCCGCCGCAGGGCGGGGGCGACACAGCAGCTTTGGAATGGCAGCTCCCGAATGGCAATAGACGACCTTCTCGACGAACACGAACAAAGCGAGCGCGTCCTGCAATGGCTGCGCAACAACGGAGCCGGCCTGATTGGCGGCATCGTGCTCGGCCTGGCGGCAATCGGTGGCTGGAAGTGGTGGGAACATCGCGGCGAGCAGACGCAACTGGAACTTTCGAACCAGTACCAGGCGACGCTCGATGCCATCAAGGCCAAAGACAAGAACGCACCGGCCAAGGTCAAGGCGCTTGCTGACAGCACCTACCACGACCTGGCCGCGCTCGAGCTTGCCCGCTCGCAGGTAGACGCGCGCCAGAACGACGCCGCGATCGCCACGCTGCGTGCGATCAGGAGCAGCGACCCGGCCATCACCGACGTCGTCAACCAGCGCCTGGCGCGCTTGCTGATCGAAGCCAAGCAGGCCGACGCCGCGCTCAAGCTGCTGGCCAATGCCAGCAGCGCCGGAGCAATGGAAGTGCGCGGCGATGCGCAGTTCGCCCTGGGCCAGCTCGAACAGGCCCGCGCCTCGTACTCGCAGGCGCTTGCCAAGCTGGACGTCGCCTCGCAGCAGCGGCGCGTGATCGAACTCAAACTCAACCAGGCCGGCGGCGCGCCGGCCACGCCCGAGGCCAAGTCCTGATGAAGCACCGCACGATGCTGATGCGTACCTCCCTCGTGCTGCTGTGCGCGGCTTCGCTCGCGGGCTGCTCGACCGTCAAGGGCTGGTTCGGCGGTGACGACAAGAAGAAGGACGACGGCAAGCCCAATGAGCCGACCGAGCTGACCGACATCACGCCGTCGGTGACCGTGTCCAAGCTCTGGTCGGCCAACGCCGGCAAGGGCGAGGGCCGCATGGGCGTGCGCCAGGGTCCGGTCGTGGCTGACGGCCGCGTATACGCCGCCGCCATCGAAGGCGGGGTGCATGCCTTCGATCTGCAGAACGGCAAGTCGATCTGGGAATACCGCCCGGAGAAGAAGTCCGAGCTGGCCGTTTCCGGCGGCCCCGGCGTTGGCGAAGGCCTGGTCGTGGTGGGCGGACTCAACGGCGAAGTGATCGCCCTGGACGCGGCCACCGGCGAGAAGAAGTGGGAAGCGAAGGTGACCAACGAGGTCATCGCCGCACCCGCGATCGGCATGGGCACGGTGTTCGTGCGCTCCAACGATGGCCGGGTGACCGCCTTCGATGCCGCCAACGGCGAGCGTCGCTGGTTCTGGGTGCAGGAAGTGCCGATGCTGTCGGTGCGCGGCAACGACGCGCCCCAGCTGGGCCCGGGTTTCGTCTTCATCGGCAACGACGATGGCTCGGTGACGGCGCTGTCGGCCACCGACGGGCGTCCGCTGTGGGAGCAGGCAGTGGGGCAGGCCGAAGGCCGCACCGAGCTTGACCGCATGGCCGACGTCGACGGTACGCCGGTGCTGGACGGCACCACGCTGTTCGCCACGAGCTTCAAGAAGCAGACCCTGGCCATCGACGCCCCGAGCGGACGGCCGATGTGGCAGAGCGAGCATGGCGGCGCCGGCCGGATCGGCATGGGCAGCGACCGCCTGGTCGTGACCGACACCAGCGGCATCGTGTTCGGCCTGGACAAGAGCGGCGGCAGCGCCCTGTGGCAGCAGCCGGGCCTGGCGCGCCGCAACGTGACCGGTGCGGCGATCCAGGGCGATTTCGCCGTGGTTGCCGACTACGACGGTTACGTGCACTGGCTCAAGCTCGATAACGGCGAGTTCGCAGCCCGCGAACGCGTCGGTGGCAAGGCCGTACGCGCCGCGCCGGTGGTGGCCGACGGCATTGCCATCGTCCAGAACGTGTCGGGCGAGCTGACCGCGTTCCGCCTGCAGTAAGGCCGGGCGCGCCACCTCGAACGCAGATCGGCCCAGCGCCCCGCGGCGCTGGGCTGTTTCCCTTTTTGTGACCGGGCAGTCATCATGCGCTGCGGCCTCCGGCCCGTGCAGCGGCTCCTTGCCCGGTTTCGACGCCCCAACCCCGGGGCGTGTCTGCCCCGAACGGGCCGATCCTGGCGGGTTTTCTGGCTGATTTTCCGGCTAATTCTGCGCCATACCCAATCCACTTCTTATCGGCTTTCGCCCATGCTTCCGCTAGTTGCCCTCGTTGGCCGCCCCAACGTCGGAAAATCGACCCTCTTCAATGCGCTCACGCGCAGTCGCGACGCCCTGGTCCATGACGAACCGGGCGTGACCCGCGATCGCCACTACGGCGTGTGCCGGCCGGAGGGCAAGCAATCGTTCGCCGTGGTCGACACCGGCGGCATCGCCGGCGTGGACGAGGGCCTGGCCGGCGCGACCGCACGCCAGGCCCGCTCCGCGGCCGAGGAAGCCGACCTGGTGTTGTTCATCGTCGACGGCCGCGAAGGCGCCTCGGCCCTGGATGACGAGATCCTGGCGTGGCTGCGCAAGAGCGCGCGACCGACCATGCTGGTGATCAACAAGATCGACGGCATCGATGCCCAGGCTGCGCGCAACGATTTCGCCCGCTATGGGTTCAGCGACGTCGTCACGGTGTCGTCGGCGCACCGCCAGGGCATCGACGAACTGATCGACGAAAGCCTCCAGCGCTTGCCGGATGTAGGGGCCGCGACCGAACTCGACACCGATCCCTCGCGCATCCGCATCGCCTTCATCGGCCGACCGAACGTCGGCAAGTCGACCCTGGTCAATCGCCTGCTTGGCGAAGAACGGATGATCGCCTCCGAAGTGCCGGGCACCACCCGCGACTCGGTGGCCATCGACATGGAGCGTGACGGTCGCCTGTACCGGCTGATCGACACGGCCGGCCTGCGCCGCAAGTCGCGCGTCGACGAGGCAGTGGAAAAGTTCTCGATCATCAAGACCCTGCAGGCGATCGAGCAGTGCCAGGTTGCGGTGATCATGCTCGATGCCGGCGAAGGCGTGACCGACCAGGATGCGAGCGTGCTCGGTTATGCGCTGGACGCCGGTCGCGCGCTCGTGGTGGCGGTGAACAAGTGGGACAACCAGACCGACTACCAGCGCCAGCAGGCCGAGCAGTTGCTCGCCCGCAAGCTGAGTTTCGTCGAGTGGGCCGAGGCGGTGCGCATCAGCGCCAAGCATGGCTCGGGCCTGCGCGAACTGTTCAAGGCGATTCACCGCGCGCACGCCTCGGCGACGCACGAGTTCAGCACCAGCGAAGTCAACAAGGCGCTGGAAGTGGCGTACGAGACCAACCCGCCGCCGGTCGTGCGCGGGCATGTCCCCAAGCTGCGCTATGCCCACCCGGCGGCGAACAACCCGCCGACGTTCGTCGTGCATGGCACCCGCCTGCGCACCCTGAGCGATTCCTACAAGCGCTATCTGGAGAACTTCTTCCGCAAGCGCTTCAAGCTGGTCGGCACGCCGGTGCGTTTCGTGTTCAAGGAAGGCACGAATCCGTACGAAGGCAAGAAGAACGTCCTCAGCCAGCGCCAGGTCGTCAAGAAGCGCCGCATGATCCGGCACGTCAAACGCGGAAAGTGACGTTCCGGCCGCGCCTGCCGGTGGTCGATGACAACGCTGCTTCCCGCCTCGCAGATCACCCTCGGCATCCTTGCCGGCGGCCGCGGCACGCGCCTGGGCGGCGTCGACAAGGCCTGGATCGAGCGTGACGGCCTGGCCCAGGTGATCCGCTGGCAACGCCGCTTCGCCGGTGACACCAGCGCAGTCCTGGTCAGCGCCAATCGTGATGCCGCGCGCTACGCCGCTGCCGGGCTGCATTCCGTCGTCGACAGGGTGGGCGGTGGTCTGGGCCCACTGGCCGGCATCGATGCGTTGGCGGCCGCCTGCGCCACGCCGTGGCTGCTGACGATTCCGGTCGACCTGGTCGGCGTCAACGAATGCCTGCTGCCAACCCTGGCTTCACACGCCGGCGCCAGCGGCGCCTTTGCCGTCGATGACGACGGCGCCCAGCCACTGGTTGCGCTGTGGTCGCTGGCGGCGCTGCGGCCGGCGGCCAGCGCCGCACTGGCGCGTGGCGATATGGCGGTGCACTCGCTGCAGGCCACGCTCGGCATGGCGGCGGTGCGACTGGACGGCGTACGCTTCGGCAACCTCAACACTCCCGACGACCTGGCTGCCGCTGGCATCACATGACCGGATTCCCGACTGGACTGCTGTTCGACGACGCACTGGCCATCGTCCGCGACGTGGCGGCAGCGCACCGCCTCGAAACCGAGACGCTGGCGCTGTCGCGAACGCATGGCCGCATCCTCGCAGGCGACATCCACGCGCCGTTGTCCTTGCCTCCCTTCGACAACAGCGCGATGGACGGATTCGCTGTTCGCCACGCCGACTTGGGTGACGGCGAGACCACGCTGCGACTGGTTGGCGAACAGTTCGCCGGTCGTTCGACGGGGCTGCAGGTCGGGCCGGGCGAATGCCTGCGCATCACCACTGGCGCACCGCTGCCGGTTGGCGCCGATGCGGTCGTCATCAAGGAGAACGCGCGGGTCGATGGCGACCGCGTGACGGTTGGCGGCGACGTCGCCCCTGGTTCCAATGTGCGCTTCGCGGGCGAGGACGTGGCCGCGGGCGACCAGGTACTGCGCGCCGGCTCGCTGCTGACGCCCGCACGGGTTTCGCTGGCGGCATCGATGGGGCTGGCTTCGCTGCCGGTCGTGCGTCGGCCGACCGTGGCGGTGTTCAGCAGCGGCGACGAGCTGGTCGAGCCGGGCATGGCCCTGGCCCCCGGCGAGATCTACGACAGCAACCGCGAACTGCTGATGGGGCTGCTGCGCGCCGACGGGCTCGAGCCGACGGCGTGGCCGCGCCTGCCGGACGATCCGAAGCGGGTCGAGATCGCCCTGCGCGATGCCGCCTGCGCGTTCGACATCGTGATCACCTGCGGCGCCGTTTCGGCCGGCGAAAAAGACCACATTCCGTCGGTGCTGGCGCAATTCGGCCAGACCCATTTCTGGAAGGTGCGGATGAAGCCAGGGATGCCGCTGCTGTTCGGCAGCCTCGACCAGGCGCGCGTGCTGGGCCTGCCCGGAAATCCGGTGTCGGTGTTCGCCACCTACCTATCGTTCGGCCGGGCCCTGGTCGACGCGCTGCAGGGGCGCACCGATCCGCGGCCGCTGGAGCGTGCGCAACTGCTCGGCCCGATCGACAAGGCCCATCCGCGCCGCGAGTTCATGCGGGCCCGGGTGTTCTGCGACGACCACGGCGTGCTGCGTGCGGATCCGAACCCGGCAATCGGCTCGCACCGGCTGCGCGCCGTTGCCGACTCCAATGCGCTGATCGTGATCCCGGACGGCCCGCAGCGCCTGGCGGCGGGCGAAGTGGTCGAGGTGCTGCGCTATGCGTAGTGCCCCTGCTTGCGGACAGACGGCGCGATAATGCCGGCATGAACATCGAAGAAGTCTCCCCGGCAGAGGCGCTGCGCCGCCAGCGATCGGGCGCGGTGCTGATCGACGTGCGCGAGTCGCATGAGCGCGCCGGCGGGTTTGCCGAAGGCGCCCGCGGCGTCGCCAAGGCGGATCTCGAGGCGCAGCCACAGGCAGAACTGCCCGATCCAGACGCCGACATCGTGCTCATCTGCCAGTCCGGCCGGCGCTCGCTGCAGGCCGCGCAGGCGCTGCTGGAAGCGGGCTATCGGCGCGTGAGTTCGGTCGAGGGCGGCACCACGCGCTGGATCGCAGAGGGCCTGCCGCTGACCCGGCCCGAAGGCGATTTCGACTTCTACGACCGCTACTCGCGCCATCTGCGGCTGCCGGAAGTGGGCGAGGGCGGACAGCGGCGACTGCAGGCCGCGCGGATCGCGATGGTCGGTGCGGGTGGACTGGGTTCACCGGCGGCGTACTACCTGGCTGCGGCCGGCATCGGCACGATTGTTCTGGCCGACGACGACGTGGTCGACCGCAGCAACCTGCAGCGGCAGATTCTGCACACCGAAGACCGCATCGGCGTGGCCAAGGTGGAATCGGCGCGCATCGCGCTGTCGGCGCTCAATCCGACCGTCACCATCGAGGCATTCCCCGAGCGCATCACCGCCGACAACGTCGAACGGCTGATTGCCGAGGCCGACGTCGTCATCGACGGTGCGGACAACTTTCCGGTGCGCTACCTGCTCAACGATGCCTGCGTGAAGCTGGGCAAGCCGCTGGTGTACGGCGCGGTGCACCGGTTCGAAGGCCAGGTCAGCGTCTTCGACGCCGGCCGCCACCGTGGCCAGGCGCCGTGCTATCGCTGCCTGTTCCCCGAGCCGCCCCCGCCGGAGGCTGCGCCCAACTGCGCCGAGGCCGGCGTGCTTGGCGTGCTGCCAGGCGTGATCGGCATGCTGCAGGCGACCGAGGCGATCAAGCTGGTGCTGGGCCTGGGCGATTCCCTGGCCGGGCGCCTGCTGGGCTTCGACGCACTGGCGATGAAGTTCCGCGAGACGCGTTTGTCGGCGGATCCGCAGTGCCCGGTCTGCGCGGCAGGACGCGAGTTCCCGGGCTACATCGACTACGTGCAGTTCTGCGCCGGGTGACGCGCTAGAGCATGAACTTCTGCAGCGCCTGCTCGAATCCCGGGTCGGTGCCGATGGTGTTGTGATCGGCCTTGGGCAGGTCGATCACCTGCGGCGGACGGCCCAGCGATCCGATCAGGCGATTGGTGCTGGAGGCCGGGATCACCTGGTCGCGGCCGGCGCGGATCACCATCACCGGGCCTTGGTAGCCGTGCAGGTAACCGGCCGAGTCGAACCGGTCCTTCACGATCCAGCGAATCGGAAACATCCGGTAATGCGCCTGTGCGACCGCCGCCAGGCTGTCGAACGGCGCCACCAGCACCAGCCGGGACACGGGCCGCCTGGACGCCACGTAGCTCGCCACGCCGCTGCCGAGACTGGAGCCGATCACGCTGACGGCCTCGCCCGGATGGCGTGCCTGCACGTCATCGAACACGGCCAGCGCGTCGGCGAACAGGGCCGTTTCGCTCGGCGCACCTTCGTTGGCGCCGTAGCCGCGATAGGCGACCAGATAGATGCTGCGCCCCGGCAGCACGCGTCCGAGTTGTTCGCGCCGGTTTTCCACGCGCTCGGCGTTGCCGCCGAAATAGATCACCGGCTCGTGCCGGGCCGGGTTGACCACCCAGCCGCGCAGGCGGACGCCGTCGCGCTCGATGGCAAAGTCGGTCTGCGCCGCGTCGACGCGGGTGTCCTGCGGCAAGTAGATCAGTTCGCGCTGCTTGGCGAACAGCCAGGCGCAGATGCCGGCGTAGCCGAGGATCGGCAGTGCGGCCCAGCCGAGCAGCTGTTTGCGCATGCTCAGCCCTCGTGCCTGCGCCGCGCCGCTTCGAACGCGGCGAGCTGCTCGGGGGTGGCGTCCTTCTGGTGCTCGGCCTTCCATTGCGCGAAGGGCATGCCGTACACCGCTTCACGCGCCTCGTCGCGGGTCATGGTGATGCCGCGATGCTCGGCGGCATCGCGGTACCAGTCGGACAGGCAATTGCGGCAGAAGCCGGCCTGGATCATCAGGTCGATGTTCTGCACGTCGGTGCGCTCGACCATCAGATGCTGGAGCAGGCGCCGGAAGGCCGCGGCTTCGATCTGGGTGGTTTCGAAATCGGTGTCGGTCATGGGGGTCTCCGTTCCGGGCGGAGCAGGGCAGTGGGGGGGGTGTCGAATGGGTGCGGGTCGAACAGGCGCGCCTCGAACAAGCGCGCCTCGAATAAGCACGCGTCGAATAAGCACGCGTCGAATAGGCGATAATGCGCGGCCTCGACTGTAACCCAGCGACCGCATGACCGCCTCGACTCCCACTGCCCGCATCCTCGACGGCAAGCGCATTGCCGACGACCTGCTCGACAACCTCAAGGCCCAGGTCGACGCGCGCGTCGCCGCCGGCAAGTCGCGCCCGGGCCTGGCGGTGGTGCTGGTCGGCAACGATCCCGCGTCCAGCGTCTATGTCCGCAACAAACGCCGTGCCGCGGAAAAAGTGGGCATCCGTGCGATCGACTACGACCTGCCGGCCGACACCGGCAACGACGAACTGCTGGCCCTGATCGACCGGCTCAACGCCGACCCCGACGTCCACGGCATCCTGGTCCAGCTGCCGCTGCCCGACCGCCGCGACGCTACCGGGCTGATCCACCGGATCGATCCACGCAAGGATGTCGATGGCTTTCATCCGGAGAACGTCGGTCACCTGGCCTTGCGCCAGTTTGGCCTTCGCCCGTGTACGCCGCGTGGAATCACCACGCTGCTGGCCTACACCGACAAGGCCGTGCGCGGCCAGAGCGCGACGATCGTGGGCGTGTCCAACCACGTCGGCCGGCCGATGGCGCTGGAACTGCTGATCGCCGGCTGCACGGTCACCAGCTGCCACAAGTTCACCCCGCCCGACGTGCTCGAAGCTTCGATCCGCAACGCCGACATCCTTGTGGTCGCGGTCGGCCGCCCGGGCCTGATCCCGGGAGAGTGGGTCAAGCCGGGCGCGGTGGTGATCGACGTCGGCATCAACCGCCTCGATGACGGCCGCCTGGTCGGCGACGTCGGTTTCGCCGCCGCGGCTGAACGCGCCAGCTGGATCACGCCGGTCCCGGGCGGAGTCGGACCCATGACCGTTGCCACGCTGATGCAGAACACGCTGGAAGCGGCGGAGGCGGCCGATTCGGGTCGCGGCTGGTCACCGGTGTCTTGAAGCCCGGCATCCTGAGTCGACCACAGCGTTCCAGCCGCGATGTGCGCATTAAGGTGGCCTTCCGGGTTACAATTCATTGCTTCATCCTCCCGGCCCCTGCCCATGCTGCGCATCCAGGCTGAAGCACTGACCTACGACGACGTCTCCCTCGTCCCGGCCCATTCGGTCGTCCTGCCCAAGGACGTCTCGCTCACGACCCGCCTCACCCGCGACCTCAACATCCGTCTGCCAATCCTGTCGGCGGCGATGGACACGGTCAGCGAAGCACGCCTGGCCGTTGCGATGGCCCAGCTGGGCGGCATCAGCATCGTCCACAAGAACATGAGCGTCCAGGCGCAGGCCGCGCAGATCGCCTCGGTCAAGAAGTTCGAGGCCGGCGTGATCAAGGAGCCGTTCACCGTCGGCCCCGATACCACGATCGCCGAAGTGCTCAAGCTCACCCGCGCCCGCAACATCTCCGGCGTGCCGGTGGTCGAAGGCGGCCATCTGCTCGGCATCGTGACGAGCCGCGACATGCGCTTCGAGAAGAAGCTCGACGATCCGGTCCGCCACATCATGACCAAGAAGGACCGCCTCATCACGGTGCGCGAAGGCGCCACCGACGAGGAAGTCCTGAGCCTGCTGCACAAGCACCGCATCGAAAAGGTGCTGGTGGTCAACGACGGCTTCGAGCTGCGCGGGCTGATCACCGTCAAGGACATCCAGAAGAAGTCCGACAACCCCAATGCCGCCTACGACAGCAGCGAACGACTGCTGGTCGGTGCCGCGGTAGGCGTCGGTGGCGACACCGAGGCGCGCATTGAAGCGCTCGCTGCCGCTGGCGTCGACGTGGTCGTGGTCGATACCGCGCACGGCCATTCGCAAGGCGTGCTCGACCGGGTCAAGTGGGTGAAGAAGAACTTCCCGCAGCTGCAGGTCATCGGCGGCAATATCGTCACCGGCGATGCGGCTCTGGCGCTGATGGACAACGGTGCGGACGCGGTCAAGGTTGGCGTTGGCCCGGGCTCGATCTGCACCACGCGCATTGTCGCTGGCGTCGGCGTACCGCAGATCACCGCCGTGGCGATGGTGGCCGAGGCGCTGCAGGACCGCATCCCGCTGATCGCCGACGGTGGCATCCGCTACTCGGGCGACATCGGCAAGGCGCTGGTCGCCGGGGCCTCCACCGTGATGGTCGGCGGCCTGTTCGCCGGCACCGAGGAAGCGCCGGGCGAAGTCGAGCTGTTCCAGGGCCGCAGCTACAAGAGCTACCGCGGCATGGGCAGCATCGGCGCGATGGAGCAGGGCTCCAAGGATCGCTATTTCCAGGACGCTTCGGACGCCGACAAGCTGGTGCCGGAAGGCATCGAAGGTCGCGTGCCGTACCGCGGCCCGCTGCGCAACGTCGTCCATCAGCTCGCCGGCGGCCTGCGCGCGACGATGGGTTATGTCGGCTGCGCGACGATCGAGGACATGCGCAAGAAGCCCAGCTTCGTGCGGATCACCAATGCCGGTGCGCGCGAGAGCCACGTGCACGACGTGCAGATCACCAAGGAACCGCCGAACTACCGCGCTGGGTGATTCCGGCGCGGTCCGGCGTTTGTTGTTACTGCCGCAGTAGACCGTCATTCCCGCGAAGGCGGGAACCCAGCGACTTTGCCCTGCCGAATTCCGATGACCGACATCCACAGCGACAAGATCCTGATCCTCGACTTCGGCGCGCAGTACACGCAGCTGATTGCCCGCCGCATCCGCGAGATCGGCGTCTACTGCGAGATCTGGGCCTGGGACCACGATCCGGCCGAGATCGCGAAGTTCGGCGCCAAGGGCATCATCCTCTCGGGTGGCCCGGAGTCGACGACCGAGCAGGGTGCGCCCGCCGCGCCGCAGGAAGTGTTCGATTCCGGTTTACCGATCCTGGGCATCTGCTACGGCATGCAGACCCTGGCCGCGCAGCTGGGCGGCGCCACCGAGGCCGCCGATGCCCGCGAATTCGGCCACGCCGAAGTCGAGCTGGTCGCCCGTGACGCGCTGCTCGGCGGCCTGTCCGATCATGACGGCGAGCCGCGCATCGACGTGTGGATGAGCCACGGCGACCACGTCGCCAAGGCGCCGCCGGGCTGGACCGTCACCGCCGTCACCGACCGCATCCCGGTCGCGGCCATGGCGCTGGAGTCCAAGCGCTGGTACGGCGTGCAGTTCCATCCGGAAGTGACCCACACCAAGCAGGGCACGACCCTGCTGCGCCGCTTCGTCACCGATATCTGCGGCTGCAAGACGCTGTGGACCGCCGCGCACATCATCGAGGACCAGATCGCCCGCGTGCGCGATACGGTCGGCACCGATGAGGTGATCCTCGGCCTGTCCGGCGGCGTCGATTCCTCGGTCGTCGCCGCGCTGCTGCACAAGGCGATTGGCGAGCAGCTGACCTGCGTGTTCGTCGATACCGGCCTGCTGCGCTGGAACGAAGGCGACCAGGTGATGGCGATGTTCGCCGAGCACATGGGCGTGAAGGTCGTGCGCGTGAATGCCGCCGACCGCTACTTCAACGCGCTCAAGGGCGTCGACGATCCGGAGGCCAAGCGCAAGATCATCGGCAACCTGTTCGTCGAGATCTTCGACGAGGAGTCGTCGAAACTCGCCAACGCCAAGTGGCTGGCACAGGGCACCATCTATCCCGATGTGATCGAGTCGGCCGGCAGCAAGACCGGCAAGGCCCACGTCATCAAGAGCCACCACAACGTCGGCGGCCTGCCCGAGAACATGAAGCTGGGCCTGGTCGAACCGCTGCGCGAGCTGTTCAAGGACGAGGTGCGGCGCCTGGGCGTCGAGCTCGGCCTGCCGCGCGCGATGGTCTATCGCCATCCGTTCCCGGGCCCGGGCCTGGGCGTGCGCATCCTCGGCGAGGTCAAGCGCGAGTACGCCGAGCTTCTGGCCAAGGCCGACCACATCTTCATCGAAGAGCTGCGCAAGGCCGACCTGTACGACCGCACCAGCCAGGCATTCGCGGTGTTCCTGCCGGTGAAGTCGGTCGGCGTGGTGGGCGATGCGCGCGCTTACGAGTGGGTGATCGCACTGCGTGCGGTCGAGACCATCGACTTCATGACGGCCCACTGGGCGCACCTGCCGTACGACTTCCTCGGCAAGGTTTCTAACCGTATTATCAATGAGTTGCGCGGTGTTTCTCGCGTTGTTTATGACATCAGTGGCAAGCCGCCCGCGACCATTGAGTGGGAGTGATGTCCTCGTTCCAGCCGCCTGCGGAATCTGATGCTGACGAGCGCTGGATGCGGCACGCGCTGGCGCTGGCCGACCGCGCCGAGCACGAGGACGACGAGATTCCGGTAGGCGCGGTACTGGTGTCGGCCGAAGGCGAAGCGCTCGGCGAAGGCTGGAACCGCAATATCACCGAGCAGGACCCGAGCGCGCACGCCGAGATCGTGGCGATGAGGCAGGCCGGTCGCCGCCTCGGCAATCATCGCCTGCTGGGTGCGACCCTTTACGTGACCCTGGAGCCGTGCGCGATGTGCGCCATGGCGATGGTGCATGCGCGTGTCGCACGCGTGGTCTATGGGGCGAGCGATCCCAAGACCGGCGCTGCAGGCAGTGTGTTCGACCTGCTCGCCGATCCCAAGCATAACCATCGCGTGCAGGTGCAAGGCGGCGTGCTGGGCGAAGAGTCCGGCGCGCGGCTGACGGCTTATTTCCGGCGCAAGCGCGGAAAGGCCTGAGCCTCTCATCCGCCCTTCGGGCCCCTTCTCCCGCGAGCGGGAGAAGGGAGCGACCCGTCAGTCGTTCCTGAGGTCGATCTTGTCCTTCGCCAGCTGCTCGTTGAGTTCCAGGTCGAGCATGTGCAGGCCGAGCTTGGCCTCACGGCCCAGGCAGAGTGAGGCGGCGAACATCAGCAGCACGCCGATCATCGCCAGCCCGGTTGGCAGCAGGTCGAGCCGGTAGCCCAGGAAGGCGTCCACGGCGATGCCCAGGCTGGTACCGACGAAGGCGCTGATCGCCGCATAGAGCATCCGCACGGCCGCCAGCACCAGGTAGGAGCGGCGCCGGTGCGTGGCGATGCGCGATTCCAGTGCGACCCGGGCCGGCCCCTGCTCGGTCGCGCGGAGCACTTCGATCTCGCTGCGCATGCGGTCCACGACCCGGGCCAGGCGGTTGTTCGACGAGATCAGCAGCGAACTGGCGGCGGTCAGGAAGAACGCGGGCGTGATCATCGCCGAGACGACGGCGTAGTGCGACGGGTCGATCGCGACGGGTGCGGGCATGCGGGATTCCGTGACTGCGTTGCGGAGGGCGCCGGCGGGGGCTGCCTGTATGATGCTACCGACATCCCTTCAGTGCGAGCCCATGGCAGCGACCAACGACGAGCATCTGATCTGGATCGATCTGGAAATGACCGGCCTGGATACCGACAACGATTCGATCCTCGAGATCGCCACGCTGGTGACCGACAAGCAGCTCAACATCCTGGCCGAAGGGCCGGAGCTGGCGATCGTGCATCCGGTGTCGCGCCTGGAAGCGATGGACGAGTGGAACCGCAACCAGCACGGCAAGTCCGGCTTGTGGAAGCGCGTCGTCGAAAGCCGCGTGACGCTGGCCGAGGCCGAAACCAGCACGCTGGCGTTCCTGGCGCACTGGGTGCAGGCAGGCCGTTCGCCGATGTGCGGCAACTCGATCTGCCAGGATCGCCGCTTCCTGCATCGCCTGATGCCGAAGCTCGAACGCTATTTCCACTACCGCAATCTCGACGTCAGCACGGTCAAGGAACTGGCGCGGCGCTGGGCCCCCGAAGTGCTCGCCGGCGTCGCCAAGGACGCACGGCATACGGCATTGAGCGACGTGCACGATTCCATCGCCGAGCTGCGCCATTACCGGCAGTCGATGGGGAAGCTGGGCGGGCTGTAGGCCCGCCGGCCGCTACTCCGGCTTCGCCGGCGTCGGAGTCACGACTACCTTCACGCCCTGGTCCTGCGCCACGTGGTGGTACATGCGCACGTCGCGCTGGGGGTAGGGGATGCTGATGCCGTCCTTGTCGAAGGCGGCCTTGATGCGCTCGTTGAGGTCGCACTTGGTGTTGAAGTGGTCGGCGTTGCTGACGTGGCAGCGGATGCCCAGCTTCACCGCGCTGTCGGCCAGCTCGTAGACGACCACGTCGGGCGCCGGTTCGGGCAGGATGCGCTTGTCGGCATGCATGATCGCCAGCACCGCCGCGCGTGCCGCCTCGATGCTGTCGTTGTAGCCGATGCCCACGACCAGCTCGATGCGGCGCACCGTGTCGGGCGTGAGGTTGATGATCGGGGCGGTGGTGATCAGGCTGTTGGGCAGCACGATGGTCTGGTTGTCGGCGCCGCGCAGCTTGGTCTGGAAGATGCTGACCGATTCGACCCTGCCGCTCTTGCCGCCGAGATCGACGATGTCGCCGACACGGAACGGCTTGAGCGTCACCAGCATCACGCCGGAGGCGACGTTGGACAGCGAATCCTTCATCGCCAGGCCGATCGCCAGGCCGGCTGCGCCGAGCACGGCGAACAGCGAGGCCGGCGAGACCTTCAGGCAGATCTGCAGGATCGCCAGCACGAACACCATCAGGATCAGCACGTAGGTGACACGGCTGAGGAACTGCTGCGCGGTCGGTTCGACGTGCGCGCGCGTCAGTGCGCGCGAGACGGCGCGGGCGAGCCACTTGGCGATCTGGATGCCGATGTAGAGCGCCAGCAGCGCCGCGCCCAGGCGCACGCCCCATTCGATGGCGACATCGCTCCAGTCGTCGGTCTGCTGGATCGCGTTGGCGAGTTGTTCGGGAGTCAAGATTCACCTCCTGCAAAATGCGACGCCCCGCAATAGCGGGGCGTCAGGTTCAGTGCAAGTCTAAGCGCAATCAAGTTACCGGTTCGTGGTCACACCGCTTTGGACTTGTTGGCCTTGGCCTTGGCCAGGCGCAACCAGGTGTCGACAACGGTGTCGGGGTTCAGCGAAACCGACTCGATGCCCTGGTCCATCAGCCACTCGGCCAGGTCCGGGTGATCGCTCGGGCCCTGGCCGCAGATGCCGACGTACTTGCCCTTGGCGCGCGCGGTCGAGATGGCCATGGCCAGCAGCTTCTTCACGGCCGGGTCGCGTTCGTCGAACAGCTTGGCGACGATGCCCGAGTCGCGGTCCAGGCCCAGGGTGAGCTGGGTCAGGTCGTTGGAACCGATCGAGAAGCCGTCGAAGATGTCGAGGAATTCGTCGGCCAGCAATGCGTTCGACGGGACCTCGCACATCATGATGATCTTCAGGCCATCCTTGCCTTGCTCCAGGCCATTGGCCTTGAGGACCTCAACCACCTTGCGGCCTTCGTCGAGCGTGCGCACGAACGGGATCATGACCCAGCAGTTGGTCAGGCCCATTTCCTCGCGCACCTTCAGCACCGCCTGGCACTCCAGGGCGAAGGCGTCGGTGAAGCTCGGGTCGACGTAACGGCTGGCGCCGCGGAAACCGATCATCGGGTTCTCTTCGTGCGGCTCGTAGCGGCTGCCGCCGATGAGGTTGGCGTACTCGTTGGACTTGAAGTCCGACAGGCGCACGATCACCGGATGCGGCGCGAACGACGCGGTGATGGTGGCGATGCCTTCGGCCAGGCGGTCGACGTAGAACGCGACCGGGTCGTTGCCGTAGCCGGCGATCTTGACGTCGATCTGCTTCTTGGTCGCGGCGTCCTGCTGGGTGTACTCGAGCAGGGCCTTGGGATGGATGCCGATGTGGCTGGCGATGATCATCTCCAGGCGCGCCAGGCCGACACCGGCGTTGGGCAGCATGGCGAAGTCGAAGGCGCGCTCGGGGTTGGCGACGTTCATCATCACCTTGAGCGGGGCCTCGGGCATCTTTTCCAGGTCGGCGGTATGGCGCTCGAAGGGCAGGGCACCGTCGTAGATGAAGCCGGTATCGCCTTCGGCGCAACTGATCGTGACTTCCTGGCCGTCCTTGATCGTGTCCAGCGCGTTGCCGGTACCGACCACGGCGGGCACGCCCAGCTCGCGGGCGATGATCGCGGCGTGGCAAGTGCGGCCGCCACGGTTGGTGACGATCGCGGCCGAGCGCTTCATCACCGGCTCCCAATCGGGGTCGGTCATGTCGGCGACGAGGACGTCGCCAGGCTGGACGCGGGCCATGTCGGCCAGCGAGCGCACCACGCGGGCCACGCCGGTGCCGACCTTCTGGCCGATCGCGCGGCCTTCGCAAATCACCGGGCCACGCTGGGTGAGCTGGTAGCGCTCGATCTGGGTGGCCTTGGCGCGCGACTTCACGGTCTCCGGGCGTGCCTGGACGATGAAGATCTTGCCGCTGACGCCGTCCTTCGCCCACTCGATGTCCATCGGGCGGCCGTAGTGCTTCTCGATGACCAGCGACTGCTTGGCGAGTTCCTGCACGTCCTCATCGCTGATCGAGAACGAGTTGCGCAGATCGGCCGGAGTCTCCTCGATGCGCACGCGCTCGCCGGGGACGTCGGAATAGACCATGCGCTGCTGCTTGGCGCCGATGCTGCGGCGCAGGATCGCCTTCTTGCCCTGCAGCAGGGTCGGCTTGTAGACGTAGAACTCGTCCGGGTTGACCGCGCCCTGCACGACCATCTCGCCCAGGCCGTAGCTGGAGGTGATGAACACCACCTCGCGGAAACCGGACTCGGTGTCGAGCGTGAACAGCACGCCGGAAGAACCCAGGTTGGAGCGCACCATCAGCTGCACGCCGGCCGACAGGAACACGTCCTCGTGCTTGAAGCCATGGTGCACGCGGTAGGCGATGGCGCGATCGTTGTAGAGGCTGGCGAAGACTTCCTTGACCTTGTGCACGACGTCGTCGGCACCGGTGACGTTGAGGAAGGTCTCCTGCTGGCCGGCGAACGAGGCGTCCGGCAGGTCTTCGGCGGTTGCCGAGGAGCGCACGGCCACGGCGACTTCGCCACCGCCGTTCTCGTCGCACAGCTGCTTGTAGGCGGTGCGGATGTCGGCTTCCAGCTGCGGCTGCAGCGGCGCATCGATCACCCACTTGCGGATCTCGCCACCGGCCGCGGTCAGTGCCGGCACGTCTTCGACATCGAGCGTGGCGAGCTTGTCGAAGATGCGCTGGTGCAGGTTGTTGTGGGCGATGAAGTCCTTGAAGGCCTCGGCCGTGGTCGCGTAGCCGCCCGGGACGGATACGCCGAGGCCTGCGAGGTTGCCGATCATCTCGCCGAGCGAGGAATTCTTGCCGCCGACACGGGCCAGATCGGTAAGGCGCAGTGCGTGCAGCCAGAGGATGTTCTCGTTCAAGCGGGCGGTCTCCAGGGGGCGGGGCGCATGCGGCGCAATGATCAGGATTTCAGTGATCACGATATGATCGCCTCTGCGTCGGATCCATACAAGCTTGATTCGACGGGGTTTTTCATAGTGTGAACGGCCAATTCAGACGGAGTCGGACCATGGCAGGCGTGAGACCGGTGTTCTACGTGTCAGACGGAACGGGCATCACCGCCGAAACCATCGGCCACAGCCTTCTTACCCAGTTCACCGATACCCGGTTCGTGACCGACCGGATCGCCTTCGTCGACAACGTCGAGCGGGCCCGGGAGGTGGCGGAGAAGATCCGTGGCGCGGCCGAGGTCCATGGCGTGCGCCCGGTGGTCATCAACTCCTGCATGGACGCCGACGTCAGCCTGGCGCTGGCCGAGAGCGGGGCGCTGATGCTGGACGTGTTCGCGCCGTTCATCGAGCCCCTGGAGCGCGAGCTCGAACAGACCCGCCAGCGCCACATCGGGCGCGCCCACGGCATGTTCGACTTCGAGACGTATCACCGCCGCATCAACGCGATGAACTTCGCCTTGACCCATGACGACGGCCAGGCCGTCGACTACTCCGACGCCGACCTGGTGCTGGTCGCGGTGTCCCGGGCCGGCAAGACGCCGACCTGCGTGTACCTGGCGCTGCACTACGGCATCCGCGCGGCCAACTACCCGTTGACCGAGGAAGATCTCGAGCACGACCGCCTGCCGCCGCGCCTGCGTCCGTACCGCAACAAGCTGTTCGGGCTGACGATCGATCCGGTACGCCTGCAGCAGATCCGCCAGGAACGGCGGCCCAATTCGCGCTATTCCCAGCTGGAAACCTGCAAACGCGAGGTTGCCGCCGCGGAGACGATGTTCCGCGCCGAACGCATTCCCACGCTCAGCACGACCCACACCTCGATCGAGGAGATCTCGAGCAAGGTGCTGACGACGCTGGGGATCCATCGCGACATGTTCTGAGCGCCGTTGCGGCGCCGATGCCTGGATTGGGGCCGGAAACGAGGCGCCAAAAAGCATCGCGATGAATGCTTACCGTAGGCCTACCGGCGCGCGTCGTCAACGCTGCCGCGCAGGCATTCCGGCGTGTAGGATCGGGTCCATGATGACGTCCCTGGCCACGCGCCCTGCACGCATTCCCCGGCTCAGCCGTTTCGGCTGGCTGATGGGCCTCTACGCGGAAAACCACACCCGCCTGCTGCGCATGTTCGAACCGGCCGGACTGGCCGTGGGCAGCTATATTTCCAGCGCCGGCGACCATCTGGACCTGCAGCTGGACGTGATCGAGCAGCACCGCTACACGACCGAACTGCGCCTGACCTACGCGATGCGCGACCCGATCACCGGCGAGCCCGATCCGTCGGCCTATCTGCGCCTGTACAACGACGCCCGCCAGCTGGAAGTGACCCACTGCTACGTGGGGCGACGCTGGCAGGACGCGATCGGGATGTACCCGCCGCCGGCCGAAGTGCTCGACCACCGGACGCAGATGAACACGTTTCTCGGAAAGTGGCTCGAGTATCTAGCGGAGCGGGGACATGGTGTGGCAACATTGCGCCCCGTTGACGCCGGCACAGCCGCTGGCGGACGCGAAGAAGAAAATCTGGCAGCGAACGCTTGACGACATCGCTGAACGCCCGCTAGAATTTTCGTCTTTCCAGCACACGTGGGGCCATAGCTCAGCTGGGAGAGCGCCTGCATGGCATGCAGGAGGTCGGCGGTTCGATCCCGCCTGGCTCCACCATCTCTTCGACGGGATTCCTCCGACGAGATGTGTGCCAAGAGTTTCACAACCAAGTTTTGTCCCCATCGTCTAGAGGCCTAGGACATTACCCTTTCACGGTAGCGACCGGGGTTCGAATCCCCGTGGGGACGCCAGCTTAACCCCCGACTCGGGGGCCGCGATGCGGTAGCAGATGCCACCGCTGAGCGTTTCCGGATCGATCTCGATCCGGTCAACGATAGATAGGATCACCGGCCGCAGCGTCTCGCTGCGGCCGGCTTCTTTTGCGTCCGCGGCAATCTCGGCCAGCATCCGCGCGACATCGGCGACGCCCACTTTCCCGATCCAGGCCGCACGCTCGGCCTCGATCTCGAGCGCCTGCAGGCGCAGCTCCCTCTCCCCGCGCTGCTGCTCGAGCTCGTCCACCTTGCGCAACGCCGGCGCCGGATCCGCCAGCTGCGCGGCAAGATCCAGCGTCCGACTGATGCGGGTGGCCAGCTCGGCGACATCCCCGCGGATCCGCCGGATGGCCGCCGGATCCGTATCGCTGGCCAGCGTCGATCGGGTGCCGCTGATGAGCGCCGGCGCGAAGCCTGGCGAGGAAAGATCCTCGAGCACCTGGTCGGTGATCTGATCCTCGAGGGTGGCGCGCGAAAGCGACCGCGCTTTGCCATTGCGCTCCCAGCGATAGCGATCCGTCTCGGCCCACCATTTCGATCCGTCTGGGGCATATAACAGGCCGCCGAGCAGAGCATCGGAATCGCGTGCGCGCTGTTCGGATGCCCTGGCGGTGCGCGCCTTCGCTTTCAGCTCGAGGCGGCCGAGCAGCTGCTCGGCTTCCTCGGTGGTGATCAGCGCGGGGTGCGTATCGCGCTGAATGATCCAATCCTCGCGCGGCCGGCGCTTGGATCCGCCGACATAGCCGCCGCTTTGGCGCTCTGCGTGAACGTTCCAAACCGTATGGCCGGCATAGGTGAGCGCGTTCCATTCGATGCTGATGAGCGAGGTGTCGGCCTGGCCGGTGATGCCGGCGCGCACCTTCGCGCTCAGTCGCGGCGTGCCTGCAGCGCGTTCGCGGAGATAGATGCCGATCGCCTGACTAGTTTCGGGATCCGGCTCGAGCACCGACTTCGTTACGGCCTCGCCCTCGCGGATGGCGCCGGTGGCAACCTTGCGCAGCATGTAGCCGGTGGGAGCGCGGCCGCCGGCGCGAAAGCCGGCGCGCACGTTCTCGCTCATGCCGGCGAGACCTTTCTGCTTGCTCGAGATGCTGTGATATTCGTCCCAGGCAACCATTACCGATTTCAGCACGATCTCGGTGAGCGGATCGACCTCGGGCAGCGTTTTGTAAACAACGGCGACGCCGTTGGCCTTGCAATCCAATTCCTCGAACATGAGCGAGATCACGCGACGCCGAGAGAGGCGCGACGTGTCATGCAGTAGCACCGTGCTCCATCCGCGGGCGGGATTGCGCACCGCCTTGATCAGCTGTTGAAATCCTGGGCGATCGGCGTCTTTGCCGCTCTCTACTGCGTCAACGAATTCCTCGACTACGGTGAGGCCTCGCGATGCAGCCAGCTCATGCAGTGCCCGGCGCTGCGCGTCCGGGGACACATCCTTTCGATCCTTGCTGGATCTCAGATAGAGAGCTGCGTTGCTTTTCATGTTCTTCCTTTAACCGCGCCGCGATCAGGGGGGCAATCACAGCGGCAACTAGGTGCGGATCCGGGGCATTAATTGCACGAAGTTTAACGATTTTCCTCCCTTTCACAGGACAGCCCCCAGCCATGCTCGCCGCGCCTCGCACTGCAGGCGCGGCGCTTCGCCCGGGGTTTCGCTCGCACTGCTCACCGATCAAGATCCTCAAAGCCAAACCAGGGCAGCTCATCGAGATCGATCGGACGCGCCTCGAGCTGAGCCCAGGACGTGCGGCCGGCGACTTCCTCACCGCAGCATTCGCACCATTCCAGCGTGTAGGCCGTGATCGAGAATGAAGTGCCGGGCCAGCGATGTCCGCGCAGCCAGCACATCGGCAGCCGCCACGCGCGCAGCTCGGGCCAGCTGCGGCGCTCATCGGCCGGCGTCGTCTCGAGCGCTCGCGCGTAGTCCAGGGACATCGAGGCCGCGGCGAGGATCCGACCAGGGCGGCGCATCACAGCGCACCGCCTTCAGGCGCCGCCGTCGTCACGCGCACCGGCTCGATCGCGCGCCGGCCGGCGATGAAGTCGCTGCACTTCCCATCGCTCGCCGCGGGTTTAATCCGCGCCTGGTCGGCGTCGATTGACGGCACCAGGCGCAGGCAGCCGGTGCACGGCGCGACGTTGCCGAGCGCGATGCCCAGGCAGGGCAGCGGGCGATAAGTCCTCATCGAGCACCTCCATCGCGCAGCTGCAGCGAGCGCGCTCGGCGCGTCCTGGTCGGCTTCGCGTTGTAGCGACTCACCCAGGCGCGGAACGCGATCGCGCCGCACCAGCGCGAGCGCTCGCGGCCCGTCGAGTAGCAGATGCGTCCGCCGGCGACGCCGATCACGCGGCGCGATGGCGTGCGCGTTTTCTTGGCGCGCGTAACCCAGACCTGGTCGGCCTTGATGCTGATCCTGGCCTTCATGCCGCGCACCTCGAGCACGTGAAGGCGCTCACGCGCAGGCCGTTCCGGAATACCGTGCGGACCTTTCCGCCGCCGATGAACCGGCGGCGGTGACAGCGGCAGCACATGCGCGCCGGGAGGCTCGACGGCGCGGCCGATGGGCGGCGCAGCTGATCGATGTGATCGCCAGCTGCTCGCGTGCCGAATCGATTGCTCGCTTTCATGGCCTAGCGCTCCGCTGCAGCGGGAGACGAAACTGCAGCAGCTCGGCGCGCTTGGGGATCCGCGGCTTTTTCGTGTCATTGAGCCGGCACCATTCGGCGAGCGCCTGGTCAAAGTCGCCATGCCGGACGGTGCTGCGACATTGGCATTCGATGAAGTCGCCGCCGCCGACGCGCGGCGCACGCATATCGAGCATGTGCCGCGCCTGGTGGCCATCCGCGCAGAGGGGCAGATCGAAATCATGGGAGATCTGGCGCTGCGTCACGGTGCACCTCCCGCCACGGCCGCGGCCTCACGGCGCACGGCTTGCGGGCCGCGCGGAGCGCGCAGGGTGAAGCCGGCGGCGTCGCCCAGGTAGGCGCGCCCAAGACGCCGGCGAGCGGCGCGCCTGGTGTGCCAGCGAGCACCAGCGAAGCCGAGCGCGAAGAAGATCGCGGCGGCGATGAGTAGCGCTTTAAGCATGGCTCACCTCCTGGCCAGCGTTGCTCGAGACCTTCGACGCCGGCGGCCGCGGCAGCATGTTCGCGACGCGATCGGGCAGGCTCACCGCATCCATGTATTCGCACAGCTCGACGCCGATGCGATCCTCGGCCTCGGACCAGTCCGCATCGCGGGAGCGCCATGAGCGATCGCCAACGCGCTCCCACGTGCGTTGCACCGATCGCGTGCCTCCCATCACCAGGCGCGCCGTTTGCTGGATCCGGTCGCGCTGCACGGTGAGCACGATCACCGCCATCGGCGGGATCGTGGTGGCCGCGGGGCAGTCGGCGCGCAGCCCATCGGCGCGGTACTGGAAAGCCTGGGCGCGCTGCGCGGCATTGTCGCCGCGGTTCTCGGCGAGCTTGCTGAGCAGCACGCGCTCGGCCGGCGTGTGGAAAGGATCGGCGCGGTGAGCTGCAGCGTGGGCGCGTGCCTCGGTTTCCTCGGCGCGGTAGCGCGCGGCCGTCGCCTCGAGGTAAGCGACGCTGGCCAACGTGTAGGCCTGCACAGCTTCCGGGGCCGGTTCGCGCGGCGTGATAGCCTGAACCTCGGCGCCGGTGTCGATCGTTGCGGGGGTGTGTGCCGTTGCCGGCGTGGTGTCGGTCATCGGGTGCATGGTTTCTCTCTCCTTCATGGTGATGGGCCTTGGGCCGAGTGACAGCTCGGCCGCCGGCGCCGCTTGGTTACTGGCGCTCGCGCTGGAAAACCCAGCATTTCTTTGAGCCGTTGGTCACTTTTGAATTCACGGTCTTGACGTCCACAAACCGGCGCAGCCGTGACGTGCGCAGATGCTTTTTCAGGTCCGTCATATCGACCGGCAGGCGCAGCCCGCGGCGCGCACAACGTTCCTCAAACTCGACCAGGCTGATCGCGATCAGATCGTGATCGCGGCTGTGATTGATCGAGGTATCGCTCTCGGCGGGGCCGTGCGGGTTGAGCGCGTCCACGTGCTCAAACAGCTCCCAGAAACGGGCCACGATCGGGTGATCAGCGTTGATCGCGTGCTGCCGCTCGATGGCCATGCGCACCAGCAGCGCGTGCGTGGCCGAATACTGCAGATCGCTCAGCTTGATCACGTGGCGCAGCCCATCCACCAGCGCCATCAGCTGCGCGTGGTTCTTAGCGATTCGCACGCTCTTGATCTCTGGCTCGGCGATCAGTTGGTTTTCATACTTCGCGCGGTTCTCGCCCAGGACCTCGAGCACCTTCGCCTCTCGCCTGGTCGCGGCGAGGATGAAGCCGGAAACGGTCTCGACCGGCATCCGCTCGAGGTTCTCGGCGAGCTGCTTGGTCGCGGCGGTGTGCGTGCTCTTGTCAAAGTGGAGGTGCACGATGCGCTGCAGGATTGCATCGCTCGCGGTAACGGCGGCGTTTTGGCTGATCACGATCGCGCCGCGAAATGGCGGCTCGCGCGTTTCGTTGCCGGAATTCTTCACGCCAGTCGAGCGGACGCTGCGGCCGTTATAGGCGGTTTTCAGCTCATCCCAATCAAAGGTTTTCTGCTTGGCGGTGTCGCTATCGCGCTCGCTCTCGATGAGCACAACGGGCAGGTTTGAGACCTGGGCGAAGTTGCGAGCGCGTGCGGCGAGCGTGGCCTTTGACGGATCGAAGCCTTCGTAATCGCGGCGGCCGAATAGTTTCCAGAGAAACTCGACCAGCGTGGATTTACCGGATCCGGCCTCGCCGACAACCTCGAGGAAGGGGTAGCTCTTTTGCTGGCCGCGGATCTGCTCGGCGAACAGGGTGCCAAACCAAAAGGCCAGGGCGACGATGCCATTCGCGCCAAAGCACTCCCAGATCATATCGAGCCAATCGGTGCGGTATGCGTTGCGGTCGGCGTTGATCTGCAGCGCCACGCTCTGATTCAGGGTCTTGATCGAGAGCTTGCCGAATTCAAAAAAGTCCTCTTCATTCACTTCGCCGAGCTGGCCCTCTTTCATGGCCAGTTGATCGCCGAATACATAACAGCCGTGCTCGCGTGCATAGCCGACGAAATCGATCGTCTCGACGGTTTTGATCGAGTAGAGGGATTCTTTGAAGATGCGATCGAGCTGCTGCGTGCTGCCGGTGAATACGGCACCAGGCGCGATCCCGAGCAGGCGCTTTTTAAACTCGCTGGCGGATGACAGCTGGCCGGCGGTGAATGTGTTCTTGAGCGGCCTTCCCTTGTGCGGGAATGCGATCCGGTAGTAATACCAGCTCTCATCGGTGAGCGCGTTCGCCTGGTAATACAGCGCGCTCGGGTAGCAGTTGGCGATCTCGGTGACGCTGCCGGATTCGGTGAGCGCCTGGTCGCGAATCTGCGTCTCGCTCAGCCCGTTATCTTTCGACTCGAGCGCTTCCTTTGCCTTGCCATAACGCGCCTCATCGAAGCGAAACCAAAACAGCCGGTTATCAAAGCCAAAGTGAAACTCTCGGCGCTCTTTGCGCTTATACATCAGCAGCGCTTTCGCGGTGGCCGATTCGGCGGTGAGCAGCGCGCCCTCATAGAGATACAGCTCGAGATCTTTCTCGGCGAGCTTCCCGCGCTGGTGCACATCGTTCCAGTCGATCTTTGAGCGGCCGCTCTGCGGGATCTGCGCGGCCTTGCAATCCCAGCCCTCGGCGCGTGCGCGCTCGATCCATTTCTGCGTGAAGCCGCGGCCGGATGCGTCGCCATCGAGCGCCCAGATCAGCACCGGTCGATCGGCGCCGGCGGCGGCGCGATCGCTTCGAAGCTTGGCGAGCGCGTGCTCGGGGTAGTTATTCGATGACAGCAGCGCACGCGACGCGATGCCATTCAGCTCGAGCGCGATCGTGTCAAAGATGCCCTCAGTGAGCCAAACCTCGCCGGCATCGGCGGCGGTGTCGGGCATCTGCCACCAGTGGCCGTTATACGGTTTGCCATACGCAAAATTCGCTTTGCGCTTTCCGAAGCGCTCAGGGCGATCGATGATCCGCTCCCACCAGCTGCCGCACTCGAGCGTGAAGCGCACCGTCGCGCTGCCGATGTTCAGATCGGAATTGTGATAGCGCTCCTGGCTGAAAAGGCCGCGCAGGCGTTTCAGATCGAAGCCGCGCGAATACTGCAGATAAGCCTCGGCGGCGGCGTAGGGGTTCGCCTCGCTGGCGATGTATCGATCAGACCAGCTCTCAAAGAGATCGCGGTAAACGTCCTTCACCGCCAGCTCGGCGCCGCACTTGGCCAGGCGGCCGCAGCGCAGGATCCAGGGCGCCTCGGCGCTCGCGTACATCTCGCGTTTGCTGCAGTCAGGACAGCGGCCCTCCTGCAGCCATTGGCCCTTAGGCTTAAATCCGAAATCCGCGATGAGGCGGCGGGTGATGTCGGTCTGCAGTTCTGGGCGCATAGGGTTTTTTCAGGCAAAGAGAGATCGCTCCCGTCCGCAAGCGGTCGGGCGAGGAAAAGAGGGGAAATCGGTTTTTTAGATCTCAGCCGGTGTTAGGTTCTGGATCTCGACGCCGTGCGCGTCTGCGCACCAGGTTCAACAATTCGCCAGCGCTAACCATGTGCATCGTTCGCCGTGCCGTATCGCGCACCAGCGCCATCCTCGAGCTGCTGCGATCGATGTCGATGAAGCCCTCGGCCGTTGCGGATTCGATCTCGCTGAGCACGCTCATCGCGATCTGCATGGCCGAGCTGGTGGTGAGACAGAACGACTCCGCGAGGTGATTCGCGCATTGCTCGAGCAGCTGCTCGGCGTTCGCGTGCGGCGGCTGCTGCCGTGTAAAGAAACGCTGGGCCTCGATGATGGCGTGCTGATTCATGCCGGCTCAGCTCCCAGGCCGAGCACGAGCTGCTGCGCGATCTCGCGCTTTTTCACGTGCTGAGAGAAAGGCAGCCTGATCTCGGGATCGGGGATCGCGCTGGGCGAGAGCGTGCGGATCGCCTCGAGACCGCAGACGAAAACATGGCCGCAGTGGTCATTGAGGCACTGATACGTGACCTCGCGAAACAGCGGCGAGAGAGCGGTGCTGGTGCGCGCACGTGCCGCGCTTTTGCAATGGGGGCAGCTCATTCCTGGCGCTTTACTCATGGCTCTCCACCTCGAGGATCTCGCCGGCCTTGATGCCGAGCAGCACAGCCGCGCGATGCGCATCACCGCGGCGGCCTTTCTTCTCGCCGGTGAGCACCTGGTAGACGGTCGAGTACGGCAGCCGATGCGTGCGGGCGAAGGCCGCCACCGAAATTCCCTGGCGCTCCAATTCCGCGCGGGCGGCTTCCGGTGTCCGGGTCTGCGCTCCGTTCACGTTCGACATAGGTTAGAAATGGGTAAATTGGTGAAGGTACGTTCACGGTAGGGAAGGATTCTTCCCTTGTCAAGCTGTTTTGGGGAACTATTGTGGATATAGGAACGAGGCTCAAGAAAGAGCGCCTCAGGCTGGGAAAGAGTCAGGCCGAGATGGCTGATGAGCTGGGGGTCGCGAAAAAGTCACAGACGAATTACGAGCTAGGGCACGCCGCACCATCGGCGCCCTACCTGGCCGGCGCCGCTCGCCTGGGCGTTGATGTGGTCTATGTGCTCACCGGCGCCACGTCGCAGGCGCTCGGCGGCGATGAGGCCGAGCTGCTGCGCACATTCCGCGCGGCATCGCCTGAGCTGCAGGCGGCCGCACTGCGAGCGCTTGGCGTGGTGGCCGTGCCTGGCGCAGCTGCGGGATCGCGCGTGGCGATCGCCGGCGGCGAGCAGGGTCAAGTTTTCGCGGGCGATGCTCACCAGGAAAATGTGAGCATCCGCGTCGGCGGCAAAAAAAGGGGTCGCAAGATCTGACGCCCAGCGGCATTTTCGGCCGCGTAGTGGCCGGCAGTATCGAGATCGGCAAACTCGGAATAACGGTGGTGTGCGCGAACGAATGCACGCCAGAGCGGCGACGACAGTGCGCAGATAATCACCGCCGCCGTGCTGGCATCGTTGCCGCGCCGGCCCGTGTCATACCCATCAACGCGCGCAAGCGCTCCACCAGCTGAAAGGGACTCAGTGAAAGCGATCACGAAGATCGCGCTCGGCGTGCTGGCCACGTCGATCGCGCTGCTCATCATCCTCCCGAGCAATCCACCAGGCGCCGCCAACGCGCCCCAGGGCGCCGCGGATCCGTCCGCACGCGCCGATGCACCGGCGGAATCCTCCGCGCCGCCTGCAGCCGCTCAGGCGCAGCCGGCAGCGGATCCGGCAGCTCTGGCCAGCGAGACGATCGGCTTCCTCGAGACATCGATCGAGGATCTGCGCCGCGGCCTCGAGGCCCGCGATGCCCAGGGGATCAGCGATGAGATCGAATGGCCGGCGATCCGGCTGATCGGCCGATGGCAGGAAGTTCCGACAGATCTGCGACAGCCTTACGCGGCGTGCTTTGAAGCGCTCGACGCGATGCGGATCCTGGCGGGAGATCTCACCGGCGGCGCCGATAGCCTGGCGCGACGCCGCTCGATCGAGGAAGGTGCGAGCACCGTCGATCGCTCGCTTTCGGCGTGTCGCGCGGGATCGGAACGCGGTCACAATTCCGCGGGGTAAGCGGTTGGGCCATTGGTCCGAATTCTGAAACTATGAAATTCAAAAAGCCGCCGGTTTCCCGGCGGCTTTTTTGTCTCGTTGATGCTAGCGCTGCTGCTGCGGCGGCCGCGGAACCTTGCCGCCGCCGCCATAACTCCCGCCGGCGCCGCCGGTGCTGCTGCTCGCCTTGCGGCGCTTGCGATAGACGATCACGGCGACGACAACGGCGACAACGATCACGGCGATCAGGATCTTCATGGCGGGTTTCCTCTTCTGGGGTTGGCAGCGTTCCACCTGCAGCGATCAGCTGCTGGCATCGGTTTCGAGCTCGAGCGCGGTGGTGAATCCCGCGCTGCCGCTGATGGTGTGCGTGGTCTTGGCGATGAGCCATTTCGTCTCATCGATCTCGCGCTTGAATCCGCTCACGCGCAGTTTCTGCTCGGGATACAGATCCGCTCGGCCGAGCGCGAGCGTGTAGCCCATCGTCGCGGCGCCGCGCTGGATGCGCTGCCATTCCGCGGCTGCGTGCTCGCGTGCCTCGGCCTCGCTGTTAAACGTCTCGCGCAGGCGCTTCGCGTCGCCGCTTTCGCCGATCAGCACTGATTTCCGGTTAGCGCCTGGCGTGTTGTTCCAGTAGGCGCGGACGCCGCTGAATGTGTCGCGGTCGGCGAGCGCGTAGCGATGCTGATCGCCATCTCGGCGGGTGATCACTGCACCAGGGAGCGCGATGCCGCTCGGCGTCTTGCCGCTGCCGATAGGGGCGAAGAGCAGGGCGCCGGCCTTGACGGTGGCCATCGCATCGAAGCGCTGGCCGAGCCGGCTGAGCAGGTGCACATCGCTCTCATTCACTTGATCCAGGTGCGGGATCGCGATGCCTGCGAGCCGCTGCTCGATGCGCACCTGCAGGCCGTGCTCGCCGGCGATGTTGCGGATGATCGTGCCCAGGGTGGCGCTATGCCAGCTGCGCTCGCGCCTGGTGCGCAGCGGATGCGTGAGATCCGCGCTGCGGGCGCGGATGGTGATGAGATCCGGCGCGCCGGTGTGCTCGACTTCATCAACGCGGAAGCGGCCTTTCTCGATCAGTCCGGAATCGGCCCAGCCGATCGCTACGCTCAGCTCGACGCCGCGCCGCGGCAGTGCCATCCGGCCGTCATGGTCGTGAATGCGCAGATCGAGCTGATCGGCCTCGCCGCCACGCGCCTCGCTCAGCGTGAGATCGAGCAGCCTGGGGCGGATCTTGTCGGTGAGATCCTTGCCATCGAGCACAACGCGCCACGCGGGCACGGCGTAAGCGGCGGCCGTCACGCCGAGGCCTCGGCCGTCTGCGAGTCCTCGGCCATCGCTTCATCATCGACGCGGGTGAGCGAGATATTGAATTCAATGCGGCGCGGCGTGCCATCGGTGAAAAACAGGCTGCTCGTTTCCTCGAGGCCATCGATCACATACGCGCCGTGCACCTGGCCGGCGCCGTCCACCAGGGAGAGCGGCCGGCCTTCGTCTGCCAGGCTGCGGATCGTCTCGAGCGAGGCCGGCGTGCCGGTGATCTCGGGCGCCACCAGGCCGCTCAGCTTGATCGTGTCATCACCAGGCCCGACAAACTGCCGGGCCGCACGCGCGCCCACGCGCTCGCTGCTCGCGTGCCGCCAGCTGCTCGATCGCTGAAGCTGCTGATAGGCCAGCGTCGAGAGGGAGAAAACAAACGTGCCCAGGGCCATCATCATCGCGGCGATCCTTTAATTTCCGTAATCGCCCAGGCGCGAGCGCGTGCGTGCCTGCCTCTCGCGCTCGATGCGCTCGATCTCGGCGCGCACCAGCTGCGCGATGTCCTGGGCGGCCGCGCCTGGCGCGGCGTTGATCGTGATGTTGTAGATCGCACCAGGCGCGGTCGTAGCGCTCGAGGGCGGCGCCAGCGGCGGACGGTGATCGATGGCCACCGCCGGCGCTGCTGCGGCGCCCAGGGCGATCCCGGCGCCCACCTGGCGCATGTTGCCGGCGACGGCACTGAGCGCTCGGATCGGGAGGCCGCGGCTGCGATCGAGGCCGCCGGCGAGGCCTGCCATCGTGTAATCGCCCAGCTGCGCGAAAACGCGCGAGGGCGAATGGATCCCGAGCTTTTGCTTGAACCAGGTCACAACCTGGCCGCCGACGCCGGTGATCGTGTCGCGCACCGCTTTCAGGCCGCCGAGCAGGCCGCCGATCAAGCCCTGCATCAGCTGGCCACCGATCGCCCTGAATCGCTCCATCAGGCTCGAGAGGAAGCCGATGATCGCGCCCCAGTTCTGCACCAGCATCCCGATCGGAGACCAGGAAAAGGCGAGCTGCATCGCACGCCATAGCAGCGAGACGGCGCCGATCACCAGGCGCAGCGGCGCGAGGATCACGGTGCCGAGCATCTGGCCGAATGCGCGGCCGTAGTTGGTCGCGTTCTGCAGCTCCGCGCTTGTGGCTTGGAATGGCGTGAGAAATTGCTTGATCCAGCCCCAGACTTGGCCGAGCACATTGCCGAGCCAAGCGAATACCGGGCGCAGGGGAGCGAAGGCCGCGGCGAGCTGCGCACCGATCGGCGCCGCCGCCTCGCTGATGCCTTGCCAGAGGCCGACCATGAAGGCCTTGATCGGCTGCCAGTATTTCCAGATCAGCACGCCAGCGACAGCCACCGCGGCGACGATCGCCAGCACCGGCGCGCTCACGCCGCCGATAATCGGCAGCAGTGCCCGCGCACCGTTGGCCAGCATCGGCAGCGCACGCGAGCCGAGCGAGCTGATCGTGCTGAGCACCGGCTGCAGGCTGATCCCCAGGGTGCTCGCTGAAAACTTCACCAGGGCCAGCGGGCCGATCACGCCGGCGATGCCCAGGGCGAGGCCGCCGAGCACCGTGAGCAGCCCCGCGATCGCGGCGGTGGCCTTGAGTATCGTGCCGGCGAGTTGCGGGTTTTCCTTGATCCAGGTGCGCACCTGGCCGAGCACGCTGCGCACGCTGCTCATCAGCTCGAGCAGCGACGGCGCCAGCGTGGCGCCCATATCCGCCGCGGCGTTGAATGCGGTGCTCTTGAGCAGCGTCCAGCCGGCCGAGAGGTTAGCCAGGCGGGCGGCGGCCTCGCGCTGCATCGATCCTTTCGCCTGGGCGTTATCGACTAGCGCCAGCTGCTTTCGATACTCGCCGAGGTTGTTGGCCAGCTTCGCGGCGTCGTCGCCGTATTCCTTGCCGAATAGCTGCGTCGCAGCGGTGATCTGATCGGCGGGGTCGAGCTTCTTGATCTGCTCGAGCACGCTGATGATCGTGCCGGTGGAATCGAAGGCCATCCGGTCCTGCAGCTTTCGCGCATCGAGGCCGAGGGTCTCGAGGCCTTTGCGGAATCGCTTGCTCTGGATCGTCGCGATCGACAGCTCGCGCACCATTGCATTCGATGCACTGGCCGCAACCTCGGGCGCAGCGCCCAGCGAGAGGAACGTGCTGCCCAGGGCAGCGGCCTTGCGGAAATCGAGCTTGTCGGCGACGCCGCCGAGGCGCTGCATCACATCGATGATGTCGCCGCCTTTGCTCAGCGCGTTGTCATCGAGGAAGTTGATCACATCGCCGAGCTGGCTGATGTTCTTGATCGGGATCTTGTAGAGGCCGGCGAGCTTGCCCATGTTCTCGCCGACTTCATCAACGGGCAGATCAAACGCCGCCGCGGTGATCGCCGTTGTCTCTGCGAACGCGAGCAGGTTCTCTTTGCCTTGGATGCCCATGCGCGCACCGGCCTCGACTAGCGCCGCGATCTCGGTGGTCGCCATTGGGATCCGCTCGGCCATCGCCTTGATCGAATCGCCGAGCTGGAAATAGAGCGGGGTGAGCTGGCCAGTACCGTCGCGGGCGCCCTGCACCTGGCGCGCCACGCCAGTCATCGCATCCTGAAAACTGGCGTAGGCCTTCACCGATGCCAGCACCGGCGCGCCGAGCACGGCGCCGGCGGCGCCCAGGGTGGCGCCTCCGCTGGCTGCAGCTCCCGCCATGCCTTGCGATTTCGCCAGCTGACGCCGAGCGAGATAGAGCTGCTGATTCTTCCTGGCGAGCTGGTCGAGCTTGATTTGCTGCTTGCCCATCACCTGCGTCGTGCGCGAAATCTCGGCGCGCAGGTGGCGCTCATGCTCGCTCAGGCGATTGATCGCGATGCCGGCGCTGGCCAGCTCGCCTTTCGATTCTTTCAGGGCGCGCAGGTTGCCCAGGTGCGCGTTTTTCAGCTTCACCGCTTCGCGCTCGGCCTTGGCCAGAGCGCGGGCGGCTTTCTGCGTGGGCGCATCCACACCTGCCATCTCGGCGCGCAGCTGTGCCGCCTTCTGATGAGCGGCTTTCATGGCGAGGCCGCTCTCGCCGGCCTGGGCACTGAGCCGGCGGAAGCCCTGCACCTGGTTCTGCGTGCGGTCGAGATCGCGCAGCTGCAGGCGGGCAGCTTTGAGCGCCTGGGCGGTCGAGCTGCTGCCCGTCGTGATCTTTCGCAGGGGAGCGGTGGCGCGATCGATCGCGCTGAGAATCACCTGCAGTTTCAGATCTGCCATTACTCCGCTCCGCTACGTTCGCGCGCTCGCTCGCGCCATTCCATCAATTCGGTGAGGGTGAATCCCTCCATCGCCGCCGGCGTCCAGTGAAAGACGGCGGCGATGTCGGCGATCGCATCCTCTACGCAGCGGGGGAGCCCATTTCCCGCACCGCTCTCGGCAGCAAAAAAGCCGAGATGCCTCCCGCCAGCTGCAGCAGATCCGCGGGATCGAGCTGGCCGACATCGTGCGCGGTGAGCGCCGGCGCGGTGATGCGCGGGAGTACCGTCTGCAGCGCGGTCACTTCCATCTGCAGCAGATCGACCAGGGACACGCCGCGCAGCTCGCCGGCTTGCGGCTTGCGCAGCTGGATCTCGGTGATCTTCTGATCGCCACGCTGCAGCGGCGTCTCGAGGATGATCGGCGGCGGTGCCGGATTGACGGTGGCCGCGGGCGCTGGGGTGGTCTTGCTCATTGCGTTCTCTCTCTCTGAAAAGGGAAGGGGAGAGGCCCGGCATTACGCCGGGCCGGGTTGCTCGATCAGGCGCCGATCGCCTGGCGCTGCGCGGCGAGACGATCCACGCCGCCGACGATCTCGATCATGTTGATCAGATCGATCTCGATCTCGGTCTGCCCGTTGATCGAGAGCTTGTAGTAGCTGCAGGCGGTCTTTACCGAAAATTCGGTATCGTCGCCGGCCTTGGCGTTGCCAAAGCCGATCTCCTGGTGCCGGCCGCGCACAACGATCTCGACGGCATCAACCGCGCCGGTATCGTCGCGCTGGTATGCACCAGCAAAGCGCAGCTGCACGCCATCGTGGCGCGTGATGCCGTACTGCCGCAGGGCGTCGCGCATGATGCCGCCGGCTTTCCATTCCAGCTCGATCGCTTCCTGCCCGTTGTCGATCTTGACGGGGCCGCTCATGCCGCCGCCGCGGTAGTCCTCCATCATGCGGCTCAGCGTGGGCGGGGTGACTTCCGCGACCTGGCCGATATAGCTCGTGCCGTCGTTGAAGAGGTTGAGGTTTTTGAGCTTCTTTGGCATTGCCATTTTCTGACTCCGGAATCAGTGAAGCGATGAGAGATCAGCCGGCGATGCGAGCGAGGCATCGCCGGCCGCGAGATCAGCCGTTGATGCGCTGCCCGAAATCGGCGAGATAGCGATCGGTGATCCGCTGGCGCAGGTTGAGGTTTTCCAGCGGCGGGACCGGCGTGAAGTCGTAATCGATGTAAAGCGATCCGCCGGCGAGCTGCTGCGGGGTGTTCGCCGCTTCGTCATACCAGGCCTTCGCATCGATGATGTACCCCGCGGATTTCAGCTCGCGGAATTTCGCATTGATGCTCTCGATGATGTCCTTCACCAGCGAGGGATGCATCGGCTTATCGATCGCCCAGGCCATGCCCTCGGCGATCGTGTCGGCGAGCACTTGGGCGGTGCGCGTGGCCGACTCAAAAGCAAAGAGCGGCTCATCGCTGCAGGTGCGCGAGCCCCAGAATCGGAAGCCGTTGAGGTTGATCAGGGTGGTGACGTCGCCGGCATTGAGCAGGCCGGCATCGGTGTTCGGATCCTGCAGATCCCAGGACACATCGCGATTCAGGCCGGTGACGCCGCTCACGGCGACATTCGAGAGCGTCTTATGCCAGCCCTGCTCCTGGTCGATCTTGGCGCGCAGGCCCAGGGCGCGAGCGGTGGCGAACGCCGGCGCCGCGAGGCTGGTGGCGCTATCCCAGGCGACAAAATCGGGATAGATGATCATCAGCTCGCGAGCGGCGAAGTCGTCGCGATAGAGCACCGCATCGGCCGGCGTGGCGCTGGCGCTCGCGCTCACGTATGCCATGCCGCGCAGCCTCTTCGCGATGATCGCCAGCTCGGTCGCCACGGCCTCGGTGTCGAGACCAGGCGCGCCCAGGATCCGCGGCCGCACGCCGAGCTGACCTTGCGCGGCGAGCAAGGCCTGCAGGCCCGTGTAGTTGCCGGTCGCGGTGCTGCCGATCACGTTGGTCGTGGTGGTCGATTCATCGGCGCCGGCCTCGACGCGGACAACGATCACGAACGGATCGCACTGATCGACGATCGCTTTCAGGCTCTTCGCGAGCGTGCCGGTCTCGCCGGCCTTGGCGATCGCGCTGCGGGCGTCGGTGAGCAGCACCGGCTTATTGAGCGGGAAGGTGAGCGCGTCGGCATCGGCGCCGGTACAGACCATGCCGATCACAGCCGTCGAGACGGTGCGCAGCGGACGGGTGCCGGTGTTGATTTCGATGACGCGGACGCCGTGATGGTATGCGTCGGGCATGGCAGCTTTCTCCAGGGTGATCAGGAACGGAAGCGGAGCGGGATGGTGAGGCGGGTGTACTCATTGGACGGCGCGACATCGGTGCGGCGTCCCTCGAGATCGAGCACAAACGCGCCGGGCATATCTCCCGGCGTGAGGCTGATGCGGGTGAGCCTGATGCGCGGCTCCCAGCGCATCAGCGCGGTCGCGGTCGCGCCAAACAACCGCACGCGCGTCGCGCCGTTCACTGGCTGATCGATCAGCTCAGGCAGCAAAGAGCCGTATTCGCGCCGCATGACACGCGACGCGATCGGCGTGGTGAGAATGTCGGCGATCGACTGCGCGAGGTGCTCGACGCCATCGATCGCGAGGCCGGTGCGGGCGCTCATTCCCCTCATTGCGGCGGCCCAGAGACAGCGCCGCCAGCGATAACGCCGAGGTGCTTGTGCCCTTTGAGACTCTTGCCGCCGCCAATCACGTCGATCTCGGCCTTCGCGGTGCCGGTGATGTCCAGGTCATCATTCACCTGGGCGTGGCCATTGATCTCGGCGGTGCCGTTGACGGTGAGCGGGCCATTGATGATCACGCCGCCATCGGCGGTGATCTCGGCCTTGCCACCGCTCGGCAGCGTGGCTTTCAGTTCGTGCGCGGCGTGGTCGTATTCGATAACGGCGCCATCGGCGAAGCGGGTGAGGTGGCGGGTTGCGCTGCTATCGGGTGCGGGGAACGCATCGGAATAGACGCCGCGCAATGCCACGGCGCCGTGCGTGTCGCCGCCTGGCGAGATGAGCATCACCTGCTCGCCGATCACCGGCGCGCTCCACTCGATGCACGTGCCAGCGCGGGGCACAAACCAGGGCACGAAATCGGTGCGGATCTCGCCGGTATCGACGCGGCAGCGCGCAGCGGCGAGATCCAGCTCGGCAACGGTGCCAAACCGGATCACGCTCGAGAGCAAACGCTGCGCTTCTGCCATCGCATCCATGCGAGCGATGTTGATGGGCTACGCGCACGCGCGCACCGCGGCTGCAGTGTGCAATGCAGATTTACAGCCGCGCCATTTTTTCGCTCGCCTTGGCGGTGTGATTACACCCAGCCATTCGCTGCGACGTTGGTATAAATGGTCGTATCCGAGACAATGCCGCCGTCGCCCTGGCCCGCGCGAGAGATGATGATGCGGATGCGGCCGTTACCGTCTTTCGATTGGGCCGAGTTTGATGGAACGCTCACGGTTCGCGATGCGCTCGTGCCCGCGTTGCGATAGCCAGTGTCCACGTATCCGCCGCTGGAATCGCCGCCAGTGTCCTCGGCGATCATGCGCACGTCGAAAGAGCCAGGCGATGTTTCCCAGGTGCCAGATGCGAGCTGCGTCGTTCCGGTGCGGACGCCTCGAGTCACGGTATAGGTGCCGTTACTCGCGAGCGCTACCGTCACGGTGGCGAACGCCGTGCCGGTTTGATTGGTCGGCGCGGAATAGCCGGCGGTGAACGTCTGGCCATTGATGGGCAGCGCATAGCGCGCCGTACCCTTCGCGGCCCAATAGTTGGAGACATCAACGCCGGCCGAGTCTCGCCAGCCGACATCGGCGCGCTTGCTGCCGTAGGCGAGTTTTGCGTAGCGGAGGGGCACGCCGGCGCTAGTGATCCACCAGGCCGTGATCCCGTCGCCTTTCACGTCGGGATCGAAGAGATCATCGAAATCGACGCCGCCGCTATAGATGCCTTTCGCCACGGTTTATCCCCTTGCCTCGAGCGAGGCGACGCGATCGGCGACGCCCAGCAATGCGGCAGATGCGAGGATGAAAAGCGGCTGATAGTTCACGCCTTCCGGGTCGCCGTTGGCGGTTCGTGTTACTGCGAAATCGAGCGGGCCATCGGCCAGCTCTTCCGCGATCACGCCCATCGCTTCGCTGCCATCGGCGCGCATCCGATACGAGACCAGGCGCAACGTGCTCAGCAGCTCGAGCGCACGCTCTGGGGTGATGTTCTCGATGTCCGTCTTGTATCGGCGGCTCGATGACTGCGCGAAGCCTGGCGCGCTCACGGTGCCGCCAACGTTCAGCCCCGCGCTCACTAGGTTGTAGGTGTTGCCATCCCAGTACAGATAGCGTGTGCCGCTGCCGAAAAAGATGACGCCGGTGCCGTCGCCTCGGTTCGCGGTGATGTCGCGGAAAGCGACGGTCTGACTGAGCGACGCCTTTGAATTCGGGTCGAAGTTGCCGGAAGTCCAAAAATTGACGTTCGTCCCGCCGGAATTGATCGCGCCGAAGTTAACGCCGCCGAGGTAGTAGATGGCCGCGCCATCGGTTCCGACGTTATGAAAGCCGACGCGAGCAGGTTGCCCATTCTCGGATGCAAACTCGGCTTGACCGTTCGCATACGCGCCGCCATCCAGCCCAGGCGGCGAGCTGCCGATGCGTTGCTTTCCGCTGAAAGAATTGCCGCCGGCGATCAAGGCTTTCGCGCTGAGTGCCGCGTCGAGGCCGGTGATCTGCGAAGTCGGCAGCGCGGGAAGCCGTGCGAGCGCAAACGTGCCGGATACGATCTCGCTCGCGGCGTGGGTGTGAGCTGACGGCGTGAACGTCGCCGGCTTGCCCGTGACCTGGCCCCAGGCGATCGCTAGCGTGGCCTGGTGCTGCGTCACGTTGCTCGCCGCGATACGCGCATCGGCGAAGGTGCCGGCGATGATGTCGGCGGCGGCGTGCGTGTGGTTGGCGGGCGGATACGTCGCCGGCTTGCCGGTGACTTCATCGAAGGTTGGCCAGCGCGTGGCCGTTGTTGGCGGGTTGGTGATGTCGGCCCAGACGTGCGAGTGAGGGGACGGTGCGAACGTGGCCGGCTTGCCGGTGAGGTTCGCCCAGGACAGATAAAAGGCGCCTTCCTGGCCGTCGAGCTTGTCGGCGTCGAGACCGTTGCCGGTGCCTTCATTGCGCAGCGCTGCGGATCCCAGCTCGAGCGCCGTGCGGATGAGCGCAGCGGTCGCCAGCGAGAGCAAGCCCTTCACGAATGCGGACGGGGCGCCAGCTCCGAAGCGCGAATCGAGCAGCGCTTTCAGGCCTTTCGGGTGCACGGCGCGGGTGTTGTCGGCGCCGGTCGCGGTCTCGGCATCGGTGGCCATCTCGAGCACGCCGGGCACCGTCTCGGTGCCTGGCGGGTTGAGCCAGTTGGTATCGCCAAACGTGAGGCTAGTGGCCTCGATCTGCGTGAATACGACATCGGCGGCGAGCAGCATCATCGCCTGCGCCGACTTCTCGAGGATCGTCGTGGCCTGGCTGTAGAGCGCGAGCAGCGTGCCATCGGCCGCATACAGGCCGAATCCGCGCAGCGTGTAAACGTCGGCGCTATCGTCGCGAATGGTCACGTGAATCGTGTCATTCGCGACCGCGGCGCCGGCAAACGTGCTGAGCCGTTTCAGCTCACCAGGTAGCACCAGGTCGCCGGCGTCGGCGGTGAATACCTGGTCAGTGATGCCGATCTGCGAGACCAGCACCGGGCCGGTGCCGGTGTTCTCGGCGTTGACGATCGCGGCGAAGCCTGCGGCGGTGACGATGAGCTGCATCTCGGATCCCTTATGGTTCGACGGCCTGCAGCTGCAGGCGACGGTAAACGGCGGCGCGAGCACCGGCGCCGGCGCCGATGCGTCCGATCGCCTGCAGGCCTTGCGTAAACGTGAAGTGAGAGCGCACCGGCTTCGTGCGAGAGACTTCGCCGATCACGTCATCAACGAATTGAGCGGTGGCGGTCTCGCCGCCTTCGCCGGCGACGGTGAGCAGCATCTCGAAGGTGTGCGGAGCACCTGGCGGATCCAGCTGAAACCATTCGCGCAGCTGCACCGATCCACCGAAAGCCGCGACAACCTGGCGCACGCTTTGCGCGGTGCCCTTTCGGCGCTGAATGTCGAGCGCCGTGCGCAACCTGGCGCGCTTGATGTGCTCTGGCCAGTACGGTTTCCACGCATCAACGGAAAGCGCCCAGGCGAGCCAGGGCAGCAGCTCGGCCGGGCAGGTGTCCGGATCCCAGAGATCGCGCAGCGGCGTCGGCACATCGCCGATGCGCGCGGTGGCGGCCTCGATGGCACGCTCGGAGCTGCTCGCGTTCGGCGGGAGCAATGCCTTACTCATCAACGCCGCCGGGTGTGATGGTGATCTCGGTGCAATGCGAGGCCTGCGTGCGGCTGATTACGATGTCGGCGAGCGGGGAATGCAGCTCGACGCGCTGCACGCCCTCCGAATGCAGCACCGAAAAGATGCCCGAGAGGGGCACATCGCGGCCCAGGCGATGCGATGCCTCGATGTAGGCCTCGAGGCGCTTGAGAGACTCGGCGAGCACAAGCGCCGAATCGGGGCCGGCGTATGTGTAAACGGTCGCCTGCACCGCATAGGGAACGATGGTGGCGCCTTGCACCGTCACGTGATCGGTGAGCGGTCGCACCGAATCATCGGCCAGCGCCGCGGCGACTTTCGCCACCAGGGGCGCCGATGGCGCGCCGTTGCCATCGCGCGAGAGCACGGTAACGACAACTTCGCCGGGCGTCGGACTGGTGGCGCTGGCGTCGAGCACGTCGGGATCGGCGCTGAGCGCGTGAAAGATATAGGCGCCCTCGGGACCGGCGACGGAATAGCCCTCTGGCGCGAGCTGGATCCGCCGGCGAAATTCGGTGTCGCTCTCCATCGTCGGCGGGATGCTATTGAGCGGATCGCCGGGCTCGAGCTCGAGGCGAGTGACGCCGAGCAGCACGCCCAGGTGATCGAGATCCGATCCGATCGCATAGGCGAGCATCACCGCACGCGCGGCCTCATTGCAGCGCTGCCGCACCAGCATCTCGCGAAAGGCGCAGACCTGCAGCACCTTATAGGCCGGGTCTGATTCGGTGAGCGCCGTGAATTGCGGATCTCGAGCGCGGAGATCCGCCAGCATCGCGGCGAGAATCGCCTCGTAACTGATCAGCTCGACAACGGCGGGCGCCGGAAGCCGCGACAGATCGACGGCGGTGAAAGTGGACATGGGCGAGGCCTTCGCGGAGTGCGATCAGGCTCGCCGGCGCACCTATTGCTCGCAACGCCGCGGCGCTGTGCAATCGGCATTTACAGCTGCGCACGTTATGCGTTCAGCGGGTGAGGTGCTCGAGCAGAATATCGCGGATCATTTCGCGATCTCGGTCGGTGAAGCCGAGCAGCTCGCGCCGCTCATAGCGAACCTGCTCACCGTTTCGGCTCGCGCGATCGCTTAGCCCTTCCTGGTGCACGCGGGCGATGCGTGCCACGCGCCCCAGGAAGCCGATCGAAACCTGCGCGGCGTCCGCCTGCAGCCGTAGGTGATTCGCCTGGCGGATCTTCTTGAACATAGCGCCGCGCTTGATGTCGCCGGCGCGATCGCGCATCCGCTGCACCTTGCGGGGCGCGTAGCGGGTGCCGTCTGGGTTCTTTTGCTCTCCGATGCGCTGCTGCTGCGATCGCCGCAGAGCGACGCCGATGCGCCTGGCCAGCGCACGCCGCTCGCCGGCCTGCAGCTTTTCCAGCAGCGGGCCGGCCCATTCCTCGAGCTGCTCGAGATCTGCCATCCGTTAGGCCGCCGGCGTGTCCCATTCGGCGAGCAGCTCGCCTTTGCAGTACAGGCGCCAGTGCCCGCCGGCGAGATTCGGCTCGAGCAGCGGCTCGGGATAGTGCTCGACGTTGTAGCCGTCGCCGGCTTCGTTCGCGTGCACGCCCACGCTCTCGGTGAGCGGGATCTTGATGCGCAAATCGATCAGATCATTCGCGACTAGCTCGGCATCGAATGCGATCGCACCGTGCTTATCGAAATTCTGCAGCAGATCGATCTGATGCACCGCCAGCCACGCGAGCAGGGGAACCATGATGGCGTCCGGGTGCGCAGCGAAGTCGGTGAGGATCATCGTGAGCGTGTAGCGGTACTCAAACGAGAGACCGGCCGCGCCGGTGCTCACGATGCTCCCGGCATCGATGAAGATCTGCAGCTGCTCGGGATTGCTCTGCAGCTGCGGCACCGCGGCGGTGATGTGGGCGCGAAGGCTGTCCGGCTTAATCACGGCTCGAGGCCTCCGACCAGCTGCGCACGTATTCCTGCAGCGCCGTTAGTTGCTCGGCGTTTTCGTGGCAGATGGCGTAGTTACCGGCGACGGTTTCGGCGACGGTAGAGAGCGCAACGCCTGGGGCGGGCGCATCAGGATCTCGGCCGGATTCGGCGAGGGGTACGTTTTCGGCTGCGGCGTTGTGCACGCTGACAAAGCCAGCAGGCACATCACAGCGAGCATCGGCGTTCTCGGTGACATAAACGGGGATCTCCCTGGTGATGGCTTCGGCTTTCTCGCGCACGATCTTCACGCGATCGACGTACCTGGTCACGATGCGCACATTTCCACGCGCCTCATCGAGCTCGACCTGCAGGCGCTTCGCGGTGGTCTCGGCCGCGGTGGCGCGTTTGTCGGAGTGATTCACTCGAGCATCTTGGGTGATGACATAGCCGCCGATCGCGCAGATCAGCAGCAGCATCAGGATCAGATCGCGTCCCATATCAGGCGACTCCCAGCGCGGCTTTCGCGCGTTGCGTTCGGTTGATTCGATCGGCGAGGCCGTTGGGCATCCGCCGCGTTTTGATGGTGCCGAGATTGATCTTGCGGCTCACGCTGAGCACGTCGCCGGTGTCGGCGATCGCGTTGAGGCCGTTGCCGTGCCAGTAGGCCGCCGCGGTGTCGGCGCCGATCGGCAGCTCGAGCACCAGCTCGGGCCGCTCGAGCAGCGGGAGATCGAGCTGCTGCTGCATCCAGGCATAGTTTCGGGCGCCGGTGAGCTGCGTGGGGCCTCGGCCGCGGTAGCGCCAGCCATCACCGCTCGCGGCGTCGCCGTTGCCCAGGCGATGCGCATAGACGCGATTCGCGATCCGCTCTGGCTGGCGGGCGTAGGCCTTTGCCGATTCCCTGGTGAAGTACTCACCGAAAACCTCGAGCAGCCTGGGCGCCGAGTAATCGAAGCTCTCGACGGTGCGCGACAGGCCGAGGCTTTCGTGCCCAAGCTGGGCGAGGAAGAGCGCGGCGCGCAGCCTGGTCGTGATGCCGAAGCGAGCCATCGATCGCTGCAGGTGCGGCAGCCATTGCGCCGCTCGAGGCGGCGGACATTGGACCGCGGCGGCGAGCTGCGCCTCAGTGAGCATTGCGGCGAGCGTGGCCGTGATCGGCAGAGAGGGGCCGGTGCGCGTGCCGGCGATCGCCGCGGGTAATCCATCGGATCCAGGTGCACGGCGCCTGCATCGCCATATAGGCCGCGAGGAAGCAGCGCAGCATCACGTCATAGCGCCCAGGCTCGGGGCCGGCGAGGGTCTCGAGGAAGGCGACGCCGCTGCTCGCCACGATCATCACCAGGACGCCCAGGCGCAGCACCAGGCGCACCGCGATCGCCAGCTCGGCCAGCTCCAAGCCGCGCAGGCCTCGGGCGCGTAGGCCGCGCAGGGCGCGCTCGAGGATGCCGCGCAGCACCAGGCGATCGCCGTGCGTGATGTGGGTGTCTTTCAGCATGGCGCAGCCGGTGAGCAATGCCACCAGCGCCGCCACGAGGCCGAGGAACGTGATCACTTGCCGCCTCCGATCGAGCGCCTGGCGCGCTCTGCTAGCGATTCCCGAATCACCGGGATCAATGTCTGCGCGAGGAACGCGATGAGCAGCGCCGTCGCCGGCGCGACTTTCTTGAAAAAGGTGAAGCCGGGGATCTCGCCCAGGACGATCGCGGCGGCCGCAGCAAAGACGGTGTAAGCGAACGCGAGGCCAAACATGCGCGCACGGCTGCCGCCTGGCTGCTCAAATACCAGGCCGGCCGCGGTGCCGGTGAGCGCCATGAACAGCACCGCCGCCGGGACGCCAACGGCGTCGAATGGCAGCGACCAGGCCACCAGACCGAAACTGCTCGAGGCCACGGCGGTTCCGGTGAGCGCTTGGATCGAGGACAGGCTAAGCGTTGATGCACTCATCAGATCAGTCCCAGAGCTGGATTAAGGCGCGGCGCGCCGGTGCGGTTGCGGCGGCGGGTTCGGGCAGCTCGATCGCGGTGCCGTGCGGCAGCACGTCGCCCAGGGTCGCGATGCCGGGATTCGCCTCGAGCGCGGCCTCGACAACGCCGGCAGTACGGCCTAGGTGCCGATAGACCAGCGCATCGAGCGTGTCGCCCTGGCGTGCATAGACGCGCATCAGATCAGCTCGATCACCGAATGCGGCTGGCCGAGAATGTCGCGCACGGCCCAGCTCGAGTTTCGGCGCTGCTCGCCGATCGAGGCATCGAGATCCTCGGCGCGGCGAAGGCCGGCGTCGGTGCTGTCAAAGTCTCGGAAGCGCTCGATCACCTCGGCTTTCAGGGCGCAGGCAACGGCGCGGCGATAGAGCAGCTCGAGGCGGTTCTCGCCATCGATCTCATCGCTGGCCACGGCAGCGAGCGAGGCCTTGCCGGCTGCGACGTGGCCGGCCTTGAACGCGGCGAGGCGGCGGTTGATGTCGGTGATCGCGTAGCGGCCGGCGTCGCGCAGCCGATCCTCGGTGATCGTGCCATCGAGCCGCACGGTGGCGCGGATCCAGGCGATCGACAGATCAGGAAACCAGCCATCGGATCGCATCGCATCGGCGTCGCCGCCGGCGGTGGTGATCGGTGCTGTGGCGACGAAACCGCTCATCGGGTGCTCTCTCTGGATCCAGGTGCGGCGGTGGGGCGGGATCGCGGGGAGAGAGGTCCGTTGATCCCGCCGCCGCCGCTGACGCGCTGGGCGACGCTGTTAGCTCTCGAGGGTTGCCGGGGCCGGCGCGCCTGGCTGATCCGTGCTGGCATCACCAGGCGCGCCGGTCTCCGCGGCGGTGCGCTGAGTTGCCTGGTCGGTGCTCGATGCGTTCGCGTCGGGCGCCGGGGCCGGGTTGTTTCTGAGGTAGCGCTCGAGCTGCTCGATGTTCCGCTTGACGCCGGCGCGATCGTGCAGCTGCATCGCACGGCGCAGGTGCTCGATCGACTGCTCGGCCCAGCGGCGACCATCGGCGATCGGCGTGCCTTCCTTCATCAGCGCAGCGATCGACAGGCCGAGCGCCTTTTGCAGCTTGGCGCGCACTTCATCGGGCATATCGTGCGAGCTGGTGAGCTGCTCGGTGACGTCGAGCACGCTGGCATCGAAAGAGCCGCCGGTGCTGAGCGCGGCGAGCGCCTGGTCAGAGATTTCCTCGGCGACGAGCGTGGCCGTGTCGCGCTGGTACTGCTCAGGCAGCACCAGGCCAAAGCGCAGCGCGTAATCGGCAATCTGCAGGGCGCCCAGGTGATCGCCGGCATCGATGCGCCAGACCATCACGGTCATCAGCACAGCATCTTGACCGCCGCGGCCGGCCTCGAGCACGCCATCGATCCACGGCGCATAGTCGGCGACGATCTGCCGCTTGATCTCGATCTTGCGCTCGATCGATTGGAGCTCTTTGAGTCGGCGCTTGTCCTCATACAGACGGGCGAGCATCAGCTCATAGGCATTCGCGTTGATGGGTTCGCCAACCTCCGCCGAGGCCGAAGCCTCGGCGGCGGTGACGCGCTGGAAATGTCGGCGCGCGATCGTCATGGCTTACGGCTGCAGCACGATGTTTTCGATGAGGCAGCCGGCGCCGAAATCCTCGACGACATACGCATCATTCGAGCTTTCCCAGTTCTCGATGCAGTCGCGTTTCGGGTTGTCGGTGACGGCGCGACGGCGGCCGCCTTCCTGCCAGTAGATCGAGAGGTTATCCAGGCGCGTGATCAGGATGGAATTCGCCTTCATGAAAGGCACCTGCACCGCAGAGCGGCCGCCGACGCGCTTGGCGCTGATGATCAGATCAGCGGCGACCTGCTCGGTCGCCGGGTTCGCGGCATTGACCAGCGGGAAATACTTGTCATGCAGCAGATCCGAGCCGAGCACCGCGACAAGCTGCGTATCGTTGCGGTGCCAGGGATCGACCAGGTTCGCCACGGCATCCATCACCAGGGCATCGAGGTTCTTGTAATCGGTGCCGGCGCCGGATCCGACCAGGATCTGATTCGCGCCGGCGCTCGCGCCATCAGCCAGCACGCGGGCCGGTGCCTGCTCGCGGTACTTCTGCAGCCAGCCTTTGTTTACGTCCTGCAGCAGCGGATTCGTGGCGGCGTTGGAGGTTGCGGCGCGGCTGGTGCCGTTGAAGCCGATCAGGATGCGATCGAGCGCCTGGCGGCGAATGATCGCGTCGCGCACGCGGGTCTGGAAATCGGGAAACTTCGCCCAGGCGTCGAGCTTCGCATACGGAAGATGCGTGTCGGAGTTGGTCTGGGTGCAGTGGTATCCGTTTTCATCCAGCGCGGTCGGATCCTTCGTGGCGCGGTCGGTGGTCGCGGTGTTCGTGGTGCTGGCGATCGGCGAGCCGATGCCGAGGCCGAGCTTCGCGCCGATCTGCTCGGTCACGCCGATGATGTTGATGCGGGCCAGGAAATCAGACGTTTCCTGCATCCGCGTCTCGAGGGTCTGCTGCACGCTCGGATCGACGCTGAATTTCTGCTCAGCGGAGGGGACGCCGTTGAGCTGGGCGATCTGCGCCAGCAGGGCGGAATAAAGCAGGCGGGTGTTGTTGCGCATGGTTCTCTGACTCCGGGGCGGTGGCGTGATGTTGCGATCGGCGTGGTGTGCGTTCGGGAGTGCTTAGCAGTCGGTGCGAAGTTCACCGCTGCCGCCGGGCGCGGTCGGGCGCGTGGGCGTGCCGGGGTGCTCGGTGTGATCGATCTTGGCGGTGATGTCGGCGATCGCCTGGGTGAGCGCCTGGTCGCTGGCGGTCTTGTTCGCGGCGAGCTGTGCGCTGAGCGCGCTGTAATCCTCGCGCAGCTGCTCGACGGCGGTGGCGTTGTCGGCGGCGGCCTGGGCGACGTGCTCCACGGATGCGTGCACATCGGCGAAGCGCTGCGCATCGTCGGCGCCTTTGCGCGTGAAGAGCGCGCGGATGCGATCGAGCAGCGGCACCGCCGGCTCGGGTTCCTCATCCTCGAGCTCGATCGCAATCTCTTCCGCCGCGGTGAAGAGGTTGTCGGGCGCTTGCTTGCGCGAGGCGAACGGGTTCGCGGTGGGATTTTGCGCGGCGAAGGCGAGGATCTCGGTGCTCAGGCTCGCCGGCGAATCGGTGACGCCCATGCCGACCAGGTAGGCCATGCCGGTATTCGCGAAGTTCTCGGCCACCTCGATCGAGGAATAGATCTTCTGGCGCTGGCCGACCAGGGCGATCAGTTCCTCGGTGGGATCGATCTGCGCGAAGAGGCTGATCTTTCCATCGATCTCCTCGATCTTCACCGCGGTCACGTCGCCCATCGCGCGGAACGCGCCTTGTGCGTTCGGGTTGATCCCGCGGATGTGCTCGATGAAGATGCGAGCGCCATACGTGACCGGGTTGTATGTTGCCGCGATCTCCTGCAGCCATTTCCGCTCGATCTTGCGGCCGTCGGTGGTAGCGCCTTCCGTCGCGACGCGGAAAAATTTCGACTTGCGAGCCATGCGGGATCCCTCTGATCGTTTGGGCGATTCGTAGGGGCATAGGCTCGGCGGCGCGACGTAATAGCAGCAACCGCGGCGGACTGTAGAACAGCGATGCACAGTGGCCGCGGCTCAGAGGTATCGATCGCGCGCCCTAGGCTGCGGCCATGCTTGCAACGCCGCCGCAAACTGACCAGCGCCGATACTTTCGCTCCCTCTACTGGCAAGGGTGGCGAGTCACGGACATCGCCGAAACCTATGGCGTAGCGCGCACAACCGTCGAGAGCTGGAAATCGCGAGATCGCTGGGATGACTTCCTGCCGATCGATCGCGTCGAGTGCTCCCTCGAGGCGCGCATGATGCAGCTGATCGCGAAGGATCAGAAAACCGGCGGCGATTTCAAAGAGATCGATCTGCTCGGCCGGCAGATCGAGCGCCTGGCGCGCGTGCGGCGCTATGCCCAGCCCGGCGGCCATGAGGGCGATCTAAATCCAAATATCGAGCGCCGCAATGCGGGGCCGAAACGGAAGCCGGCGCGCAACGTTTTCAGCGATGAGCAGAAAGATCGGCTGATCGAAAACTTTGAGGCCTCGCTCTTTGGGTATCAGCGCCGATGGCGTGAGAATGCGCTGAGCGAGCGCATCCGCAACGTTCTCAAGTCCCGCCAGATCGGCGCGACGTTCTACTTCGCTCGAGAGGCGCTGGTTGATGCGCTCGAGACCGGACGAAATCAGATCTTTCTCTCGGCGAGCAAAGCCCAGGCGCACGTTTTCCGCCAGTACATCGTTAATTTTGCGCGCGAGGTTGAGGTTGATCTTTCCGGCGATCCGATCGTGCTGCCGAATGAGGCCACGCTCTATTTCCTCGGAACGAATGCGCGCACGGCCCAGAGCTATCACGGAAATCTATATTTCGATGAGTACTTCTGGGTTTATCAGTTCCAGCAGCTCCGAAAAGTTGCGAGCGGCATGGCGATTCACAAGAAATGGCGACAGACGTATTTCTCTACGCCGTCGAGCATTACTCACGATGCCTATCCGTTTTGGAGTGGCGATCTATACAACAAGGGGCGAAAGAAAGAGGACCGGGTAAAGATCGACGCCAGCCACGCGGCGCTAGTGGACGGGCGCCGCTGCGCGGATGGCCAGTGGCGCCAGATCGTTACCGTCGAGGATGCGGTGCGCGAAGGGTGCGATCTCTTTGATCTGCAGCAGTTGCGCCTCGAGTACAGCGCGGACGAATGGGCGAATTTGCTCATGTGCGAATTCATCGATGACACGGCATCGGTGTTTTCACTGACTGAGATGCAGCGCTGCATGGTGGACAGCTGGGAAGTCTGGGAGGATTTCAAAGCATTCGCCGCGCGGCCTTTCGGTAGTCGTGAGGTGTGGGTCGGTTACGATCCGGCGATGCACGGCGATTCGGCCGGCTGCGTTGTCGTCGCGCCGCCTGCAGTGCGCGGCGGGAAGTTCCGCATCCTTGAAAAGCATCAATGGCGCGGCATGGATTTCGCCGGTCAAGCGGATGCCATCAAAAAGCTAACCGATCGCTATCGCGTCACGCATATCGCGATCGACGCGACCGGCCTCGGCGCCGGCGTTTATCAGCTGGTAAAGCAATTTTTCCCAGCGGTTCGGAGTATCAATTACTCGATTGAAGTGAAAAATCGCCTGGTGCTTAAGGGTAAAGACGTTATCGCCAGCGGCCGCCTCGAGTTCGATGCGGGTTGGACGGATCTCGCGCAGGCCTTCATGAGCATCCGGAAAACGATGACGGCGAGCGGCAGGCAATCCACCTTTGAAGCCGGCCGCAATGAAGAGATCGGCCACGCCGATCTAGCGTGGGCAACCTTGCACGCGCTCGACAATGAGCCTCTCGAGGGCATTGGCGGGCGTTCCTCTAGCATTTTGGAGATCTTCTGATGAACGCAACCGCGCACGCGGCTCTCGCTACCGAAACCGCAGGCGATGGCGTGAGGGCCGCGCCGGCGAGGGGGGTCGAGGCCTTTTCTTTCGGCGATCCGACGCCGGTGCTCGATCGGCGCGAGCTGCTCGATTACATGGAATGCGTGACCAATGGCCGATGGTACGAGCCGCCGGTTTCCCTCGAAGGTCTCGCGAAAACCTTCCGCAGCAGCCCGCATCATTCCTCTGCGATCTACGTGAAGCGGAACATTCTCGCGCGCACGTTCAAGCCGCACCGGATGCTCTCGCGCGCCGATTTCAATCGGTTCGCTCTCGATTACCTGGTGCTCGGCAATAGTTACCTCGAGCGCCGTGATGCGCTGAGCGGGAAGCCGTTGCGCTTGGTGTCATCGCTGGCTAAGTACACGCGCCGAGGCCTGCAGGCTGGGCAGTTCTTCTTTGTGCCAGGTTTTGGCAAGGTGCACGAATTCAAAGCGGGCAGCGTGTTCCATCTGCTCGAGCCGGATCTCAATCAGGAGATCTATGGCGTGCCCGAGTACATGAGCGCGCTGCAATCGGCGCTGCTCAATGAATCGAGCACGCTATTCCGCCGCAAGTACTACATCAACGGATCGCACGCGGGTTATATCCTTTACATGAGCGATCCGTCTCAGACTGAGGACGACATCAACGCGGTGCGCGAAGCGCTTCGCAATTCAAAGGGCCCGGGCAATTTTCGCAACCTTTTCCTCTATTCGCCCAACGGCAAGAAAGACGGCGTGCAGGTGATCCCGATCAGCGAGGTCGCGGCGAGAGATGAATTCCTCGGGATCAAAGACGCGACGCGCGATGACATTCTGGCCGCGCATCGCGTGCCGCCGCAGCTGCTCGGCATCGTGCCGAAAAATACTGGCGGGTTCGGTGCAGTCGAGCCGGCTGCGAAGGTATTCGTTAAGAACGAACTGGAGCCGCTGCAGAGCCGCTTCTGCGAGATTAACGATTGGATTGGTGAGGAGGTGATTAGCTTCTCGCCGTATGAGCTTGGCACATCTCTTTGACCTTTTGAGTAAAGGGCTCAGTGCGAATCGTGTCGCGGTGAAAGTCACCTGCTGCAGCGGAGTCCACTATTTGAGCAGCGTCTTTGAGCAGCTTTTCGGCCTGGGTGGTGTCCCAAATAGCCTCAATGAGTGGCTGGCAATAGCGCGCCATTTCGTGAGAGTTGGCGCGAGGAACGGCGCCTGGCTGCATCAGAAGGCGCGTGGCCATGATGATGTGGTACCGCGCTGGCTTGTATTTCGAGTCTAGCTGACCATTGCGGAAGAGGAATTCGATTCGGTAGTGCGCTGAGGCTGAGAAGAAATAGGGTTCAAGTTTGTCGGTTGCGCCGAAGATCGTTTTCCCAATTTTTTCGAGAAGCAGCCGGTAAGTGCGTGTGGTTCGGTGCGGTTCCTCAAGGAAGCAGGAGGCATGCGCTCGTATCAGGTTTGAAGGCGTTACGATTCTTGTTTTTTCGACGCTCGCGTTGGAGCTGTATTGCCTTGATCGACGTTCGTAGTAAAGGCGTTGCGCAGGTGCCATTGATTGGAAATACACCTCGGCCTTCTTTGCGAAGTCCGATAGCGCAATTAGCTGCTCCTCTTTGACTTCTGTTTGTCTGTTTGTCGCTTTGACAATGGACGCCGTTATGTCCTCGTCGTCTGTCGCGATGAGTCGCAAGGGAACGACAACGCTACTGTCGAGCAGTTCCCGGTTGTCGAAGAGTACGTGGCTCGTCTGGCAACCGTTTACAACCTGATAATCTTCTATGTGCACGCGATTCCCGGTTGCGCGCAACGTCTTAGCGATTATCGTGACTCCGTTATTCATGAGCGAGAATCGTGCTCTCTGCGCTGGGATTTCCAGGCTAGCTTTGATCTCACTATTGACTGCGTTGTACTCCTGCCAATCGCGAACATTGTCGTAGAAGATTCCTTTAAGAATCTTTCCATCGCCATCGTCTAGCAATTTCAGAAACTCTTCTGCCGGGAGCAGGCCTAGATATGCCTCCTTTACTCCTGGTATCTCCGGCGCGACGGTTTTCTCTGCGAAAGTGAAGTCGCGGGAAACTGCGTTTTTTGACTGGTTGTAGAGTCGCTGAATGGCGCTTGCATCAATTGGTGCCAGGTCAATGGACCGAAATATTCCAAGCTGCGTAAGGTCGGCGATGACGGCCTCTCGCCTTGTTTCTAGGTTGCGATCTCCCGTCCACTGCCCAGTAGTTACATAGAAGAGCCTGCAGACCGGGTTGCCTCTTGTGAACTTGCTGCTGCGCGAAAAAACGGCGCTCATGATTTCCGCGGCGGCCTTTATCTCATCATTGCGAGGAAGGGCAGGCCGCTCCTTAAAGAAATCGGCGACTCCAAAACCAAAGTTCGAGATCTTGGAGGCATCGAAGTTTGACGTCGTTTCTGCCTGCACGAAGAGAAATGTCGCATCGAGGAAGTTGTTTGTTGTAACCAACTCTTCGACTAGTTCTGGATCGGTTACAAGCTGTCCATTGACGATGATTGCAACAGCATCGATGCCCGTATCGTCACCACCGCCGCTTGCGATCTCGGTAGCGTCGAAGGTGTCGTTTACATACGGGTTCACGGTGAGAAAAGCAGCGAAGTGCTCGAATCGCTTGCTCTCGGGCTGCTTCTCGATGCCGGCCTCGCTTGAGAAGTCGTCTAGAAGCGCCTTTGTAATTCGATCCATGCCTTTTCCCGGTAGCAGCTGTTGATCTTGGGACGCTATCACGCCATCGGGGGGCGTGTTTACCATTCGCGCATCATCGTCCCGCGTTTACACGGCGATGGTCTTCGACTTCTTCGGCTATCAGGTCTGCATAGCGCCACGCCCACGCGGCCACGTAGCGCAGCGCCACCTCATGGCTGGTGAACTCCCGGTAGTGGCGGCCGCTCTCTAACCAGCGATGGATCCCGACGATGGTCGAGGCCTTGCCGATGCTTGGCTGCACTGAGGCCACCGCCGGGCCCGCGCCATCGAGCACGATCTGCCGCGCCTCGGGCGTCGGGCGCCGGTGTTGCTTCACGTGTGGCAGCTGCCAACTAAACCGCTCAGGCAGCGGCGGAAGGTTGTCCACGTCCGGAGGGGTGAGGCCGCGGTGCATGGGCCGATTCTCAGCCAGCGGCGTCGCACCTGGCGCGAGCGGGCCCCCGTCCATTCGGTTTTTACCATGAGCGTACGGAAACCTTCACCAACACTCACGGCGCGCGGTCGAGACCCCGCCACGCCTTGCCGCCTCCTGGCTCGCATTCGACTCAGATCGCGCAGGCCGCTCTCAGCGAGGCGCGGCCTGGCGATGCGAGGGCGCGGCGAACAGGGGATTCCGACGCGATCAGACGCGCTCGGGCGGAGTTTCGGGAAGCGATCGAGGTGCTCAGCACTAGGCCGATCACCAGGCTCTCTCAGGCTCTATCCGAGGTGGCCATCGGAAAAAGGTAATCCCGGTAACAGGGTCCGAAAACCCGATCTAACTCCCTGATCCGATAGGGGAAGGATAATTACCTTTCAAGGGTAATCCGGGGTAACTTCCAAGGTAATCAGTTCCTAACACGTTGATTCTATTGAGTCTCTTCCGGCCCATAGATCACTAGAGAGAAAGGTAACTAGTTATTCTCAAATTACCTTTTGATTACCTTTCGCCGGCTCTCGCAAGCCTTTGATCCCGTTCGGAAAAGCGATGGTTTCCGGATGGCGTTACCGAAATTACCTTTTTCCGATGGCCTCACGACTTGGCGGGATACAACGCATTCGATCGCCGTGGCCATTGCTGGCGCGCCAGCTCGTGCGCGATCGCGCCGCCCGCCGCTTCGGTGGGGTGCCTGGTGACGCTGGCCAGCGGCGATCGCCGGCGAGATCTCGGGTGCTCGAGGCCGCTCCGCGGCGCCTGGTGGCGCGCCCAGCGCCGGGGCGATCGATGGATGAGAGTTGGGGTAGTGCTGGCCAGCGGCGAAGCGAAGCGACTGGCGGCCGGCGGCTGCGTCGGCGAGAGGGATCAGGCCGCGGTGCGGCGGCGGCTGCGCACGGGCGGAATGATGCGGATCCTGGTGCGGTGCTGCAGAGAAACTCGGGGGTTAAGTTCGGATCCCCGTGGACATGCCTTGCCCAAAGTCGCAGCACGATGTCCGCTTTCGACCCAAAGCGGACAAGTAGGTCGAGTGGCGCACCCGAGGAGCGCGCCACCCGAATTGCCTGGTTCTGTCGGGCTGGCGTCCCGTCAGGATTTGATGAACTCGAGAAGGTCCGGGTTGAGGACGTCCGCGTGGGTGGTCAGCATGCCGTGCGGGAAGCCAGGGTATGCCTTCAGCACGCCCTTCGCGAGCAGCTCGACCGCGCGCGGCACCGAACTGGCGAACGGCACGATCTGGTCGTCTTCGCCATGCATGACCAGGACCGGCACCGTGATCTTCTTCAGATCTTCGGTGTAGTCCTCCAGCCAGGAGAAGACGGTCTCGTAGTGGGCCAGGGCGCCGCCGGCCATGCCCTGGCGCCACCAGTTCGCGATCACCGCCTCAGACGGCTTGGCGCCCGGACGGTTGAATCCGTAGAACGGACCTTCCGGGACTGCCCGGAAAAACTCCGACCGGTTGCCAACCACGCCTGACTTGACCCCGTCGAAAAACTCCGGCGGCTGACCGGCAGGGTTCGCGTCGGTTTTCACCATGTTCGGCGTCAACGAGGCCACCAGCACTGCCTTGGCGACCCGCTCCTGGTGGCGAGCGACGTAACGGGCCACCTCACCGCCGCCGGTGGAGTGCCCGACGTGGATCGCGTCGCGGAGGCCGAGGTGTTCGGTGAGTGCAGCGAGGTCGGCGACCCAGTGGTCCATGTCGTTGCCGGTGGCCACTTGCTCGGACCGACCGTGCCCGCGCCGGTCATGGGCGATCACCCGGTAGCCGTGGTGAAGGAAAAACATCATCTGGGCGTCCCAGTCGTCGGCTGACAGGGGCCAGCCATGGCTGAAGACGATCGGCTGACCGGATCCCCAGTCCTTGTAGAAGATCTTTACGCCGTCCGGAGTGGTGATCGTAGGCATCGCTGGTACTCCCATGAGAGATTGATTGAAGTGTTCGTACTCCGCGAGGCATCGAGGGTGCTGCCAGCGGCTTCTTTCGAAGACTTGTTTCACAATGCGAATCTGATAACCAACGACCGGGACGCACTCCGTTACTCTGCGATGGATCCTTGGATGTCCATCGTCGCCACGCCTTTGGTCCTGGCGCTTGAACGCATCGAGTACAAGAATCGGCCGATGATCGAGCACTCGGAATGCGGCGACCACGCCAGTGAGAACTCCACCTGGGCGCTTGATTCGTCGATGGGGACGAAGACCACTCCCGGAAAGCTCACCTCTGCCTGACTTTGTTGCGCGAGCGTCACGCCGAAGCCTGCCGCCACGAGGCTGAAGATGGTTTGCTTTCCAGCAGGAACGGGATTAAGCGGCATGCCTGGCCCCATCATCCTGGCGTAGAACTCCCGCATGGCGTGGCTTTGTGCCCAGTCCTGGACGTAGATGTTCTCACCTAGCAAATCGCTCCAGCGGAGTGATGCGCGTTGTGCGAGCGCATGCTCCTGGGGTACTGCCGCCACCATCCGCTCGCGATAAAGTGGCTCCATGACGATGCGCGGCCATGGCGCGTAGCTGGGTATGAGCGCGACGTCGATGCGTCGCGCCACGAGCTCAGAGAACAACTCCACATCCGGCAGTTCGTGGACGACCAGGCGCACGGCGGAATGACCCTCGCGCCAGCGCGCGAGCATGCCGCGCAGAGGCTCGCCCAAGGGGGGCGACCGAACGCCAAGCCGAAGCTCTCCTGCAATTCCCCGCGCCGCTCCCGCTGCGACCTCCGTCACTGTCTGCAGGCTGGCGAGCATTCGTCTTGTTTCAGTAAGCACCGGTCCAGCAGCAGGAGTCAGCGCAACACCTTGCTTGCTTCGCTCGAACAGGTTCAGACCCAGATCCTCCTCCAGTGTCGTCACGCTTCGGGTCAAAGTCGAAACCGAAATGCCCAGCCATTCGCCAGCGGCGGAGAAGCTGCCGTGTTCGGCGACGGCGACGAAATACTTGAGGCCAGTAAGTTGCATGAGTCCAGTCGATCTGTTCTTCAAGGAAAGCGAAGTCCTGAACCGGGGCTCCGGAGGCCGCCCCGACCCGCGCAATGAAAGGAATTGAGCCTCAGTACTTCCACAGCCCGGCGATGGGCCGGTGCCGTGCGGCTACGTGTCGGCACTCGCACCACAACGGCTCGCAGTTCAGCCGGGGTGATGTTTCGCCAGACTCTATCGGAGGATATGACCGACCACATCTCGTCTCTTGCACAACTCGTATTGCTTCGGGAGCAACGATCAGTTGGAATCGAGGCGATCCATTGCAGAGATGAGATGGCGCCGAAGGACAGTGTCTCCAGCGCGCACGGACATCCAGTGACTTCTCCTAGCAGCTCATAGAAGACACCCGGGCGTGTGGATTTCGCGTGTAATTCAGGGGTGTCTTTGGAGGGCCAAGGGAGCGGATGTGCCGTAGCCCATCGCGCCGCACTCGAAGGCGATGCTGCGTTGCAGAAAAACGTGTCAATACGGCCGGAAGCCAGGGCCGATTCCAGTGCGCATTCAAACCAGCGCGACTCACGCCTGCCTCGAACGACCAGGCGAGCAGTGCTCGTTTGTCGAGCCGGCTGTGGCGCCAACTCCACGGGGCCACCCTGGCTCCATGTCCGCTTCTGGCCGATAGCGGACATTTCAGCAGCTAGGCTGCGGGCCGGTACCGGCTGCGAGGCGAAAGCTTGATCTGAATGGGTTTGCGGTGGGCGAGGGCGAGTCGGGGGTTAAGCTCGGATCCCCGTGGGGACGCCAGTTGAAAACACTCAGGGCTGCCGAAAGGCGGCCCTGAGTGTTTCTGTGCATCATCAGGCAACAGCAACGGGGCGCAGTTCTAGTGAATGATCCGCATCGAACCAGACATCCGGTCTTCGCATTCGCGCTGCTCGCAGTGATGGCGATCGTTGCATTGACTGGCTGCGCTTCGGCGCCACAGCCGGCCTACGAAGATCGCGATCAACCCGTTTCCGTCCAGGACATCGAGATCCTCGACAAGGCCGACGCGCTGTTGAAGAGCGAAGCCGACTGGAACCGCAAGGACACGCGCGAGTGCCAGCCCGATGCCGCGACGCTGAGCCTGTTCTGCGCGCTGCAGAAGGCGAGCATCAGCGTGCTGGGTGAGTACGACCACAGGCGGGTCGCGCTGCAGGAAGTCCGCTTCGCGATCGAAGATGTCTCGGGTGGGCGCGAGTTCGAGCATCGCATGATGGATTTCAACAACCTTCCCGAAACCAGTTTCGCCGACGTGAAGAAGGTGCTGATCATCGCGCGCGACCGCGTCTCGAAGCGCTTGCAGACGCCGTAGTCCAACCGGCGCGGCTCAATTGAGCCAGTCGATCGCGGCCTGCAGAATCTCCTCCGACAGCGCCTCGTCATCCACCGCGCGCGCAAGCGACATCGCGCCAGACAGACAGGCCAGCGTCGCCAGTGCGCGATCGCGTCGCGCCTTGGCATTGCGCCCGGGCACATGTGCGGCCAGCAGTCCGACCAGCGATTCGACGCCCTGCGTGAACGCGGTTTGCATCGGCTGATCCTGGCGAGCCGAATCGGCGCCCAGCGATGGCATGGGACAGCCTTCGCCGGGATTGTCGCGGTGACGTGTCGACAGATATCCCTCGACGAAGCGCTTCAGTGGCGGCACGTCGCTTTCGCCAGGCCCCAGCAAGCGCGACCAGCGCCGCTGCTGCAGGTCATCGAACGCCAGCGCGCAGGCCTCGGCCGCGAGCGACTGCTTGGACTGGAAATGCTTGTAGAAGCCGCCGTGGGTGAACCCCGCCGCCTTCATCAGGTCGGCAACGCCTATGCCATCGACGCCGCGTTCGCGAAACAGCGTGGCGGCGACTTGGACGATCCTTTCCCGGCTCTGTTGCGCGGCTTCCTTCGAAACTCTCATGTCGTGCGCTTCCTGTTGGGGGCGGTTGCACTGTTGGATTGTCGCTTCAGATCGGGTCGGCCTTGCCATCGCGTACGCGTACCGTCGCCGACATCCCCGGCCGCAGGCTGGCCAGTTCGGGCTGGTCGAGCAGGGCGATCCTGACCGGGATGCGCTGGACGATGCGGGTGAAATTGCCTGTGGCATTGTCCGGCGGCAGCAGCGCGAACTGTGCGCCGCTTGCAGGGGCCAGGCTGTCGAGGCGGCCATGGAAGGTGATGCCAGGGACGGCGTCGATGACGACCTCGACCGTGGCGCCGGCCTGCATGCCCTCGAGTTGCGTTTCCTTGAAGTTGGCCACCACCCACAGTTCCGCCGGCACCAGTGCGATCAGCTGAGTGCCGGCCTTCACGTATTGGCCGACGCGGGCAATGCGCTCGCTGACGCGGCCATCCACCGGAGCACGCACGACGGTGCTTTCGACGTCGAGTGCGGCCAGGGACACGGAGGCCTCGGCGGCGCCGATGTCGGCGAGCAGTTGCGGGCGCTGGCTCTCGAGCACGGCGATGCGCTGCCGGGCCGCCGCCAGGCTGGCCTGGGTTTCGGCGACACGGGCCACGGTCACTTGCTCGGCCGATTCGGTCTGGTCGAGCTGCGACCTCGAGATGAGCTGGTCACTGACCAGCTGGCGCGCACGCGTGGCGTCGCGCCGGGAGCGCTCGGCCTCGGCCTGGGTCTGCTGCACGCCGGCTTCGGCCTGGTGGATCAGCGAGCGCTGCAGGCCGAGTTGCGCGTCCAGATTGCCCACCGCGGCCTTGCGCGCGGCGAGCGCGGCGTTGGCCTGCGCCAGGCGTGCCTGGAAGTCGCGGTCGTCGATGCGGAACAGCACGTCGCCGGCACGCACCGGCTGGTTGTCATGGACGACGACGTCGGTGACATAGCCGGAGATCTTCGGGCCGATCTGGGTGATGTCGCCGCGCACATAGGCATTGTCGGTGTAATGCCGGTCCAGGCCCTGCACGACGCCGCCGGGCGACACCATGGTGGCGGTGACCGCCGTTGCGGTTCCGGCGACAAGCAGGCCGACGAGGGTGGCGGTTCGGAGTTTCACGGTGCGACTCCCTGGGGCGATCCCAGGCGGGGAAGGGGAGGAGAACGGCCGATCAGGATCGAGGCGAAGGCGACCACGGCGATCAGGATTGCGACCAGCGCGTAGGCATCGTTGATGGCCAGCAGCCAGGCTTCGCGGCGCACGTTTCCGGCGATCAGTCCGACGGCGCGGGCGCTGGCTACGGTTTCGTCGCCGATCCGGCTGGTGATGGCGCCGGCCAATGCCGAGAGGCGGTCGGATGCCAGCGGGTCGAGCCAGGACACGTGCTCGGTCAGCACGTTGGAATGGAATTTCTCGCGTTCGGTGACGAAATTGGTGACCAGGCCGGTGCCGAGCGTGGTGCCACCCAGCGTGGTCGCGTTGAAGGCCAGCGATGCGGTCGGCAGGTCCTCGGGCTTGAGCGAGCTGGCGCCAATCAGCAAGTCGGGCACCAGGAACAGCATCTGGCCGACGCCGAACAGGGCGAGGGTCCAATGCAACTGTTCGGCGCCGTCCTGGTTGCTGGCAAATGCGGCAAGGCCGGTGCCTATGGCGCACAGGAGCAGGCCGAGGCTCATCGGCACGCGGCCATCCACGCGCTGCAGCACACGCCAGACCAGCGGAAACACCGCGACCTGCGGCAACAGGCACCACAGCAGCGCGGCCGAGGTCTGCAGCGGGCGGTAGCCCTGGGTCAACGCCAGCTGCTGCGGGACCAGGTAGACGGTCACGGCGAAGCTGGCGCGGAACAGCAGGTTCATCGCGATCGGGATGGCGAAACGCCGGTCGAGGAACTTGGCCGGGTTGAGGATCGGCGACGGCGAGTAGCGGCTCATGAAGAAGAACCCGGCCCAGGCGCCGATGCACAGCGCGGTCGCCCAGGCGATCGTCGGGTTGTCGAGCCAGAAGCGGCGCGTGCCCTGGTTCAGCACCAGCATCAGCGCGGCCAGGCCCGCGGCCAGCAGCGCCATCGCGCCCCAGTCGGTCTTGAGCGCATTCCAGTTCAGCGCGCTGCGCGGAAGCCACGCCAGGCCCGCCAGGACCATCAGCGCGCTGAGCCAGAACTGCACGAGGAACAGTCCGCGCCAGCCCAGCAGCGATTCGACCAGGCCCGAAAGCACCGGGCCGGCGGTGACGGATACCAGCAGGACGAAGGCCAGCAGCGACAGCGCGAACGGCAGGCGCGGCCCCTTGAACAGCATGAACACGGCCAGGAACGCCAGCGGTCCGAATCCGCCCGCCGCAACGCCCTGGATCCCGCGAAGGACCGCCAGCTGCGGCACCGCCGTGGCGAGGGTGCACAGCCAGGCGCAGGCGGCGAATATCGCGGCGGTGGCGAGGTAATAGCGGCGCAGGCCGAAGGTCCGGGCGAACGGCCCGGAAACGATGATCCCGACGAAGCTGGTCATCGTGTAGACGGTGGAGATCCACGACACCTCGTCGGCCGACGCGCCCACGCCACCCTGGATATCGGCCAGGTTGGTGCCGGTGAACTGCGCGGTCATGGTGGCGATGAACGAACCGCCCAGGGCGGTCAGCAGGACAAGGCCGTCGCGTGGAGCGGCGGGCTCGACGCTTTCGCTGGTCCTGACGCTGACGGTGTCCATGGGGTGGTGGTGGAACGGGAGGGGGTTGGGGGAGGATGCGCGTTAGATTATGAACATAATCTAACTGTCACGGGCCATCGGCAGGCGTACGGGGCTGGCAGCGGGCACCCGTCAGCGGGGCCGCGAGACGGGTGCCCGCAGGGCTGCAACCTCCAAACCCAGTGAATTCATGGACTTGTTGTTGCTCTGTTATCGGTTTGTTATGGCTTCGGCGGGATTTGTAAGCGCGCTTTCATGTTCGCAGGGCAGGGGCTTGCCACGGTGGGCCGGGGATTTTCGGCAGGGGGGCGCAACGGCGCCGGCGCCGACCCCGCCCAATCCATTCGAGAGCCGTCATGCCTATCCACAGCAACCAGCCGCGCCACCTGCAGCGCCGCGTCCTGACCATCGCCCTGTTGTCCGTCCTGTCCGCGCCCGTGTTCGCCGGCGCCAACTGCCAGCTCGTCGACGACGCCAACGTTCCGATCCCGGTTGACAGCACGTCCCCGGGCGCCGACTCGCTGGCCTGCGGGCCGCGCGCCAAGGCCATCGGCGACCGCGCCAATGCGATCGGCGACGAGTCCAAGGCGACTGGCAAGAACACCACCGCAATCGGTTCGTGGATCGACCTGGACGGTGACGGCCTGGTCGACGCCAACGAGATCACCTGGGCCAATGGCGACAATGCGACCGCGCTGGGCGCTGCCGCACAGGCGCTGGGACGGGGAGCGGTGGCGATCGGCGTGCAGTCCGTGGCCGGCCCCGACAACAGCGTTGCCATCGGCAACCAGTCCCAGACCCAGGCGCAGCGCACCACGACGACCACGACCACCGTCCAGGGAACGCCGAACACGGTGACCACCACCACGACGGCGCCAACCGCGGCCGCGGGCAACCAGACCAACAGCGTCGCCATGGGCAACCAGGCGCGCACCAACGGCGCCAACAACATCGCCTTGGGCACCGGCGCCACCACCGAGATGGTGATCAGCGGCGTCTCGGCTACGACCACGGCCGGCGTGACCACGATGGTCCGCACCGACCTCGCAGGTCCGGTTGCGAACGCCATCGCCATCGGCAACGGTGCCCGCGCCAACGGCAACGGCACCATCGTGATGGGCACCAACGCCCGCGCCGAGGCGCTGGTTTCCTCGGTCGTCACCGGATTTGGCCAGTCGTTCGTGGTCAACACCCCGGGCCCGGCCACCAATTCCACCGTGATTGGCACCAGCGCCGCGTCGCAGGGCACCAACAACGTCGTGATCGGCAACGGCGCACAGACGATGGGCGATACGATCCTGCCCAAGGTCGACCCGGTCAAGGGCACCTACGTTGTCGATCCGGTGACCGGCCTGCAGCTGTTCGACCCGGTGATCAAGGACCAGAACTCGACCGTGGTTGGCGGTACGGCAATCGCCGTGCGCGGCTCGGGCACCGCGCTGGGCTACAGCGCCTGGGCCTACGGCAACAAGTCCACGGCCATCGGCCTGAACTCCTATGCCGTCGGTCCCAGCTCCACCGCCATCGGCAGCTACCTCGACATCGGCGCGGCCTTCGGCAATACGCCCAAGCCCAACGCCGGCACCAGCCCGTACGGTCGCGCCGTGGCGCTCGGCATCGGCGCGCAGTCGCTCGGCGGTGGTTCCTACACCTGGGCCAACTACGACGTTGCCCTGGGCGGCGGCGCCAGCACCGGCGATCGCGATACCACCAACACGAGCTTCCCGACGGGCACGTACAGCTCGACCGACCCGACCGTGATCAACGGTTCGGTGGCGCTTGGCTTTGTCGCCAACGCCGGCGGCCATTCCAGCATCTCGATCGGCCAGCAGAGCCAGGCGCACGATGCCAAATCCATCGCCATCGGCCCGGAGAGCGTGGCCTGGGGCATGGACAGCCTGGCCATCGGCGACTTCGCCATCGCCACCTGGAAAGAAGACATCGCCATCGGCATGAACGCCGAAGCATGGGGCGGTTTCGGCACCGGCAACACCGCGTTCGGCAACGGCGCGCACGTCGGCAGCAGCGGCGCGAGCGGCGACATCAACAACGCGCTGGCCATTGGCGGCCAGGCCGCGGCGATGGCGGACGGCGCGATCGCGCTTGGCACCGGCGCCAGTGCCGAAGGCGTCAATGCGCTCGCCGGCGGCAACGCCAGCATCGCCGCGGCCGATTCGGCCACGGCCTATGGCGACAACAGCCAGGCGTTCAACCAGTACTCGACCGCGCTGGGCTCCTATGCGCTGGCCTCGGGCGACTACGCCACGGCGGTGGGCACCAATGCGTTCGCAGTGGGCACCAACAGCCTGGCTTCGGGCTACAACAGCTTCGCCGGTGGCGTCGACAGTGTCGCCCTGGGCGCCACCGCCGCGGCCATCGCCGACAACAGCGTCGCGATCGGCGCCGGTGCGGTGGCTGACCGCGATGGCACCGTCTCCGTCGGTGCGCTCGGCGCCGAACGCCAGATCGCCAACGTCGCCGCCGGCACCGAGGCGACCGATGCGGTCAACAAGGGCCAGCTCGACGTAGCCATCGCCGGTGTCGGCGGTGCGGTCGGCGACCTCGATGCGGCGGCGGTGAAGTACGACGATGCGGCCGGCAAGGAGCGCGTGACGCTCGGCGGCAGCGCCGGCACGGTCATCGCCAACGTTGGCAATGGCGTCAACGCGGGCGATGCCGCCAACATCGGCCAGCTCGAGTCGATCGCGTCGCTGGTCGGCGGCGGCACCGCCCGCAATGGCGCAGGCCTGTGGAGCGTGCCGACGTTCGCCATCCAGGGTGGCAGCTTCCACACGATCGGCGACGCGCTCGGTGCGATGGATGCCGCGCTGAACGGTCTGGGCAATCGCGTCAATGTGATCGAGCAGTCGTACCAGGCTGGCGGGGGCGGCGGCGCGCCGATGGGCTCGGGCAATGGCCTGGCCGTCGGCAACGGCAGCGTCGCCACCGACACCGGCGATACCGCGATCGGCACCGGCGCAACCGTGGCTGCCGATGGCAGCACCGCGGTGGGCAGCAACGCCACGATCGCCGCTGCAGCGACCAATGCCGTCGCGGTCGGCGCCGACACGTCGGTGACCGCCGCTTCCGCCACGGCCGTAGGCCAGGGCGCATCGGCCACGGCCGCAGGTTCGGTGGCGCTGGGCCAGGGCTCGGTTGCCGACCAGGCCAACACCGTGTCGGTCGGCAATGCCGGCAGCCAGCGTCGCGTGACCAATGTCGCCGCCGGCACTGCCTCGACCGACGCGGCCAACGTTGCCCAGGTCCAGGCCGGCGATGCGCAGACGCTGGCTACAGCCAACGGCTATACCGACGTCACTGCGACGCAGACGCTGACCAGCGCCAACGCCTACACCGACAGCCGCCTGCAGGGCCTGTCGGATCAGTTCACCGATCTCGACTACCGCATCGGCAAGCAGGACCAGCGCATCGACCGCATGGGCGCAATGAGCGCGGCCATGATGAACATGTCGATCAACGCCGCCAACTCGCGCAGCCCCAATGGCCGCGTCGCGGTCGGCGCCGGCTGGCAGAACGGCGAAAGCGCGCTGTCGGTGGGCTACTCCAAGGCCATCGGTGATCGCGCCAGCGTGAGCATCGGCGGCGCCTTCAGCAGCGACGACCAGTCCGCCGGCGTCGGCTTCGGCATCGATCTGTGATCTGACCTGCAGCGCGGGCGGCGTCCACGCGCCGCCTGCGTTGCGACCCGACTTTCGCCATCGGCGCCATCCCGGCGTACGTGGCAACCATCATCAGGAATTCCATCATGACCATTCGTCGTACCGTTCTGAGCCTGCTGCTCGCCAGTGCCTGCGCACCGGCCCTGGCCGCTGGCGCCCGCATCGATCTGACCTCGATCGACGATGCCACCATCTCGCCGCGTTTCATCGTCAAGTACCGCGACGGCAGCGCCGAGCGCGTGCAGCCGGCGGCACGCCAGCGTGCGCTCGATGCCGCCGCCACCCGCGCCCGTCCGCAGATGGGCGCCAAGGTGGCCGGACTGAAGGGCACTGCCGCGCTGCGCGTGAGCACCCTGCGCGCGACCTTCGGCGGCAAGCATGTCGTCAAGGCGTCGCAGCCGCTGCAGCGCGCCGAGGCCGAAGCGCTGATGCGCGAGATCGCCGCCGATCCGAACGTCGAGTACGTCGGCGTCGACGCGATCATGCACGCGACCGCGTTGCCGAACGACCCGGTGCTCGCCACGCACCAGATGTGGCATTACGGCACCGGCGCCGGTGGCGCGCGCGTGACCTCGGCCTGGGACGCGGGCGCCAGCGGCGCCGGTATCGTCGTGGCGGTGATCGACACCGGTGCAACCGCGCACGCCGACCTGGTCGGCAACCTGCTGCCGGGCTACGACTTCATCACCGACGCCTTCATGTCGCGTCGTGCCGACGACACCCGTGCACCGGGCGGCTGGGACCTGGGCGACTGGGCCAGCGCCGGCGATTGCGGTGCCGGCTCGGCAGCCAGCAACAGCAGCTGGCACGGCACCCACGTGTCCGGCACGATCGCCGAGACCACCAACAACAGCATCGGCGGCGCCGGCATCGCCTACAACGCCAAGGTCGTGCCGGTGCGCGCACTGGGCCGTTGCGGTGGTTACACCTCCGACATCAACGACGCGATCGTGTGGGCCGCCGGTGGCACCATCGAAGGCGTGCCGAACAATCCGAACCCGGCCGAGGTCATCAACATGAGCCTCGGCGGCGCGCACGAGTGTGAAGTGGAAACGCAGGCGGCGATCGACAAGGCGGTGTCGCTGGGTGCGACGGTCATCGTTGCGGCAGGCAATGACAACTCCGACGTTGCCGGCCATGCTCCGGCCAGTTGCGCCAACGTGGTGACCGTGGGTGCCACCGGCTATTCCGGCCAGCGCGCCGGCTACTCCAACTACGGCGCGGGCGTCGACCTGGCCGCGCCTGGCGGCGCCGGCACCGAAGGGTCGCCGAACGGTTACATCTGGTCGACGCACAACACCGGCAACACCTCGCCGGAAGGCGACCGCTACGTCGGCATGACCGGTACCTCGATGGCGACGCCGCACGTCTCGGGCGTGGTCGCGCTGATGCAGAGCGTCGCACCGCAGCCGCTGACTCCGGGCGTGATCGAAGGCATGCTGAAGGCTTCGGCGCGTCCGTTCCCGGTCAAGCCCGAGGCAGGCAAGCCGATCGGCGTGGGCATCCTGGATGCAGCAGCTGCCGTGCAGCGCGCCAAGACGTTTGGCCAGCCGCTGGTGGCGCGCCCGCTGACCGCCGGTGCGCTCGAGTCGCTGCCGCCGTTGGCTGCGGGCCAGAGCGAGCTGTATTCGATCGACATCCCGGCCGGCAAGACCCGCATCGAGATGCTCACGCTGAGCGGCAAGGGCACGCTGCAGGCCTACGCCAACTTCGCCGCCGAGCCGACGCCGACCGAGAACATCGGTGCATCGGTGCGTCCGGGCACCAACCAGTCGATCGTGATCAATGCACCGGCTGCCGGTCGCTATTACTTCAAGGTCGTCGCTTCCGCCGACGCCTCCGGCGTCAAGCTGCAGGTCAAGGTTTACTGAGTCCTGCGAGCGGCCGGGGCGCGATGCCCCGGCCGCCGCAACCGATCGAAGTGAGCGTGATGAGATTCTGGCAACACAGTGGAATGGTTCTGGTGCGCCTGGTTGCGCTTGCGGCTGCGCTGGTCCTGGTGGCGTGCGATGGCAGGCACAGCGTGCAGGGTGCGGGCGTGGCGGGTCAGGAGCATGTGCTGGGACGTTACGTCGGCTGGCTGCCGTGCGCCGATTGCACGGCGATCCGCGCCGACCTGCAGCTGTATGCGAACGGCGATACCGGGGTGCCGACGCGTTATTCGCTGCGCACGATCCGTGTCGTTCCGGGAGCGGCCGTCCGCGCCGACGAAGACCAGGGCCGCTGGAACATCGAGCGATCGAGCGATCGCGGCGACAGCGTGGTGTACCGGCTCGACCCCGCTGGCGGCCGGCAGCCGCTGGACCTGCGTCGCCTGGACGACGGCAGGCTGTGGGTGCCCGGGCCGCATCGCGGTGGCATCGACCCGGTGCTGTACCGGGTTCCGGGGCAGCGGCAGGCGGGGCTGGTCGATATCGGCGCCGGTGATGTGTCGATGCCGGTGACGCTCGAACAGGGCCAGCAACTGCGCGTGAACCTGAGCGGCAGCCTCGCTTCGGGTCGTCGCTGGGAGCTGGCGGATGCCGACGCGGGCCTGCTGCGCATGGAACAGGACCCCGGTCCCGGCCCCATGGAAGCCGGCGGGGCCAGCAAGGGGCCCGGCGCGACCCACACCTGGTTGTTCAGGGCGGTCGGCAGGGGCTCGGCGCATCTGCGCTTCGTCTATCGCCGCGACTGGGAATCGCCGCAGGCGGCGGCGCAGGTCGCCGAATTCAGCGTCAGCGTGCTGTGAGCTTCGTGTTGTGATCAGCACGCCGTGACCTTCCGCCGGAGCATGGCAGGGGGCGTATGACTTACGATGGAGTCCGACGCTGCCCGGTGCCTAGAGCGACGCCGGGGCGAACAGAAGGCAGGTCGGGCGCATGCGCCTTACGCGGTACCGGTTTGGCGAATTCGAGCTCGATCCCGCATCCCGCGAACTCAAGCGCGCAGGGTTGCGTGTCGCGTTGCCGCCGAAATCGTTCGACTGCCTGGCCTACCTGATCGCCAACCGCGAGCGCGCGGTTGGGCGGGACGAACTCATCGCGGCGGTATGGGGCAAGGTCGACGTCAGCGACACCGTCGTCGCACAGACGATGTTGCGTGCGCGCAAGGCGCTCGACGACACCGGCAACCGCCAGTCGATCATCCGCACCGTTTCGCGCTTTGGCTACCACTGGATCGCGCCGGTGGAAGAGGCCGAGGCGGAGGTGTTCATGCCGGCGTCCAGTGCTGACGCCGCCATTGGCGAACCGGCAACCGCTGCGGTGGTGGACGTGCCGACGCAGCTGCCCTCTGCGGCGGTCCAGCCTGCAACGGCACACCCCCCGGCAGTTCAGCAACCGCCACTGCGACCCCGCGAGCGCCGATACCTGACCGTCATCGTGCTCGCCGCGCTGCTGGTGGCTGTCGTCGCCGCCGGCTGGGCCTGGTACTCGTCGCGCGCGCCACGGTCGGCGTCGATGGCTCGGGCCCCGCAGGCCGGCACCGTGATGGTGCTGCCGGTGAGGGTCACGCCGATCGAAGCCGAGTCGACCTGGGTCCGCCTGGGCGCGATGGACTACATCGCCAGCCGGCTGCGCAGCAGCGGCGTGAAGGTGTTGCCAAGTGACCACACCCTGCACCTGAGCACCCAGAGCGGTTATCCATCCGCAGACGGCAGCACCGCGCTGGAGAAGCTGGAGCAGGGCAGTGGCGCGCAGTGGATCCTCGCGCCGGAGGCCATGCATGACAGCCGCGGCTGGCGCATCCGCCTGCGTGTGTTGCAGGCCGGCAAGGAGCACGTCATCGATGCGCAGGGAACCACGCCGCTGACAGCGGCAGCGGCGGTGACCGATTCGTGGTTGCAGCGCACCGGCCGGCACAGCGGCGAACACGGTGCGCCCAGTCCGTTGACCGAACGCGTGCAGCGGATCGATGCCGAACTGATCTCCGGCCAGCTGGCCGCGGCGCGACGCCTGATCGAGACCGCGCCGCCTGAACAACGCCGCGAGCCGCGCCTGCGCGTCCGTGAAGGACAGCTGGAGTACCGCGCCGGCCGCGCCGACGAAGCCGCCGCGATATTCTCCTCCATCCTCGAGACACGTCCGATCGACCTCGAAACCGAAGCCAAGACGCGCATGGGCCTGGGCGCGGTCGAGATCCGGCGCGGCAACTTCGCCGCGGCGCAGACGCGCTATACCGAGGCGCTGTCGGTCCTGGAGTCGAGCCGGGACGCTTCCATCGATCCCAGCCTGCTGGGCAACGCATACAACGGCCGCGGCGTCGCCCAGGTCGAGCAGGAGAAGATGGCCGGCGCCGTCCAGGACATGGGCCGTGCGCGCATCGCCATGCAGCGGGCGGGCGACCTGGTCGAGGCGGCGATGGTCGACACCAACCTGGGCATCATCGAATCCAAGCGCGGCCACTTCGAGCAGGCCTTGCAGGAGTTCGATCGCGCCATCGCCGTGTTCGAGCGCTTCGAGGTGCACGACTACCTGGCGGCAACGCTGAGCTCGCGGGCTGCGACCGAACTGAAGCTGGCGCAACCTGCGGCCGCGCTGGCCACGATCGAGCGATCGGGCGAACTGGCCAAGTCGCTGGAAGACACTGCGCTGGCAATTTCGATCGGAACGATCCGGACTCGGGCATTGCTGGCCAATGGCCGGCTCGACGCAGCAGCGCAGAGTCTGGATCGCCTGCGTGCGCTGCAGACCGGCGACGCCAATGGCCTGCTGATGGAGTTGCAGTTGCAGCTGCTGCTGGCCAAGGGCGATACCACCCGTGCCGGTGCGATCGCGCGGCAATTGCCTGATCCGTCTGCGCCTACTCGAGGCGCACTCGCGCTGGCGGCGGTGCAGGCGGCGCTGCGCAATGGCGACGTCGCAACCGCGCGCCAGTGGGTGTCGCGCGCGCAGGCCGGCAACGCTGGCGTCGAAATCGATTCAGTGGCCTGGGGCATCGCCCGCGCACTGGTCGACGATGCCGCCGGCGATCATGCCGCCTCCGTCCTGGCGATGCAGCGCGCCGCCAGCCAGGCCGAACAGGGCGGCAGTCCCGACGAGCGCGTGAGTGCGAATGTCGCCCACGCCCTGCTGCTGCTTGATGCCAAGCAGGAGCAGGCGGCTGCTGCGGTGCTGGGCGACCTCAGCACCTTCGCCGGCAGCGATTACCGTGTGGCATGGGCGATGCTGGCGCTGTATCGCGCCCTCGACGACCGCGCCCTGGCCGAGCAGGCGCAGGCCGCCGCGCAGTCCTTGCGCGGGCAACGCGACCTGGCGGTCAGGCCGGTGCTGTAGCGCCCAGCGCCCGGCTCAGAGCACGGCTCAGAACCAGAACCGGACACCGGCCACCCAGCGGGTGTCGCGCGAGTCCTCACCGTCCTGGCGGCGGAAGTCAGCGGTGTCACCGAAGGCGCGCTCGTGGCTCACGCCGATGTAGGGCGCGAACTTGCGGGTGAACTCGTAGCGAAGGCGCAGGCCGGCCTCGACCGTGCTCAGGCCCGAGCCGATGCCGCGACGGGCGTCGTCCTTGCCGTATACCTCGGCCTCCAGCAACGGTTGCAGGATCAGCCGGTTGGTCAGCAGCACGTCGTACTCGACCTCGAAACTCGCCGCGCTGCGACCGCCTTCACCCAGGTACGCCGTGGCCTCGATCTCGAATTTGTAGGGCGCCATGCCCTGCACGCCGAGCGCAGCCCAGCTCTGCGAATCGCCGGGTTTGAAATCGTGCTTCACGCCGGTCACGACATCCCACCACGGCGACACGCTGTGGCCATACAGAAGCTCGACGTCCGCGGACTCGGTGTGGCCGCGCGCGCGTTCGCCTTCGCTGCGCAACCAGAGTCGATTCACGTCGCCGCCCAGCCATCCCTGCAGCTCCCAGGCCTGGCCGCTGCCGTGGTCGAGATCGACGGCCTCGAGACGGTCGACCAGGAGGTAATGGTTGAAGTCGGACGCGTGCTGCATCGAATGGCCGAGCTCGGGAAACGCGGCGGCACGGTCGGCATCGGTCAACGCGGGAATGGGTTGGACCGGTTGCTCGACCTTCGGCGATGGCGCGGGAGGCGCATGGCCGCCGTGCTGTGCGTGATCCTGTGACCACGCCGGCGCAGCCATCGGCAAGGTGAGCGCGGTGGCCAGTGCGTACCGGCGGAACGAATGGCGCATGCTCATTCCTCCACCCGCACTTCGCGCATCATGCCCGCTTCCATGTGGTAGAGCAGGTGGCAGTGGTAGGCCCAGCGGCCGAGCGCATCAGCGCGCACGCGGTAGCTGCGCTTCGTGCCGGGTGGCATGTCCACGGTGTGCTTGCGCAGGTGGAAGTTGCCGCCTTCGTCCTCGACGTCGCTCCACAGTCCGTGCAGGTGGATCGGGTGGGTCATCATGGTGTCGTTGACCAGCACGATGCGCATGCGCTCGCCATAGTTCAGGCGAAGCGGTTCGGCGTCCATGAACTTCTGCCCGTCGAAGGACCAGGCGAACTTTTCCATGTGCCCGGTCAGATGCAGTTCGAGCGTGCGGCTGGGATCGCGTCCGTCGGGATCGTCGAACAGGCTCTTCATCGCCGCGTAGGTCAGCACGGTGCGGCCGTTGTCGCGCAGGCCGATGCCGGGATCGTCGAGCCTGGGTGCCGGCGCCATCGTCTGCATGTCGACCAGCGGATTGCCTTGCTCGCTGGCCGGGTGCGCCTGCATGCCGCCGCCGGAGTGGTCCATGCCGGCCATGTTGGACATGCCAGGCATGCCGGACATGTCGTGGCCCACGTCGTGTCCCACGTCCTGTCCCACGTCGTGTCCCATCTTCCCGCCGCATCCGCCTTCCATGCCCTTGCCGTGGGCGCCGTGGCCCATGTCGGACATTGTCAGGATCGGGCGCGGGTCTTGCGGCGGTAGCGGTGCTTCCAGGCCCTGGCGCACGGCGAGGGTGCCGCGCGCGTAACCGGTGCGGCCCATGTCCTGGGCGAAAATGGCGTAGGCGTCCTGGCCGCTCGGCTCGACGATGACGTCGAAGGTCTCGGCCACGGCGATGCGGAATTCGTCCACCGTGACCGGATGGATGTACTGGCCGTCGGCGGCCACCACGGTCATCTTCAGTCCGGGGATGCGCACATCGAAATAGCTCATCGCCGAGCCGTTGATGAAGCGCAGCAGCACCCTCTCGCCGCTGCGGAACAGCCCGGTCCAGTTGCCGGCCGGCGCCTGGCCGTTGAGCAGGTAGGTGTAGGTGTTGGCGTTGACGTCGGACAGGTCGGTCGGCGTCATCCGCATCCGGCCCCAGTCGCCACGGTCGCGCAAGGTCGCCGAAAGGCCGTCGCGGCCGGCATCGCGGAAGAAATCGCCAACCGTGCGCTTGCGCCGGTTGTCGTATTCCGACATCTGTTTCAGGCGCCGGAACAGTTCTGCAGGATCCTTGTCGGTCCAGTCCGACAGCAGGATCACGTGCTCGCGGTCGTGGCGGTAGGGCGCCGGTTCGCGCGGGTCGATGACGATCGCGCCGTACAGCCCGGCCTGCTCCTGGAACAGGGAATGGCTGTGGTACCAGTAGGTGCCCGATTGCCGGATGTCGAAACGGTAGACGAAGGTTTCGCCCGGATGGATGCCATCGAAACTCAGTCCCGGCACCCCGTCCATGTTGGCCGGGAGCAGGATGCCGTGCCAGTGGACCGAGCTGGTAACGCCCAGGCGATTGGCCACGCGCAGTGTCACTGTGTCGCCTTCGCGCCAGCGCAGGATCGGCGCCGGCAGTGAGCCGTTGACGGTGACCGCCGGACGCGTGTGGCCGGTGAAATTGACCGGCGTGCTGCCGATGGAAAGGTCGAACTGGGTGCCTGACAGTTGCTGCGGCGCTGCGGCAAGGCCTGCAGCGGCCATGGCGGGCAGGCGCCACAGGCCAAGGCCGGTGGCAACGCCGCCGGCCGACAAGCCGGTGACGAAGCGGCGGCGCGATTGGCTCGGCGCCGAATCCGGGGCAGAGGGATCAAACGACATCAGAAGTACTCCGTGCAAAGCGGTCGAGTGCGTGGGCATCGATGGGGCGCGACGCGGTCCCGGGAGTCAGGACAATTCGCGAGCGCGGCATCGAAGCCATGAAACCGGCACCTGGGTGCCGGGCACTCAACCGATCGGAGGTCGGATCGGGTTCGCCAGCGCCGGTGCGGCGTGGCTGGAATGCATCGCGCGAACGTCCGGTGCGCGGACCGCCATCGCGGGCAGCACCGGAACCTGGGCGAGCGTGGCCGTTGCATGCTGCAGGCAGTCGCAGGCGCACTGCGAGGACTGGCAGCAATCCGGTGCGGCATGACGGGTGACAGCGTCATCGCACGCGGCGGCATTTGTCGCCATGTCGTGCATGCCGGACTGGCCGACGTGCTGGCCACCTTGCTCGTGGCACGGCGGAGCGGCATCGTGCATGTCGGCGGCGGCAATTGTTGAATGCACCGTGGCCATGTGCGCCAGATGCATCTGCGTGGACGCGACCGCGTAGCCCGATCCGTTCAGGACCAGGCTCAGAATCAGCAGCACGCGGAGCAGGAGGGCACGCGGGGACATGGCCGCAAGTCTAGCGCGGGCCGGCCGAGGTGGCGACCGCAGCGCGCCACGGCCATTCATTTCGCCTGGATCTGCATCGATCGTGCGTTGTCAGCCCTTGATGCGCACTGACACGCTGTCGGTGCCGGGCCCCTCGACGAAGACGCCTACGCGATCATTGAGGCGCTTCAGCACCAGGTGCACATGGGTCGCCGCGATCGGCACGCGCCGCACGACGATCTCGTCGATGCCGATCGGCAGCTGCGGGCGATCGAGCTGGATCTGCGCGTGCGCGCCGTCGATGCTGATGCCCAGGCAGGCCTGCACCAGCATGAAAGCCGAACCGGCCGCCCAGGCCTGCGGCAGGCAGGCGACCGGGTAAGCCACCGGGGCGCTGCCGTGCGAACGCGGGAAACCGCAGAACAACTCGGGCAGCCGCATGTTGAAGTGCACCGCCGCTTCGAAGGCGCCGCGCAACAGCCGCACCGCACCCGAGCGTGGCCCGTAGGCAGCGATGCCGGCGGCGCAGATGGCCGAGTCGTGCGGCCAGACCGAGCCGTTGTGGTACGACATGGGGTTGTAATGCACCTGGTCCTGCGCCAGCGTGCGCACGCCCCAGCCACTGAAGAACGGCGCGTCGAGCAGCTGCGAAGTCACGGCGGCTGCGCGGCGGTTGTCGGGCAGGCCGCTGTAGAGCAGATGCCCGGCGTTGCTGGCCCGCACGGCGCACAATTCGCCGTTGCCGTCGATGGCGATGCCGTAGAACTTGCTGGTGGGCATCCAGAACAGGCGCTCGACTTCGGCGCGCAGGCGCTCGGCGCGTTGTGACCAAGCCGCGGCCCTGTCGTCGAGTCCGCGCATGCGCGCCATCTGCGCCATCGCGCGCAGTGCCGCGAAGGCGTAACCCTGCACTTCGACCAGGGCAATGGGCCCCTGTGGCGCGCGTCCATCGGCATGGAACACCGAGTCGGAACTGTCCTTCCAGCCCTGGTTGGACAGGCCACTGCTTTCGCCACGCGCGTAGTCGAGGAAGCCGGACGGATTGGCGTCGCACACGCGCTCGATCCAGGACGTGGCCGCCTCCAGCGCCGGCCAGATCGCATCGATGAGGAGGCGGTCACCAGTGCGCTCCAGGTAGGCGCCGGCCAGGCCGACAAACAACGGCGTGGTATCGACGCCGCCGTAGTAGCGGCCAAACGGCAGCTCGCCCAGCGCCGACATCTCGCCCTTGCGCGTCTCGTGCATGATCTTGCCCGGCGAAGAATCCATGAACGAGGATTCTTCCTGTGCCTGGTGGCGGGCGAGGAACGTCAGCACGCCGCGCGCCAGCTCCGGGTCCAGCCACAACGTCTGCAGGGCGGTGATGACGGCATCGCGCCCGAACGGCGTCGAGAACCAGGGGATGCCGGCGTAGGGGTAGGGGCCGGTATCGAGCTCGCTGGTCAGCATGGTCAGGTCCGCGCGCGAGCGTTCCATCCAGTCGTTGAACAGCGGACCTTCGCTGCAGACCCGGGCACTGCGCCGGTTGCGCAGCCGCATCCGCTTGCGCGCCTGCGCGGCGGCGGTGCGGAACCGGCTGCGGTCGACGCTCGCCAGCTCGCTGCCGACCTCGACGAAGACCACGCGCCGCGCGCCAGGGGCAAGCGCGATCACGTAGCTGGCTTCGGACGCATCCAGGTGGTCGGGGCGGTCGGAGAAGCTCACGCATGAAGTGCGCAGTTCCTGGTCGAGGCCGCGGTAGCGGAACACCTGGCCGCGTTCGAGCACCTCCACCGGCAACAGTTCGCCGCGGCGCTGGCGCGTGCTGCCGCGAACCTCGAACATGTCGGAGAAGTCCGCGGCGATCTCCATGCACAGCGGTACATGCGCCGGCTGGCTGCCGTAGTTGAGCAGCTTGATGCGCTCATACATCCGGTCGTCGTGCAGGAAGCGCACGCGCTTGATGTAGACCAGTCCTTCGCCGGTGGACGTGCCGCCCAGTGGCGGCAGCAGGCGGTTGGTCATGTGCGCGACGAAGAACACGTTGTCACGCGTGACATAGGAACTGAGCAGCACCGGACTGGTGTCACCCAGGCGCAGGCAGAACCGCGACAGCATCCGGGTGTCGTTGTGGAAATGGCCGTCGGCGCCGCCCTCGATGTCGCCCTGGCGGTTGGCGACGACGAACGTCTCGCCTTCCTTCAGGACGTAGCCGGTGTTCAACGATGCCGCGGCCGCCGGGTCCATGCCTGTCCCTCAGCCGGCGCGGCGCTGCTGTGCGGCCTCACGCAGCAGGCGCCAGTACACCTCGACATAGGCCTTGGCCATCACCTGGGCAGTGAATCTGCGCTCGAAGCAGTCGCGGATCCTGCGCCGGTCCAGCGCCAGCAGTGCGGCGAGCGCGGCGACGGCCTGCGCTTCGGACGTCACGATGCATCCGGACACACCAGGCTCGATCACCTCCGGTACCGATCCGCAATCCCAGGCCAGCACCGGCGTGCCGCAGGCCATCGCCTCGATCATCACCAGACCAAACGGCTCCGGCCAGTCGATCGGGAACAGCAGGGCGAGCGCGTCGCCGAGGAAGCGGTTCTTGTCGCTGTCGGAGATTTCGCCGATGTACTCGATTCCAGGCGCGTCGAGCAGGGGCTCGATCCGGGTGCGGAAGTACTCGCGGTCGACGGCGTCGACCTTGGCGGCGATGCGCAGCGGAAGGCCGGCCCTGCGCGCGATGTCGATCGCGCGGTCGACGCGCTTCTCCGGCGAGATGCGGCCGAGGAACGCGAGGTATCCGCCGCGCGGTTGCGGCGAGTAGTCGTAGAGCGCTTGCGGCAGGCCGTGGTGGATCGTCGAAATCCAGTTCAGTGCTTCCATCGAATGCCGCTGGCTGTCGGTGATCGACACCAGCGGAAACTGCGGCCAGCAGCCGTAGCCATTGGCCAGGTCCTTGAGGTCCAGGCGCCCGTGCAGCGTGGTGACGGTCTTCTCGGCACAGCGCTCGAAGAACGGGAAGTGGATCAGGTCGACGTGGAAGTGAAGGATGTCGAACTCGTCGGCGCGCCGGCGAACTTCGTGCAGCATGGAAAGGTGCGCGGCCAGGTCCGACTTCAGGGGCGCCGGGTCCAGTCGGATGGCCTGGTCGCGCATGGCTGCCAGTTCGGCGCGGGTGCACGTGTCGGCCGAAGCGAACAACGTGACCTGGTGACCCTCCTCGACCAGCGCATCGGTGAGATGCGCAACCACCCGCTCGGTTCCACCGTAGAGCAAGGGCGGTACGGCCTCATAGAGAGGGGCGATCTGGGCAATGCGCATTGGCTCACGTTACGACGCCAGCGGTGTACGTCGCGTCGTTCTTTTGCGTGTATCCGCGCGCGGGAATCGCGCCTTAACGGGGCTTTGAGGGGACGCACGGAATGTGTTTCGCCCCGGCGCAACTCTTGCCGGGCCGCGAGCCGGTTGCTAGGACGTGATTGCGGGTTTGCTGGCGCCACGCACCGGCCGCTGGCCAGAGCGCAAACCCTCGTCGATGGCGGCAAGGATCTCGGCGATGGTCGCCGGCTTGACGAGGTGCTTCTGGAAGCCGGCCAGGCGCGTGCGGTCGCGGTCGCTCTGCTGGCCGTAGCCACTGTAGGCAATCAGGTAGGGAGCCTTGTCCGAGTCGAGCATCATCCGCGCCACGTCGTAGCCCGACAGCCCCTCCCTGAGTTCCAGGTCGCACAGGACTACGTCGGCGGGATCCTCGCGCACCATCCGCAGCGCGGAGTCGGCATCGGTGGCGATGCTCGCCCGGTGGCCCTCCAGCTCGAGCAGGGTCTGCAGCGCCTGCGCGTTCTCCAGCTCGTCCTCGACGATCAGGACATGGGCGTGGACGGCCGGAGCGATTCGCAATGGCTCGTCGTCGCAGCCGCACGCCTCGGGCGATGATTCGCATGGAAGCTTCAAGGTGAAGTACGCGCCGCGACCGGGGCCATCGCTGTGCACGCTGACCTGGCCACCGTGCAGCTCGGTGATGTGCTTGACGATGCTCAGGCCCAGGCCGAGGCCACGCGATTGCCAGGTGGGCGACTGCACGAAGGGATCGAACATGCGCGCGACGAAGTCCTGATCCAGGCCCTGGCCTTCGTCGCCTACGGTGATGATCGATTCGCCGTCGTGCTCGTCGACCGACATGAAGACGCGCTGGCCGCGCGCGCTCGCCTTGATGGCGTTGGACACGAGGTTGTCGAGCACCTGCCGCAGGCGCGCGTGATCGCCGCGGACGTGGCACGTTCCTTCATGGGTCGGCGGTACCAGCACCACGCCATACTGGGCGGCGATGGGCACGTTGTCGCGATGCACTTCATCGAGCAGCTCGCCGATCTCGACCAGGCTGCGCCGCAGCTCGACCTTGCCCTGGGTCACGCGCGAGATGTCGAGCAGGTCATCGACCATCCGCCGCAGGTGCTGGCTCTGGCGCTGCAGGGTCGCCAGCGCCTGCGTCCGCTGCGGCACGTCGGTGTCGTCGCGGCGCAGGATCTCCGAGGCGGTGGTGACGCCGGCCAGCGGGTTGCGCAGTTCGTGGCTCAGCACGGCGAGGAAACGGCTGATGCGCTGATTGGCCAGCGCCAGCGTCTCCACCGCACGCTTCTGGTCCTCGATGTCGGTGCTGGCGCCGTACCAGCAATGCACCTTGCCATCGGCGCCGATGATCGGAACGCCCTTGACCAGGTGCCAGCGGTAGCTGCCGTCGGCGCGGCGGAAGCGCATCTCCAGGTTGAGCGGTTGCGCTGTGGCCATCGAATCGCGCCACGCATCCATGCCGGCACGCATGTCTTCGGGGTGGACGATGGCCTGCCAGCCCTCGTCGCCGCTCAGGCCGGTGTACTCGAACCAGTAGCGGTTGTGGTAACGCATCGTGCCGTCGGGTTCGGCGACCCAGACCATCTTCGGAAGGTGGTCGAGCAGGGCGCGCTGCTCGCGGTCGGCCTGGAATCGCTTGAGCACGTCGCCGGGTCTTCGGCTGGCGCGCACTTCGCCGGCGAGCCAGGCCAGGACGCCGGCGACCGCGGCAAAGGCCGCCATGTCGATGGGGCCGGCATCGGCGTGCCCGCGCACCAGCACCATGGTGACTATGGCCACGACCGTCAGGAATCCGCAGCGGTGACCGAACATGGCGGCGGCCAACAGCACCGCCGCGTAGCCGAACGTCATCGGCAATTGCGGCGACGGCAGGCCATAGGCGAGCGAACCCAGCGCGCCCAGCAGCAGCGCCACCACCACATCGCCGACCAGCAGCGCGATGTGCGGGAGCGGCTTGCTCAGGTACTGTCCGGCCATTCCTGGACCAGGTCGCGGCAGCGCCGGGACGCTGCCTCGGCACGGGCGAGGTGCTCGCGCACGCGCGTGAGGCTTTCACCGTGCTCGATCAGGGCCGACGCAGTCGAGGTGGCCATGATGATGACGTTGAGTTCGTTGCGCAGACTGTGACGCCAGCGCCGCACTTGTTCACTCGCCGGGGCGTCGCTCATGCCCGCGGGTCGCCATCGCCGCGCAGGCGTGCGAGCTGGTTCTGGATCGTTCGCACGCTGACTCCCAGCGCCTGCGCCGTGCGGCCGCGGTCGTTGTCGTAGTGGGATAGGGTGCGTACCAGCATCTCGCGCTCGACCTCGGCGTAACTCATTCCGACGCCGAAGCCGATCATGCCGCCAGCCATTGCCATGGTACGTGCCCGCTGCTCCAGCGCCCGGATCCGCACCAGCGGCCCGTCGCTGCACAGGTACGACCGTTGGATGGTGCTGCGCAGCTCACGGACGTTGCCGGGCCACGGGTGCCGCATCAGCACGCGCTCGCTGCCATCGGCGAAGCGCCTGGCGGTGCCGTGGCGGGCGTTGAGGCAATCGAGGAAATACTGCGCCAGCAACGTCACGTCGGTCGCACGCTCGCGCAGCGCAGGCATCGTGATCTGGAAGTCGGCGAGGCGATAGAACAGGTCCTCGCGCAGGTTGCCGGCGTCGAGCGCCATCTGCGGATCGCGGTTGGTCGCGGCAAGCACGCGCACATTGGTGGCGATAGCTTCGGTTCCGCCGACGCGCGTGACCGTCCCGGTCTCCAGCACGCGGAGCAGGTAGACCTGCAGTGCCGGCGGCATCTCGGTGATCTCGTCGAGGAACAGCGTGCCACCGTGGGCCTGTTCGAAATAGCCCGCATGACGGTGGCTGGCGCCGGTGAAGCTGCCGCGCTCATGGCCGAACAAATGGCTGGCCAGCAACTCCGGTGCGATCGCGCCGGCATTGACGGCGACGAACGGTCCGGTCCTGCCACTGGCGATGTGGATGGCCCTGGCCACCAGTTCCTTGCCGGTGCCGCTGGCGCCGGATATCAGCACCGATGCGTCGGTTGCAGCGACGCGATCGATGTCGTCGTGGATCCGGCACATCGCTTCGCAGCGGCCCACCATTCCATGGCGATCGGTGACCGCGGTGGTGACGCCGCGCGCCGCCGCCTGCTTGAGCAGGGTGTCGAACTGGATCGGGCACAACGGCTTGAGCAGGTAATCGACCACGGGCCGGGAGACGGCCTGGATCGCCGACTGCACCGAGGGCTGGCCGGTCACGATGATGGCCTGGCCGTGCTCGGGCATCGCCGGATCATCGAGCAGGTCAAGGCCGTTGCCATCCGGAAGTTCGAGATCGAGCAACAGCAGGTCCACCGGTGGCAGGTGGCTGAACTGGCGCGATTGCTCCAGCGAGTGGGCAACGTAGGGCCGGAAACCGCGCAGTCGGGCGAAGTCGGCTGCCGATTCAGTGAAGTCGCGGTCGTCGTCGACGATCAGCAGCGATGCGGGCATCGGTCGAGCTCCAGCGGTTCGTCCCGGAAGACTATTCCGATCGCGGTGAACGCGCATTGAAGGCGTGCGGCCCTGGTCAGGCAACATTTTCCTTTGCGCGGAAAAACCTGCATCTCGATCGCAACGCCGGGTGAACCACGACCGCCGCAGCGCGGCTGCAGGGGGTCAGGGGATGGCACGGTAGTTGCGTCGAGCTTTCGCGCCGGTCCGTCGATTCTTCGTCGGCCCAATGCGGAAGCACTGAACCAAGAGGCATGCAACAGGAGGCAGGATGAATACGAATCTGTTCTATGGCACGCGTTCAAACGTGGTTGAGGTGGTCGATATCGAGCGCGAGATCGCGTCGTGGATGCGGCACTACCGTCAGTACGTGGTGGTGTTCCGCAGTGACGACTACCTCCCCGCCGTCAAGCTGGGTCTCAGTGCCTACCTCCGCGGTCAGGCATTCGACGACTGCCTCGACGAACTGGAGCAGAGCTACCTCCGGGTCCGCGGAAGCTCGCGCCTGGACTGGTACGAAGCGCAGCCGGTGGCACGCGCAGCATGGACGCGGCTGATGGAGCAGCAGACAGGGAAGGGCGCGCGCAGGCCCGCGGAGCAATGTGGCCTGGACAACGCAGCTTGAGGCGAAAGGCAACCAGGGGACGGTGCATGCGGCGGCTTCGGCCGCCGCATGCGTCGCTGACGCTGGAAAACAGGCTTAATGCGGACGGGCAACGCCCTTGAGCAACTCTTCCGAGGAGTCTTCGTCGCCGCTGTAGGCAAAGTCGGCCAGCGACACGAACCCCACCAGCTGGCGCTCGCGATTGATGACTGGCAGTCGCCGCACCTGCAGGTCGGCCATGTTGCGCGCGACGTCGTCGACGTCTTCGTCGTCGTAGCAGTAATGGATGGCCTCGCTCATCACATCGCGGACCAGCGTATCCGATCCCAACCCGTTGGCCACTGCGCGCATGGCGATATCGCGGTCGGTGACGATGCCGACGATCCGGTCGCCTTCGCCCACGGGCAGGCTGCCCACATCCATCCGTTTCATGGTCTCGGCGGCCTCGCGGATGCTCTTGGCCGGGTCGGTGAGGACCACATCGGTCGTCATGATTTCGCCAACTTTCATATCTGCGCTCCTGCGATCTCGTGGGTCCAACCTCGCACAGCCGAACTTCCAGCCGCGTGAAAGTTATGCGGATCAGGACGTAATTGAAGGCACGAAGGTTGCCGCGCGTGAGCGTGACGTGAGCGAATTGTCGTCGACGCCGCTATAGCAGCCCGTGCTCGCGCGCGTAGGAGTACAGGTCGATGTCGTTCTCGATCCCGAGCTTGGCCATTGCATCGACCTTCTGCCGGCTGACCGTCTTGACGCTGCGGTTGAGCTGCCTGGCGATCTGCGACACCGTCAATCCGGACGCGAACAGGCGGAAGACTTCGACTTCACGGATCGAGAGCGCGATCTTCTCCTTGTCCCCCTCACTCTCCTGCAGCAGCGCCCGTTCCATCGCGGCGCCGACGTAGTTGCGTCCCTGCGCCACGGCCTGCACGGCTTGCGGCAGTTCGTCGAGCGCCTCGGTCTTGTTGACCAGGCCGCGTGCGCCGGTGGAGAGGATCGAACGCAGCACGCCGGGATTGCTGACGATGGTCAACACGATGACCGGCAGCGCGGGCCACTTGCGGCGCAACATTCCAAGCAGGCTGAGTCCGTCGGACATGCGACCGCCTGGCATGTTGAAGTCGGTGATGATCAGGTCGCATGGTGCTGCATCCAGGACGCGATGGAGTTCATCGGCGGAGGCAGCCTCGGCGACCACCTTCAGACCGTGGTCGCGCTCCAGCAAGGTGCGTACACCATTGCGAATGATCGGATGATCGTCGGCCAAGACGATGCGCATGTTCGCCTCGGATGGCTATGGGAAGGAGCAGCCCGAGAATAAGGCATTTCCCCAGGGTCGCCGCGATTCATCCGAAATGTTGCCGAATGTGGCCGGCGCCTTGTGCGTATACGGCAAGCTGCTTGCGTGCTTGCCGAATCCGCTAGGCGCTCTCAGGTTCCAGCGTGATTCTCCTGATCTCGGCGTCGAGCAGTTCCGGATGCAGCTGGAACTGGTCGCTCTCCAGCAGTTCGCGGCCACGACCGTGCACGACGACACGCTCGACCTGCAGCAACGGCCCGTCACGGAACAGCTCGATGTAACTGTCGAGCACGCCACTGAGTGTTCCCTGCGCCGTGTCGGGCGCGGCCACGATCAGCTGCAACCCGAGTGAACGCAGGTAGTTGGTCGTGGCGCGCGCGTTCTGTGCATCGATCTTGTCGCCGAACTCGTCGAGCATGATCACGCCCAGCCCGCCTTGCTGGCCCTCGGCCTTGCCGTAGGCGGCCGCCAGGGCGGCGCCGGCGATGACGTACAGCGGCGCGCGGTGTTCGCCGCCCGAGCCCGATCGCATGCGCTCGCTGAGTGTCCCGATGACGGTCTCGTCCTGCTTGATGACCACTTCGAAGCTGAAGAACCGCCGGTAATCGTCGAGCGGCGACGCCGTGGTTGCGCCCTTGCTGCCGACCTTGTCCTCGATGATGTCGCGGAAGGCCGGCGGAACTTCGCCGGCGCTGCCGAACAGCGTGTCGGTCTGGCCGACGTCGGCGGCCTTGTTGATGAAACGGTGCAGGTCGCGGAACTCCGGAGCGACGTCGTACTTGAACTGGTAGCGCTCGTTGTTGGAGAACGCCGGGCTGCGCTGCAGGGTCCGGTTGAGCGTGTTGATCTGGTGCCGCAGACGGGTGAAGTTGTCGTACAGCGCCGATGCGACGTTGGAACGGAAGGTCTCCACGGCCGTGGCATAGGCTTCGTCGGCGGCGGCCTGGTGCTGGACCAGCTCGGTGCCCTTGAGGTGCTCGATCTCCTTGTGCAACAGCGCATTGGCCTGGCGCCATTGCCCCGGCTCCAGGTCGAGCGCCAGGCCGTGATCCTTGCCGTATTGCGCCAGGCCGCGCCAGGCTTCCGGAAGCAGGCCGTTGAGGATGCGATCGCTGTCGTCGGCGCGGGTCTGGCAACGCTGCTGGCGTTCGGCGAGCGTGGCGACTTTCTCGTCGAGCTCCTCGCGCTGGTGCTCGACCAGATTGGCATCGACGTCGGGATGGGCGAATGCCGAACTGGCCAGGCGCGCGATCGCATCGCTCTGCTCGAGCAGTGCCTGCAGGGCAGCTTCGGCCTCGGCGCACTTGCCGGTGGCGACGGCTTCCTCGCCGACGAGGCGCTCGACCAGGTCTTCCAGTTGCTGACGCCGGCGCTCCCATTCCTGGGCCTGTTCGCTGAGACGGATCAGGTCGGGATCGCTGGCCGCGTCCTGGTTGTCCTTCAGGGCGCGATAGCGCGCGGCTGCCTGGCGATGCTTCAGCAGCAGCTCGTGGGCGTCGCGCGCCATGTCTTCAGCACTGCCGATGCGGGCCAGGCCGGTGGCGCTGGCGTGCACCGGGCGCCATTGGGCCTCCAGTTCTCCGATGCGGCTCTCGGCGTTGTCGAGTTCCTCGCGCAGCATCTTCTGGCGCTCGCGACTGCTCGATGCGCCAATCTTGAGTTCGCTGGCGGCGGGCAGGCGCATGCGTTCCACACCGCCGCCCTTGGCGACCAGCCCGTCCTGGCTCAGGCCATGGCGGCTGCGCACGACTTCGGCTTCGGTGGCGACGCAGCGCAGATCTCCGAGTTGCCGGCGCAGATAGGCGAGGGCGTCGGCATTGTCGCCGGCCAGCAACGCGGCGACCTGGCCGGCGGCCGGCGTTGTGTCGGCCTTGGGCTGGCGCGCATGGCTGCACAGGGCCAGCTTGACGCCATAGACCGAACGCGCGCCCTGCAGCGAGCGGTACAGGCGCACCGCCTGCTCTTCGTGTTCGGCCGGGATCAGCAGCGCTTCGACGTGGCTGCGCAGGTAGCCTTCGATGGCGCGTTGCCAGGCCGGGTCGGTGACCTGCACCAGGTCGCAGACCGGCTGCGCCGGCACGCCGGCGTCGGCGAGGTAACTCATCAACCGGGCGACGTCGGGTCGCAGTTCGGATTGGCCGGCATTGAGCCGGGTCAGGTTCTGGCGCGCGGTCAACGCCGTCTGCCGGGCCTGGTCGAGGGCGTTGTGGCGTTCGCGCTCGTAAGCGGTGACCGCGGCGATGATCGGCGCGGCCCGCTCGAGTGCCCGGCGCAGTTCGTCGTGCAGGGTTTCCGGCGCTACCAGGATGTCGGCATCGGCGACGAGGGCGGCCAACTGGTCGTACAGCGATTGCCAGGGCGTCAGGGCGGCCTTGAGCAGGTGCGTGTCGACGCCGGGCAGGCCGAGCTTGCCCACGGCCAGCAACTGGTCGCGGACGAAGCCGGCACTGCGCATGAGTTCCTTCTTCAGGCGCGCCAGTTCTTCCTGATAGGGAGCGGTCAGCTGCTCGAACGAGGCCTGCTCATGGTAGCCGCGCGTGCCCTGCAGTCGCTTGCTGGCTTCGTCAGCGGCCAGGCGGGCGTTCTCGCGATCGCTGCGGGCCTGGGCCAGGGCAAGGCGCTTGTTGCGCAGGGACTGCTGCGAGTCGGCGAGCGCGAGTTCGGCGGCATCGACGCGTTCGGAGTGGAGGTCGCGCTGGTACTCGGCACCGAGCGCGCGGTAGGAGGCCGCCCGCGTCGCCTGGTGGGCGACCTTCTTGTAGTGCTGCTCGACCAGTTCGGCTTCGTCGATGCGACGCGCCACCTGTTCGATCTTCTCCTTGATCAGGCGGAAGCCGTCGAGCAGGGCGCGGAACTTGCCGATCTCGGTCGGCCGTTCCTCGGCGACCAGCGTGCGCACGAACAGGTCGACGTCGCTGACCCGCTGCAGGTTGAGTGCGTTCTGGAATGCCTTGCGGTACGCCGTCGCGTCGAGCTGCGAGGTCGGACCCGGGCGCAGGCGGTACAGCAGGTCCTTGATGAAGCGGTCGCTGCTGCTGTGCAGCTCGGCCTTGCTGCCGGCGGCCTTGCAGCGTTGTGCGATCAGCTCGCGGAAGCGCGACCATTCCTGCGGCAACTGCTCGCCCTTGAGTGTCTCCAGATGGTCGTCGAGGGTCAGCGCCACGCGCGGCAACAGGTACAGGCCGTTGACGCGGTGGTCGGGCTCGGCAGCGGAAGCCGCCAGCGCGATGCCCGCGGTGAGTGTCTCGCCGCTTTGCTGATCCTCGAAGACCAGGCTCAGGTACGTCGTGGCGGTGTCGCGGTCCCGGCCGTCGTCGCCGGAGCGGTATACGCCCAGGCAGTAGTCGCGGATCGTGCGGGCGCGGTGGCTGCCGCCGGCCTGTGCGTTGAAGCGGATCTGGTTGCGGTCGCCGCCGAGCATGACGATCTGCAGCGCATCGAGGAGCGCGCTCTTGCCGGCGCCGTTGGGCGCGATGATCGCCGTGCTCAGGTCGAGTTCGAGCGTCTGCGCCTGGAACAGGAAGAACTGGATGAGATGGACGCGCTTAAGCTGATACATCGTCAGCCTCCATGCTTTCTTCACTGGCGGGTTCTTCAGCGTCGGCCGCGTCGTTGTCGGCGGCCGCAGCGGTGTCCTGGTCTTGCAGGTCCTGCTGATTGTGCTGATCGAGGCGCTGCAGCCACTGCGCGCCCACTATCTCCACGATTGCCGGCCGCACCAGGATCCGGAATGGCTGCGGGTCGCCCGGCTCGCAATCCATCGTCCGGCAGACCGACCAGCGCTTGAGCGCGCGCAGCTGGCTGCGCAGCGCGCCGGTCTCGGGCAGCTCGCGACCTGTCAGCGACTGATAGGCCTCCTGCAGGTCGGGCAGCTCCACCTGCACGTCGCCGTGGTCCTCGACCTGGCCCTGGCGCATCGCCTCGTCGTAGCGCTGGCGCAGCACCAGGATCAGCAGAGTTTCATCCAGGCTCACCGCGGTGCCTTCGCCGTGGACCGGCAGTGCGGTGACGTAGCGGAAGTGGGCGTTGCGCTCCAGGCGGATGCCCAGCGGTTCCAGCGCGGCGGCGAAATCGGCCAGATAGGTTTCGACCAGGTGGTAGGCATTGCGCGACTTGCGGTCTGCGCTGTAGAGCACCTGTTCGGTGACCAGGCGGTAGGCCGCCCGCTCGAAGTCCTGGGCGGTGTACATGCCGCCGGCGAGCTGGCTCAACGTGGCCCATGAGCGTTTCATGCGGCATTCCTCGTGCGTTGCAGGACGAAGCGGGGCGACGCCAGGAAGTCGTTGGCGGTGTGTTCGCCATCGCTCAGCTGGATGCGGAAGCCCTGCAGCATCTTGTGGATCGGATCGTCGCGACGCAGGCCGCCCTGGCGGCTGCTGCGCAATGCGAGCGTGATGAGGGTCTGGTAGGCGCGGAAATCCTCGATGCTGGCGATTTCCATGGCCTCCGAATCGATGCGGCCGTTGGCATCCAGGTGACGGTCTACGTAGCGCCGCAGGTCCTCTGGCTTGACCAGGCGCGAGCGCGTCATCTGCCGCAGCAGGTTCAGTCGCGCCAGCTGTTCGGGCGTGGGCTCGCGGCTGGTGTTGGCCGTTCGCGGAATGGGCCTGGCCCGCTGCTGCGGCGCGCGCAGCCTTTGTTCGTCCATCAGCGGGCCGGGTGCGACCGGCAGGCGCAGCGACTCTTCAGGCGCCTGCAGCACACCTCGACAGGCGCGGCGCAGCAGCACGTCGAGTTTGTCGGGCGCGCGCAGCCGGTAGTCCAGGAACGCCAGCGCACGGCGATTGGCCTGTCGGATGTCGTCATCGAGCCGGGCCAGGTACTCGTCGATGCGATCGATCTCGTACAGGCGTCGCAGGCTGCGCTGCAGGCGTTGCTCGGCGCGGACACGGTCGCCGCCGGTGGCGCGTTCCTGGTACCACGCGATCAGTTGCCCGCGCAGATCGGACTGTTCGATATCGCGAACCATGGCCAGGATCGCGGTACGGCGGGCGAGGGGATGGTCGGCGTTGTGCAATTGCGCATAGTCGCCAACGAACAATTCGCCGACGTAACGCTCGAACAGCTGCCGCGCGAACTGGGCTGTGCTTTCGGCCTTGATCAGCTCCGGCATCAGGTCGCGGACCTGCACGCTGATCGCGGCGACATAGGACAACAGCTGCCGCGACTGGTCGGCTGCTTCGTCCAGGCTGTCGCCGCCGGCGTTGCCGGCCACCACCTGCTGCAACTGCAGCTCGATCGAGCGCACCTTGGCGCCGAAGAAGGCCGGACCGCGTTCGGCGAAGTCCATCAGCGCCACCAGCAACTGCGCCACGGCGTGGGTCATCGCCACCATCTCGCGCGCACCGACCCGCTCCTGGCGCAGCCAGCCGGCGGCGCGGAAGCGCTCGTAGATGGCATTGGCCCGCATCGCCAATGGCGCGTCCGGGGCCTGCCCGTCGTCTTCCCAGGGGTCGTCGGTCAGCAGGTAGCGCTCGATGGCCGAGGTGATCTCGCGGCGCGGGAAGCCGATGCTCGGCGGCATCGGCGCGTCGGGACCAAAGAACTCAGCGAACAACTGGCAAAGCAGTTGCCAGTAATGCAGGCGGTTGGAGGAGGCGAGGGGTCCGAAAAGACCGTCAGGAACAACAGCGAACAGCGGCGGAGCCGGCGAACTGTACTCAGTCAAAAAAAACTCCGATGCCGGTCCTGGTTGCCGTTGCTGGTCCTGATGCGGGCGGCCGCTGGTGGTCAGGGCGCCGCGTGGAAGGAAATGTATCCCGGCAGGGGTTGGGTGGGAATCGCGCTGCATGGCGATTTGCCACAGCGCATTTGATATGTGCTGTAAGTGACTGATATCTGGTAAGTGATGCCCGGTGTCGCGAATGCGTCGGCAGGCGTCGCCGGGCCCATTCCTCACGCTGTTGTGATTGATGCGCGCCAAGACTCGGTGCTCCGTTTGCCGGAACCGAGGGGGCGAGAAGTCGCCGACGCCGATGGCCCAGGTCACTCTCTTCTTCAGTCTGTTCACGACCCTGCTGGCCATCATCAATCCGCTGGAAGCCATTCCGGTGTTCCTGAGCCTTATGGATGGCAAGGGCGATGAGGAACGGCGCAGGACCGCGCGCAAGGCATGCATCAATGTCCTGCTGCTGTGCCTGTTCTTCCTGCTGTTCGGCAACGTGCTTCTGCGCTTGTTCGGCGTGCCACTGAGCATGGTGCGCGTGGTGGGTGGCGTGATCCTCATGCGGATCGGCTTCGATCTGTTCTCGCCGAGCCAGAACAGCATGCTGTCGGCCGGGAAGGGCAACAGCGGCGATGTCTCCTTCATTCCGTTGGCCATGCCCATCATGTTTGGCCCCGGCGTGATTGCCACGGTGATCGGCTTGACCTCGTTGATCCGCAAGTCCGATCAACTGGTGATCTCCTTTGCCGTGGTGGTCGCGGCGATCGCTGCTGCGGTGGTGTGCACCTACGTTTCGCTGCTCTATGCCAAGAAGATCCTGAGCAGGATCGGCGCGCAGGGCGTGGACGCCGCGACCAGGATCGTCGGCTTCTTCGTTTCCGCGATGGGCGGCGGCCTGATATTCCACGGCACAGTGGAATTCCTGCAGTCCTATGGCGTGCTGCTGGGCGGGCCGGCGGCGAACTGACTGGCTGCGCCGCCAACGCCGTGCGCTGCATCGGCCCGATGCACGTCCTCTGGCCTGCCAGGCCGCCATCGGACGTACGGGACTGATAGCGCTCTCAGCCAGATGGGGGTCCGGGCGGGCGCGGGGGGATCGTTGCGAATGAAACCATCACAAAGCACGGGCGGAAGGGTGTCCGTGACACTCAATTTGGCGATTCATTAGCCAAACTTTGCTGCAGTGCACGGTGACATGTATGGAAACTTAATGTTTAGTCTGCGGCCAGATGATAGCGCTATCACTCTTGCCCGCCCCAAGCGGGTCCCGGAGGTCCACCGAGCCACCACCGACGCACGCGTACCTGAAATCGAAATGAAGTGTCACGCCAAAGCAATATCTGCACGGGCGTTCGCTTGAACGCTCGTTCTGGAACTAGCAGGCAGGTGCCTGCAGGGGCCCTTAGACAGGGCGACATCCATTGATCGAAGTTGAGGGGGAAGACCATATGAGTCGGTTTCGGTGCCACGTTCTGTGGGCGTCCTTGGGCGGTTCCCCTTCAGTTGGGAGGACCTTGCAATGAGCCATCTGTCCAGGCAGTTCAAGAAGCGCTTCAAGTCCACCGCGATGTTCACCTTCGTCGGTGGCGTGCTCGTCATCAACCCGGCGTACGCGCAGGACGCCAGCACCGTGGCCGCGCAGGCCACGACTGCGCAGACAACCAGCGCGCAGGCGACGACTGCACAGGCAACGGCGGCGCAGGCCACAACCGCGCAGGCCGGGCAGACCAGCTCCGACCAGGCCACGACCCTCGATACGGTCACGGTCACCGGCATGCGCAACAGTCTCAATCAGTCGATGGAGATCAAGCGCGACGCAGCCGGCGTGGTCGATGCGATCAGCTCCGAGGACATCGGCAAGTTCCCTGATACCAACCTTGCCGAGTCGTTGCAGCGCATCACCGGCATCTCGATCGAACGCCGCGACGGCGAAGGCGCGCAGATCACCGCGCGTGGCTTCGGCCCGCAGTTCAACATGGTCACCCTCAACGGCCGCACCATCCCCGGCGCGGACGCCTTCGGTGCGCCCGGCCAGGTGCCGATCGGCGGCGTCGACGGCGGCACGCGTGCGTTCAACTTCGCCCAGCTTGCGTCCGAAGCGATCACCACGCTGGAGGTCTACAAGACCGGCCAGGCCAGCGTGCCCAGCGGCGGCATCGGTGCGACCATCGATATCCAGACCGATCGTCCGTTCAACCACCAGGGCCTCGTCGGCTCGGCCGGCGTGAAGGCGGTCTACGACGAGTCGGAGCCTTTCGATACCGACTTCACGCCGGAAGTGTCCGGCATCTTCAGCTACACCAACGACGACAAGACCTGGGGTGTCGGGCTTTCGGCGAGCTACCAGAAGCGCCACGGCGGTTCGGTACAGGCGACCGAGAACGCCTGGAACATGCAGCGCTGGACCGGTACGGACCCGGCCCTGCGTCCGGACGCGGTGGTGACCAATGCACCGGCCATCGGCCAGCTGTATGGCATGCCCAACGACCTGCGCTATGCGTTCGCCGACTTCGAGCGTGAGCGCATCAACGGCCAGGCCGTGCTGCAGTTCGCGCCGACCGATGCGCTGACGCTGACCCTGGACTACACCTACTCGACCAATCAGATCAAGGAAGACCGCGGCGAGCAGACCATCTGGCTGCAGCGCGCCAACAGCTTCACCGATCTGACGTTCGATACCGGCCAGTCGGTGGCCACGCCCATCTACATCCGCGACATCGTCGGCACCAAGGACTTCGGTTACGAGCAGCAGCACCAGGAGCAGGAGTACAAGCTCGACTCGCTGGGCTTCAACGCGGCCTGGGACGTCACTGACCGCTTCCGCCTGACCTTCGACGCGCACAACACCACCTCCGAGAGCGTGCCCAACGATCCGGTCACCGGCGGTGGCTCGACGTTCTTCAGCATCGCCGGCACCAACAACTGCACCGTCGGTCCGTACTGCGGCGGTAACTGGGCGCAGGAGCTGAGTTTCAACAATGGCCTGCCGATCGGTGCCCGTACCTGGTATCCGACCTCGGGCGACGCCATCGCCGGCACCAACGGAACGGTGAACCCGGACTTCCCGCCGGAGCAGATCGGTTCGCAGGTGCTGCGCATCAACTACCAGCGCCAGGAAACCGAGATCAAGCAGGGCCGCATCGACGGCGAGTACGTGTTTGACGACGGTCGCTTCCAGTTCGGCGTCGATTCGTCGCAAACGACGATGACCCGCCACCAGGCCACTGAAGCCTATTCGACCCTGGGCGACTGGGGCGTGGCCAACACCGGTAACGAGCCGGGCCTGGCCGCGCTGATCCGCCCGATCGACATCGTCGGCATGTTCGACGACTTCAGCGCTCCGGGTGCCGCCCACGGCGCCTGGCAGGGAAGCGCCACGGCCGGTGCGTTGTGGGCCGGTGACTTCTACGGTGCGACCACCCGCTACAACCCGCAGCTGGCTGCCGACAACCGGGTGAAGGAAGACACCGACGCGGCGTATGCCCAGTTGGACCTGGACGGTACGCTGGGCGACTTCCCGACCCACACCCGCATCGGTGTGCGCTACGAGAAGACCTACCTGACCTCGACCTCGCAGGTTGCCCTGCCCAGCGCCATCCAGTGGCAGGCCAACAACGACTTCCGCATCCTGCGCGGCGACGACCAGGTGCCCTTCAGCGAGACGCACAGCTACGACTTCGTCCTGCCGAACCTGGACTTCTCGCTCGACTTCACCGACGAGATCAAGGGCCGCGCATCGTTCAGCAAGACCATCGCGCGCGCGCCTTACGGCAATCTCTACGCGGGCCCGACGCCGAACCAGCCGACCGGTTCGATCCTGATCAACCCGTCCACCCGCGCCAATGGCGAAGCGCAGAACCCGGCGCTGGATCCGCTGGAATCGGACAACCTCGATCTTGCGGTTGAGTGGTACTTCGCCGATGCCAGCTTCATCTCGGTGACGTTCTGGAACAAGGACGTGAAGAACTTCATCGGCACCTCGGTGGTGCGTGAGCCGCTGTACGGGCTGACCGATCCGACCTCCGGCCCCGATGCACAGGCGGCACTGGCCTTCCTGACGAGCGCGTCGTGCGCCTCCCAGGTCGGCGCGGCCGGCAACGACGTGTCCCAGGCCTGCTCGGCCAACGACACGGCGCTGTTCGCCGCAGTGGCGATGCTGCGCAACCCGGAAACCGGCGGCCTGGCGGCCTACAACGGCAGCTCGGCGCAGTCGCTGGCGATGGAGAATGCCTACGACCTGGTGGGCGAGGCCGACGATCCGCTGTATGAGTTCGACGTCAACCGCCCCGTCAACCAGAACGACGCCAACCTGCACGGTTGGGAAATGGGTGGGCAGTACTTCTTCGGCGAGTCCGGGTTCGGCGTGTTCGCGAACTACACCCTGGTCGACGGCGACGTCGCCTTCGACAATACGGTGATCGAACGCGACCAGTTCGCGCTGCTTGGACTGAGCGACACGGCCAACGTGATGCTGATGTACGAGAAGTATGGCTGGTCGGTGCGCCTGGCATGGAACTGGCGTGACGAGTACCTGATCGCGGCCAACCAGAACGGCTCCAACCGCAACCCGTACTACGTCGAGGCCTACGAGCAGTGGGATACGAACGTGGGCTACGAGTTCAACGACCACTGGTCCGCCACGTTCGAGGCGATCAACCTGACCGGTCAGGACGTGCGCTGGCACGGCCGTTCCGAGAAGCAGATCATCAAGCTCGTCGACCAGAGCCCGCGCTACATGCTGGGGGTGCGCTACAAGTTCTGAGGACCCTCCCAGGGTTTTGAACCAGGGCAGGGCCGCTGCGCGAGCAGCTGTCCTGCCCGTTTTTTTTGCAGTGCACTTTCCTTATTCGCCTGGCAAGCGCATAACATCACGCAAACCCGTCCTTGCAGCGCTCATGGCCCAATACGAACTGCTCAACAACATCAAGCACAAGGACCTTCGGGTCGTCACCCGCTTCGGCCGCGAATACGGCGACGAGATCGGCATGGTGGCGGCCTTCCCGACGGAGTTCGCCGAGCTGCAGCGCGAGTACCCGATCTTCTTCCGCAAGGACAAGGACGAGTGGCAGGCGGTGGCGCTGCTGGGATTCGAACGCAACGAGAACCTGTTCCTGCACGAAGGCCGCTGGAACGCCGCCTACCTGCCGGGGGTGGTGGCAAAGGGGCCGTTCCTGATCGGCTTCCAGGAACAGCGCATCGACGGCGAAGTGCGCCGCGAACCGGTCATCCACGTCGACATGGCGCACCCGCGCATCAGCTTCGGCGAGGGCGAACCGGTGTTCCTGTCGCACGGCGGGCACAGTGCGTACCTGGAGCATGTGTCCACGGTCCTGCGCGGCATTCGCGACGGCGTCGAGGCCGGGCGCGCGATGTTCGCCGCGTTTGAGGTAGCGGGGCTGATCCAGCCGATGAAGCTGGACATGCAGCTCGACGAGCAGCACCGGGTTTCGCTGGCGGGCCTGCACGGCATCGACCAGGAGCGCCTGGCTGCGCTGGACGCGGCGACTCTGCACGAGCTGCATCGCGCCGGTTACCTGGAGGGCGCCTTCCTGGTGCAGTCCTCGCTGCACAACCTGCGCCGGCTGATGGCGGAGAAGCAACGCCGCCTGCGCGTGGTCGCGGAGGCCTGAGTGGTCGACGTGGCCGCCACGATCCGGGCCATCGACTGCAGCGACGGATCGTTGCCGATCGAGGAGCTGCTCGCCTCGGGACAGCCGGCCGTGCTGCGCGGCCTGGTCCGCAACTGGGAGCTGGTGCAGGCGGCATCGCGCTCGCCCGTCGATGCCATGGATTACCTGCGCCGTTTCTACAACGGCCAGGCGGTGACCTATTCCTGGGGCGGGCCGGAGGTGGCCGGACGGCCGTTCTACAACGCCGATTTCACCGACTTGAACTGCGAAGTGCGGCGCAGCGACCTGGGCCGCGTGCTCGACGAGATCGCTGCCCATGCCGACGACGCGCAACCGCCGACCTATTACGTCGCCTCGCTACTGGTCGACAGCCGTCTTCCCGGAATGCGCGCGGGCAACGACCTGGACCTGGCGGCGCACGGCATCGACGCGCCGCCGAGCATCTGGATCGGCAACCGCGTCATCGCTTCGTGCCATTACGACGCGCTCAACAACATCGCCTGCTGTGCCGTCGGGCGGCGCCGCTTCACGCTGTTCCCGCCCGGGCAGATCGACAACCTGTACCCGGGGCCGCTGGAGCCTACGCCGGGCGGACAGGCAGTGAGCGTGGTCGATTTCGCCGATCCCGACTTCGAGCGTTACCCGCGATTCCGCGACGCACTGGAAGCAGGGCAGAGCGCGGTGCTCGAGCCGGGCGATGCGATCTTCATCCCGAGCCTGTGGTGGCACCACGTGCAGGGGCTGGAGCCGTTCAATGTGCTGGTGAACTACTGGTGGAACAGCGCCGCGGCGTGGATTCCGACGCCGATGCACGCGCTGTACCACGCTCTGTGGACCATCCGCGACCGGCCCGAGCGCGAGCGACAGGCGTGGCGCGAGATCTTCGACTATTACGTTTTCGGCGCGGCCGATCGCGCCGGAGACCATCTTCCTGAAGCGGCGCGACAGGTGCTCGGTCCCATCGACGAGACCCTGGCGCGGCAGCTGCGGGCCATGCTGATCGGCAAACTCAATCGTTGAGCCGGCGCCGCCGGCCAGTGCAATGCAGGGGGTCAAGGTGGAAAAGGGCAGGATTCGAAGGGTCGTGATCGCCGGTGGCGGTACCGCGGGGTGGTTGGCGGCCGCCGCGTTGACGCACCAGTTCCGCGAACTGCTGGACGTGGTGCTGATCGAGTCGGAGCAGATCGGAACGGTCGGCGTCGGTGAATCGACGGTGCCGCCGATCCGCAATTTCCATCGTTTCCTGCAGATCGACGAACAGGAGTTCCTGCGCTCGGTGGCGGGCACCTTCAAGCTGTCGATCTCGTTCGAGAACTGGCGCCGCCACGGCGAGCGCTACATCCACCCGTTCGGCGTCACCGGTCAAAGCACGCTGGTCTGCGGCTTCCATCATTTCTGGCTGGACAGCCTGCGACGCGGCATCCAGTCGGAGCTGGGCGACTACTGCCTGGAAACGGTGGCGTCGCGCGTCGACCGGTTCGCATTGCTGCAGTCGCCCCAGGTCAACTATTCCTACCATCTCGACGCCGGGCTCTACGCGCGCTTCCTGCGCGCAAAGGCCGAGTCCCACGGGCTCAAGCGCGTCGAAGGCAAGATCCGCGAAGTCAGGCAGAACGGCGAGTCGGGCTACGTCGAATCGCTGGTGCTGGAGGACGGGCAGGTCATCGAAGGCGACCTGTTCATCGATTGCACCGGCTTCCGCGGCCTGCTGATCGAGCAGACCCTCAAGACCGGCTACGAGGACTGGAACAACTGGCTGCCGTGTGACCGCGCGGTCGCCCTGCAGACCGAATCGGTGGGGCCGCCGGTGCCGTACACGCGCGCCATCGCGCACGAGGCCGGCTGGCGCTGGCACATCGCGCTGCAGCACCGGGTCGGCTGCGGGCTGGTGTACTCCAGCCACCACATGTCCGACGACGAGGCGCGCGACAAGCTGCTGCGCGAAGCCGCCGCGCCGGTCATCCGCGAGCCGTGGCCGGTGCAGTTCCGCACCGGTCGACGCCTGAAGGCATGGAACAAGAACGTCGTGTCTCTGGGCCTGGCCAGCGGCTTCATCGAACCGCTCGAATCGACCAGCCTGCACCTGTCGATGACCTCGATCGTGCGGCTGATCGAATCGTTTCCGTTCGATGGCATCCCGCAGTCGCTGGTGGACCTGTACAACGCGACCGGCCGCGCAGAGATGGAACACGTGCGCGACTTCATCATCCTTCACTACCACGCCAACCAGCGCGACGAGGCGATGTGGAAGCAGTGCCGCGAGATGGAGATCCCCGATTCGCTGGCCATCCGCCTTCGCGCCTGGCGCGAGCGCGCGCACGCCTGGCAGGGTGCGAACGAGCTGTTCCGGGTGGACTCGTGGACGCACGTGATGCTGGGGCAGGGGGTCGTGCCCACGCAGCATCATCCGTTGTCGCTGGGGCTGTCCGACGACGACATGCGCAGCCTGCTGCCGGCGATCCGCAAACCCATCGACGAAGCGGTGGCCAAGATGCCTTCGCAGCAGGCGTTCATCGATCAGTACTGCAAGGCCTCGCCCGAGGTGTGGGCGACCAGGAAGCCAGCGGTCCCGGCGTGACGCCGGGGCCGGGGCCAGGCGGCGACGCGGTCAGAACACGAAGCCGAATCCCACCATGGGCCCGCTCATGGTGATGTCGATCTTGCGTCGCTGGTCCTCGAATTTCGCCGTCAGGTACCGGTAGCCGAGCAGCCATTCGCCGTATTTCACCTGGTACTGGCCGACGATGCTGGCGTTCCAGGTGCCGTCGGTCTGTCCGAACGAGCCGTCTCCGCGCAGCGTCACCCGCCAGCGCTGGGCGAAGGCCCACGTGTAGCGCGCACCGAGCATGAAGTCGGCGTAGGAGTCGTTGGGGTTGAGCTCCAGCGTGCCGAAGCGTGGATCGTGCGGATCAAACGTCACGGTCAGGTCGATGTCGATGTAGCGCAGGCCGCCAAATACCTCGATGCCCTTGAGGCGGTCCTCGCCGGGGCTCCACACTGCCGCCGCCTCGAACAGGTAGGCGTCGAGCTGCGAGTCGGTATTGATCCGCTCATAGTCCTGGTCGCCGCCCAGGCCGAAATAGGTGAAGTCGGCGAACAGGCCGTAGGCGCCGTTCTGCCCTTCGACGTGCGCCTGGAAGACGCCGTCGATATCGTCGATGACATTGGTGAAATCCGAGCCGCCCTCGCTCACGGGGAAGGGCGTGTGCAGGTCCGTGCCGACGCTGGCCGCCCACAGGTAGGGCGCGACCATCCATTTCCATTCACCGGGGTCTGCGCTGTCCGCGTGGCTCTGGTCCTGCGCATGCGAAGACCATGGAACGATGGCAAGGAAGGTCGCCAGGGCCGCTGCAGGTGGGAGGTGCTTCGACTTCACGTGCTTGAACGTCATGCGCTTCAACTTCACGCTGCTTCTCCTCGCACTGATCGATCGCGAGGAGGTGCGCTCCCCGCGTCTGAGGCGCGTGGGCACGCCAGTTGCGGAAGCCTGCGGCCCGCGGCATTCATGGCAGGTGAAGAAGCGGCACGGTCCGGGGCTTGCGAACCGTGCCGCTCCTCCGGGCCACAGCGGGCGTTCGGGAGCGCCAGTCAGCGGGCGATGGCGTAACGCGTTGCGGGCGTGATCCGCGACAAGCCGGGCGCCATTGCGCGGCGTGCGTCTTCGAACGCGGTCCACTGGGCAACGTCGGGCAGGGCGGGGATGGTCACGTGCTCGCCCAGTTCCAGGCCTGCAAGGGCCGCATCGACCAGATCCTCGACCGACATGACGATCTCCTTGGGCAGGTCTTCCACCGGCCGGCCGGCGACGCCCCAGAACTCGGTCGCGGTCGCGCCGGGGAGGACCGCCTGGACACGCACGCCCTTGTCGGCCAGTTCGTGCTGCAGCGACTGCGAAAACGCCAGCACGAATGCCTTGCTGCCGCCGTAGACGCCATTGAGCAGTTCCGGGGCCAGCGCGACGACCGAGGCGATGTTGATGATCGTGCCGCGGCCGCGGGCGACGAACGCCGGTGCAACCGCATACGCCAGTCGCGTGAGCACGCTGACGTTGAGCGTGATCATCTTCTCCATGTCGCCGACATCCGATTGCAGCAGCGGCGCGGTGGCGCCGACGCCGGCGTTGTTGACCAGCACGGTGATGCTGGCGTCGGCTGCGAGCGTTGCTTCCACGCGCGCCAGGTCCTGTTTGTCGGTCAGGTCGGCGCTGATGGTTTCGACCGAGCGGCCGGTGCGGTCGGTAAGCGATTTCGCCAGTTCCTGGAGCTTGTCGGCGCGGCGGGCGACGAGGATCAGGTCGTAGCCGGCGCGGGCGAGGCGGTCGGCGTAGACGGCGCCGATGCCGGAGGAGGCGCCGGTGATCAGCGCGGTACCGTTGTGTGCATGGGTGTTCATGGGCAGGTCCTGGGGGGAGAGTCCGAGTCCGGCGACATGCCGGGTCGGAAGCAAATGTAGGCCTGCTTGCCCGTGGCGCAAATGTCGTATATACCTCCTTTTGTGCCATACGTCGGTCTGGGAGTGCGGGCGATGATGAGGGTCGGATTCATACTTCCGTCCGGGTTCCAGATGATGGGAATCGCCGCCACGTCGGTGTTCGAACTGGCCAATGCCCACGTCGGCGAGACGGTCTACGACATCCATTTCCTGTCCGAGCACGGTGGCCAGGTGAAGAGCTCGCTGGGGATGTCTGTCGAGACGCGGGCATTGCCGCGAACGCCATTCGACACGCTGATCGTCAGCGGCCTGCTGGAGCCGTCGCCATCGGGCCGCAAGCTCGTTGGCTACCTGCGCAAGGCATTGCCCGTCACCCGCCGGATCGCCTCGGTCTGCACCGGTGCGTTCATCCTGGGCGAAGCGGGCCTGCTCGACGGACGGCGCGTCACCACGCACTGGTTCCACGCGCGGACGCTGCAGCTGCAGGTGCCGCAGGCGAAGGTGGAGGAGGATCGGATCTTCATCATCGACGGGTCGGTCTGGACGTCAGCCGGCATGAGCGCGGGCATCGACCTGGCGCTTGGCATGGTCGAGAAGGACCTGGGCATGGATGTGTCGCGCTCGGTGGCGCAGAAACTGGTGGTGTACCACCGCCGTGCCGGTGGCCAGACGCAGCATTCGGCATTGCTGGAGATGGACGCAAAGTCTGACCGCATCCAGACAGCGCTCGACTACGCGCGGCAGAACCTGCGCGCGGCGCTGACAGTGGAGGAACTCGCTGAAGCGGCACACCTGAGTCCGCGGCAGTTCAGTCGGGCCTTCCGCGCCGAGACCGGACAGTCACCGGCCAAGGCCGTCGAGCACCTGCGGCTCGAGGCGGCGCGGGTCATGATTGAACAGAGCAGGCACCCGATCGAAGTGGTCGCGGCCGAAACCGGATTCGCCGATCGCGAGCGGATGCGCCGCGCGTTCCTTCGGGCCTTCGGCCAGCCACCGCAGGTCCTGCGGCGCAACGCCCGCGTGATGACGGGGCCATAGGTGTCGCGGGCGCGGCGGTGCGAAATCAGGCCCGAGGCAGCGTCACGGTCGCCACCAGTCCGCCACCATCGCGCGTCTTCAGAACAAGCCTGGCGCCGATCGCGATCGCCAGTTGCTGGGCGATGGCCAGGCCCAGGCCAGCGCCACCGGAATCGCGGTTGCGCGAGCCCTCGACGCGATAGAACGGTTCCAGCACCGAATCGAGCTGATCGGCGGCGATGCCCGGCCCGCGGTCCATCACGCTGATGGCGACGGTGCCGTCGTCATCGAGCGACGCGGCAACTTCGGCGGCGCCGGCGTACTTGACCGCGTTGTCGATCAGGTTCCCGACGACGCGCCGCAATGCGCGGGGCCGCGTATTGACCGGAACGCCGGCGTGCGTGATCAGGCTGACCGAACTGCCGGTGTCCTGGTAGTCCCAGACCATGCTGTCGAGGAATGCATCCAGGTCGACCTTGATCAGCGGCTCGTTGCCGCCGTGCGCGCTGCGCGCATAGGCGACGCCATCGCGGACCAGGTGCTGCATTTCGTCCAGGTCGCTGGCCAGCTTGGTGGTGGCCGGGGATTCGTCCATCGCCTCCACGCGCAACTTCATCCGCGTGATCGGCGTCTGCAGGTCATGGGAGATCGCGGCAAGGATCTGCAGACGCTCCTTGAGGTGGAGGGCGATGCGGTCCTGCATCGCATTGAACGCCGACACGGCCTTGGCCACTTCCGCCGGTCCGCCCTCGGGCAGGTGCGGGCCGTCGCCAGTGGGGCTCAGCGCGTCGGCCGCGCTGGCCAGTTGCGCCAGCGGCCGGGTGATCTGGCGCACTGCCAGCCAGGCGCATGCCAGCAGCAGCACGAGCTGGGCGGCAAGCACGTACGGCAGCCACTGCGCGATCGGCATCACCGACGGCGTGAGTTCGATGGTGACGGGACTGCCGTCGCTCAGATTGAGGTGGACCTGGAGGCGTTCGGGCCGGGTCGAAGTGGTGTTGCCGCGCACGGGGTAGCGGTCGCCGAGCACGCCGCCGATGAGTTGCGTCAACTGCCGCGACCGTTCGGTCTGCAACTCGCCGCCGGGCTCGCCCGGGCCGAGGATGTAGCGATAGGTCCGGCGCGTGAACTTCGGCACCCATGCCGGCCGCTCCGCGGCGGGCAGGCGGTCGAGCATCGCGATCGATGTGGACACGTCCTTCTCCAGGTTGCCGAGCATCATCGACGTCGCCGAGACATAGCGCTCGTAGAACAGCAGGCCGAACGACAGGCCGTGGGCGATCAGCAGGCCGGTGAACAGGATCAGGTACAACCGCGACGCGATCCTGCGCGGAAGCAGGCGCGACCAGAGCGATGGGGCATCGTTGCTCATGCACCCTCATCCAGCAGCGTGACCGGCAGGCTGAACACATAGCCCTCGCTGCGAACGGTCTTGATGTACGCCGGTTCGCGCGGGTCATCCTTCAGGCGCTGGCGCAGGCGACTGACCAGCAGATCGATCGAGCGGTCGAACAGCTCCGCCTCACGGCCCTGGGTCAGGCTCAGCAGCTGGTCGCGGCTGAGCACGCGTTGCGGGTGGTCGAGGAACACGCGCAGCAACCGGAACTCGGCGCCACTGAGCGCGACGGCGGTGCCCTGCTGATCGAGCAGGTGTCGCGCCGTGGTATCGAGCCGCCATTGCCCGAACTCCAGCAGCCGGCTGGCCTCGGTCACCTGCAGGTTGGGCGGCAGCATGCGCGTGCGCCGGATCACGGCGTTGATGCGCGCCAGCAGTTCACGCGACGAGAACGGCTTGGTGACGTAATCATCGGCCCCCATTTCCAGGCCGATGATGCGGTCGGTAGCGTCGTCGCGTGCGGTCAGCAGGATGATCGGGATGGCCTTGTGCTTGCTGGTGCGCAGGTTCCGGCTGAGCACCAGGCCGTCGTCGCCGGGCATCATCACGTCCAGCACGATCAGGTCGACCGCGTTGGTGTCGAGGATCGCGCGCATCTCGCGCCCGTCCGCGGCCAGCGAGGTCCGAAACCCGTTCTTGCGCAGGTACTCGGCCACCATCGAGCGGATGTCGTGGTCGTCGTCGACGACCAGGATGTGATCAATGTGTTCCATGCAACGGGTCCTGGCTTGGATGCGGAATGGGCGGGCTCAGATGCGCGCGTTCACTTGCTCTGCAGCAGGCGCTTTACCTTGTCCTCGGTCTCGGCATAGTTGCCCTCACCGAAGTGGTGGTACACCACGTGTCCCTCGCGGTCGATCAGGTACAGCGCCGGCCAGTAGCGGTTGTTATACGCCTCCCAGGTTTCGTAGCCGTTGTCCTGGGCAACCGGGTACTCGATGCCGAAGCGCTTCACGGCGTCCTCGACGTTGCCGCGAATCTTCTCGAAGCCGTACTCGGGTGTATGCACGCCGACCACGACCAGGCCCTGGTCCTTGTAGCGCTGGTGCAGTTCCTTCACATGCGGCAGCACGTGAACGCAGTTGATGCAGGAATAGGTCCAGAAGTCGACCAGGACCACTTTTCCGCGCAGTTGCGCCATGGTCAGCGGGGCACTGTTGATCCAGTGGTCGATGCCCTGGAATTCAGGCGCCTTGGGGGCAGGGGAGATGCTGGTTCCCGGCACGGGATCGGCGCTGGCGCCGGGCGCGCAGGCAACGGCAAGCACGCTCATGCAAAGGGCGGTGAGGATGGGCTTGAGCAGTTTCATGATGGCGGACCGTGGTCAAAGACCGGTTGCGATGGAGGGGAGCCACTGCGTGGCCCAGGCGGAGAACAGGACGTCGTACTGGAACAGCTGCAGCACGGCGACTGCGATTGCGACCGCGCCGAACACGCGGCGGAACAGTTCGGCGCGTCGATTGAGGAAAGCAAGGCGCGAGGTGATCCAGCGACCGCCGTAGGCGATGGCGAGCATCGGAAGGCCTGCACCCAGGGCGTAGGCCGCCAGCAGCGAGGTCGCCTTGCCAGGCGCCTGCGAGCTGGCCGCGAGCGAGAGCACCGATGCCAGGATCGGCCCCGCACACGGGGTCCAGGCCAGGCCCAACGAGGCGCCGACCAGCAATGCGGCCATGCTCCCGCTGCGCTCCTCACGGGGAAGCGAAGGTCCGGCATGGGCGGCCCGCCATTGCTGCACGCGCGCCACCAGCCAGTTGAACGGCGCCGGCCACAGGCAGGCCAGGCCGGCCATGAGCAGCAGCCAGATCGAGCCGGTGCGGATCGCCTCCTGCAACTCGCCAGAAGAGGACGACAGTGCGCCGATCAGGATCCCGCTGGCGGCGAACGTGGCAACGAACCCGGCGATGATCAACGCAGGCTCGACGCGGCTGCGACCGGTGCTGGTGGCGAGCACGATCGGGAGAACCGGCAGGATGCAGGGCGACAGAATGGTGGCGACGCCCGCCGCACCGGCCAACGCGAATTCGAATCCGTTCCCGACCATGGCTCAGCCCCCTTCGCGGGGCGAGAGGTCGACCTGCCGGGATGCTGCGACGCCATCGTCTGCAGTGGCCTGGTCGTTGGTGTGCGCCAGCTCCGGGGACAGGCCGGCAGCAGCGAGGAGTGCGAGGGCGAGGACGTTGCGGAACATGACAGGTACCGTGATGGGTGTCGGGACGCCATTTCATCGCCGGGGTGTATCCCGGGGGTGTCGCGCCGGAGCCGATTTGTATGCGAGCCGCGCCGATTGCGGCGAACCTACGCTGCGTTACAAAGAGGGAGCCTCAAGAGAGGGCGCCTGGAGCCGATCGGATTCGTGCCGCGATGGCATCGATGGAGGCAAGGCCGGCCGGTTTCCCGGCCGACTTCACTGCCGGCGCGCTGCGGATCGGCAGGGCAGGCGAGGAGGCGCGTCAGACCAGGTTGATCGTGACGCCGATGTTGCCGCGGGTGGCCTTGGAGTACGGGCAGGTCTGATGCGCGGCTTCGACCAGCTCGCGGGCGACGTCGCCATCCAGGTCGGGCAGGCTGACATTGAGGCGGGCCTGCAGGGCGTAGCCGTCGGCGTTCGTGCCCAGGTCCACTTCGGTGTCCACGGCCAGGTCGGCCGGGAGCTTGATCTTGCGGGCGGCGGCAGCGGCGCCGATGGCGCCGATGAAGCAGGCAGACCAGCCGGCGGCAAACAGCTGCTCGGGATTGGTGCCGGCGCCGGACGTGCCGGGCGACGACAGCTTGATGTCAAGACGGCCGTCAGAGCTCTGCGACGCGCCGTTGCGGCCGCCGGTGGTGTGGGTCTTGCCGGTGTACAGCACTTTTTCGATCTGGGTGGTCATGGCGATTCCTGGAGGCTATGGGGAGAGGTGCATCGGGTTGTGGCCTGGGGTTGATATGCAACCCGCTGCCCTTTTCCGATGACGAAATTCTTTCAACCCCATGTCCGCCGGTTGTGTCGCCGACAGGCCGTTATGCAAGGTTCTGTGGCCACGGCCGGCGCCGATACAGTTCGATACAAAGCCGCGCCGTCAATGTCCTGCGCCGTCAATGTCCTGTGTAGCGCGCCCGCTGCGACAACCCCGGCGCGGGGGCCGTCGCCAGCACCACCGTGCGCGGCCGCTCATGGACCGAATCGATCTGGCAGCCGATCGCCTCGATCGCGCTGACCACGTCGTCGCCCCAGAAGCGACCTTCGATCCGCACGTTGCGTCGTTGCATGTCGATCTGGATGCGGGCGCCCAGGTCGACACGAAGCAGTGCCCGCAGCAATTCACTCTCCGCCGCGGTGGCACTGGCCAGCGTGAGTTCCAGGTGCGCGTCTGGTTTCTTCATGGTCATCGCGAGTCCTCCTTTGGTCGCCGCACGACGTCCTCGATGTCGCCGCTTTCCAGCACCGCGCTCCTGCTGCCATCGCGGGCGACGGCGAGCATGGCCTGGCCGATGCCTTCGCTGGTCAGGACGGTATGCGGGAACAGCCCGCGCGCGATAGACAGCAGCGGCGCGCTCACCGTGTAGATGCCGTGGATCCAGCCGGTCTTGGTGCGCACGCCATGCAGCGGCTGGATGACGCCCGGCCGGAACAGATACACCGCCTTGAACGGAAGGCGCAGCAGCGCGTTCTCGGTGCGTCCCTTCACTCGCGCCCACATGCTGCGGCCGCTCTCGCTGCTGTCGGTGCCGGCGCCGGTCACATAGACGAAGACCATTGCGGGGTTGAGGCGGGCGAGGGTGGTCGCGGCCGCGAGGGTGAGGTCGTAAGTCACTCGTGTGTAGTCCGCCTCGCTCATGCCCAGCGACGACACGCCCAGGCAGAAGAAGCAGGCGTCGAAGCCCTGCAGCCGGTCTTCGATGGCGCTGTAGTCGAAGAAGTCGGCGTGGATGAGCTCCTGCAGTTTCGGGTGCGCCCGGCCGGTTGCGGTTCGACCGATCGCGACCACGCTGCTGACATCGGCGGCGTTGAGGCACTCGCGCAACACGCCCTGGCCGACCATGCCCGTGGCGCCAAAGATCAGGACCTTCATGACACGCACTCCCGCTGCGTGGAGGAGGCGACATTGCGGGCGGTGGTGTTGGGCATTGGCGTTCCAGCGACAGGGGGAAGGGTGTTACTGAGTGTTCACGCACTCATTGATCGGGGCAAAAAAAGGGCGCTAGTCAGAAGCAGCAGCCCGCCAGAACGCCTCAAAGCCCGCACTGCGGTACTGCTCGGCGGCGCCGGGTTCCTTGAGCATGAAGTCCATCGTGGTTTCCGCCAGCGCGACCAGGATCGCGCCGATGTAGGCCGGCGGATGCTCGCGCAACTGACCCTTGGCCATGCTTTCCTGGAGCATCGACTGGAAGTCGGCGAAGCCCGCGGAGGCAATCGCACGGGTGTCTTGAGTGATGCGATCGGACACGGCCAGCTGCGCCACCACCTTGCGCCTGTCGACGTTCACCAGGCCCCAGTCGACGTACGTCCGCCACACATGGCGTGCCCGCTGCTTGATGTCGGCGGCACGCGGGTAGGTGGAGAGCATCGCCTCGCGCAGCTCGCGCTTGATCTCCAGGTAGAGATGATTGAGCAGCTCGTCCTTGTTGCTGAAGTACGTGAACAACGTGCCCTCGGCGACGCCGGCGACCTTGGCGATCCTTGCCGTGGGCGCGTTGATGCCGTCCTCGGCGAACACCCGGATGGCGGCGGTGAGCAGGGCGTTTCGTTTGTCTTCGCTGCGGGGGCGGGCCATGGCGGTTCGTTATTACTGAGTGCGTACTCAATCATATGCTTGCCTTGGCGATTGTGCAAACTCGCGCCTGACATATCGCATGTCAATATGTGTGTTGCTGTTTAACGATATGCCTGATATTGTCAATCGACAAAACCGTGGGAGAGACCACGTGCTCCAGCCCAGCTCCGGTACTGCGCTTACCGCCTCGCGGGTCCTGCTTGGGATCCTGCGCATCCTCAACATCGGCACGGGCATTGGCCTGCTCCTGGCCATCCCGGCCAGCTTCCTGTTCGAACCGACGTTCTTCCAGTTCTTCAGCAAGCAGCCGCCGCGCGTGGACTCGTCGCTGCTGATCCCGGTGCTGCGGACCTGGATGGTGCTGGCGCTGCTGATGGTTGCGCTGGTCCACGTGCAGCTGTCGCGACTGCTGGCGGTGGTGGCGACGGTCAACAGCGATCCGTTCGTGCCCGAGAACGCCGTGCGATTGAAGACGATCGCCTGGTGCATGCTGGGCATCGAGCTGCTGAGGCTGGTGTTCGGCGTGATGGCAGGTGCCATGAATGCCGCCGGTTCGAACATCGACTGGAAGTTCTCGGCCAGTGGCTGGGTCGCGGTGGTCCTGCTGTTCGTGCTCGCGCAGGTCTTCGAGGTTGGCACGCGCCTGCGCGCGGACCTGGACACGATGATCTGACATGGCCATCTACGTGAAACTCGACGACGTGCTGCACGATCGGCGCATGACCCTCACCGAACTTTCCGCCAGGGTCGGCATCACGCTCGCCAACCTGTCCATCCTCAAGACGGGAAAGGCGCGCGGTATCCGCTTCTCGACCCTGGAGGCGATCTGCGAAGCGCTCGACTGCCAGCCTGGCGATCTGTTGCAGTACGAACGGTCCGCGCAGGTGACTGAAGCCGATCAGGCTGAAGCTGCCAGGGCGGACGAAGAAGGATAGGGCGGGCACGCACAACCGGGTGAAACGGACTTTCCGGGCAATCGGGTAAGCTGCGCCTCCGCGGTGTCGACCAGGTCCGACGAGCCGTCATGTCCGACTCCGAGATCATCCTCAAGACCACGCCGCCACGCTTGCCGAGCGCCGCGGTGGAGCGCGAGCGCCTGGTGGCCTTGTGGGACGGGATCAGCGATCGCACCGCCATCCAGCTGGTTGCACCTGCGGGATTCGGCAAGACAACGGTGCTGCTGCAGTGGCGACGCCGCTGGCTGGAACGCGGGGCCGTCGTCGCATGGGTGAGCTGCGACGCCGAAGACGATCCGGCCCGCTTCATCGCCGCATTGTGCCGATCGGTGCACAGCGCGAGCAGCGATCTCGGACCGGGATCCCCGGGGTCCGGCATCGCGGCATTGACCGACCTTCTGTCCGAAGTCGCCCAGCGCGGCGCGCAGACCGTCGTCATCATCGACGAGGCCGAACGCCTGCCGGCGGCGACCGTACGCACGTGCGTGCAATACCTCCTGCTCAACGCACCGGCAAACCTGAGCGTGGCCATTGCCTCACGGCTGGCGCTTCCGTTGCGCGTCGCCGAGTTGGCGGCGAAGGGCAACCTCGCCACGCTGACCACCGATGACCTGCGCCTGCGATTCGAAGAGTCGCTCTCCATCCTCGAAAAGAACCTTGGCGCCAGGTTGAACCTGGACGAACGTGCACTGCTGCACGAAACCACCGAGGGTTGGCCCATCGGCCTGCAGCTTGCGATTGCGATGGCCGGGCACGATACCGATCCGGCCGCCGCGGTTCACCTGCTGTCGGCGCGGCGGGGCCATCTCCAGGGCTACTTCGTCGAATCGCTGCTGTCGCGTCTGTCCGGGCCGACGGTGGCGTTGTTGACCCGCGTAGCCATCCTCGACGACATCAACGCCGAACTGTGCGAACTGATGAGTGGCGTCGGCGTCGCCGACGGCGACATGCAGTTGCAGCAGATCATCGCCGAAACACCCATCGTCATCCTTGGCGATCAAGCAGACTGGATCCGGTTGCATCCGCTCGCCCGCGACTTCCTGCTCAGCCGGTTCGAACTGCTTCCGCAGCAGGAACAGTCGGAGCTGCACGCGCGCGTTTCGCACTGGTATGCCAGGAACGGACGTTTCCATGAAGCCGCCAGGCACGCGCTTGCCGCCGGTGACGAGCCGCTGGCGCAGGCGTACGCGTCGCGATCGCTGTGGACGCTGGGCACGCAGGGTCAGATCGCCGAGGCGCGGGAATGGCTGGAGCGGATTCCCGCGGCGATGCTTGCACGCGATTCCGGGATCAGGCTCGGCGCCGCATTCGTGCTGGCGGCGACCGATCGCAATTCCGAAGCCCTGGCAATCGCGCGCGGGATCATCGATGACCCCGCCACCACACCCGCAACCCGCGTCGAGGCGCTGCGGGTCGCGGCTGGGGCGTGCATCTATGCCGACCGCCTGGGTTTGCTGCCGGACCTGGTGGCGCGCTGGACGCCGTTGCTGCGCGAGCACGACGATCCGCTGTACGCGGTTTCAAGCCTGAACACCCGCGCGATGGCAGCCCTGCATGCCGGCGCGACCCGCACTCTGCGCGAACTGTTGGACGAGGCTGCCGAACACGGAGAGGCGGGCTCGTTGCACCTTGCCGCGGGCCTGGGGCGGATGCTGCGCGCAATGGCTCACCTGTGGGACGGCGACCCCGAGCAGGCCGCCGCCACACTCCGCCGCGCCGTGGCGAATTCGGAACAGGAGAAGGGACGTCGCGGCATGGTCGCGTCGCTGCAGGCCTCCGTGCTTGCCGCCGCGCTTACGCGAATGGGGCGACCCGCCGAAGCGCTGCCGCTGCTCGCGAACCGGCTCGATGTCATCGAGCAGTGGGGCGCGCCCGACAACATCCTGCTCGCCTACCAGACGCTCGCACGGATCGCGCTTGGCGAAGGCGACGAGCGACGGGCGCTGCAGGTGCTGGAAGAACTGGATGCGTTGGCCGTGCGCCGGGAATTGCCACGCCTGCGGATTCATGGTCTCGCCGATCGCATTCGCATTCACGCGCGGCACAACGCCCGGGAAACCATCGATGCGCTCACCCAGGCGCTCGACGAGGCCCTGGCGACGATGCAGGGCGAGGAGCTTCGTCCGCTGCTGCCGGAGTGCGAACTCGTCGCGGCGATTGCCAAGGCCGATGCGGCGCTCGCACGCGACGCCCTGGACGAGGCCGAACAGCTCCTCGATAGCGGCGACGCGCTGGCAAAATCGCTGCACCGCCAGGGCGATGTGCGTTCGATCATGGCGTTGCGCGCGGTGGTCGCATGGAAGCGCGGAGATGACCTCGCCACGCCATTGCTGAAGGAGACCGTCCACCTGGCCACGCTCGCAGGCGATGCCTGGCTGCTGACCCATGTCCATCCGTTCGCGTTGGACATGGCGAGGGATCGGGAGCAACCGGGCAAGCGTGCAGTGGCTCCGCGCACTACGGTGGCAAGGCCGTTGCTGGTGCGCAACGGCGCGCTGACGTCGAAAGAATCCGAAGTGCTCGGCCTGCTCGCCAAGGGCCTGTCTAACAAGGCGATCGCCCGGATCCTCGATGTCACCGCCGAGACGGTGAAATGGCACCTCAAGAACCTGTTCCAGAAGCTGTCGGCTACGTCCCGCAAGCACGCGGTGGACCGGGCGCGCGTGCTGGGGTTGCTGCAGGAGCAGTGAGCTCCTGCTGCCCGGATCAGTTGGCGGGGACGAGCAGGGGCTTGCCCTTCTCGACGATGTAGGTCGCCAGTTCGGCCGCGTTGCCCTGGCCAAGGTTCTTCACCGAGTGCGCCGCACCGGCCGGGATGAACAGCACGTCGCCCGCCTTGAGCACTACCGGGGGCTGACCTTCGACCCGGTACTCCATCGTGCCTTCGATGGCATAGACGATCTCTTCGCCCGGATGGCGATGCCTGGGGGCCGTGGTCCCTGGCGCGAAGTCGACGCGCACCTGCACGACTTCGCGACCCGGAATCGATAGGTCGTGCTTCTGCAGGTCCGTGCGCTTGAGTCCGCTGGGGGCCGTCTGTGCAATGGCGGCAGAGGAGAGCACGAGTAGACCGGCAAGCGCGGCGTTGACGGATGCGATGGCGAGGTGGTTCTTCATGGGGGTCACCTGTTGCGTTGAATGGTGGAGTGGGGAGGCTGGCTGGGGTGATCGCGAGGCCTACGGCTCGTCTTCCCATGCAGTAGCCGAATCGAACATGCCCGGCTGCAGCGGCACTTCGTCCGCGAACTTCAGGTCAACCTGCGGCGCATTGCCACTTGTTGGGTGGGCGGCGGGAACGATTCGCGAATTCGCCGGGTCTGCAACGATCCAGGGAGCGCGGTTCACCGGCGCGGGCACACCGGAAGAGGCGGGGAGCAGGTCGTCGGCATGCTCGCGCACGGACTGCTGTGCGTGGGCAGCGGGGAGGATGACGGCGCAGATGAGCAGCGCCGCGGAGATGGTGAGCTTGTTCATTGCGATGCCTCTCAAGTGGTGATCCCATTTGAGCGGCTGCGCGTATCGGCAGTGTGTTCCAGTTTCCGCGGATTTGTATTTGTGTGTAGCGGCTCACGCCGCGTCCGTGAACGCGTCGTCCGCAGCGGCAAGAACCGTGCCCACCAGAGTGACGGTGCTGTCGTTTCCCCAAAACGGAACCGGGGGCCTTGTCGGCCCCCGGTTTTTGCCATCAGGTGGTCTGGCCATGGGCCCGTCCTACAGACTGCCGCTGCAGGCCTTCTCGTTTCCGCTGCACCGGCCGAGCCGTTCAACATCGGCCTGTGCCTTGTCCTTTGCCGCGACTCGCTCGGCTTCGGTGGTGCAAACCCGCGTGGCAACGTTGCTTCCCACTTCCTTCTTCTTCTCGCATACCACGCCCTTGTCATCGGTAGCAGCGGCGGAACTCGACGCCGTGTCCGATGAAGTTGCTTCACCTGCGTAGGCAAGTGAGGTCGCCGACAGAGCAATGAGGAACAGTACGGTCTTCATTGTGGATCCTTCCTGGCTGTGGAGGGCTGAGAATAATCCTCCGGGTACCATTTGCAAGTCAGGGGGGCAGGGCGGCTTGACCGGCGAGAGACCTGGCGAGGCGCATCAGCGGAGTGCCTGGACGAGCACCTGCAGCGTGCCCCGCGAACGCCGGTCATTGAGCGCGCTGTAGAGCATGACGTCCTGCCGGGGTATCGACGGCAACGAGGCAATGCCACTGACGTCCACCGCCCCGGCCGGGACGGCTCGTCTGGCCAGTACCGCCACCGCCAGCCCGCCGGAAGCAGCGGCGCCGAGGATGGCGGCTCCCTTGCCGACGAAGACTTCATCCCAGGCGATTCCGGCCCGGTCCAACGCGCTGGTCGCTGCTGCGCGGATCCGGCAGGACTCTCCTTGCGTAGCGAGCGGCAATGGCTTGCCGGCGAGCGGTCTCCACCCCGTGGCGGCGAACCATGAGAAATCCTCCGTGAACGCGGCCTTGCCTTGCTTGCGCCCATCGTCGGGACGCAGCACCAGGGCCGCATCGAGCTCGCCCTGCTCGTAGGCACGCATCAGCTCCTGCGTGCCTGCGATCCGCATCTCGATCCGCAGCCCTGCATCGTGGTCGTGAATGCGGCGCAACAGGGACGGCAGTTCGCTACCGATCAGCATGTGGTTGATGCCAACGACCAGTCGACGTTGCTCCGTTTCGAACGCAGCTACCGCAAGGTCGTGGCTGGACATCAGATCGCGTGCGGCACCGAGGAAGGCCAACCCCTCAGCGGAAAGGCGAACCTGTCGTGGCGTTCGCTCCAGCAGGCGGCGTCCCAGTTGCTCCTCAAGCCTACGCAACTTCAGGCTGACTGCGGATTGGGTAATGCCCAGCGAGTCTGCTGCGCGGGTAAAGCTCTGCATCTCCGCGGCAAGAACGAAGGCCCTGACTGCACCGATATCCAGAGTTTCCATATTTCCAATCATTCGATACTGAAATGACAGGTACAAGCATAGATATGTTTTAGTTATGCATCAAGCGGACTAACCTGCACCCGTGCAATCGTTCAAACGGGAGTAACCCATGAGTCGCTTTATTGGCATTACCCTGGCAATGCTGGCCGGGTTGGCGGCGCGAGACGCCGCTTCATTCGAGAAGGTGTCGCCGCTGCGCGGGACATGGACGCTGGTAGCGGCAGACAAGGTACTGCCGGGTGGTGGACTGGCGCGCGACTATGGCGAGCGGCCGAAGGGCAGGCTCGTCGTGGACGACCAGGGCCGCTACTCGTTGCAGATCTTCAAATCCGAACGGGTCCGCTTCGCCACCGACAGCAAGGCCGATGGCAGCGCGGACGAATTCAAGTCCGCGGTGATGGGCAGCAGCACGCACTACGGAACGGTAACGATCGACAGCGAGGCCAATCTGCTCGTGTTCTCGATCGAAGGTTCCTCGTTCCCGAACTGGGAAGGGACGGTGCAGAAGCGTCAGTACAAGCTCGACGGCGACGAGCTGAGTTACCGGGTGCCGCCTCGCCCCGACGGGAGCGTGCCCATCTCGGTCTGGCACAGGCAGGAATAGCCGGGGCAGGGGCCCTCAGCCTATGAAGCCGGGATCATTGCGCGGTTGAAATAGGTGGCCCGCTCGAACTCGGCGACATTCACGGCAATGCGTGGAAGCAGCGGGAACATCGCCGCCAACTCGGTAACGATGGCCTTCGACAAGGCCGCACGCTGATCGACACTTCGCCCCTGCATGATCCAGGCGAACGTGTGGATGAAGTCCTGCTTTTCACCGCCGACAGCGTAGATCTCGAAAGGCTGTACGCGGATCTTGATGTCGGATTCCTCGAAAAGCGATGAAGCGTTCACTACTCGATGCAGGCGGGTGATGATCGCTTCTTCGCTGTGAATCTGAAGCAGTTCCTGGGAACAGTCGACTATGAAGTGCGGCATGGCGGCTCGTCGGTTGGAGGAAGAAGGCGCTGGGGGCGAACGCAGGCCATCCTAGTCCGCTCAACCGATGGAAGAAATGTGTTCACGGAGATTTCTGGTATTTCGGAATCGAATCTTCGGTCCGTTCTTGCAGGGCGCGGCGGTCGCATCTATGGTTCTCCCTTCAAGCCGAGCCCGCTTCGCGGCTCCGCTTCGTTCCGACCTTGGTTCGCTGGGAGATCACGCAATTGGCAACAGACAATGAACGCTACGACCTTGGCGTAGCCGCACTTGCGGCGATCACGGGTGGCACGGGCACTGCGGTCGTGGAGAGCCTGAAGGACATCGCTCCCGATCTGGCGGAGTGGATCGTCTCGTTCTCGTACGGGGATGTCATGTCACGTCCCGGCCTGGACCTGCGATCTCGCCAGTTCGCGACGGTCGCGGCGCTCACCGCCATGGGTACAGCCGCGCCACAGCTGAAAGTGCACATCAATGGAGCGCTCAATGTCGGCTGCCGGCCATCCGAGATCGTTGAGGTGATTCTTCAGATGGCCGTGTACGCTGGTTTTCCTTCGGCCATCAACGCCCTCAATATTGCTCGTGAGGTGTTCAAGGAACGCGGCGTGTTGATCGGCAGCTGAGAATTCATTCCAGCTCGACTCGCGCCTGCCTCGTGCGGAAGAGGAGGGGCGGGTGGGGCTGATGAGCCGGGAACGTAACTCGCTATCGCTCAGGGTTCCGAAGTGGGAAGCCCGGGCGGCCGACCGGCCTTGAGGTAAATCACGCTGCCACTGGCACTCATCCTGCGAGGTGGGTTCCAGGTGCCAAACGGTTCAATGCCACACGCGCAGCTTGTACCCACCGGGGCGTCCTGCACCTGGCAACCCAGGTAGGGCCGCACGTTCTCAGGGGCAATGACGAAACCGAAGTTCGATGGAAGAGGGGCGGTGCAGGCAATCTTGGAAGGATAGTCAGCGCAACGCCACGTGCTTACTTCAAACCCATTGTCCTGTTGCGCCTGGGTACGCTGGTCATAGTCCACGCAGGCGTAATCGTTCGCTGTCGCATAGCGCCAGACGTATGGGCTCTGGCACGGAATCCGGAATGAGACGGGTCTGTTCGGGTCGGGGGTTGGCTGGGGGCGATTGTGTTGCCTGCGGAAAGCAATCGCATCGTTGTCGGCCTTGACTTGATCACGTACCGCGACTGGCACGCACACGCGGTCACTTGAAGTAGCGCGCCTGAGCGCGTAGCCAGGTCGGCAGTGCGTCGGACACTGGTATGCAGGGTCTGCCGCGAAGACAGGCACAGGCGCCCAGGCGAACGCGAGAAGCCCGATGAGCGTAATGGCTGGGCCTGGCTTCATCCGCGGCACCTCACGCGTTTCGTGCACAGACAATGCGAACCCTGAGAGCCCACTCGTACGGGGCGGGCACACCAGAAACGCCGTTGGCGTTCTTGCCCCCTGTGCCATCGAACATGGCAAACACCGTCCAGCCCCTGCCATCGTCCGTCGGTTGCGACAGGAAGACACGCCAGTCGTCGGGCTCACCGCGCCCGGATGCCGCTGAGAATCCAGCCGACATCGCCCGCATACCGTCGGGGCAAGTAACTTCGACCTGCTTGAGCTTGTTCCGGGTGGAACCAGACGAGCGCTCGATGATGGCGTAGTTGGGCTCGTTGACGATCACTTTCGGGAGGAAGTGCTGGACCATTGGGCCAGAGCGAAATGGTTGGGGTTGGCCCAGTGCCGCGCCTGGAATTGCCAGACAGGCGAGCATTACCAACTGCGAAGACCATGCGGTGATTTGCGCAGCCGGGCGTCGGTAACAGCCGAACCGAACCAGGCGGCGCGTGGCGGCGTGGTCTCGATTCGCGGAGGGGCGGGCGACGGTCGCTGCGTTCACGGCGGAGCACTCCTTTGCGGTGGGCGGCGGCCGGCACCCTGGAGGGGCCGCCGCACTCATGAACCCAACGCAGGCTGGTGCTCCGCGAGGCCAACCGTGCGCTGCGTCTTGCCGCACGTCGGCTATTGGCTGCGGTTTCAACCGGTAGATAGCGGACGTTGACCCATTGGCAATCCTCCAGCCTGGTGACCTTCGAGCGCAAACCATCCGAGGTTCGAGGTCGTCACACCATTCAGCCGCGAACCATGCTTGGATTCACATCGATGTCTAGACGCGAACGCCAGAACGCATCGCCCGCAGCCTTCGTCCGTGTCCGAGGCGCGCGCGAGCACAACCTGCAGGATGTCGACGTCGATATTCCACGCGACGCGCTGGTGGTGTTCTCCGGCATCTCCGGCTCGGGTAAATCGTCGCTCGCGTTCGGCACCCTCTACGCCGAGGCGCAGCGCCGCTATCTCGAATCCCTTTCGCCGTACGCGCGACGGCTGGTCAACCAGGTCGGCGTGCCGGACGTGGATTCCATCGAAGGCCTGCCCCCCGCAGTGGCGCTGCAGCAGCAGCGCGGCACGCCGAACGTGCGTTCCACGGTCGGCAGCGTGACGACGCTGTCCAGCCTGATTCGCATGCTGTACTCCCGTGCGGGCACGTACCCGTCCAAGCAGCCCATGCTGTACGCGGAGGACTTCTCTCCCAACACGCCGCAGGGCGCGTGTCCGAACTGCCACGGGTTGGGCTACGTGTATGACGTGACGGAAGCGTCGATGGTCCCCGACCCGTCGTTGAGCATCCGCGGCCGCGCCATCGCGTCATGGCCACCGGCGTGGCACGGGCAGAACTTGCGCGACATCCTTGTCACACAGGGCTACGACGTCGACGTGCCGTGGTCGCGGCTGCCGAAGAAGGACCGCGAGTGGATCCTGTTCACAGAGGAAACTCCAACGGTGCCGGTGTACCCCGGCTTCACCCCTGCCGAAACACGCACCGCGTTGCGCCGAAAGACGGAACCTGCGTACATGGGCACCTACACCGGCGCGCGGCGCTACGTGCTGCACACCTTCGCCACCACGCAGAGCGCGCTGATGAAGAAGCGCGTGTCGCGTTTCATGACTGGCGCACCGTGCCCCGTGTGCAAAGGGCGCAGGCTCAAGCGCGAAGCCTTGTCGGTGACCTTTGCGGGTCTGGACATCGGCACGCTGTCGCAGCTGCCGATCAATCGCGTCGTGGACGTGCTCAGGCCCGCCGCCGATGGCCACTTCGACACACCGGCTAGAACCCGCACCCGGGGCCGCGCCGACACCCGAAGGGACGTGGCCGCGCGCGTTCAGGCGGGCGGGGCGGCGCACGCCGGCGGTTCGGACGTTCGCCGCACGCCGGATCTATCGGAAGAGAAACGCATCGCAGCGCAGCGCATCGCGCACGACCTGATCGATCGCATTGGCACGTTGCAGGCGCTCGGCCTGGGCTACCTCACACTGGATCGGCCGACGCCCACGCTTTCACCAGGCGAACTGCAGCGATTGCGGCTGGCCACACAGATTCGCTCGAACCTGTTCGGTGTGGTGTACGTGCTTGACGAACCTTCCGCCGGGCTGCATCCGGCCGACAGCGAAGCACTGTACGACGCGCTGGACCGGCTGAAGATGGCCGGCAACACGTTGTTCGTGGTCGAGCACGACCTCGAATTGATGCGTCGCGCTGACTGGCTGGTGGACGTGGGTCCCGGCGCAGGCCAGCACGGGGGACGTGTCCTTTACAGCGGGGTGCCATCAGGCCTGCGCGAGGTCGAGGCATCGCATACGCGCCGCTATCTGTTCGACAAGCGCGACGCCCGCCGTCGCGATACCCGCGCCATTTCGCAATGGCTCGAACTGCGCGGCATCCACCGCAACAACCTTCACGGCGTGGACGTGCGCTTCCCGCTGGGCGCATTCACCACCGTCACCGGCGTATCAGGATCCGGCAAGTCGAGCCTTGTGAGCCAGTCCTTGGTGGAACTCGTCGGCGAACACCTGGGGCACGAACCTCCGACGGAAGAGGCCGACACCGACAGTCCACCCGGACCGGGACTAATCGCGCGCACCACGGGACGCATCGGCGCAGGCGCGGAGGCGATCCGGCGCCTGGTCAACGTCGACCAGAAGCCGATCGGCCGCACGCCGCGCTCCAATCTCGCCACCTACACGGGCTTGTTCGACCACGTCCGCAAGCTGTTCGCGGCGACGAAGGCCGCGAAGGCGCGCCGTTACGCCGCCGGCCGCTTCTCCTTCAACGTCGCGCAGGGACGATGCGAGACCTGCGAAGGCGAGGGCTTCGTGAGCGTCGAGCTCTTGTTCATGCCCAGCGTCTACGCGCCGTGTCCGACGTGTCACGGCCGTCGCTACAACGCAAAGACGCTGGAGATCGAGCTGCGCGGGAAGAACATCGCACAGGTGCTGGACATGACCGTTGACGATGCGCGGGCATTCTTCGTTGAAGAAGCCGCGGTGCATCGCCCGCTGGTCCTGTTGCACGACATCGGCCTGGGCTACCTGCGCCTCGGCCAGCCGGCGACGGAACTGTCCGGCGGCGAAGCGCAACGCATCAAGCTGGCGACCGAATTGCAGCGCAGCCAACGCGGAGACACGCTGTACGTGCTGGACGAACCGACGACCGGTCTGCATCCGGCCGACGTCGACAAGCTGATGGCACAACTGCATGGGCTCGTGGATGCGGGCAACACCGTCATCGTCGTCGAGCACGAGATGCGGGTCGTGGCCGACAGCGACTGGGTGGTCGACGTGGGACCAGGAGCGGGCGAGGAGGGCGGCCGCATCGTGGTCGCAGGTACGCCGGACGACGTCGGCCGGACCATGGCCAGTCGAACGGCGCCCTATCTGGCTCCGTGGTTACGCTGAGTCCGTCCGGGGCGATTTAGCTCGATGTTCCGTGCCGGCTGGAGCGGACACCTCGCATCGAGTCAGAACGTGAGTCGAGTACTCGTAGATCCGCGCCGCCGGAACATTTGTGGCTATGGCATGGATCCGATGGACCGGGCCACTTCAGGCCTTGCGGGCTTCCTCGGCCTTGCGGCGGTTGGCGTAACCGGCGCGTCTGAGTTTCATCTTGTCTCGCCACATCAAGCCACGTAACCGCTCGATGGTCATGCGTTGGCCGTCCTCTGAAACGAGGTGGCGGCCTCGCAGCCCCCACCCGTACCAGTCATCTTCGAAGTCGTAGTTCATTTGGGCGCTCCCGGGGGAATGAGGCGTTGACCCGGGATATCGGCCGAGAGCAGGGCGAGTGGTGAAGGAAACGCCGCGCTAGGGCATCAGAAAGCAGTCCACGCCAACTCCTACGGAGAGTTGACATAATATGCATTATGCGAAGTGCTCTGTTGGTCGGTGCAGCCGTCTATTTGCTGCTTAAGGCCCGTCGTGTAGGCCCTTCCCGACCCGCTCTCGCGGCGTAGTCCGATCCAGCTCAAGCGCCGGGGGCCGATAAGGTCCCCGCCGCCTTCCTAGGGATACCCATGAACACCAATCTTAGGCCTCCATGCTGGAAGCCGGGCAAAGCTTGCCCGAACGATTGCGCAGCAAGACTGCACCAACAAGTGGTCTACAACCACACGGCACTGCACGGCCCTTGGGCCGGCTGGCGATTGGCCGGCGCCCGGTTGGTCGCACCTGGCGGCGAATGGATCGCCCCGCACCAACTGGACCGCTGGCTATGGCGCCATGCTCGAATGTTCAAGGACTAGCTCAATGGCCGCTTACGGCCAGAAGCATCGGTAATCGGGCGGACCAGGCTTGGTCGAGCTCTCCCTAGAATCTAAAGCCCCGGCTTTGGCAGGAGAGATGAGATGACCTACTACACCGGTTTGGATGTCTCGCTGCGCTCCGTGTCGATTTGCATCATCGACGACAACGGC
>NZ_JBFRDH010000004.1:0-417153 GCF_052113485.1 Lysobacter sp. TAF61
CTTTCCGAACTCGGAAGTGAAACGCACATGCGCCGATGGTAGTGTGGCCTAAGCCATGCAAGAGTAGGTCATCGCCAGGGGCTTTACCCCTAAAACCCCCAGCCGAAAGGTTGGGGGTTTTTCTTTGTGCGCAAGGAAAGTCGATGCCCGCGCAAAGTTAATGCCGCGCAAAGTTGATGCCGCGGCAGTTGATACCGCGGAAGTTAATATCGCGGAATTTAATATCGCCGTCACCTCGCAGGGATTACTTTCAGCCGACGGCCCGAAGCGTCACGACGAGTACGTCGCGGTGCGATGGCTCCTGCGGATCCTGCGCTTCCACCGCGGTAACGCCGTGGAACACGCGCGAATCGTCCACCAGCGCCGCGTCCATTGGATGCGTGAGCGTGAAGCTCCCCAGCTCACGGCCATCGGCGGCATGGATGGTGGTCTTGCCGCTGACGATGTTGTGTCGATCGATCAGCAGGACCAGCACGTAATTGACGCCATCGCGGTGAACGCCCTCCGGTGTCGGTTGCCCGGGTTCGCCGGGGCGTGCCTCGATGCGGAACTGGTGCAGTTCGATGTGCCAGGCCGCCACCTCCGGCGACAGTTCGCCGTAGAAATCGCGGCAGAACTCGACGATCGCGCGCAGGCTGGAACTGGCGACGACCTCCGGCAAGACCGGCTCGAACCAGCGCTCGATGCCGCCCTGGAGGTTGTTGTAGTCACGGCTCTGGTAGTGCGGCTGATGCGGCTGGGGAACGATCCTGCCGGTGCTGCCGGCCGCAAACACGGCATAACGCCGGCTGCGATGGTGGCCGACGGCCGCCAGGTAGGCGTCCGGCGCCAGATCGTCCCAGCTCGCGGCGAACTGTGCCCAGTCATCGAGCGCGTCGCGCTGTTGGAAGAAGCCGCGCATCACGCCGCCGGCGACAAAGCCGAAGCCGTCGCGCCTCAGCGTTTCCTGCAGCGCGGAGAGGGTGTTCCGGGTTGTTTGCATTCGGGGGATGGCAAGCAGGGCGCGGCATCGGGCCGCCGCGCGTGGTCGATCGATGGCGGGCCTGGCCCGTCCGGGCCGGCCTTGCCATGCGATCAGGGAGTGATGTTCAGTGCCGCCTGCACCAGCAGCCACAGCACGCAGACAAAGCCGCCAGCCCAGGCGGCGCTGCGCAGCATGTGGTGCCCGCTGACGTACAGCAGGCCGTGCAGGATGCGGAAGACGACGAAAACGATGGCCAGCGTGCCGATCTGCGTGTGCGGCACGCCAGCCAGCTGGGCCATGATCACGCCCGCGGCGAATGGCGCGAACGCTTCGTAACTGTTGAGCTGGGCGGCGTTGGCGCGCAGCGAGCGCTGGCTCTGCTGGCGCTCCTGCCAGCGGCGCGGGTCGCGGTTGTCGTAGCGCTCGCCGCTCGCCTTGGCGACGGCCACCCACAGGTAGGGCAGGAAGGCGGCAATCAGGACACAGACGTACGCAGTGGCAAGCGTCATGGCATTCCCCGGTTGAGCAGGACGCCAGCGTAGCCGAAATGACAACGGCGCCCCACTGCCGGGGCGCCGTTGTCGTTGTGCAGCAACGCGGGCCTACTTCGCCGTGGGCTTCATCAGTTTGTCGTGGGCGGCGCGGAACGCGTTGCCCTCGTACCAGTTCGGCCACTGTTCGTTGCCCGCCAGGGTCTTGCCGACGCCATACAGCGCGTCGAGGTCCTGGATCACGCCGTCGAGCTTCCACGCCGGGTCGTACTCGTCGCCGGGCTTGTGGTAGCGGTTGTCGCGGTAGTCGACCTGCGCCTTCTGCCCGGCTTCCATGCCGCCCTCGACCAGGTCGTCGCCGCCCTTGGCGTAGAGCGAGGGGACGCCGGCCTTGGCGAAGTTGAAATGATCGGAGCGGAAGTAGAAGCCGTCCTCGGGCGTCGCCTCGGCATGCAGCACACGCTTCTGTCCATCGGCGACGGTCCTGAGGATGTCCTCGAGCTCGGAGCTGCCGAATCCCACCACCGTCATGTCATGGGCCTTGCCGATCACCGGCATGGCATCGAGGTTGATCACCGCCACGGTCTTGTCCAGTGGCGCGGTCGGGTGGGCGACGTAGTACTTCGAACCGAGCAGGCCCGACTCCTCAAGCGTCACGGCCAGGAACAGCAGCGAGCGGTCCGGCGGCGGCTGCTGCTTGCTGAAGGCTTCGGCGATCTCGAGGATGCCGGCCACGCCGGTGGCGTTGTCGACGGCGCCGTTGTAGATGTTGTCGCTGCCGCTCGGGGCCGCTTCGCCGTGACCCTCGTGGCCGTGATTGCCCAGGTGATCCCAGTGCGCCATGTAGACGATGGTTTCGTCCGGCCGGGTGGCACCGGGCAGGCGCGCGATCACGTTGCGCGAGGACTTCTCGCTGATCGTGCTCTTCAGGTCGACCGACAGCTTCGCCTGTAGCGGAATCGCCTTGAAGCCGGGTTTGCCGGCGGCCTTGTAGAGCTCATCGAGATTCTGGCCGAGCGAGGACAGCAGACTGCGCGCGACATCTGCGGTGATCCATCCCTGCGCGGGCAGGCGCGGTTCCGGATCGTCCTTCGCCGGGAGGTCGAACTGCGCGCCCGACCAGGAGTTCTTGACCACGTCCCAACCGTAGGACGCGCCGTCGGTGTCGTGGATGATCAGTGCGGCGGCGGCGCCCTGGCGCGCGGCTTCCTCGAACTTGTAGGTCCAGCGGCCGTAGTAGGTCATCCGCTTGCCCTCGAACAGTTTCGGATCCTGTCCGTGGAAGCCGGGGTCGTTGACGAACATGACCACGGTCTTGCCCTTCACGTCGACGCCGGCGTAGTCGTTCCACTTCTGCTCGGGCGCGTTGACGCCATAGCCGACGAACACCAGTTCGCTGCCGTCGACCTTGACTTCGTTCTTGCCGCTGCGCGTGCCGATCACCATGTCGCTGCCGAACTTCAGTTCGCGCGGCTGGCCCTTGACGTCGAGCTTGAGCACGGTGCCTTCGTCGGCGACGGTCTCGACCATCGGCACGGTCTGCACATAGCTGTCGCCGTTGCCAGGCTGCAGGCCGATCCGCTTGAACTGCGCTTCCAGGTAGGCGACCGTCTTGTCCTCGCCGGGACTGCCGGGAGCGCGGCCTTCGAACTCGTCCGACGCCAGCGTCTTGACGTGTTCGGCGAAGTCGGCGGCGTTGATCGAATCACCGAACGCGTGGCTGCTGCCGACATCGGCAGGGGCAGCGGACGGTGCGGCAGCCAGCGGCGCTTCAGAATCGGGCCTGGAGCAGGCCGTAAGCGCCATCGCGCCGACGAAAGCGCTGGCGATGGCGGCGGTAAGCAGGGGGGTGCGGGACATGGGACCTCCGGAATGGACCAACCGCGCAAGACCGTCAGGCGGCCTTGCGCGGATTTCCATTCTAGGGCCCGGTGCCGGCCGGCAACGTGCCGGTCGCGGCAGTTTGGGTGGCGGACCTTACTCCGGCGGCAGCGCGCCGTCGTAGCGCACCGCGGTGGCGCCGCTGATCGCGCCGGTCTTGGCGGTGCTGTGCACGTACAAGGTGACCTTGCGCTCGAACACCAGCGGGCCGTCGACCACGGCATTGGGTCCGATGATCACCTTCGGGTCGCGGCGGTTGAAGGAGAACCAGCTCTGGCTCGGCTTGGTGTAGCGGATGCGGCCCTTCACATGCGAGTTCACGCCGACGGTGAGGTCGCCGTTGACGGTGGTGATGTCGCCACCGACGTCGGTATCGACCAGGCCGATGGCGCCGTTGACCGTCTCGATGCTGCCGCGGACTTCACCGTCGCGGTCGACGAAGACGCCGCCGTTGACCGTCTGCAGGCCGCCGTCCAGTCGCGACTTTTCGCCGACGCGGATGCTGCCGTTGACCGTTTCCAGGCCACCGACCTGGACGTTCTCGGCGGCGTTGATGCTGCCGTTGACGGTCTCGGCGTCGCCGGCGCGGGCGCCTGCGCCGATCTTGATGCTGCCGTTGACGGTCTCGAGCTTGCCGGCCTGCTGGCCTGGCTCGACGGTGATGCTGCCATTGACCTTTTCGATGTCCTCGGCGGCGAAGGCGGCCGGGGCGGACAGGACCAGGGCGAGAGGGAGTACGAAAGCGGGGCGGATGCGCATCGGTTGGGATTCCGTAATGGGACAGGCTTCAATGCAGGAGATGCGGTCAGGGCGAATTCGGTTTACGCCGCTTCGCTACAATCGCAGCCAGTGCCGGTTCCGGCCCGTGCCCGAAGTCACCTTTCGCCGGTCCGGGCTGTTCCAGCGCCATCCCATCCCATCCAGTTCAGCCAGTTCAGCCAGTTCAGGGAATCCCCGACGTGCCAGCCACCTCCGTGCGCCCCAAACCCGTTGTCCTGCTGATCCTCGACGGCTGGGGCCACCGTGAAGACCCGACCGACAACGCCCTGGCGCAGGCGACCTTGCCGAACTGGCACGCGCTGCTGGCCAGCGCCCCGCACACGCTGATCCACACCGAGGGTCGCCACGTCGGCCTGCCGGACGGGCAGATGGGCAACTCCGAGGTGGGCCACATGAACCTAGGGGCTGGCCGCATCGTCTACCAGGACCTGACCCGGATCGATGCCGCGATCGAGGACGGCAGCTTCTTCGGCAACGAGGAGCTGCGCGCGGCCTGCGCCGCCGCCCAGAACAGCGGCGGCACCCTGCACGTGATGGGTCTGCTCTCGCCCGGCGGCGTCCACAGCCACGAGAACCACATCTTCGCGATGCTCGAACTGGCCCGCCAGGCCGGTGTCGCCAAGGTCGCCGTGCATGCCTTCCTCGACGGCCGCGACATGCCGCCCCGGTCGGCCGAAGCCAGCCTCAAGCGCCTGCACGACGTCTGCCGCAAGCTCGGCAACGCCCGCGTCGCCAGCGTCAGCGGTCGCTACTACGCCATGGACCGCGACCAGCGCTGGGACCGCCTGCGTCGCGCCTGGGACGCGATGGTCGAAGCGCGCAGCGAGCATGTCACCACCGGCCCGATCGAGGCATTGCTGCAGGCCTACGAGCGCGGCGAGAACGACGAGTTCGTCGCGCCGACCGTGATCGAGGGCAGCGCGCCCATGGCCGATGGCGACGCGGTGGTGTTCATGAACTTCCGCGCCGACCGCGCGCGCCAGCTGACCGCCGCGTTCGTCTCGCCGACGTTCGATGGCTTCGCCACGCGCCGGCCGGCGCTGTCGCGTTTCGTCTGCCTCACCGAGTACGACGCGCGCCTGCCGGCGCCGGTCGCGTTCGGCCCGGACGACCTGCGCAACACCCTGGGCGAAGTGCTGGCCGCCAATGGCCTCAAGCAGCTGCGCATCGCCGAGACCGAGAAGTACGCGCACGTCACCTTCTTTTTCAGCGGCGGCCGCGAGGATCCCTACGAGGGCGAGACCCGCATCCTGGTGCCCAGCCCGAAGGTCGCCACGTACGACCTGCAGCCGGAAATGAGCTGCCCGGAAGTCACCGCCCGGCTGGTCGCGGCGATCCACTCCGGCGATGTCGATGTCGCCATCTGCAACATCGCCAATCCGGACATGGTTGGCCATACCGGCGACATAGCCGCTGCGATCAAGGCGGCCGAAGCGGTGGACATTGCCATCGGGGCCATCACCCAGGCCGTGCGCGACACTGGCGGCGCACTGTTGATCACCGCCGACCACGGCAACCTGGAAATGATGCGCGACGCCTCGACCGGTCAGCCGCACACCGCCCACACCGTCGGCCCGGTGCCGTTCGTGTACGTCGGGCCGCGTGCGGCGACGCTGCGCAGCGGCGGCGCCCTGCGCGACGTCGCACCGACCATCCTCGACCTGCTCGGATTGCCGAAGCCGGCCGAGATGAGCGGAACGAGCCTGCTGGCGGGCTGATCCAACCCATGCCCGCCACCACGATGACGCGGCTGCTGCGCGCATTCGCCATCGTTGCCTGCCTCGTCGCCACGATGGCGGCGAGGCCCGTGGTCGCGCAGAGCAGCAGCGAGGCCGAACGCAAGCTGGAGAAGATCCAGCGCGAGTTGAAGTCGGTCGCCGACGAGCGTCGCAAGATCGAGGACCAGCGCGGCGATGCGTCGCGCAAGCTGCGCGCGGCCGATGAGAAGGTCGGCGAATCCAACCGTCGCCTGCGCGACATCGAAACGCGACTGGCCCGCGAGCAGTCATCGCTGGCGCAGTTGCAGCAGCAGCGCACGGACCTGCAAGAGCGGATGGCGGCGCAGCGCAAGGAACTGGCGCAGTTGCTGCGCGGCGCCTACCTGCAGGGCCAGGACGCGCCGCTGAAGCTGTTGCTGGCGCAGGACAGCGTCGCCGAAGGCAGCCGCACCCTGGCCTACTACGGCTACCTGCAGCGCGACCGCACGGCCCGCATCACCGAACTGAGCGCGCAGCTCAAGGAACTCGATGCGGTCGAGGCGGAGATCGTGCAGCGACGCAGCCAGCTTGACAGCACCCGCCAGCAGCAGCGCAGCCAGCTTGGCGAGCTGCAGTCCGATCGCAGCGAGCGTGCGGCGCTGGTCGCCACACTCGACCAGCGCTACAAGGACCGCAGTTCGCGCGAGCGCGCACTCGGGCGCGACGCCAAGGGCCTGGAGCAGTTGTTGAAGAAGTTGCGCGTGGCCGCGGCCCGGGCCGAGGCACAGCGGCGCGCGGCGGCCGAACGCGCCGCGCGCGAAGAGGCTCGACGCAGCAGTGGCAGCGGCGACGCCGCGCCGCGCAAGCCGCCGGTGGTGGTGGCCAGCGCGCCGGCGCCGCAGGTCGGCGGATTGGGGTGGCCGGTGTCGGGCTCACTGCTGGCCGGCTTCGGCGCGACCATGCCCGACGGACGCAGCAGCGACGGCCTGCTGATTGCCGCCGGCGCCGGTACGCCGGTGAAGGCGGTCGCCGACGGCACCGTGGTCTACGCCGAATGGATGACCGGCTACGGCCTGCTGCTGATCGTCGATCACGGCAATGGCTACATGAGCCTGTACGCGCACAACGACGCCCTGCTCAAGGACGTCGGCGCCAGCGTCAAGCGCGGCGACACCGTCGCCAGCGTCGGCAACTCCGGTGGCCAGGGCCGGCCGGCGCTGTACTTCGAGTTGCGTCGCAACGGTGCGCCGGTAAACCCGGGCACCTGGCTGCGGCGCTGACGGCTGAATGCACGTCCGCCGCCCGTCCGGCGGATTAACGAAAGCCTTCCATTGCCCCGTGCCAACGTGTCCATAATCAACACGCGAATGGACCCGCGCACGACTGCTCCCCGGAGCGGTCGCGCCACCGTTCAAAGTCCCTGACGTCCTGCCCCGGAGTTTCGTGCATGTCCCTGCGTCACCTGGTTCTGGCTCCTCTCGCTGGTGCAGCTCTCGCGGCTGCGGTCGCCTTGCCGGCCTTGGCGCAGGACACGCCTCCTGCGAGCACGCCTCCTGCGAGCGCGGCGCCGGAGGCGCCCATCGAGTCGCCCGACGCGGAGACCACCGAGTCCAAGGTTCCGCTGGAGGAAATCCGCCGCTATGTGTCGGTCTACAACGCGGTCAAGCAGGCCTACGTCGAGCCGGTTGGCGACGACAAGCTGATGCATTCGGCGATCCGCGGCCTGCTGTTCGATCTCGATCCGCACAGCGTCTATCTCGACAAGGACGATGCGGAAAGCTTCGAAGAGCAGTCGCGTGGCGCCTATGACGGCGTCGGCGTGGAGCTGATGCGCCAGCCCGATGGCGGCCTGCGCGTGATCGCCCCGATCGACGACACGCCCGCGGCGCGCGCCGGCATCAAGGCCGGCGATGTCATCACCGCCATCGACGGCAAACCGTTCAAGCCCGACGAAGGCGACAACTCCGGTCCGCTGCGTGGCGCGGCCGGCAGCAAGGTCACGCTGACGATCGTGCGCGAGGGCAAGGACAAGCCCTTCGACGTGACCATCCAGCGCGAGACCATCCGCATCGCCAGCGTGCGCAGCAAGATGCTCGAGCCGGGTTACGGCTATATCCGCATCAGCGCGTTCCAGGCCGATACCGCGGCCGATTTCGAAACCAAGGTCGAAGCGCTCAAGGCGCAGGCCGGCGGCAAGCTGCGCGGCCTGGTCATCGACCTGCGCAGCAATCCTGGTGGCCTGCTGACCTCGGCGGTGCAGATCGCCGACGACCTGCTCGACAGCGGCAAGATCGTCAGCACGCGCGGGCGCATCGCCATCAGCGATGCCGAGTTCTCGGCGACGCCGGGCGATCGCCTCGGCGGTGCGCCGCTGGTGGTGCTGGTCGATGCCGGTTCGGCCAGTGCGGCCGAAGTGCTCGCCGGCGCGCTTCGCGACAACGGGCGTGCGCGCATCGTCGGCAGTCGCACGTTCGGCAAGGGCTCGGTGCAGACCGTGCTGCCGCTGGACAACGGCGACTCGGTCAAGCTGACCACAGCGCGCTATTACACCCCCAGTGGCAAGTCGATCCAGGCGCTGGGCATCACGCCCGATGTCGTGCTGCATCCAGGCAAGGGCGAAGACAAGGCCGTGCGCAACCTCAGCGAGGCGAGCCTGCCGGGCCACCTGCGCGGCGATGGGGAAGAAGGCGACGGCCAGCCGGGCGACAACGCCGGCGACGTGCTCGACGGCGATGCGCCGATCACCGCGGCGCTGGTCGAGCTGAAGAAGCCGGTGGCGAGCAACGCCAAGCCGGCGGCGAAACAATAGCCACGCGCGTGCAGGCGCCAGCGCGGCGCCTGCAACGCAATTGCGTCAACGCGGTTTGGCGGGCATCGGGAACGGCGTGACCACCTTTTCGCCGGTGGTCGCGTCACGGATCGCCGACTGGCCTTTGCGCTCGACTTCCTCGACACGCACGATGCTGTGCATCGGCAGGTGCAGCACGCGGGTGTTGCCGAACTCGTCGCGCAGGCGCTCCTCGGTCGGGTCGATCACCACGCCCTCGTGCACATCGAAGACCAGTTCGCCGACCTCGGTGAATCCCCACAGCGAACCGGAACCGACGTGGCGGGCATAGAGCTCGTACACCTTGCCGGCGTTGAGGAAGGTCACCTTGTAGAGGGGCTTGGCCATGCGCGGGGAGTGTCCGGAGTTCGCGATCGGCGACGGCATTGCGTCGCAGTAGCAAACACAATGGGGCGGGCTTGTTGCCTTCTCAAGCTCGGACCACTTCAAGCCCGGACAACTGCCGGCCTGGGCGATGGCGCCTATAAACCGCGTTTGCGGCGCAGGCGCCGGGCAATGCCGGCGCGGGCGATCAGCGCGAACGCGCCGCCGAACGCGAACCCGGCCAGGTGCGCCGACCAGGCGACCGCGCCGAACGCCGGTCCGATGAAGGTGAAGAGCAGCTGCAGCAGGGCCCACACGCCGATCAGCAACGGCGCCGGCACCTTCACGAACTGCAGGAACAGCCCCAGCGGCACGACCACGCCGAGCTTGGCGCTCGGGAACAGCGCCAGGTAGGCGCCGATCAGCGCCGAGACCGCGCCGCTGGCGCCGATGATCAGCCGGTCGGGGGTGCCGATCGCGATCACCGCGGCCAGGTTGGCCACCGCACCGCCCAGCAGGAACAGCATCAACAGCCGCCACGGCCCCATCGCGCGTTCGGCGGGCAGTCCAAAGATCAACAGGAACACCAGGTTGCCCAGCAGGTGGGCCCAGTCGGCGTGCAGGAACAGCGCGCTGAACAGGCGCAGCAGCACGCCGCTGCGCAGCGAGGACCACCATTCCTCGGGCGAGGTCAGGCCGCCGGAGAGCGCGCCCCATTCCAGCAGGAGGCGACGCTGGTCGGAGTCAGGGAGCAGTTCGACGCCGATAAAGCACAGCCATAGAACGCTGAACAGGGCTGGCGTGGCCCAGCGAACCGGCGTGCGCTCGCGAGTCGGGATCGAGACGAACACCGTTCAGGCTCCCCGGTGGCCAACGTCATGGAATTGCCGGCAATTTGGCGTTGTGCAAGTGCGGAGGGGCATGCCGGCTTTTGTTAGCATCGAGTTAACTGCCGCGTTATAGTGCATACGGCGTCGTACGTCGGGAGGGGTTTCCGGCGCGCAACAGGCGCCCGGATTCGGTCGGGTGCCAGGCAATGGCGGCCGCGGAAGACATAAATACTCCAATGGAGACTACACGCATGCAACACGTTCACCGCTTCACCCGCCTGTCGGCGCTGGCTCTGGGCATCACCGGCGTACTGGCAATCGGTCAGGCCGGCGCTACCGGCTTCCAGATTCGCGAGAACAGCGTCAAGAACATGGGCCGCGCCAACTCCGGCACGGCCGTTGCCCAGGACGACGCCTCGGTTGTGTCCAACAACCCGGCGGCGATGGTCAACCTCAAGTCCACCACGGTCCAGGCCGACGTCACCGGCATCGACCTGACCGCCGACTTCACCGGCGGCGGCACCGCAGCCGCAGGCTCCCCGCTCGCCCGTCCGCTGACCGGCGGCAACGGTGGCGACCCGGGCAGCCTCGAGACCGTCCCGGCCCTGGCCGTGGTCGTGCCGCTGAGCGGCTCGCTTGAGTACGTCACCCTGGGCGCCAGCATCAGCGCGCCGTTCGGCCTGAAGACCGAATACGACCGCGACTGGGTCGGCCGCTACAACGCCGTCAAGTCCGACCTCAAGACCGTCGACCTGACGCTGTCGGCCGCGATCGAGCTGAGCGAGCGCTTCTCGGTGGGCGTCGGCTTCATCTACGAGCGTGCCGAAGCCACCCTTTCGAACGCCGTCGACTTCGGTTCGGCGATCTGCCGCGTCAACGTTGCTGCGTGCATCACGCCCAACCCGGTTGCCGCGCCGTTCGGTCCGCAGAAGAACGATGGTTTCGCCGAAGTGACCGGCGACGACACCGGCATCGGCTGGCTGTTCGGCGCCCAGTGGCGTCCGACCGACCAGCTCTCGATCGGCTACTCGCACCGCTCCGAGATCGACCATGACCTGGAAGGCTCGATCGAGTTCACCAAGCCGGCCGCCGTGCAGGCGCTGTTCGGCGCTGCTGGCATCACCCAGTACAACTCCGGTCCGGGTGGCGCAGCGCTGACCACCCCGGCGGTGGACACGTTGAGCGTGCAGTACGACTTCAACGACGACTTCCGCATGATGGCCGACATCCAGCAGACCGGCTGGGAGTCGTTGCAGTCGATCAACATCAAGCGTTCCAACGGCGCCCTGGTTTCTTCCGAGGCGTTCAATTGGGAAGACACGATGCTGTATTCGCTGGGCGCCGAATACGATCTGAACGACAGCTGGGCGCTCCGCGCAGGCGTCGCCAGCGACGAAACGCCGACCAACGACCAGGCCCGTACCCCGCGCTTGCCCGACAATGACCGCATGCTGTACTCGGTTGGCGTGACCTGGCAGGCGACGCCGGCCCTGAGCGTCGATGCGGCCTACATGTACATCTCGATCGACAGCCCGACCATCGACGTGGTTTCCTCGAGCGGCTCCCACCTGGTGGGCGAGTTCAAGGGTCACGCCGACCTGCTGGGCTTCTCGGCACGCTACAAGTTCTGATCCATTGCGTCATTGCTGCATGAAAAAGCCCCGCTTCGGCGGGGCTTTTTTTGTGCGCGGCGCGGGCTGTCCTTCGACTTCGCTGCGCTACGCTCAGGACGAACGGGTCGATGCGGAGCGCTCCGCTCAGGACGAACGGGTTGATGCGGATGGGCGGGTCGGAGCCCGCCCGATGCCTCAGTCGCCCAGCGTCAGCAGCGAGGCATTGCCGCCGGCTGCCGTGGTGTTGACGGTGATCGTCTTCTCGGTGGTGAAGCGCGGCAGGTAGTGCGGGCCGCCGGCCTTGGGGCCGGTGCCGGACAGGTTCTGGCCGCCGAAGGGCTGCACGCCGACGACCGCACCGATCTGGTTGCGGTTGACGTAGCAGTTGCCCACCTTCACTCGCGCGCTGATCTTCTCGATGGTTTCGTCGATGCGCGAGTGGATGCCTAGCGTCAGGCCGTAACCGGTGGCGTTGATCGCGTCGATCACCGCATCGAGCTGGTCGGCCTTCCAGCGGATCACGTGCAGCACCGGGCCGAAGACTTCCTTGTGCAGCTGGTCCAGCGACTTGAGTGCGTACGCGCGCGGGGCGAAGAAGCTGCCGTGCGCGGTGTCGGCGTCCACGGCAACCTCGCCGATCTTTGTGGCCTCCACGTCCATGCGCGCGGCGTGGTCGACCAGCATCTTCAGTGCATCCTCGTCGATCACCGGGCCCACGTCGGTCGACAGCAAGCCCGGGTCGCCGACCTTCAGTTCGGCCATCGCGCCGGCGAGCATCGAGGTCACCTTGTCGGCGATGTCCTCCTGCACGAACAGCACGCGCGCGGCCGAGCAGCGCTGTCCGGCGGAAGTGAAGGCCGAACCGATCGCATCCTTGACCACCTGCTCGGGCAGCGAGGACGAGTCGGCGATCAGCGCGTTCTGGCCGCCGGTCTCGGCGATCAGCACGCCGATGGCGGCATCGCGCGCGGCCAGTGCGCGGTTGATCGCGCGGGCGGTGTCGGTCGAGCCGGTGAAGGCGACGCCGGCGATGCGCGGGTCGCGCGTGAGCGCGGCGCCGACGGTGGCGCCGTCGCCGGGCAGGAACTGCAGCACGGCTTCGGGCACGCCGGCCTCGTGCAGCAGCTTCACAGCGTAATAGCCAATGAGGTTGGTCTGCTCGGCCGGCTTGGCGATGACCGAGTTGCCTGCGGCAAGCGCCGCGGCGATCTGGCCGGCGAAGATCGCCAGCGGAAAGTTCCAGGGGCTGATGCAGACGAACACGCCGCGGCCGGACAGCTGCAGCGTGTTGGACTCGCCGGTCGGGCCCGGCAGCGCTTCGACCTGGAACAGCTTGCGCGCCTGGCCACCGTAGTAGCGCAGGAAGTCGACCGCCTCGCGCACTTCGGCGACGCCGTCGGGCAGGGTCTTGCCGGCTTCCTTGGTGCACAGCGCCAGGTACTGCGGCATGCGCTGCTCGAGCAGGTCGGCGGCGTGTTCGAGGATGGTCGCGCGGCTGGCGGCCGGCAGCGTGTTCCAGGCGTCCTGCGCGGTGACGGCGTTCTTCAACGCCTGCTCGACGGTTGCGGCATCGGCGGCCTGCCACTGGCCGACGGTCTCGCGACGGTCGGCCGGGTTGGTCACGGCAATGCTGGCGCCGCCGATGGTCGTGCCCGGCACGAGCGGGGTGGCGCGCCAGTCGCTGCGGGTGGCCTGGTTGACCTGCTCGGCGAGTGCGCGCAGCTGGTCGTCGTTGGCGAAGTTGATGCCCATGGAATTGGTCCTGTCTGCATGCTGTTTCGAGTCCGCGTAGCTGCGGTACAGATCGACCGGCTGCGGGATGCGCGGATGCGCGATGGAGTCGAAAGAGGAAACGGTGGCGACCGGATCGTGGATGAGGTCATCGATGGCGATGTCCTCGTCGGTGATGCGGTTGACGAAGCTGGAATTGGCGCCGTTCTCGAGCAGGCGGCGCACCAGGTACGGCAGCAGGTCTTCATGGCTGCCGACCGGCGCGTACACGCGGCACGGTACGTCGAGGCGTTCGGCCGGAATCACTTCGGCGTAGAGGTCGTCGCCCATGCCGTGCAGCTTCTGGAACTCGAAGTGCTTTGCGCGACCCATGGTCTTCGCGCGCTGGTGGATCGTGGCGATCGTCTGCGCGTTGTGGGTGGCGAACATCGGATAGATGGCGTCGCCGGCCTCGAGCATGCGGCGTGCATTGGCGAGGTAGCTGACGTCGGTGTTGGGCTTGCGCGTGAACACCGGGTAGCCAGGCTGGCCGTCGACCTGCGCGCGCTTGACCTCGCTGTCCCAGTACGCGCCCTTGACCAGGCGCACCGGGATGCGGCGGCCGTGGCGACGGGCGAGGTCGGCGATGAAGGCGATCACTTCCGGCGCGCGCTTCTGGTACGCCTGGATCGCCAGGCCGTAGCCTTCCCAGCCGTTGAGCGAGGCATCGGCGTAAGCGGCGGCGATGACGTCCAGCGACAACTCGAGACGGTCGGCCTCTTCGGCGTCGATGGTGAAGCCGATGCCGTAGGACTTGGCCAGCTGCGCCAGTTCGAGCACGCGCGGCGTCAGTTCGGCGAACACGCGTTCGCGCTTGGCATGCTCGTAGCGCGGGTGCAGCGCCGAGAGTTTGACCGAGATCGAAGGCGCGGCGAATACGTCGAGCTTGCCGTCGCGATCGCCGCTGGTTGGCCGGACGCTCTTGCCGATCGCGTGGATCGCATCGCGGTACGCCTGCAGGTAGCGCAGCGCATCCTTGGTGGTCAGCGCGCCTTCGCCGAGCATGTCGAACGAGTAGCGGTAGCTTGCATTGGCGCCCTTGACCGAGCGCGCCAGCGCCTCGCCGATGGTCCGGCCCATCACGAACTGGTGGCCCATGATCTTCATCGCCTGGCGTACGGCCAGGCGGATCACCGGCTCGCCGACGCGGCCGAGCAGGCGCTTGAACGCGCCATGGACGTCGCGCTTGGTCTCGTCGTTGAGATCGACCAGGTGCCCGGTCAGCATCAGGCCCCAGGTCGAGGCGTTGACCAGGACCGAGTCGGACTGGCCCATGTGCCGCTTCCAGTCCGCATCGCCGAGCTTGTCGCGGATGAGTTTGTCGGCGGTCTCCTGGTCGGGGATGCGCAGCAGCGCCTCGGCCACGCACATCAGCAGCACGCCTTCCTCGCTGCCCAGGTCGTACTGGCGCATGAAGGCCTCGATCGCGCCCTGGTCCTTTGCCCGGGCACGCACGCGCTGGACGATGCCCGCGGCGGTGGCCTGGGCGGCGTCGCGCTCGGCGTCGGGCAGTCGCGCGAGCTCGAGCAGGGCGCGGACGTGCCCGGCCTCGTCGCGGACCCAGCCGGCGGTGATCGCGGCACGGGGCGCAGCCGGCGCCGGCGGGAGTTCGGGGCTGAGCAGCGCGCGCGTCGGCGGCGGGCCGTCGCTGGCGACGGCGGGGGAAGCGTTGATGGTCATCGGGCCCGGGGAGACTGCCGTGGGGAGCCCACTAGTTTAGAGGCTATGGGCGTCGCTGGCCCGTGCGCCCGTGGCCCCGCCCGGCGGGCAGCGCCCTTCCGAAGTCGGAGCGCGCTGGGGAATTTTTGCCCCGCAAGCCCCTCAAGCGTGGCAAAGAGCCGTTTTTGCAAGGTGCAAGGCCCGCTTACTGCATCGCGCAGGTTGCCGCAGCAGTGGTCGGCGGATACCATTTCCCGGTTATCCGTAGCGCTATGGGGCGATCTGCCCCGGCGTGATGGGCCCCATACCAAGTGTCAGGGGCTCGCCAGCCACCTCCGTCCGGACGGTCCCCGCGTGTTGCGCGGCCGGTGCCGGGAGAGGCAGCCCGCGGAGCACGACATCGCAACCGTATCCAATACGTTACCTAGTTGATATTTCTGGGGCTCGAACAGATGAAAGCCGGTCGTTTCAAGCAGTGGGCAGCGGGTGTCGCCGCAATGGCGCTGCCGGTCCTTGCGTTCGCGCAGGCGGCCGATCCCAAGCCGTGGCAGCTGAACATGGGCAAGGGCGTCACCGCCCAGTCCACCAATGCCTATGACGCCCACATGTTCGCGCTGTGGGTCTGCGTGGTCATCGGCATCCTGGTGTTTGGCGCCATGGCCGTGGCCATGGTCAAGTTCCGCCACTCCAAGGGAGCGGTGCCCGACAAGGACTTCACCCACTCGACCAAGCTCGAGATCGTCTGGACCGTGGTCCCGGTGGTGCTGCTGGTGCTGATGGCGTTCCCCGCCACCAGCAAGCTGATCAAGATGTACGACACCCGCAACGCCGAGATGACCGTCAAGATCACCGGCTACCAGTGGATGTGGAAGTACGAGTACCTCGGCGAGAACGTGGCCTTCACCAGCCGCCTGGACCGCAAGAGCGACGCGATGCGCCAGAGCAAGGCCGTGCCGACCGTCGACCAGCTCCCGCACTACCTGCTCGACGTCGACCACGTCCTGGTCCTGCCGACCGAGACCAAGATCCGCTTCGTCATCACCGCCGACGACGTGATCCATGCCTGGTGGGTGCCGGCGCTGGGCTGGAAGCAGGACGCGATCCCGGGCATCGTCAACGAGGCCTGGACCGACATCTCCAAGCCGGGCATCTACCGCGGCCAGTGCGCCGAGCTGTGCGGCAAGGACCATGGCTTCATGCCGATCGTGGTCAAGGCCGTGCCGAAGGCGGAATACCAGCAGTGGCTGGCTTCCGAGAAGGCCAAGAACGCCCCGGCTCCGGCCCCGGCTCCCGCCGCGCCTGCCGCACCTGCGCAGCCCGCCGCTGCACCGGCTGAACAGCCGGCGCCGGAAGGCACCACCCCGAACACCGAAGCCGTCGCCGCTGTCGCGGCTGCCGGCTGATCGTCACGCAATCCTGAGGTAGGCCATGGCCGTCACGCACGCTGACACCCATCACGATGATCACGCCCACAAGCAGGGCTTCATCGAGCGTTGGTTCTTTTCGACCAACCACAAGGACATCGGCACGCTGTACCTGATTTTCAGCTTCATCATGTTCATCATCGGCGCGTTCATGTCGGTGCTGATCCGGACGGAGCTGGCGCAACCGGGTCTGCAGCACTTCAGCCCCGAGTTCTTCAACCAGATGACGTCGATGCACGCGCTGGTGATGATCTTCGGTGGCGTCATGCCGGCGTTCGTCGGCCTGGCCAACTGGATGATCCCGCTGCAGATCGGCGCGCCGGACATGGCGCTGCCGCGAATGAACAACTGGTCCTTCTGGATCCTGCCGTTCGCCTTCACCCTGCTGCTGATGACGCTGTTCCTGCCGGGCGGTGGTCCCGCCGGTGGCTGGACGCTGTACCCGCCGCTGTCGCTGCAGGGTGGCAACAACGTTGCCTTCACCATCTTCGCCATCCACATGATGGGCATCAGCTCGATCATGGGCGCGATCAACGTCATCGCCACCATCCTCAACATGCGCGCCCCGGGCATCGACCTGTTGAAGATGCCGATCTTCTGCTGGACCTGGCTGATCACCGCCTTCCTGCTGATCGCCGTGATGCCGGTGCTGGCTGGCGCGGTGACGATGCTGCTGACCGACAAGTTCTTCGCCACCTCGTTCTTCAACGCGGCCGGCGGCGGCGACCCGGTGATGTTCCAGCACATCTTCTGGTTCTTCGGTCACCCCGAGGTCTACATCATGATCCTCCCGGCGTTCGGCATCGTGTCGGAGATCATCCCGACCTTCAGCCGCAAGCCGCTGTTCGGCTACCAGGCGATGGTGTACGCAACCGCCTCGATCGCCTTCCTCTCGTTCATCGTGTGGGCGCACCACATGTTCACCGTCGGCATGCCGCTCGGTGGCGAGATCTACTTCATGTTCGCCACCATGCTGATCGCGGTGCCGACGGGCGTGAAGGTGTTCAATTGGGTCACCACGATGTGGCGGGGCTCGATTTCGTTCGAGGCGCCGATGCTGTGGGCGATCTCGTTCGTGGTCCTGTTCACCATCGGCGGTTTCTCCGGCCTGATGCTGGCGATTGTTCCTGCCGACTTCCAGTATCACGACACCTACTTCGTGGTGGCGCACTTCCACTACGTGCTGGTGACCGGCGCGCTGTTCGCGATCATCGCCGCCGTGTACTACTGGTGGCCGAAGTGGTCGGGCCGCATGTACAACGAAGGCATGGCCAAGTTCCACTTCTGGTGGACGATGGTCTTCGTCAACCTGCTGTTCTTCCCGCAGCACTTCCTGGGCCTGGCCGGCATGCCGCGCCGCATCCCGGATTACAACGTGGTGTTCGCGGACTGGAACCTGGTCAGCTCGATTGGCGCGTTCGGCATGTTCGCCACGCCGTTCATGATGGCCTTCATCCTGTTGCGCTCGAAGGCTGCCGGCGTCAAGGCCGAAGCCCGCGCCTGGCCGACCGCGCGTGGCCTGGAGTGGACCGTGCCGAGCCCGGCGCCGCACCACACCTTCACCACGCCGCCGGTCATCCGTGACGGCGACCTCGCCCACGGCGACATCACGCATTAATTGCAGTCGACCGACATGACGCCGATCACCGACCCCACTGACGTTGCAGCGCGCCGCAAGGCGGCGCGTCGCACCGCCGCGTGGGTGGCGGTGGCGGCGGTCGCGATCTACGTGCTGTTCCTTCTCGGCGGAGTGCTCGGCAAATGAGCGACGTCCAGGACAAGAAGAACAGCGCGGGTCTCACCAAGATGGTCGTGGTGGCGATCTTCGCCTTCGGCCTGACCTTCGCGCTGGTGCCGCTGTACCGCATCGCCTGCGAGAAGGTCTTCGGCATCCGCCTGGAGCGCACGGCCGCCGAAGGCGTCGCCGATGCCAAGGCAACGGCAGCCAGGCGCGTGATCACCGTGCAGTTCGACGGTGGCGTCAATTCCAAGCTGCCGTGGGACTTCTCGCCGAACCAGGTCACGATGCAGGTCGTGCCGGGCGAGCAGTACGAGACCACTTACCACGCCCGCAACACCGCCGAACGCACGATCGTGGGTTCGGCCGTGCCCTCGGTCGCGCCGGCGCGCGCCTCGGGTTACTTCAGCAAGACCGAATGCTTCTGCTTCACCGCCCAGACGCTCAAGGCCGGCGAAGTGCGCGAGATGCCGGTGCGCTTCATCGTCGACCCGAACCTGCCGGCCGACGTGAAGACGATCACCCTGTCCTATACCTTCTTCAAGAACGACACGCTCACCGCACAGGCGCAGGGCACGGCGAAGGCCGCCTCCGCACCGTTGTCGGCACCGTGACGCTGCCCTTTTCCTCGTAATCGCACCACTCAGACGGAACGCCGCCATGGCCCAAGCCCATACGCCAGACGCCAGCCACTACTTCGTGCCGCATCACAGCCGCTGGCCGTTCCTCGGTTCGATCGCGCTGTTCATCACCATGATTGGCATTGCCTCCTGGTTCTCGGAACTGGGCACCTGGGGCAAGCCGGCGTTCTTCTTCGGCATCGCGCTGATGGTGGGCGTGCTGTTCGGCTGGTTCAGCGACGTCGTGCGCGAATCGGTCCGCGGCAACTACAACAAGCAGGTCGACACCTCGTTCCGCATGGGGATGATCTGGTTCATCTTCTCGGAAGTGATGTTCTTCGGCGCCTTCTTCGGCGCGCTGTTCTACGCCCGCCAGCTGGCGATGCCGTGGCTCGGCGGCGAAGGCGACGGCGTGATGACCAACGCCCTGCTGTGGCCGCAGTTCAGCGCCGCCTGGCCGAGCAACGGCCCGGGCGCGATCGGTGGCGTCTACCAGACCATTCCGGCCTGGGGCCTGCCGCTGCTCAACACCCTGATCCTGCTGACCTCGGGCACCACCGTCACCGTCGCCCACCATGCGCTGAAGGCGGGTCACCGCAAGCAGCTGCTGGTGTTCCTCGGCCTGACCGTGCTGCTGGGTTCGCTGTTCCTGTACTTCCAGGCCGAGGAGTACATCCACGCCTACAAGGAACTGAACCTGACGCTGGGCTCGGGCATCTACGGCTCGACCTTCTTCATGCTGACCGGCTTCCACGGCGCGCACGTGACCCTGGGCACGATCATGCTGGCGGTGATCTGGTTCCGTTGCCTCAAGGGCCACTTCACCAAGGACAACCACTTCGCATTCGAAGCGGTGGCCTGGTACTGGCACTTCGTCGACGTGGTCTGGCTCGGCCTGTTCCTGTTCGTCTACGTGCTGTAAGCACCCCGGCACGGACCAGGGTTCGCTATCGGCCAACGCTGTCGAAAACCTGGTCCAACAAAAAAGCGACGGCATGCCGTCGCTCTTTTGCTTTATTGGACGCCGGTTTTGAGTCGTTCGCGCGGCGTCAGTTGCTGACGCCGTGGAACTTGATCCAGCCCATGTAGTTGGCCAGCACCACCAGCAGTATCAGCGCGATGGACAGCGCGATGCGGCGGGTCAGCGCATTGACGGTGCGCTTGCTCTCGCCCTTGTCCACGAGCATGTAGTAGAGGCCGGCGCCCAGGTTCCAGAGAATGACGATCAGGAAGGCAATGACCACCAGGGTCTTGAGCGAATCGTTCATGGCGGCCTCCAGTCGGCTCCATGGCAGGGCGAGGCGTTCATTATTGCAGCCGCACGGTGCCAGCGCGTGAGCAGGCGCCGCAACCTCGTTGTCGGCTGGATCCTGGCGGCGCTGGTGATCGCGCTGTTCGTCCGCCTGGGCCTGTGGCAGACCCATCGCGCCGTCGAGAAGGAGGCGATGCTCGACGCCGCCGCGAAGGTGCTGCAGCGCCGCGATCCGCAGTCGCTCGCCGCTGCCGGCGATGCCGCGCGCGCCCACACCTACGACTGGGCCACGGGCAGCGGCCAGTTCGACGCGCGCGACGCGCTGTTGCTCGACAACCAGCAGCGCAACGGCCGCGCCGGCGTTCGCGCCTACCGGGTCTTCGTGCCCGCGCAGGGCGGTCCGTTGCTGGTCGACCTGGGCTGGCTGCCGCTCGGCGGAGATCGCAAGCTGCCGCAGGTTCCGCGGCCGGAAGGCACGCTGCAACTGCGCGGCCTGCTGGCGCCGCCGCCGTCGACCGGGCTGGCGCTGGGGCCGGCACTCGGACGCGATCACGAGGCGTGGCTGATGACCCGCGTCGACCTGGCGGCGATTGCAAAGGCCACGGGCCTCCCGGCGCCGTTGGCGCCGCGTGTGCTGCGCCTGGATCCGGCCATGAAGATCGGATACGAGCGCGACCTGGCACTGCTGGCCAACACCTTGCCGCCGCAGCAACACCGCGGCTACGCCGTCCAGTGGTTCGCGCTGGCCCTGGCCGTGCTGGTCACCGCCCTGATCCTGACTTTCCGCAAGCGCCGCGTGGCCTGAGGCAGAACATGCAAGACACCCCCCACCATCCGCACGACGATCACCAGCGCAAGCGCAACCGCGTGCTGCTCCTGCTGATCTTCGGCCTGTTCTTCGGCACCATGCTGGTGGCGGGACTGCTGCGCTTCTCCGGCTGGCGTCCGCAGGGCAGCAAGAACCACGGCGAGTTGCTGCAGCCGCCGGGCGACCTGCGTGCGCTGTCGCCGCGCCTGCTCGACGGCGGCGAGTACGTATGGAAGAGCGGTGAGCGCACCTGGCGGATCGTGGTCGCGGCGCCCGTCGAGTGCGACGCCAAGTGCCGCAAGGTTGCCCACGACGTCGACACGGTGTGGCAGACATTCGGCAAGGATGCGGACGACGTGCACGTGCTGTGGGCCTGTGCGACGACCACCTGCGCATGGCCCAAGGGCGCGCCGGTGCCGGCCACGCTGAAACTGCTCCAGCCCGATCCGCGCCTGCGCGCGGGCATGCCGCGACTGGACGAGCGCGTGCCCGGCAAGGACGGCGAACTGCCCGTCTACGTCGTCGATCCGTACGGCTTCGTCATTCTGCGTTACCCTCCCGGCTTCGATCCGGCAGGGCTGCGCGCCGATGTCGCCAAGCTGCTCAAGCTGAAGTGATCTCACCTAGACGCCAACCATGAACCAAGCCGTGGACCACAAGCCTGCAGACAACCGCGCTCCGCGAGCGGCGCAGTTTCGACCGGCGACCTACCGACATTTCCATCGCATTGCCTGGCTCGCCGTCGCGCTCGCCCTGGGCGTGATCGTGTTCGGCGCGTTCGTGCGCCTGTCCAATGCCGGCCTGAGCTGCCCGGACTGGCCGACCTGCTACGGCCGAGCCGCGTGGCCGACCGTCGCGCACGAGATCACCGACCACGCCGCCACCGCGATCCGTCCGGTCGAAGTGCACAAGGCCTGGCGCGAACAGTTCCACCGCATGATCGCCGGCGCCCTGGGCCTGCTGGTGCTGACCCTGGCGCTGCTGGCCGCGCGCAAGCGCCGCTACGGCACCGCGCAGGTGCTGGCCGCCGCGGCGCTGGTCGCCATCGGCATTCCGCTTTACATGCACGGCGAACACGTTGCCGCCTCGGTCCTGGCAATCGCCGGCGAGGCGATCCTGCTGTTTGCCGCGCTGCGCTGGAGCAACCTCGACCTCGCCCGCGTCGCCGTGATCACCCTGGCGGTGATCATCTTCCAGGCCCTGCTCGGGATGTGGACGGTGACGTGGCTGCTCAAGCCCATCGTGGTGATGGGACACCTGCTCGGCGGCCTGCTGACGTTCTCGCTGTTGCTGTGGATGGCGTGGCGGGCGACCGACCTGCCGATCCGCCTGGCGGAAGCGGTGACGGTGCGCAGGCTGGTGATCGCCGGCATCGTCCTGCTTGGCGTGCAGATCGCGCTGGGTGGCTGGACCAGCGCGAACTACGCCGCGCTCGCGTGCGGCAATGATTTCCCGAAGTGTGTCGGCCAATGGATGCCGGCACACGACTTCCGCGAAGCGTTCGTGCTCTGGCGCGGGATTGGCGTCGACTACGAGGGCGGCATCCTCGACGGCGAGGCACGCATTGCCATCCAGCTAGCACACCGGACGATGGCGCTGGTCGTGTTCGTCTACCTGATGTGGCTGGCGCTCAAGCTGGTCCGCACACCGGGCATGCGCGGTTGGGCAACGCTGCTGGGCCTGCTGACGCTGGCACAGGTCGCACTGGGCATCGGCAACGTCAAGCTCGGCCTGCCGCTGACCGTGGCCGTGCTGCACAACGCCGGCGCGGTACTACTGCTGTTCGTACTGGTCTCGCTGCTCGCGCGCCTGCGCACGCCGGAGCCGTGATGGCCGCCCCCAAGTCACAAGCTCCCATGCCGCACGGCACCGTCAAGCAGTACTGGGACCTGACCAAGCCGCGCGTGGTCGCGCTGATCGTGTTCACCGCGATCGTCGGCATGTTCCTGGCGGTGCCGGGCCTGCCGCCGCTGAAGGAGTCGGTGCTCGGCTTCCTCGGCATCTGGCTGGCGGCGTCGAGTGCGGCGGCGATCAACCAGCTGCTGGACTCGCGCATCGACGCCAAGATGGCGCGCACCTCGTGGCGCCCGATCGTCGCCGGGCAGATCACACCGACCCAGGCGCTGGTGTTCGCGCTGATCCTGGCCGCGCTGTCGATGACCATCCTGGTGGTGTGGGTCAACACGATCACCGCGCTGCTGACCTTCGCCTCGCTGATCGGCTACGCGGTGGTCTACACCGTGTTCCTCAAGCGCGCCACGCCGCAGAACATCGTGATCGGCGGCATCGCCGGCGCGGCGCCGCCGCTGCTGGGCTGGGCCTCGATCACCGGCATGCGCGGCGAGTGGGACTGGCCGCATGCACTGCTGCTGGTGCTGATCATCTTCGTCTGGACGCCGCCGCACTTCTGGGCGCTGGCGATCTTCCGCCGCGCCGACTACGCCCGCGCGATGGTGCCGATGCTGCCGGTCACCCACGGCGTGGAATACACGCGCTGGCAGATCCTGTTCTACACCGTGCTGCTGGTCGCCGTGACGGTGCTGCCGTGGGTGGCGGGCATGAGCGGGCTGTTCTACCTGGGCGGCGCGCTGGTGCTGGGCTTGGTGTTCCTGGGCTATGCCTGGAAGCTGATGGACCCGCCCGACGAGCTGTACGCGATGAAGGTCTTCAACTACTCCATCGTCTACCTGATGGCGCTGTTCGCCTTCCTGCTGCTCGACCACTGGCTGCTGCCGCTCCTGCAGCCGGCTGCCGCAATGGAGCTGCAGCCGCTAAGCTGAGGGTCCAACCACCCGAACCACCAATCCACTGGACGCGCCCATGCTGAAGCAGCGAGACCGCCTGACCCTGTCGTTGTCCTCGCTGTTTGTTGCATTGGCCTTTGCCGGCGCCGCGCCGGCCCAGCCCGTCACCCCGGGCCAGCCCGCCGAAGGCAAGGGCGACGTGGTGGTGACCGCGCAGCGCCTGTTCGACGCGCGCAGCGGCCACTATGTGGAAAGCCCGCAGGTGCTGATCCACGACGGCCGCGTCGTCTCGGTCGGCCACGCCGGCGACGCCGCGCCGGCCGGGGCGCACCGCATCGACCTGCCGGGCATGACCCTGCTGCCGGGCCTGATCGACATGCATGTGCACCTCGACAGCGACCCGAGCTACGGCGGTTACACCGGCCTGCAGTTCAACGACCGCTTCTGGTCCATCCTGACCGTGCCGCATGCGCAGAGCACGCTGATGGCCGGCTTCACCACCGTGCGCAATGTCGGTTCTGATGCCTGGAACGACGTCGGCCTGCGCCAGGCGATCGAGGAGGGCAAGGTCATCGGCCCGCGCGTGGTCACCGCTGCCTACGCTTTCGGCGCCACCGGCGGCCACTGCGACTCGACCTTCTTCCCGCCGTCGATGGACCAGCACAGCGAATTCAACGCCGACAGCCCGGCCGAGGCGCGCAAGCGCGTGCGCGAACTGCGCAAGTACGGCGCCCAGGTGATCAAGATCTGCGCGACCGGCGGCGTGTTCTCGCGCAACACCGAGCCGGGCCAGCAGCAGATGAGCTTCGATGACATGAAGGCCGTGGCCGACGAGGCGCACCAGTGGGGCCTCAAGGTCGCCGCGCACGCGCACGGCGCGGCCGGCATCAAGGACGCTATCCGCGCCGGCATCGACACCATCGAGCACGCCAGCCTGATCGACGACGAAGGCATCCGCCTCGCCCGCGAGCGCGGCGCCTGGTTGTCGATGGACATCTACAACACCGACTACACCCAGGCCGAAGGCAAGAAAAACGGCGTGCTGGAGGACAACCTGCGCAAGGACCGCGAAGTGGCCGACATCCAGCGCGAGAACTTCCGCAAGGCCAACAAGGCCGGCGTGAAGATGATCTACGGCACCGACGCGGGCGTGTATCCGCACGGTTACAACGGCCGCCAGTTCGCGGTGATGGTGCGCTATGGCATGACGCCGGTGCAGGCGATCCAGGCGGCGACGGTCAATGCGTCGCAGGCGCTGGGTCGCGACGACGTCGGCGTGATCGAGGCCAATCGCTGGGCCGACATGATCGCCGTCTCCGGTGACCCGCTGCAGAACGTGTCGCTGCTGGAGTCGGTGCCGTTCGTGATGAAGGGCGGCGTGGTGGTCAAGGAAGCGCCGGCACCCTGATCCACGGAGCCCGGGCGCGCATTGCGCGCACCGGGCCGGGGACTGACCGCCTGGCTAGTGCGCCGCGACTGCGGCGCCGGGCGCGATGATCAGGGGCTTGGCCGACACCAGTCGCGACGGATCCAGCAGCGCGCCCATGGTCGGGTCGGCCGGATAACGCGTGCCGTCGAACTCCATCGCGACCACGCCGGACTCGCCGTCGCCGCCGACCGTCACCAGCAGGTCGCGCCAGCCGCGATTGCTGCGGTCGGCCACGGCGATCGGGGCGCGAGTCGACGCTGATTCGCCCACCAGCTTGTAGCCGTCGGCGCCGCCGCGGAACACCAGCAGCGTGCAGCCGCCGGCGTCGCACCAGTTCTGGTCATCGAGCAGCATCAACAGGTCGTCTATGCCGTCGCCGTCGAGGTCGGCACTGGCGTCGCGGTGCGCGGGCATCTCGCGGATGCTGCGTGAGGCGAGGAACTTGCCCAGCGCGGTTTCGGCGCGCTGGTGCTCACTTACCGGCGGCGGCGGCGCCAGGGCGACTTCGGTCGTCGTGCCTGAATGCTCTGCGCATGCGGCGACCAGAAGGCTAAACAGGGGAACGGTCAACCAGAGGACGCGCATGGCCACAACTCCATCGGATGTGGCCAGCGTAGGCGCGTGCGTGTCGCGACCGGGTCAACGTCTGGCGACGTCGACCCGGCTTGATGAATCACAACTCGTTCATGAATCCGGTCACTGCCCGCCGATCAGGTTCTGCTGCCAGAACAGGATCGAGGCGGCACCGAAGTAGTCGACGTTGCTCTTCTTCCGGAAGCCATGGCCCTCGTCGTCGAACAGCAGGTACCAGACCGGCTGGCCGTTGCCGCGAACCGCCTTCACGATCTGCTCGGCCTCGCTGTAGGGCACGCGCGGGTCGTTCTTGCCCTGGGCGACGAACAGCTTGGAGCGGATGCGGTCGGCGTGGTTGAGCGGCGAGATCTGCTCGAACACCTGCGCCATCTTCGGGTCGCGCTCGTCGCCGTACTCGGCCCGGCGCAGGTCGCGGCGGTAGCTCTCGGTGTTCTTCAGGAACGTGCCGAAGTGGGAGATGCCGACGACGTCGATACCGGCCTTGATGCGGTCGCTGTAGTGCATCAGCGACGACAGCACCATGTAGCCGCCGTAGCTGCCGCCGAACACGCCCACGCGCTGGGCGTCGAGCTCGGGTTGCTGGCCGACCCAGTCGAGCAGGGCGCCGATGTCCTTGACCGAGTCCTCGCGCTTGTCGGCGTTGTCCAGGTCGAGGTAGGTCTTGCCGTAGCCTTCCGAGCCGCGCACGTTCGGCAACAGCATTGCCACGCCCAGTTCATTGGCAAGGAACTGCGCGGTCGGGTTGAAGGTCGGCAACGACTGGCCTTCCGGGCCGCCGTGAATGTTGATCACCACCGGGATGCGCTTGCCGGCCGGCACGTTGGCCGGGCGGTAGTAGAACGCCGGGATCATGCGCGGCTTGCCGTCGACGGTGTCGAAGGTCTGGTAGTGGACCAGCGTCGGGGCGACGAACTTCGCCGGGTCCAGGCCGCCGACCTCACTCTGCGTCCAGCGCGTGATCGACGCCTTGCCCAGGTCGATCACGTGCACGTCGTTGGGCGAAGCTGCCGAGTTCATCGTCACGGCCAGGCGCTTGCCGTCGGGCGAGAAGCCCAGGTTCACGACCAGCCCGATCGGCAGCTCCGGCAGCTTCACCGGCTTGTGCGAGGGAAGGGCGAGCACGTGCAGCTTGTAGATACCGTCCTCGTTGGTGGTGTAGGCCAGATGGCGGCCGTCATCGGCGATCTCCAGGTCCTCGACGTCCCACGGCGTGTTGGCGGTCAGCACTTCCACCTTGCCGCTTGCAGGATTGTGGAAGCGCAGGCTGTGGAACTCCTGCGCCGTGCCCACGCCTTCATCGGTATGGACGGGCTCGTTGGAGATGAAGTACACCGACTTGCCGTCGGGCGCGAACTTGAAGGCCTTGAACGACGCCTTGCCGCCATCGACCGGGAACATCTCCAGCTTGCCGCTGTCGACATCGACCACGCCGGGATAGGCCTCGGCGGCCGACACATACTTCATCACCAGCAGGCGCTTGCCGTCGGGCGAGAAGTCCATCGCGTTCCACTGGCCGCCTTCAGTGACCAGCGCGCGCGACTTCTTCGTGGCGAAATCCATCACCCACAGGTCGGTGTCCTTGCCGTTGCGCGCGGTGCTGCTCCAGGCGAAGCGGCTGCCGTCATGGGCGAACAGTGGGCCCTGGTTACGCGCCTTGCCGTCGCTGAGCAGCGTGGTGTTGCGCGTCTTCAGGTCGAACCAGTGCAGCTGCCAGAACTCGTTGCCGCCCACGTCCTTGCCGAACACGAAGCCGTCGAGCTTCGACGCCGCCGGCGCGGTTTCGATCTCGGCCAGCGGCTCGGGATAGAACGTCAGCTGCTCGCGCATCCCCAGCGGCTGGCAGACGCGGTGCGCCTGCGCGGTTTCGGCAAAGCGCGTGCTGACCAGCATGCAGCTGCCGCTCCAGCCGGCAAAGACCGCGCCGCGCGTGTTCTGGTAGCGGTTGAGCTGGTCCACCAGCGCCGGCGGAATGGCCGGGATGTTCTCACTGGTGCGGTTGCCGACGTGTTCGCGCGCGGGCGCTGCGGCCGGCGTTGCCGACAGGGCAGGCATGCTGGCGAGCGCAAGGATCGACAACGCAAGGCTGCGGTGCAGTGGCATCTTCTGGACTCCCCGGTGACTTCGGACGATGGTGCCGAGCTTAGCCCGGGTCGCCTTTGCGCGGCCGGGTCGGAAGTCACGCGGTGGGGCGTCGGCGTCAGCCGCGCGGGATCGCCCGCGCCCGGCTGGCGCGCAGGCTCAGCAGTTCGCGCATCTCGTGTTTCTCGGCCTCGTCCAGTTCGGAGGTGCGGCGCGACTGCAATGCCTCGATGCGCTGCTGGATCGCCTGCTCCTCCAGCCGGCCGATCGAGTCCAGGAACGCCTGCTGGCGTTTGTCGGCATTGTCGAGCACGCGGGCATCGAGCGGCGTCGCAGCCGTGGTCTCCACTGCGCGCGCGGTGGCCAGCTTGGTCAGCGCCGGCGCTTCGCTGCGGTCGGCGAAGTGTTCGAGGATCAGGCCGGTCGAAATGTCGGGGCGCTCGTGCACGAGTTCGACCAGTTCCACCAGCAGGCCGACGCCAGGCTGGTCGAGCGAGGCGAAATGCAGCGACGACGGCACCGCCAGCGCGATGGCCGGTTGCTGCAGCAACAACGTGATGGCGCTGCGCACCAGCGACGGCTTGTTGGCTGTCGGCGTGGCCGGTCGCTGCGGACGCTGCGCAGTGGACTCCGGGCTGTTGGCGCGCGCGCCGACGCCGGTGAGCTCGGTCAGGCGCTGCTTCATCAGGTCGCCGAAGGCGCCGTCTGGAATCTGCGCGAGCAGTGGCTTGGCGCGTTCGGCCAGGCGGCCGCGGCCTTCCAGCGTGCCCAGGTTGACGTCGCTGGACAGCGAGTCGAAGAAGAACTGCGACAGCGGCGTGGCCTCGCGCAGGCGCACTTCGAAACCGTCGCGCCCTTCCTTGCGCACCAGCGAATCGGGGTCCTCGCCGTCGGGCAGGAACAGGAAGAACGCCTGGCGGCCGTCCTTCATGCGCGGCAGCACCGACTCCACGGCTTTCCACGCCGCACCGCGGCCGGCGCGGTCGCCGTCGAAGCAGAAGTAAACGTCCGGTGCGTTGCGGAACAGCAGCTCGGCGTGGTCGGGCGTGGTCGCGGTGCCCAGTGTCGCCACGGCGCAATCGACGCCGTGCTCGAACAGCGCGACGACGTCCATGTAGCCTTCGACGACGATCAGCTTGTCGATCTTGTTGTGCGCCTGGCGCACCTGCCACAGGCCGTAGAGCTCGCGTCCCTTGTGGAACAGCGCGGTCTCGGGCGAATTGAGGTACTTGGGGCCGGCGTCCTTGCCGTCACTGGGGGCGTTGAGCACGCGACCGCCGAACGCGATCGTGCGACCGCGCCGGTCGAGGATCGGGAACATCACCCGGTCGCGGAACTTGTCGTAGATGCGGCCGCTGTCGTTCTTCGAGAACAGGCCGGCGCGTTCGAGCAGCGACATCCGCCGCGGATCGGTGCCGAGCGCATCGCGCAGCGCGTTGAAGCCGTCGGGTGCGTAGCCGATACCGAACTGCTCACGGATGGCGGCGCTGACGTTGCGGCCGTCGAGATAGGCCTGCGCCTTGGCGCTGCCGGCGAGCTGCTTCTGGAAAAACTTCGACGCCGCTTCAACTGCGGCGTAAAGGTCGATGCTGTCGGGATTGACGTTGCGTTGCTGCGTATCGCGCGGCACTTCCATGCCGGTGCGCTTGGCCAGCTCTTCGACCGCGTCGAGGAACTCGAGGCGGTCGTAGTTCATCAGGAAGCTGATCGCGGTGCCGTGCGCGCCGCAGCCGAAGCAGTGATAGAACTGCTTGGTCGGCGAGACCGTGAAGCTGGGCGAGCGCTCGTCATGGAACGGGCAGCGCGCCGAGTACTCCTTGCCCTGGCGCTTCAACGGCACGCGCGACCCGATCAGCTCGACGATGTCGGCGCGGGCGAGCAGGTCGTCGATGAATGCGTCGGGGATGCGGGCCATCGGAGCTTTGTACCGCGTCCTGCGCTGGTGCGGGAGGTGGGTAAACCCGTTCGGCCTGAGCGTAGCGCAGCGAAGTCGAAGGGGCTGCCATGTGGGCGGCCCTTCGACTACGCGCCGTCGGCGCTACGCTCAGGGCGAACGGGGTTTTCCGGCCGCCCACCCGCGGGCGGGGGCGGGAGGTGGGTAATCAGCCCGCCAGGCGCTTCTTCACCAGCACCGACACCTGGCCCATGTCGGCCTGGCCGGCCAGCTTGGCCTTCAGCGGACCCATCAGCTTGCCCATGTCGGCCGGGCCCGTCGCGCCGGTCTCGGCGATGGCTGCGTCGATGGCGGCCAGGATCTCGGCCTCGCCCATCTTGGCCGGCACATAGCGCTCGATCACCACGATCTCATCGCGCTCGACCTGGGCCAGGTCCTCGCGGTTGGCCGCCTCGTACTGGCTGACCGAGTCGCGGCGCTGCTTGACCATCTTGTCGAGCACGGCAATCACGGCGATGTCGTCGAGCTCGATGCGCTCGTCGACTTCGCGCTGCTTGATGGCGGCGTTGATCAGGCGGATCACGCCCAGGCTTTGCTTGTCGCCGCTCTTCATCGCGGCCTTCATGTCATCGGTGAGTCGCGTCTTGAGGCTCATCGGGCTGCTCCCTGGCACGGCAAAGTTAAAAACACGGAAACACAAAAAGCCGGCGGCGCATGGGCGCGGCCGGCTTGTGTGATGCGCTCGAGGACGGGTCCGCGCGCTGCGCGGGGCCCGTTGGGGCGATCAGTACAGGCGCTGACGCTTGGTCACATCGCGCGAGGCGCGACGGGCCTGACGCTTCACCGCTGCGGCGGCCTTGCGCTTGCGTTCCTGGGTCGGCTTCTCGTAAAACTCGCGCTTGCGGGTCTCGGCGAGGACGCCGGCCTTCTCACAGGTGCGCTTGAAGCGACGCAGAGCAAACTCAAAAGGCTCGTTTTCGCGGACTTTGACGCTGGGCATACGTAATCTCGTTTCGGGAACCGGCCCGGGCAGGCCGGGGAAGAGCCGCGCATTATAGCGATGGCCGCCTTGAAGGTGCAACATGGTTCCCCCATCAAGGGCACAGGTCCTTGATTCCAGGCCGGAACCGCGTCTATTGGCGCTGCCGGCACGCTCCTCTCCCCCGGAACCCGTCCCTTGAAAGTCCTAGGCATCGAAACCAGCTGCGACGAGACCGGTGTGGCCGTTTATGACACCGACACCGGCCTGCGCGCGCACGCTTTGTACAGCCAGATCGCCCTGCACGCCGAGTACGGCGGGGTGGTGCCCGAGCTGGCCAGCCGCGACCACGTCCGCAAGCTGCTGCCGCTGGTCCGCCAGACCCTGTCGGAGGCCGGCCTGGCCACCTCCGACATCGACGGCGTCGCCTACACCGCCGGTCCCGGCCTGGTCGGGGCCCTGCTGGTCGGCGCCGGTGTGGCCCGCTCGATGGCCTGGGCGCTGGACGTGCCGGCCATCGGCGTCCACCACATGGAAGGCCACCTGCTGGCGCCGCTGCTGGAAGACGACCCCGCGCGCGGTCGGCCGGAGCCGCCGTTCGTGGCGCTATTGGTATCAGGCGGCCATACCCAGCTCATCCACGTCGAGGCGATCGGCCAGTACCGCCTGCTCGGCGAGACCCTGGACGACGCCGCCGGCGAGGCCTTCGACAAGACCGCCAAGCTGATGGGCCTGCCGTACCCGGGTGGGCCGCAGCTGGCCGCACTGGCCGAGCAGGGCCGGCCGGGGGCGTTCAGGTTTTCCCGGCCGATGACCGACCGGCCCGGGCTCGACTTCAGCTTCAGCGGCCTCAAGACCCAGGTGCTGCTGGCCTGGCGCGACAGCGACCAGTCCGACCAGACCCGCGCCGACATCGCCCGCGGCTTCGAGGACGCGGTGGTCGAGACGCTTGCAATCAAATGCGGGCGTGCGCTGGACGCGGCCGATTGCGGGACGCTGGTGGTCGCCGGTGGTGTCGGCGCCAACAAGCGCCTGCGCGCGCGGCTGGAGGAAATGGCGAACAAGCGCGGCGGTCGGGTCAGCTTCCCGCGGCCGGCGTTCTGCACCGACAACGGCGCGATGATCGCCTTCGCCGGCGCCCTGAGGCTGCGGGCCGGGCAGCATGGCGACCTGGCGGTGCGGGTGACGCCGCGGTGGGACATGGCGACCCTGGACGTGGTGGGTTCTCCGTAACCGCCGACAACGCTACATTCCCCACCCCTGACTTCGTACCGGCCATCGCCCCCATGGACCACGTCTTCATCGAAGGCCTCGAGATCGAGGCGCTGATCGGCATCTACGACTGGGAGCGGCGGATCCGCCAGCCGCTGGTGTTCGACATCGAGATGGCCTTCGATAACCGCATCCCCGCGGCCAGCGATGCCATCGAGGACACGCTCAACTACAAGGCGGTCAGCAAGCGCATCGTCGACTACGTGTCGAATTCCGACTTCGGCCTGGTCGAGACGCTGGCCGAGCGCGTCGCGTCGATCATCCTGGAAGAGTTCGGCGTGAAGCAGGTGCGGCTCAAGCTCAGCAAGCCCGGCGCGGTGCGCGGGGCGCGCGCGGTCGGTGTGTCGATCGAACGTTCGGCGGGCTGAACCGCGCGCATGAGCCATGCCTACCTGAGTCTTGGCAGCAACGTCGATGCCATCCGCCACCTGCGCGCGGCCGTGACGGCGCTGCGCGGACGCTTCGGCGACGTCGTGCTGTCGGCGGTGTATCGCACCCGCGCAGTCGGGTTCGACGGGCCCGACTTCTTCAACGCCGCGGCGATCATCGAGACCGATCTGGAGCCGTCGGCGCTCAACACCTGGCTGCACGATCTGGAAGACCGCCACGGCCGCGACCGCAGCGGTCCGCGTTATGGCGACCGCACGCTCGACATCGACATCGTGCTGTTCGACGACCGCGTGCTCGAAGGCGCCGGCAACCTGCGCATTCCGCGGCCTGAGCTGAAGCATGCATTCGTGCTGCGGCCGCTGGCGGAGATCGCGCCGGATGTGGCCGTGCCCGGGACCGGCCAGACGCTCGCGCAACTGTGGGCGGCGCACCCGGAGCATGGGGCGCAATGGGAGTCGGTGGGCATCTAGGGTTCCCGGGTGTCTGGAATGGGTTGGCCGTCAGGGTTTGATCGCCATGCCACTTGCCCTTGCCGCCGCGCGGCCCGAGGATGCGCTCTCGGTCCATGGGGGATCAGCAAGGGGATTGCGATGTTCGAGAAGTTCTCGCGCAGTTGGGAGCTGGTGAAGGCGAGCGCGGCGGTGCTGCGTTCGGACAAGGAACTGATGGTGTTCCCGATCGTGTCGGCGCTGGCCACGCTGGTGGTGCTGGCGACGTTCATGGTGCCGATGCTGGGCTGGCGCATCTTCCAGCATGGATTCGGCGTGACCGGCATGGTCTGGATGTTCATCTTCTACTTCTGCCAGTACACGGTGATCATCTTCTTCAACTGCGCTCTGGTTGGCGCGGCGATGATCCGGCTGGAAGGTGGCGATCCGACGCTGGCCGACGGCATCAACGCCGCCAAGGCGCGCCTGCCGGCGATCCTCGGCTACGCCGCGATCGCAGCGACGGTCGGCATGTTGCTGCAGGCGCTGCGCAACAAGGAAAACAACTTCCTCGTTCGCCTGCTCGGCAGTGGCCTGGGTGCGGCCTGGACGCTGGCGACCTTCCTGGTTGCGCCGGTGCTGGTCAGCGAGGAGATCGGTCCGGTCGAGGCGCTCAAGAAGAGCGCGAGCCTGCTGCGCCACACCTGGGGCGAGAACGCCATCGGCAACGTCGGCATCGGCCTGGCCTTCAGCCTGATCATGGTCGGCGTCGGCCTGGTCGGCGCGCTGATCGCCTTCGTCGCCGCGCAACTGTCGATGTACCTGGCGGTCGCGGTGGTGATCGTGTTCGTGATCGCGTTGCTGCTGCTGGGCGTCTACCAGGCGGCACTGGGTGGCATCTACTCGGCCGCGCTGTACCGCTACGCGACGCAGGGCGAGGCGCCGCCGGAATTCCAGAACCTGCGTCTGGAGCAGGCGTTCGCGACGAAGTAAGTCTCCCCTCTCCCTGGCCACGTTCGTGGCCGGGGAGGGGTGTCAGGCGTTCAGCAGCCTGCCGCCATCCAGGTGCAGCACCTGTCCGGTGCTGTAGCGCGCATCCATCAACAGCCAGCGAACGGCCTCGGCGACTTCGCCCGGCGTGCCGGTGCGGCCCATCGGCGTGCGGCCGAGCATGGCCTCCTGCGCGGCCGCATTGGCCGACTCCTCCGGCCACAGGATCGCACCCGGCGACACCGCGTTGACGCGTACATCCGGCGCAAGCTCGAGCGCCAGCGCCTTCGTCATCATCAGCAGCGCCGCCTTCGCCATGCAGTACAGCGCGTGTCCGCGCAGCGGGCGTTCGCCATAGATGTCGGTGAGGTTGACCACCGCGCCCTGCGCCGCGCGCAGGTGCGGCGCCGCCGCCTGGGCCAGGAAGAACGGCGCGCGCGCATTGCTGGCGAACAACTGCTCCCACTGCTGCGGCGTGGCCGTGCCGATCGGCGTCGGCGTGAAACTGGAGGCATTGTTGACCAGCGCATCGAGGCGGCCGAAGCGGCCGATGGTGTGCGCGACCAGTTCCGGCAGCCGGTCGTACTCACCCAGGTCGGCCTGCAGCAGCACGGTGCTGCCGGCGCGGGCGGCTTCGAGCTCGGCTGCCAGCGCCTGGGCCTGCTCGCGCGAATCGCGGTAGTGCAGGGCGAGGTCGTACCCGGCGTCGTGCAGGGTGCGCGCGATCTGCGCGCCGATGCGCTTGGCGCTGCCGGTGATCAGGGCGACGGGGCGGTGGGCTGGCATGGTGGCGATTCTCACCTATCTCGCGGCCCGGTCGGGGATAATCCCGCCATGTCGTCACTCCCTCCCCCCGATGCGGACGCGCTGGCCCACAGCGCCCGCCTTGATGCGGTCATCCGCGCCCAGATCGCCGACAACGGCGGCGCCATCGCGTTCTCGCGCTTCATGGAGCTGGCGCTGTATGCGCCGGGCCTGGGCTACTACAGCGCGGGCGCCAGCAAGTTCGGCGAAAGCGGCGACTTCGTCACCGCCCCGGAGATCGGCCCGATCTTCGCCGCCTGCGTGGCCGACAGCGTCGCCCCAGTGATGCAGCAGCTCGGCGCCGGCGCGCGCTTCCTCGAGCTGGGCGGCGGCACCGGCGCCTTCGCCGAGGTCGCGCTCAAGCGGTTGATGGAGCTGGACGCGTTGCCCGACCGCTACGCCATCCTCGAACCCAGCGCGGAACTGCGCGAACGCCAGCGCGAGCGGTTGCAGCAGCGGCTCACCCCGCCGCTGTTCGAGCTGGTCGAATGGCTCGATGCGCCGTTCGGCGATGACTGGGACGGGGTGCTGTTCGCCAACGAAGTCATCGATGCCTTGCCGACGCCGCGCTTCGCCATGGAGGCCGGCGAGGTCTACGAGGAGCATGTCGCGATCGAAGCCGGCGAGCTGGTGCGCGTGCTGCGCCCGGCCGATGCCTTCCTCGGCAACGCGGTGCGTCACCTCGAACGCAACCTTGGCCGCGAGTTCGCCCAGGGTTACCGATCCGAGACACTGCCGCAGCTGCCTTACTGGGTGCAGGCGGTATCGGGCGGCATGCGCAGCGGCGCGATGCTGTTCGTCGACTACGGCTACGTCCGCAGCGAGTACTACCAGGCCGACCGCGACGACGGCACCCTGCGCGCGTTCTACCGCCACCGCATGCACAACGAGCCGCTGCTGTGGCCGGGGCTGCAGGACCTGACCGCGTCGGTCGATTTCACCGCCCTGGCCGAGGCCGGCGTCTCGGCCGGTTTCGACTTCGCCGGCTACTGCTCGCAGGCCAGCTTCCTGCTCGGCAACGGCCTGGCCGGCGTGCTCGAACGCATCGAGCGGATCGCCGACGAGGGCGAACGCCTGCGCCGCACCCAGGAGGTCAAGCGCCTGACCCTGCCCAGCGAGATGGGCGAACGGTTCCAGGTGATGGGCTTCGAGAAGGGCGTCGAGTTCGGCGCGGCGTTCCTCGTCGGCGACCTGAGCTTCCGCCTGTGACGCCGCTGCTGAGGGAACTGCGCTGGCCGCGCCTGTGGCTGGGCCTGTGGCTGCTGATGATCGCTGCGGTCATCGTGACCTCGCTGGTGGCGGCCTCCGACCTGCCACCGCCTGCGTTCGACGGCATCGACAAGTTCGAGCACTTCTTCTCCTATCTGATCCTGAGCGCCTACGGGGTGATGCTGATCGAGCGCCGGCGACCGCAGGCGCTGATGGCAGCCGGGCTGATTGCCCTGGGCGTCGGACTGGAGATCGCCCAGGGCGCCCTGACCACTTCGCGCCAGGCCGACTCGGCCGACGCACTGGCCAACTCGCTGGGTGTGCTGGCCGGGCTGATCCTGGCCGCGACCCCGGTTTCGCGGGGTCTGCAATGGCTGGAGGCGCGGTTTCGATAATGTGACCGCCGTCAAATGGCGACAAAATCGCCATCACGGCACACACGGCAAAGCGAGTGCAGGTATTGCGCAAAGGTTAAGAGATGGTTAAAGCTCGGGGTGGGCTCAACAGGGGGAGTCCGCCCACCCTGAGTGAAGGAACCACCGATGCCTGCCATTACCCGCAATCGCTTGGCCCTGGCTGTCACGGCCAGTCTGGCCGCCAGTCTTTTCAGCTCCACCGTACTGGCCCAGGATCCCACCGCGGCCCAGGTCCGCTCCGAGGCCACCACCCTCGACCGCATCCAGGTCACCGGCTCGCGCGTGCGCGGCCGCACCGCCGAGGACACGGCCGCACCGGTCGACATCATCGGCAAGGAAGAGCTCAACGCCACCGGCGCGATGGAGCTCGGCCAGATCCTGCAGATGCTGGAGCCGTCGTTCAATTTCTCCCGCACCTTCGTCAGCGACGGTACCGACATCCTGCGCCCGGCGACGCTGCGCGCGCTGGGTCCGGACCAGGTGCTGGTGCTGGTCAACGGCAAGCGCCGCCACCAGCAGGCGCTGGTCAACGTGCAGCAGACCATCGGCCGCGGTTCGGCCGGCACCGACATCAACTCGATCCCGGTGTCGGCGATCGAGCGCGTCGAAGTGCTGCGTGACGGCGCTGCGGCGCAGTACGGCTCCGACGCCATCTCCGGCGTGATCAACATCATCCTCAAGGAACAGACCGACCACACCGACCTCTCGGTGGAAGGCTCGCAGTACTACGCCGGCGATGGCGAGATGCTGCACGGTTCGGTCAACACCGGCTTCAAGCTCGGCGGCGACGGCTTCCTCAACCTGTCGGCCGAAGCGCGCAACCGCAACGAGACCAACCGCGCCGGCCCCGACAGCCTGCGCGTGGATCCGCCGCGCGTGACCCAGCGCCTGGGCGATGCCGATGCCAAGGACTACTACCTGTGGTTCAACAGCGGCCTGCCGCTGGCCGGCGGCGAGTTGTACGTCTTCGGCGGCTGGTCCAAGCGTGAGGGCGATTCGTCGGGCTTCTTCCGCAGCGCCGGCGACAACCGCACCGTGCCGGACCTCTACCCCGATGGCTTCCTGCCCAACATCCTGACCACGGTCGAGGACGCATCGATCGCGGTCGGCTTCAAGCAGCCCATCAACGACCGCTGGGATTGGGACGTGTCGGTGGTGACCGCGCGCAACAAGTTCGGTTTCGAGGAAGGCAATTCGGTCAACGTCAGCTGGTGGTACGAGCCGATCAACCCGGCCGATCCGAACAGCGCGATCTACGGCGCCTCGCCGACGCGCGCCGACACCGGCGAGCTGCAATCGGACCAGACCACGTTCAACCTCGACTTCAGCGGTTATGTCGATGGCATCGGCGGCACACCGCTGTACCTGTCGACCGGCCTGGAATGGCGCCAGGACGATTACAAGATCCGTCCGGGCGATCCGGTGTCGTACACGTACGGCCGCAACAACGATCGCAGCGTGGTGATCGTCGGCCAGACCGGCGACATCGCGCAGCCGGGCATGCAGGGCTTCCCGGGCTTCTCGCCGACCGAAGCGGTCGATGACGGACGCGACAGCTGGGCGGTCTATCTCGATGCCGAAACCAACCTGAGCGAGAAATTCCTGCTCGGCGCGGCGGTGCGTTTCGAGGACTACTCGGACTTCGGCAACACCACCACCGGCAAGCTGTCGGCGCGCTTCGACGCCACCGAGACCTTCGCCGTGCGCGGCACGCTGTCCACCGGCTTCCGCGCCCCCGGCGTGCAGCAGCTGTTCTACAGCCAGCGTTCGACCAACCTCAACTCCGACGGCATCCTGACCGACACCCTCACCGCGCGCCAGGACAGCGACGTCACCCGCGCGTTCGGCATCGAGCCGCTGCAGGAAGAGACCTCGACCAGCGGCACGCTGGGCTTCGTCTGGCAGCCCAGCGATCGCCTGTCGGTGAGCCTGGACATCTTCCAGATCGACATCGACGACCGCATCATCTTCTCCAGCAACATCGCGCCCGAGTCGGTCGGCACCGACGGCAACGCGTGCGCGGCCGACAACAGCAACTGCCCGATCCACGCCATCCTCGATCCGATCGGCGTCGGCCAGGTGCTGTTCTTCACCAACGCCATCGACACGCGCACCCAGGGCGTCGACCTGACGGTCAACCACAACACCACCTTCGCCGGCGGCAGCACGCTCAACCTGACCGCGCTGGTCCACTTCAACGACACCGAGGTGCGTGCACGCCGCTCGCAGTCGCCGATCCTGTCGCCGACGCAGCTGTTCGACGACACCCAGGTGACGCTGCTCGAAGAGGGGCAGCCCGGTGCGCACCATGTGTTCCAGGGCATCTGGGAGAACGGTGCATGGCAGTGGACCGGTCGTGCCAACTACTACGGCTCGGTCGCCGGTGAAGGCTTCACGCCGGGCATCAAGCAGACCTGGGGCGGCAAGTGGCTGTTCGACGCGCAGGTCCGCTACGCCATCAACGACGCCATGGCGGTCACCGTCGGCGGCAACAACATCTTCGACCAGTACCCGGACAAGTGGGATCCTGTGACCGGTGCACCGTTCCCGCAGCTCGGGTTCAAGTACGGTTGGGAAACGATGCCGTTCGGAATGAACGGTGGCAGCTACTACGTCCGCTTCGACTATCGCTTCTAGGCGGTAGCGGCGCGCCGGCCCTGTCCCGCAGGGCCGGCAGCGCACGCGGACGAGACCGGACCGAAAGGGGAGAGAAACGCCGGGCGACGGGGAGGTCGTCCGGCGTTGCTTTTTGTGGCCTCAGCGCTTTCCGGTTACCTGCGCGATCGCCTCGATCCGCGCCTTCTGCATCGCCTCGCCCACGGCCGGACCGCTCAACCCTGCGGCCACCTCGTCGGCGCGGATTTTCATCGCCGCCGCATGGGCTGCGCACAGCGCCCGCCCTTGCGGGTAGTCATCGTCCTCGTGCCCGGTACGGCCGCGCTTGTCGGCCTCGCAGGCAGTGGCGATCTGGGCGATGCGCGCGGGCTTGCGGAAGCCATCGCATCGCGCGATCAGCTCGTACACGGTCTTCGCCTTCAGTTCGTCGAAGCGGTGCACGTTGAGGTGTTCGCGGCACACGGCTTCGGCCAGCTGGCGGTGCTCGGTTGGAACCTTGAGGCGCTCGCACAGGACCTTCAGCGGTGTGAGACCGGCGTGCTCATGGCCGACGTGCCTGGGCAGCACATCGGCTGGCGTCAGCGCCTTGCCCAGGTCATGGGTAAGCGCGGCGAAGCCGATCAGCTCGTCACCCGGTGCGAGCCGCGCGGCCATGTCGCAGACCAGTTCGGCATGGACGCCGGTGTCGACTTCGGGGTGGAACTGCGCGCGCTGTGGCACGCCATACAGCGCGTCGACTTCCGGCAACACCGCGGCGAGCGCGCCGGCGTCATGCAGGGTGCGCAGGAAGGCCGAAGGCGCCGGGCAGGTGATGGCGCGGCGCAGTTCCTTCCACACACGCTCGGGAACCAGCGCCGACAGCTCGCCGGACGCCACCATCGTCCGCATCAGCGCCATCGTCTCCGGCGCAATGGCAAAGCCCATCGGCGCGAAACGGGCCATGAAGCGTCCCGCGCGCAACACCCGCAACGGATCCTCGGCGAAGGCCGGGCCGACATGGCGCAAGACGCGCGCCTCGATGTCGCGCACGCCGCCATAGGGGTCCACCAGGTGTCCTTGCTCGTCCTCGGCAATGGCGTTGATGGTGAAGTCGCGCCGTTGCAGATCCTGCTCCAGCGTCACCGACGGGTCGGCATCGACGACGAAGCCGCGGTAACCGCGGCCGCTCTTGCGCTCGGTGCGGGCGAGCGCGTACTCCTCGCCGGTGTCGGGGTGCAGGAACACCGGAAAGTCGAGGCCGACCGCGCGGAACCCTGCCGCCTCCATCGACGCCTGCGTTTCACCGACCACGACCCAGTCGCGGTCGCCAGGCGGCAGGCCAAGCAGGCGGTCGCGGACGGCGCCGCCGACGAGATAGGTCTTCATGCGGGGGATCTTACATGCGGGAATCTTGGGGGAATTGCGCCCGCGCGCGCGGGGCGACGGCCTCAGCAACCCGCCAGGATTTCCGGCAGCCGGGGCTCGATCGTCGTCGGCGTGATGCCGAGCCTGCGCAAGCCATCCTCGAAGCTCACCGAGTCGAGCTGCAGCGAGCGCCAGTTGTCGCGGCTAATGGGCTTGCCGGGAATGAACTCGCCGATGCCGGCCTGCATCCGGCCCAGCGTCTGCGGCAGGCCAAGCACCACGCGGTAGCGGCCGCGCCCGCGCGCTGCCAGGTGGACGATGCGACGCAGCGACATCACGTCCGGGCCGACCAGGTCGTAGCTGTCGCCGATGCTGCGGCGGTCGTCGAGCGCGCGCGCAAACGCCTCGACCACGTCGCCCACCCAGACCGGCTGGAAACGGGCGTCGGCGCGGCCGATCGGAAGCACGGGAGTCAGCCGCAGCAGGGCGTCGAAGCGGCAGAACAGGCCGTCGCCAGGACCGGCGATGACCGAGGGCCGGAACAGCGTCCAGTCCAGGCCGGACGCACGCACGCGCTGTTCGGCGCGGCCGCGCGACTGCAGGTAATGGCTTTCGCCGTGGCCGGCGTTGAGCGCGCTCATCTGCAGCAGGCGGCGCACGCCCATGTCCTTCATCGCGGCGATCAGCGATTCGGTGATGCCGACGAAAACGTGTTCGAAACCGTCGCCGCGGTCGCCCTTCTCGTTGAGGATGCCGATCAGGTTGACCACCGCGTCGGCGTCGTCGAGCACCGCGGAGAGGAATGCGCGGTCGCCGACATCGCCCTCGATCAGGCTCGCGCCCTGCGGGCGCATGGCGCGCTTGCCGGGATCGACGCCGCGACTGAGCACGGTGACGCGATCGCCACCCTGCAACAGGCGCGCGACGAGATGCCGGCCGACAAAACCGGACCCACCCAGGACGACGACATGACGTTGTGCCATGCCGCGAGTTTAAGGTCCTGGCGCTTTCAGCGCTGTGATGGGCGCCTGGGTTGGGCGGCGCGTGGCGCGGGCACATCCGCGGCAGGTGTTGCCGGCTGTGGGCAGACGAACTGCGTGCGTGCGCCGTCGACGCGTCCGCGCATGCGGTCGCTGACCCGGGCCGCGTCGCCGTTGAGGCGCCAGTCGTAGAACACGCTGAAGGCAAGCACGCGGGCGACGTACTCGCGGGTTTCCTTGTAGCTGATCGTCTCGATCCAGAAGTCCGGGTCCATGCCCGGCCGCTGCGACTGCCAGCGCGACAGCGGCGACGGACCGGCGTTGTATCCGGCGATGACCTGGTAGGGCTGGCCGCCGTACTTGTCGAGCAGTTCGCGAAGGTAGGCGGTGCCGAGAATGATGTTGGTGTCCGGGTCGTACAGGCTTTCGGCGCCGCTCCACGGCTGGCCGATGCGGCTGGCGACGCCGGCGCCGGTGCCCGGCAGGATCTGCATCAGGCCCATGGCATTGGCGCTGGAACGCGCGCGTGGGTAGAACACGCTCTCGGCACGGATCTCGGCCGCGACCCAGGCCGGATCGAGACGGTTGCTCTGGGCCTCGCGCCGGATCGTGGCTTCGTGGTGCAGCGGGAAGCGCAGGCCGTACAGGCGCAGTTCGTCCGGCTTGCCCTTGCCGAGCGCGAACACCGCGCGGTCGAACCAGCCGTTGCCCTGCGCCACCTCCACCGCGATGCGGCGCTGCTCGTCATTGAAGCGCGACAGCGCATCGTCCCATTCGCGCACGGCCCAGCCGACGCGGTCGATCTGGAACAGCGCCATCGCCCGCACGATCGCCGGATCGCGCGCGATCGCCGCCTGCGCCGAGGCGCTGTCGTTGGGCAGCCAGGGGCAGACCGCATACGGCAGGTCGAGCTTGTCGGCGGCGAGGAAACCATGGAAGTCGGGCTTCTTCGCTGCTTCGCGAAACAGGCGGTCGGCGCTGGACTTGTTGCCGGCGCGTTCGTTCAGGCGCGCCTCGAAATACATCCAGCGCGTGTCGCTGCGCTGCTTGGCGCCCATCTTGTTGATCGCCGCCAGCGCCGCCGACCAGTCCGAGCGCGCCATGGCCTCGCGTACTCGCCACTCGTGCAGGCGCTCGTCATAGGCCGCCTCGGGCACGGCGTTGAGGCGCCGCGCCGAGTCCGGTTCGTAGGAGGCCACCGACCACAGCGCGATCTGGTACAGCGCGCGGCCACGCTCTTCGTCGCTCAGGCCCAGCGCATCGGCATAGCGCGGCAGCACGGCTTCGGCCGACGCCGGCGAAGCCTTGCCGAACTTCGCCAGCCCTTGCGAGGCGATGGCGCGGCTGCGCGCGGTCTTCGGCCAGGTCAGGGCACGCTCGTGCGGTGCGTCGAGGAAGGCGGCGTAGTCGTTGGCCAGCGCCAGCTGGTCGGCAGGCAGGCCGCGCGCAGCCGCGCGCATGACGCCGGGCTGCCATTCGCCAGCGGCGAGGTCGATCCGTTCCCAGCGCAGCTCCGGGGTCAGTCCGCCCTGTGCAGACAACGCCGCCATCGGTGCATCGCATTCGTCCGGGAGCGATTTGCCGGTGCTGCGCCAGATCGCCTGTGCGTCGCTGGTCCATCCGGCGTCGCTGCGGCCCTGCGCCAGGCGCGCGCTCAGTTCGCCGCAGCGCAATGCCGGGTTCTTGATCTTCGCGTCCCACGCGGCCAGGAATGAACTCCAGTCCTGGCGGCGCGCGGCCGCCGCCAGCCAACCTTCGCGGAACGTATCGGCGACGGCCTGGCCGCTATAGCGCGTCAGGAACGACTGCGCCTGGCTGGCGGAAAGATTGTCGATATCGCGGCGCAGGTTCGCGTACTCGACCCAGCCGTAGAGCGGATGGCGGGCGATGTCGCTGTACTGGCCGGCATCGAAGCGGCCGAGTTCGGCTGCTTCCAGCGCCGCACGCACGCGCGGCAGTTGCGGGTCGACGCTGGCCTTGGGCAGCGCCGGCAACTGCACCGGCGGCGCAGCTGCGGTGCTTTGTGCGCAGGCCGTCGCGGCGAGCGCCACGGTGCACGCAACGAGTACGATTGTGAATGGGCGGGGGAGCATCGTGGGACTATAGCCCAGCGTTGTGAAGCGTCCGTGGCCGTCGCGCGCGATGCAGTCAGGCTGTGTTGTTGTTGCAGATCGCTTCGGCGCACCGGAATTCCAGGGAGTCACATGATCACGGCATTGTTCATCTTCCTTTCGCTCGGCTGCGTCGCCGGTGTTCTCGCTGGATTGCTCGGCGTTGGCGGCGGTCTGGTGCTGGTGGCGGCACTGGCATGGTTGCTGCCTGGAATGGGCGTTCCGAAAGAGGCCGCCATGCATGCCGCGCTGGCCAGCTCGCTGGCGAGCATCGTCCTGACCGCGGCCGCATCGGCGCGCGCGCATGCAGCGCGCGGCAGCGTGTTGTGGCCGACGGTGGCGTGGATGGTGCCGGGCCTGCTGCTCGGCGGCTGGATCGGCAGTGGCCTGGCCGTGCGCATCGACGACAGCGTGCTGCGCTGGGTCGTCGCCGGCTACTGCTTCCTCGCCGCCGCGCAGCTCACGTTCGGACGAGCCCGCGGCAACGGCAGCGGCGATGTGCCGGCGCCGACCGGCGCAACGATGTCGGCGGCCGGGCTCGGCATCGGCGCCGTGTCGGCGGTGGTGGGCATCGGTGGCGGTAGCATGACGGTGCCGCTGCTGGTCTGGCGTGGCGTCGCGCCCGTGCGTGCGGTCGGCACGTCGTCCGCTTGCGGCGTCGCGATCGGTCTTGCCAGCGCGGTCGGCTATGCGCTGCATGCGCCGCCCGGTGCACTGCCGGCGCACGCGGTCGGTTACGTCTACCTGCCAGCCGCGATCGGCGTGGCCGCCGCTTCGGTGCTGGCCGCGCCGTACGGCACGCGGCTGGCGCATCGTCTCAACGGAGACACGCTCAAACGGGTATTCGCCGCCTTCCTCGCCCTGGTCGGCACGAGCCTGCTGCTCGGCGGCTGAGCGCTGCCCCGCGCCTAGAACTTCTTGCTGTAGGTGACCATCGGGCCGCTGCCGTCGGGCAGCAGGCCCATGATCAGCGGGGTCTGGCGGCCATGCGCATAGAAGCCGAAGCCGACTCCGACGGCCGCGCCGACGAGTACATCGCTCTGCCAGTGCGCGTGCACCTTGACCCGGGCCACCGCGTCGTAGGCCGGCAACAGCGCCAGCAGGTACACGCTGGGATGGTCGTGGTGGTATTCGATGATGAAGGGCGTCACCACCGCGCTGATTTCGGCGACCTCGCCACTGGGAAAACTCTGGTGTGGGGCGCCGTCGAAGAAATCGCCTGGATCGGAATTCTCCCTTGGCCGTTCGCGCGAGAACACATACTTCATCGCCGTCGTCGTCACCGCCGTCAGCACGATCGAATCCATCGTCTGATCGAAGGTCCTGCCCATGCGGCTGTCGCTGTCGACGAAGAACGCGCCACCGACGACCGTCACCGCCGCGCCAACTGCAAGCGCCTGCTGGTACTTGCGATCCCAGATGCCGGAGTCGTCGTAGGTGACCATGTGGTCGATCAGCAGCGGCCCGCCGGCCAGCGCCGGCGCCGGTACGAGCACGACGGCAAGGATCATCGTCGCGCGAATGGCGCTGCGATCACCTGACGACAGCACCGCATGCACCTTCGTGCCGAACCTGGTCATCCGCCCGATCTCCGTCAAAGGCGCCAGCGTGTCGCGAGGGTGGATGCTCTTCCTGCAGCTGTCGCAAAAAGGTAGGAGCTGTTAGTCCGGTCGAGGTGAGCGCTCGAGCATACGGTCGAGCAGCAGGAAGGTGGCCGGCATCAGCAGCAGCACCGCCGGCACCGCAACGAGCAGGCCGCAGATGATGGTGATCGCCAGCGGGCGCTGCATCTCCGACGAGCCCAGTCCCAACGCCAGCGGCAGCAGCGCCAGGATCGCGATGGAGGAGGTCATCAGGATCGGTCGCAGGCGCATGGCCGCGGCGCGGTGCAGGTCGGCGGGCGTGATGCGGCGCGTGGTATCGAGCTCGGCGAAGAAGAAGATCGCGACCTCCGTCGCAATGCCCAGCACCATCGTCATGCCGATCATCGACGACAGGTTGAGCTCACTGCCGGTCAGCCACAGTCCGGCGAACACACCCGGCAACGTTGCCAGCACCGTCAGCACGATCGCCATCACGACGCTCGCCCGCTCGTAGAGGAACATCAGCAACGTGGCGACCAGCAGCAGCGCGGAAACGAAGACGACGACCAGCTGCCGGAACGACTGCCGCTGCTCCTCGTACAGCCCGCCGTAGGCGACGCCGACGCCCGGAGCGAGCTTGATCGAGGCCACGCGCTGGCGGACATCGCGCATCGCCGAGCCGAGGTCGCGGCCTTCCAGTCGCGCGGTGACGGCGACTATCCCGCGCAGATCTTCGCGGTCTTCCTGCGCCTGGCCGGATACGACACTGATCGCGGCCACGCGCGAGACCGGCAGGTAATGGCCATCGGGTGAGCGCAGCTGCAGATGGGATACCTGTTCGACGCGGCTGCGGATGTCCTCGGGCGACCAGACGCGGATCCCGATCATCTTCTCGCCGGCCTGGATCTGGCTGGTGACCGTGCCGGCGAGCAGCTGTTCAATCTGTGCGGTGGCGTCGTCCGGGGCCAGACCTTCGAGCGAGGAACGGACGCGATCGACGCGGATGTCGATCGCGTCACCGGCAATGCGGGTGCCGTTGAGGACCTCCACCACGCCGGGGATGCGCGCGATGGCGTCGGCGACGGTGTCTGCGTCCTTGCGCAGGCGTCCGTTGTCGGCGCCGAACAGTTTGATCTCGATCGGTTGCGGCGTGGCGATGAGATCGCCGATCACGTCCTCCATCAACTGCGCCGTCTCGATCTGCAGGCCCGGGACTTCGCTCTCGACCCGCTGCCGCAGCTCGCTCATCACGTCGTCGATGCCGCGACGTGGCCCGGACTTGAGCTTGATGAACATGTCGCCCTCGTTGGCTTCGGTCAGGCCACCGCCCAGTTGCAGGCCGGTACGACGCGAGTAGCTTTCAACCTCCGGCAGCGAACGCACGATCGATTCGACCTGGCGCATCAACCGGTCGGTTTCGCTGAGCGAAGTGCCTGGCGCGGCGCGGTAGTCGAATATGAAACCGCCTTCGTCCATTCGCGGCATGAATCCGCTGCCGATCCGCAGGAACGCCACGACGCCGACCAGGACCAGGACCAGCACCGGCACGATCAGACGCACTGGCCGCTGCATGGCGCGTTCGACGGCATCGACGCCGCGAGATTGCAGCTGGCGCTGCCACGGGCCAGGGTGTTCCAGCGTGGCCGCGTCGCTCGGCCGCAGCAGGGCGCGGGTCAGCAGTGGCACCACCAGCAACGAGACGACGAAGGAAACGGCCAGGGTCGAGGCCATCGTCAGCGCCAGCGGGCGGAAGAAGGCGCCGGCGACGCCGCCGAGGAAGGCCAGCGGCAGGAACACGGTCATCGTGGCCGCCGACGAGCCCGCCAGCGGCCGCAGCATCTGCGCGGCGTAGTCCAGCACCGGTGGCGGGCCGGTGCGGTCGCGGTCCTCGAACAGCCGCCGCGCCATGTGCTCGATCATGACCACCGCGTCGTCCACCACCAGGCCCACGGCGGCGGCCATGCCGCCAAGCGTCATGATGTTGAAGCTCTGGCCGAACGCCAGCAGCAACGCGCAGGTGATCAGCAGCACGACCGGCAGCACCAGGCTTACCACCAGGGTCATGCGCCAGTTGCGCAGGAACAGCAGCAGGATCGCGCCAGCCAGCACCGCGCCGGCGGCGATGGCCTCGACCACGCCACCGGCCGAGGCGACCACCAGCTCGGACTGGTCGTAGTAGGGAACGATGCGGACGTCACGCGGGAACGATGGCAGCAGGCGCTGCAACTGCGCGCGTACGTCGCCCGACAACGCCACCGTGCTGGCGCCGCGCTGCTGCATGACGTTGATCAGGACCGCATCGGTGCCATCGGCATTGACGCGCGTCCATTCGGGCATCTCCCCCAGGCGCACGTCGCCGACGTCCTCCAGTTCGATCACGCCATCGGCACTGCTGCGCAGGACCGTGCGGCGGATGTCCTCGATGCTGCGCAGGCGCGTGTCAGACAGGGCCAGGTAGAGGCGGTAGCGATCCTCGAGCCTGCCGACCGCGGTGACGACGTTGGCCGCGCTAAGTGCCTGCGCGACGTCCACCGGCGAGAGCCCCAGCGACTGCAGGCGCACGGGTTCGAGCAGCACCTGGTACTCGGCTTCGCGCCCGCCGAGCACTTCCACCTGGGCCACGCCCGATACCGACGACAGCGCCGGGGCGAGCTTGAAGTTGGCCAGGTCGCGCAGCTCGGTCAGCGCGCGGTGCGGCGAGGTGACGCTGAAGCCGAGCACCGGAAATACGGTCGGGTCCATGCGCCGGATGGTGAAACTGCTGCCGGCCGGCAGCGCGGCGACCATGCGCGCGACCACGGCGTCGGCCTGCAGCAGGGCCACCATCATGTTGGTGTTCCAGTCGAACGAGAGCGAGATGTCGGCCTCTCCCCGGCTGCTGGTGGAGCGGATGCGGGTGACGTTGGGAACGGCGCGCAGCGCCTGTTCCAGTGGTCGCGTCACCTCCACCACCATGCGGTCGACGGGACGGTCGCCGGCATCGACGGCGACGACGATGCGCGGGAAGCTGGCCAGCGGAAACAGGCCGACCGGGATCAGGCGGATGCTCAACGCGCCCAGCGCCGCGAACAGCACAAAGGCCAGCAACACCGATCCGCGATGATTCCAGAGCCAGCGCGACATCAGCGATGTCCTGGCGTCTCGACGACGACCTTCATGCCGTCCTGGAGTTCGTAATTGCCCTGCACCACCACGACGTCGCCAGCCTTGACGCCGGAGGTGACCGCGACCCGCTCGCCATCGTCATCGTCGACGGCCACGTTGACCTTGTGCGCGGCCGCTGCGCGCACGAGAAAAACGTGCGGCGTGCCGGCGTCCAGCAGCACCGCCGATCGCGGCAGGCTGAGCACGGCGCGGGGACGGGTGGTGTCGATCTCGGCGCGCACCGTGGTGCCGGGCAGCAGGTCCTGCGTTGGCGGCACGCGCACCAGCGCCTGGCTCAGGCGCGACTGCGGATCGACCTGGCGCAGGATCCGCATGATGTTGCCGGCAACGCCGGTGTCGGGCGCGTAGCTGGGATGCAGCGTCACCGGTTGGCCCAGTGCGATCTGGGCCAGGTCGGCCGGCTCCACGCCCAGGCGCACCTCCAGGTCGGCGCTGTTGCCAAGGTGCACGAGCGCGGCGCCGGCCGCGGCGATGTCGCCGCGGTTCACATCCACCGTCGTCACTGCCAGCTCGCGCGGCGCGGTGATCAGGTGCGCGCCCGGGGCAGCACCGCGGGCGACGGCGTCCTTCCACGCGGCCTGGGCATTGAGTGCGCCCTGGCGCGCAGTGGCCATGTCGGCATTGGTGGCCAGGTGCTGGGCGAACATGCGCTCGGCGCGCTGCAGCTCGCGCGCCGCAGCGTCCTGGTCGGCCCGCGCACGTTCCCATTCGAGTACCGAATCGGGCGTCGCGCGTACCCGCAGCAATGGCTGGCCGGCATGGACGTCCTGGCCGGCCACGACCATCACCTCTTCGATCGCAACCTGCGCGCCGGTCGTCACGATCTGCTGCGACTGCGGCGCGAAGGCGACCGTGCCGTAGGCCGTGAGCGTGCGGTGCATCGGCCGGATGGCGGCGACTTCCACCTGCACCCGGGCCGTGCCGGCAGGGCCTGCGTCATCGGCGGCATCGGCGCCCGGGGCGCCGTCATGGCACGCCGCGAGCAGCAGCGGCAGCAGCACCGGGAGGAGAGATTTCAGGCGAATCATTGCGCATCCCATAACAATCGTCCGGCGGCGGTTTCGAGCGCGACTTCGCCTTCCGAGCGGGCCTGTTCAAGCCCCATCAAGGCGAGCCGCTTGTCGAGCAAGGCCGAGCGCACCGTTTCGTAGGCCGTCACTGCGACATCGCCCTTCGCACTGGCCTGGGCGAGCACGTCGGCAGCCTGTTGCAGCGTCGGCAGCTCGGCGGCCAGCGCATGCTGCTGGGCATCGAGCTGCCTGAGGTCGTCGAGCTGGGCGGCAAGATCCGAGCGCATCTGCAGCAACCGGGCGACGTACTCGTCGGCCAGCTGTGTGCGCGTGGCGCCGGCCACCGAGATCCCGCCGCGGTTGCGGTTCCACAGAGGCAAGCTGAAATCCACGCCAAGCCCGGTCGTCCACACGTCGCCGGTGTCGCGCGCGCGGTTGATGCTCAGCTGCGGTAACGGCAGTGCACGGCGGGTTTGCAGGTGCAATCCCAGCTCTGCCGCGGCGTAACCCTCCTGCAGCGCCAGCACGTCCAGGCGCTGGTGAGCTGCGTCGTTGGCAAGCGCGGCCACGTCAGTCGCCAGCACAGGGCGAGGCGGCGGCAAGGGCGCCAAGGCAAAGCGACTGTCCGCTGGCACGCCAAGGGCGGCATTGAGTTCATGACGTGCCGCGAGCGCCTGCCGTTCGAGCTCGAGCGTGCGCGTCTGCGCGTCGACGAAGCCGACCTGGTAGACGCTGACATCGTCCAGGCGCGCATCGCCGCGCCGCATGCTGTCGCGATTCAGGTGGTACAGCGCCATCGCGGCGTCGCGCGCCTGCGCGGCGATGGCCGCCTGCTGTTCCAGCGAAGCGATCCTGCGCGCGAGGATGCGGACGTGGTTGAGCGCGAGCCACTCGTTCCAGGCGACGTCCAAGTGCACCTGCCCGGTGGCGTGCTGCTGCCCGGCAACCTGCAGATGGCGGGTGAACAGCGAGGCCAGGTCGAACACCAGGCCGGCAGCCAGCGCGGTCGTCACGTCGGGCCCACTGGTCGGGCGATCGACTGCAAGTGACAGCTGTGGATCGGGCACCAGCCCCGCGGCGAACAACTGCGCATCGGCGACGCCGGCCTGCGCCCGCAGCGCCACCAGGTCCGGGCTGGCGAGCAGTGCCAGCCGCGCCACATCGAGGTCGCTCAACGGACGGTCCAAGTCGATCTCGTGCGGCGGCAGGCGCGGATGGATGACCGCAGGTGTGGAGACGTCCGGTACGCCGCGCGCCAGGATCGCCTCTGGCGACGGCAACGGTGCCGCTCGATAGGTGGCGCAACCGGGCAGCGCGGCCAGCATCGCGAGGGCGAGCAGCGCGAGCGCCGGCAGCGCGGGGGTCTGCAGTGCGAGGCGAATGGTCGGGCGCATCAATCCGGTCGCGCAGGCGATGGCGGCCTCGCTGCCTTGTCTACTGCGGCGCGATGCGCGCGCGACGGGCGGTCCATCCGCATCCCCAGGTATACCGCCAGCACGCAGATCCAGCACACGGCGGCCGACCACAGGTCATGCGAGAGGAAGTGGGCGCCACGAAGCTGTTGAGTGGTGCCGAACAGCAGGCCGAAACCAAGGGCGGTGGCAAGTCCGAGCCAGCGCAGCCGCGGATGCGTCGTCAGGAAGAAAAAGTACAGCGACAACCAGCAGTATCCGGCGCTGGCATGCGCGGCCGGAAAGCACGCGCCCTGGTGGCCGGCGATGCGTGGGCCGAACAGGCTGTGGTAGTGCTGCAGGCCGCCAAGGCCGATCACGTTCCAGGGGCAATCCATGTTCGTCCAGGTCTTCATCCACGCCACGGTGGCGGCGGCCACTGCGGTCGCCATCAGCAGGTACGCAAGCGGCCTGCGCAGCAACGCAAGTGGTGCGCGCAACAGCGTGACGATCCACAGCACCAGCACGCACAGCCACGCCAGCACGCTGAGCAGGCGCCCACCGGTGTGGATCACGGTCTCGGCGATGAAGGAATCCTTCAGCGCCCACGCATTGCCTTCCCACGCGTAGAGCACACGGGCAAGCTTCTGGTCGATCCCGAGCGCAAGCATCGCGACCGCCACGGCGACGAACACGAGCAAAGGCCATAGCAGGTGCATGGCCAGGAAGCGTGAGCGACCCATTGCGATGCGAGGCAGACCGAGCCGGCCGCTGTTGCTTAGCTCTGCACTGGAAGGCATTGGGCATGGCTCACGCCACCGATACGCGAGCCATCCTCTGCGGCGCGATGTCGTAATGGTGTCGGAAGCGTGCGAGCGCCATTCGCGTTCGTGCGCGCTGGCATTTGCCCCGTGCAATTTCGATTGCATGCGCGTGCGCAGCGTTGGATGATCGGCGGCGCTCAACGTCCACGTCCACGACCAGGCTCCGGCTCGAGGCAGCGATGACAGCGATGACAGTGTCCGCAGGGAAATTGTCGAATGCATGGATCGCGATCCTCGCGCTCGTGCTGGCATTCACGTTCCTCGGCTCACGAGGTCTCTGGGATCCGGACGAAGGCCGCTACACCAATGTCGCGCTGACCATGCTCGACAGCGGCAACTGGCTCGATCCGATGCGCAACGAGGACACCGGGCACTGGTCCAAGCCGCCGGTCACCTACTGGCTGGTCGCGGCAAGCGTGTCGGTGTTCGGTCGCAACGAGTTCGCGGCGCGATTGCCCAGTGCGCTGGCGTACCTGCTTTGCATCGCACTGGCATGGCGTTGCGCACGGCGGCTGGCACCGGGCGCGGAAGCAGAGGCGGCGCTGATCTACGCGACGATGATCCTGCCTTACTGCGCCGGACAACTGGTCACCACCGACTTTCCGATGACCGCGGCGCAGACGCTGGCGGTGTATGCATTCGTTGAGCACCGCTTCGGAACGCCGGGCACGCGATGGGTGCTGCTGATGTGGGCGGCATTCGCGCTTGCGTTCATGACCAAGGGGCCGCCGGCGCTGCTTCCGCTGGCCCCGATCATGGCCTTGCAGTGGCTGGCGCCTTCCGGGCAGCGGCGGAACTGGCTGGCACACGCTGCCGGTGTCCTGGTTTTCCTGGCGCTGGTGCTGCCGTGGTTCATCGCGGTGTCGCTGCGCCATCAAGGGTTGCTCGGCTACTTCCTCGGCGCGGAGGTGGTGGATCGCGTCAGCAGCGACCGCTTCCGGCGAAACGGCCAGTGGTATGGCTGGGCGGTCGTGTACGTGCCAACCCTGGCCGTGGGCGCGCTACCCTGGCTGGCTCCGGCAGGGCGCTGGGCGTGGCAGTTACCGTCGCAGTTGCGTGCATGGAGCACGCGGGTGGCGCGGCAGGCGCAGGCGCGCGGCCTCTTCGTCGCGCTGTGGCTGCTGCTGCCGTTGCTGGCCTTCTGCATTGCCCGATCGCGACTGCCGCTGTATCTGCTGCCCGTCTTCGTACCGCTGGCGCTGGCCATTGCCGCACAGCGCCAGCACGAACAGCGGCAGATTCTGCGACTGGCGTGGCTGCTGGCCTGGCTGGTGCTGATGGTGTTGTTGCGGGTGGTGGCCGCGCAGGTGCCCTCGCGCCAGGACGAGTCGGCCTGGGCAGAGGCGATCCGGTCCCGCGTCAGCACGCCGATTTCAGAGGTCGTGTTCGTCGAGGACTCGCCCCGCTACGGCCTGCATCTGTACCTGGACACGGAGATCGAGTCGCTGTCGCTGGCGCCGCTGCCGCAATCTCGATTCAACCCGAAGTACGACGAGCCGCTGATCCGCGAACTCGAGGAGGCCGGCGAGGAGTCCGGGCTGGTCTACGTGGCCAGGCAGGAACTGTGGCCTGAACTGCAGCGCCGGATCGCCGGCTATGGCTATTCGTCCAGGCAGTTCGGCGCGCCGTACCGGGGCAGGGTGATCTTCGAGGTGAATCTGCCTGCGAACCGGCGACCGGCGGAAGCCGCAGCACCCAGGGAAAGCCGTTGATCCGCGCCGAATCGCGCCGATCAGGCGAAAAAGGGGCGCCGAGCTGTCGCCCTCGACCATAGGCCGCGGCAATCGAGGCCTGATCACTGTCCATAAATTGGCCTGACGGCCCCGGGGCGGCCTTGAACGGCAGTCGGTGTTGGTCGCGTTCGAACGCTTGGCAGCAACCCATTCTTCAAAGAACTGCAGTGTATTCAACTGCTTGCATGCTGCTGCGGGCTGCGTTTGCTGGCCGGGCAGGGTCGGATCGGACCCCGGGGATCGGGTCCAAGGCCCACTGTGCCGAAAGTGACGCTGACTCTTTGCCGCTTGTGGCGGCTTTACGAATTGTTTACAACTCTGGGACGCCGCCTGGAGGGGGAGGGCGCGTCCAGCTGTTCAGCCAGATTTTTTTCTTTTTGGAGAGAGTCGCGATGAAAGCACTACGCCGTCAGACCCTGACGAAAGCCATACAGCTGTCGCTGCTGCTGAGCCTGCCCGGGCTCGCCGCGGCGCAAACCGCGCAGACGCCTGCACAGCCCGGCTCGGCCACCACCCTGGACACGGTCACCGTCACCGGCAGCCGCATCAAGCAGACCAATGTGGTCACCGCCCAGCCGGTCTACGTGCTCGACCGTACCAAGATCGAAGCCACCGGCCTGCAGAGCGTCGGCGACCTGCTGCAGCAGCTCAGCTCGAGCGGCAAGGCGCTCAACGCCAAGTTCAACTCTTCCGGCAACTTCGGCTATCCGCCGGACGGCGGCGGCATCGGCGCCGGTTCGGCCCAGGTCGACCTGCGCAACCTCGGCTCGCAGCGCACCCTGGTGCTCGTCGACGGCGTGCGTTGGGTCAATGAATCCTCCGCCTCGGGTGTCAGCGGCAGCGCCGACCTCAACACCATCCCGCTGGCGATCGTCGAGCGCATCGAAGTGCTGGAAGACGGCGCCTCGGCGATCTACGGCTCCGACGCCATCGCCGGCGTGGTCAACATCATCACCCGCCGCAAGTTCGACGGCGCCGAAGTGCATGCCTATTACGGCGAGTACGAGGACGGCGGCGAGACCACCGAAGCCAGCCTGACGATCGGCGGCAGCGGCGAACGCTGGTCGGGCATCTTCACCGCCAGCTACTTCGAGCAGCAGGAAATCAGCTCGGGCAGCTGGCAGCAGTCGGCCTTCCCGACGCCGGGCGTCGGTGTCGAAGGCGGCAGCTCGGGCATCCCGCAGGGTCGCTTCTTCTTCTGCAACCCGGCCTTCGCCACCACCGCCGTCGGCGGTTGCGATGGAGATACCGCGAACTGGTACGACATCACGCTCAACAACGGCACCACCACGCCGGTGTTCGACCCGAACAACCCCAACGGCGGCACCTACAACCAGTTCGACGGTTCGGACCGCTTCAACTTCGCGCCGTACAACTTCCTGCTCACGCCGAGCAAGCGCAAGTCGATCTTCGCCAGCGCCACCTACGACCTGAGCGATGAAGTCCGCCTGCATGTCAAGGGCCTGTACAACAACCGCACCTCGACCAACCAGGCCGCGCCCGAGCCGATCTTCGTCGGTCCTGGCGCCGGCACCGGCGGCATCGCCGACACGATCAGCATCCACCAGGACAACCCGTTCAATCCGTTCGGCTATACGCTCGACGCGGCTTCGAACCTGCTGGTGGTGACGCGTCGTCCGATCGAAGTCGGTCCGCGCATCTTCAACCAGGATGTGGACACCACCTACTTCAACATCGGCCTCGACGGCACCTTCGGCATGGGTGATCGCACCCTCGGCTGGGACGTCAACTACGCCCACTCCGAGAACAAGGCCACGCAGGAGTTCCTCAACGGCTACAACGTGGCCAAGATGAAGCTCGCGCTGGGCGATCCGGCGATCTGCGCGCTGGTCGCCGGCTGCACGCCGCTCGACCTGTTCGGCGGCCAGGGTCGTCCGATGACGCAGGACCAGATCGATTACATCCGTACCCGCCAGATCGATTCGAGCAAGCAGGTGCTGGACCTGTTCCAGGGCAACATCACCGGCGACCTGTTCGACATCGGCGACCGCACCGCCGGCTTTGCCGCAGGCGTCGAGCACCGCCGTTACCGCGGCGACTTCAACCCCGATCCGCTGCGCCAGACCGGCGAATCGCAGGACTCGTTCGCTGCGCCGGTGTCGTCCTCGTATGAAGTGGACGAGGTCTACACCGAGTTCAGCTTCCCGGTCCTGTCGTCGCTGGATATCAGCGCCGCGGTCCGCTACTCCGACTACTCGACCTTCGGCAACGAAACCACCGGCAAGCTCGGCTTCCGCTGGCAGCCGATCGAGGACATCGTCGTCCGCGGTACCTATTCGACCGGCTTCCGCGCGCCGAACCTGGGCGAGCTGTACGGCCTGACCCAGTTCGGTGCGACGCTGGTCGATCCTTGCGGTTCGACGGGTCGTCCGGGTCCGGCATCGCCTGATCTGGCTGCCGGTTGCGCGGCGCAGGGTGCGCCGCCGAACTTCGTCCAGGCCAACACGCAGATCACCACCTTCACCGGTGGCAATCCGGATCTGCAGCCGGAGACGTCGGACAACTGGACCTTCGGTGTGGTGTACGCGCCGAGCTGGGGTGCCGGCCAGTCGTGGTCCGATCGCCTCGACTTCGAAGTGGGCTACTACAACGTCGAGATCAAGGACGCGATCCAGGCGCGCGATCTGCAGGCGCTGCTGGAGACCTGCCTGCGCGAAGGCGGCGTCAACACCGTCAATTGCACGGCGTTCAGCCGTGGCGCCGGCGGCAATCTCAACCCGCCCAACAACTTCCTCGACAACCTGGGTTCGATCAAGACCGACGGCGTCGACATCAAGGCCAACTGGGCCGGTCCGGAATGGAGCTGGGGCCGTCTGAACGCCTCGATGCAGTCGACCTACGTCAACGACTACGAGGCCATCGACGTCGACGGCAACCGTTCGCAGCGCGAGGTCGGCATCGAGGTCGACAACAGTGCGATCCCGGAGTGGCAGACCAACGTGCAGCTGGGTTGGACGAAGGGCGACTTCAACGCGGGCTGGACGCTGCGTTACATCGCTTCGGTCAAGGAGGATTGCGGCAACGTGCCGGTCGGCGGTGCGCCGGGTTGCCTGGGTGGCGCCGAGTTCAACGAACTGGGTTCGACGACCTACAACGATGCGCAGTTCAACTGGGGCAATGCGTTCACCGAAGGCCTGAAGTTGACGGTCGGCGTGAACAACATCTTCGGCAAGGATCCGCCGGTGTGCCTGACCTGCTCGCTGAACGGTTACGACGCCGGTACGTATGACCTGCCGGGTGCGTTCTGGTACGTCAGCGCGGACTATCGCTTCTGATGACTGTCATGACTGCGTGATCGCAAGCGCTTGAAACAGGAACGGCCGGTGCTTGCACCGGCCGTTCTCTTTTTTGCGCCCGGGTCAGCGCAATGCGCTGCTGGGCACGTCGAGTTGCACGGACAGCGCGAGATGGTCCGATTGCGCCGCCGGCATTGCGCGCGCGTTCGAGGTGCGCAGGCCGTCGCCGACCAGGATGTGGTCGATCGCGCGCTGCGGGCGCCAACTCGGAAACGTCGGCACGTCGCCCTCGGGTGGCTGCAGGCGCGTGTTGCGGAACAGGGCCTGCATCTCGGGGCGGTCGATCGAGCAGTTGAAGTCGCCCATCAGCACGGCGTGTGGGTGGTCGTGCAGCAGCTCGGAGATGAAGCCCAGCTGCGCTGCCCGCGAGGTCGCGCCCAGTGACAGGTGCGCCACCGCGATCAGCAGGGCGTCGTCGCCCTCGCCGTAGCGGGCCAGCAGAACGCCGCGGCCGGAGATGCGGCCGGGCAGTGGATGATCGATGACCTCGCGCGGTTCCAGCCGGCTCAGCAGCCCGTTGGCGCTGGAGGCGACGCCGCCGACGCGGCGGTTGGGCTGATGGCTCCAGTAGTCGAAGCCACCGCGCTGGGCGAGGTAATGGGTCTGGTTGGTGAAGCCCGAGCGCAGGCTGCCGGGATCGCTTTCGTTGAGGCCGACGATGTCGTGTTCGCCGGCCAGCTGCGCGATCGTGTCGAGGCTGCCGCGCTTGTTGCCGGCCGGCAACACGTGCGACCAGCTGCGCGCGACATAGTCGTGGTAGCCGCGCGTGCTCGATCCCGCCTGGATGTTGGCGCTCAGCAGGCGCAGCCGGCGCGTTTCCATCTCAGGCGGGGTCATCGTGTGCCAGGACCGTCAGTGGTGCGTCGCGGCGATCAGCCGCCGGCCGGTGCCGGCGCGGCGGACTTGGCGCGTTCCGCGGCGACCAGGTGGTCGGTGATGCGCAGGCTGTCTTCGAAGCTCTTGCCGACAACCTTGTACTTGCCGTTGATCACCAGCGAGGGCGTGGAGTCGACGCCGCTGCGGGAGATGAAGCTGCCGGCGCGCTTGAGCTTGGCATCGACCGCGAAGCTGCTCATGGTGCTTTCGAACTGCTTGGCGTCGACGCCGTACTTGGCGTAGAAGCCGGCGATCTGCGCATCGGTCGGCAGCGGCTGCACCGGCAGCGTGTGGTCGACGTGGATGGCGTTGAACATCGCCTCGTGGGTCTTGGCGAGCACGCCCATCGCCTGCGCGGTGTAGTACGCCTTGGCGTACGGCATCCAGTAACCGCCGAACGGCGCGGCCAGCGGGACGAACTTCACGTCGGCCGGCTGCTTGGCCTTCCAGGCCTCGACCAGCGGTTCGAAGTGCGCGCAATGCGGGCAGGTGTAGCCGAACACTTCCACCACTTCGATCTTGCCGTTGGTGGGCTCATACGGCTGGCCGCCGGCGATCTCGATGTAGTCCGTGCCGGCGACCGGCGCCGGGCCCTGCGGCGCGGTTGCCGCGACCGGGGTTGCGGTTGCCGCTGCTGCCGGGGTCTCGGCCGGGGTGGACCCGTCCGGTGCGGTCGAGGCGGGCGCTGCCGGGGGTGCCGGCTCGGCCGGGGCCGCCGGAACCGTTTCGGCCGGTGCGGTGGCGGTCGCCGGTGCGGCGGTGTCGGCCGGGGCCGGTGCCTGCTTGGAGCAGGCGGACAGCGCAAGCAGGCCGGTCAGAACCAGGGCGAGGTGGGGCAGGCGCGAGGTCATGGATCGAGTTCTCCGCAGATGGCGATGGCTGGTAGCCGGTGTGGGCAATCGGCGCCCCTGCGCGCTGGGTTCGCGGCAAAGGCAGAAGGCTGAGGCAGAAGGCCGGAGTAGAAGGTTGATACTGCAAGAATACCGGCCGCCAGGGGTGGCCGGTATGACGCAACCGCAATTCAGCGAGCCGCGCTCTCGCGGGCGACCAGCTGGTCGGCGATGCGCAGCGTGTCGTCGAAGCTGCGGCCCTTCACGCGGTATTTGCCGTTGACCACCAGCATCGGCGTGCCTTCGACGCCGCTGCGCTTGATGAACTGGTCGGCACGCTCGACGCGCGCCTGCACCTGCGCGCTGTCGTAGGTGCTGGCGAAACGCTGCGGCTCGACGCCGTAGCGGGCGTAGAACGCGGCGATCTCGTCGACCGACGGGTCGTGCAGCGGCAACGTGCCGTCGGTATGCAGCGCCAGGAACATCGCGTCATGGCTCCTGTCGGCCACGCCCAGCTCCTGCGCGGCGTAGTAGGCCTTGGCGTAGGGCATCCAGAAGCCACCAAACGGCGCCGCCAGCGGCACGAAGTTGACCTGCTTGGCGTGGCTAGCCCGCCATTTGGCGACCAGCGGCTGGAAGTGCGCGCAATGCGGGCAGGTGTAGCCGAACACCTCGACCACCTCGACCTTGCCCTTGATCGGGGCGAACGGCTGGCCGCCTTCGATCACGTCGTAGTCCGTGCCCTCGACCAGGGCCGGCGCGGCTTCGGCCGCGATCGCGGTCGAGACCAGTGCCGCGGCGGGCAACAAGGCGACAAGGAGCAGGGATTGCAGGAAGGGACGACGACTCATCGATGGGTTCTCGTCAGGGCTGGCGAAAGGTGGGGGCCGGAAAACAAAACGCCGGTCGTGTGGCCACGACCGGCGCAAGCAGACAACAGGAGGAGATATTCGCTGTGACCGTGGTCACCGGCGAAAGTTCAGCCTTTATGAACCGGTGGCGGGAGCGGCCGGTTCCTGGGTCGGGGCCGGCGCCGGAGCGGGCGTCGCGGCCGGAGCCGGGGCTGCCGGTGCAGCGGCTGCCGGAGCCGACGCTGCCGGAGCAGGAGCCGACGCGGCCGGGGCATTGGCCGCGGCAACGTCGTCGTGGCTCGGGTGCAGGCCCTGCAGGTAGCTCGACACCGAGCCGATTTCCTCGTCGCTCAGCTGCTTGGCGATGGTCGCCATCACATTGAACAGGTGCGGATCGCGCTGGGTCGTGGTGCCCGTGCGGTATTCCTCGAGGCGGCGCTGGGTGTAGGCCGACTGCTGGCCGGCGATGTGCGGGTAGGCCGGGCCGGGGTTGCCGGCGCCGTCGGGGCCGTGGCAGGCCATGCACGCCGGGATGCCGCGGGCCTTGTCGCCGCTGCGGAACAGCTGCTGGCCGATTTCGAAGAACTTCTTGCCCGAGTTCGGACCGGTCGCGATGACCGTGTCGTCGGCGACGCCGGCGCCGGCCTTCTGGGTGGCGAAGTAGGCGCCGATGTCGCGCGCGTCCTGGCCACTGAGGGCGTCGGCGAACGGCTTCATCACCGCGGCCATGCCGGTATTGCGCTCGCCGCTCTTGAACAGGGCGATCTGGTGGGCGATGTAGCGCTCACTCTGACCGGCCAGGCGCGGGTACTGCGGATCGGTCGGGTTGCCGTCGAGGCCATGGCACGCGGCGCAGGTGCCGGCCTTGGTCGCGCCAGCCTTGGCGTCGCCCCAGACGACCTTTTCCGGCGCGGTGTTCAGCGCAGCGGCCTGGACCGGCGCGTTGTCCGGGACCGGGGTGACGGTGGTCTGGGCGTAGGCGACGGCAGCGGCCGCCATTGCGGCGAGGCCGATCATGCCGAGGACGCGGGCTTGGCTCATGTAGCTGGGCTCCGAAACACTTTAAGAGGCGGCCTGGATTGCGGACGCCGGAACCGCGGAATTATCGTCGCCGCTCACGGTTGGGTCAACGCGGATTCAGCGCATGAGCTGCCCGAGTCAGGCGTTTTGCGCAGTTTTCGACCCCGGGAGCGGGCCGCGGCCGCCGTTTCCGGCGGCTGGGGGCGCGGCCATGCGATCCTATGGCATGGCCAATCCCTTCGTCCGCGCCCGCTACCTGCTGGCGGCGCACAACCACAAGCAGCTGCCGCCCGAGGGCGGAACCGAGGTCGCCTTCGCCGGCCGCTCCAACGCCGGCAAGTCCAGCGCCCTGAACGCGATGTGCCAGCAGAACGCGATGGCGCGGGTCTCCAAGACCCCGGGCCGGACCCAGCAGCTGGTCTATTTCGACATCACCCCGCCCAGCGAGGAGCCGGTCCCCGGCAACTACCTGGTCGACCTGCCCGGCTATGGCTACGCCAAGGTGCCGCAGGACCTGCAGGCGCACTGGCAGGCCTTCATCCACCAGTACTTCCAGACCCGCGAGTCGCTCAAGGGGCTGGTGGTGGTGATGGACATCCGCCACCCGCTGCGCGAGTACGACCGGCAGATGCTGGGCTATGCGGTCAACCGCGGGCTGCCGGCGCATGCGTTGCTGACCAAGGCCGACAAGCTGGGGCGCGGGCAGCAGACACAGACACTGCATGCGGTGCGGCGCGATCTGTTCAGCGCCTTCGGCGACACGGTCAGCGTGCAGACGTTCTCGGGCGAGTCGAAGCAGGGCGTGGACGAGGCGCGCGCCGTCGTCGCCGGCTGGCTGGGCCTGTAGCAGCGAGGCAAGCAGGCAACGCCCATAAAAAAACCCCCACCGGATCGCGCCGGCAGGGGTTGGTTCTGCAGCCCGTGGAGGCGGATCAGAACTTGTATTGCGCGCCGACCAGGTAAGTGCGGCCCCACTCGATGTACTCGAGCGGACGGTCCTTGCTGCTGGCGTAGGTCTGGTAAGCCGAGTTGGTCAGGTTGCTGCCCTGCAGGTACAGGCTCAGGCCTTCCATCGAACCTTCGCCGAACGCATAGCTGATCTGCGCATCCAACTGGTCGTCGCCCACCACGTAACGCAGCGTGCGGTTGCCGTTGAAGTTGCCGATCTCGCCGACGAAGTCCGAACGCCAGCGCTCGCTGATGCGTGCCTCGAAACCGCCACGCTCGAAGTACGCCGTCAGGTTGTAGACCTCATCCGACAGACCCGGCAGCGGGATCTCGCCCGAACCCACGCTGCTCGCGCTGTCGGGATCGACGATCTTGATGTTGCTGTCGTTGAAGCTCGCGCTGGCGATGATGCCGAAGCCCTGAAGGGGCTCCCACAGCATGTCCAGCGGCAACGACGCACTCAGCTCCAGGCCCTGCAGCGTGCCACCCTGGCCGTTGTACGGCGCAGTGAAGTTGCCCGTGGTCTGGGCCGGCACGCCACCCGGCGGCGGTACGTAGTCGGCGACGAAGCTGCTGAAGTCGTAACCGTCCTGCGTCTGCTTGTAGATGTAGCTGCGCAGGTCCTTGTAGAAGTACGCCGCCGCCACGTAGGCCTTGGAGCCGAAGTACTTCTCGTACGACAGGTCGAGCGCATTGGCGCGCCACGGATCCAGACGCGGGTTGCCACCGCTGGCGCCGGGCTTGCCGGTCGAGGTGTCGACGCCGAACTCGAGCGACGCGCGCATGTCGTCGACGCGTGCACGTGCCACCTGGCGGGCCAGGGCGAAACGCAGCGTCTGGTCATGCGCGAACGAGAACGCCAGGTTCAGGCTCGGCAGCACGTCGGTGTAGGTCGTGCCGTCTTCGAACGGCTTGACGTTGCTGCCCGCCGGAGCGGTGCCGTCCCAGTAGTTCGCCTTCGACGACTGGTCGGTGTGCTGGATCTGCACGCCAACGTTGCCGCGGACACCCACCGAACCCCATTCGCTGTCGATGTCGGCCTGGACGTAGCCGGTCGAGATCTTCTCGTTGACCGTCCACGCCTTCGACACCAGGTACGACAGGTCGGAGACCGGATTGAAGCTCATGTAACGACCAACCGCGGCCGGGACATTCCACGACGGGATGTAGCCGACGCCGGCGAAGCCGAGGTTGACCAGGTCGTACTGCAGGTCCGACGCGATCGTCGTGTCGCCCTGCGCACCGAGGTTGATGTTGCCCTCGGGCTGGGTCTTCTGCTTCTCACGGTCGGCGTAGTTGAAGCCGATGTCGACGTTGGCCAGCCAGCCCCACGAGGCCGGACCCGGCAACGACACCACCACGCGCGCGCCCTTGAGCTCGTCATCGACGCTGGGCACCTTGCCGTAACCGGAACCGTAGATCGTGTTGGTCAGGTACAGCGAGTTCGGGTCGGAGTAGTCCAGGCCAGGCGCGAGCTGCGAGAAGCCGCTGTTGGAATAGCCCAGGTTGACCGTGTCCAGCTGCGGCGCCGGCAGGCGCTGGGTGTTGTTCTCCAAGCTGAGCTCGTCGCGGCTGGCCTTGGAGTAGCTGATGTCGGCGTTGACGCGGGCGTTGCCGACGGCGAAGTCGTTGTTCCAGCCAAACGCGTTGATCTCGTCTTCGCGCTTGTTGTACATGCCGCGCACCAGCGGATACACGCCGCTGGCGCTGCCGCCGACGAAGGTGTTGTTGCCGTTGATCTGCGCGCCGGTGATGTTCAGGCCCGGGCTGTAGCCGCCGTTGTAACCGCTGAGGTTGACCTCGAACTGGTTGGCGGTGTCGACCTGCTCGGCCTGCGTGTGGAACATGTCCAGCGTGCTGGTCCAGTCGTTCGACGGACGGTACTGCACGGTGGCCATGATGCCGTCGCGCTCGGCGTAGCCGGTGCGGCGCAGGGCCTTGATGCCGTCGGAGTAGTACGTGCCGCCGGCCACGCCCGGACGCCAGCCGTCCTGGACCGCCTGCCACGGCTCATACAGGCCGACCTGCTCTTCCTGGATCGGCGTCTCCAGATGCGAGTAGCCGATCGAGATGCCCAGGGTGTGGTCGAGGAACTGGCCGATGTAGCTGGCGTTGACGCGGTTGCCGTCGCCATCGCTGTCGGCGGCCGAACCCAGCGAGTTCTTCTGGTAGCGGGCGCCGAACACGGCCACCGGCTCGCTGAAGCTCAGCGGGCGCACGGTCTGCATGTCGATGGTGGCCGACAGGCCCTGGCCGACCAGCGATGCGTCGGGGGTCTTGTAGACGGTCACGCCGTTGAACAGCTCCGACGGGTACTGGTCGAATTCGACGCTGCGGTTGTCGCCGGTGCTCACCACTTCGCGGCCGTTGAGCAGCGTGGTGGCGAAGTCGGGCGACAAACCGCGCACGCTGATGACCTGGGCGCGGCCAGCGACACGCTGCGCAGCCAGGCCCGGCAGGCGGGCGATGGATTCTGCGATGCTGATGTCGGGCAGCTTGCCGATGTCTTCGGCCGAGACGGCTTCGACGATCGAGGTCGATTCCTTCTTGGTCGAGATGGAGCTTTCGATACCGGCGCGGATGCCGGTGACCACCACCGAGTCCAGCGTCGTCGCGTCCTGGGCCGGTGTACCCGGCTGGCCGGTTTCCTGCGCCTGGGCGCCTGCGGCGATCAGCATCGTCGCCGATGCCAGTGCCACGCTCAGCAGATTGCGCTTGAGTTGCATCTCCCCTCCCACTGCATGTTGTTTTTTATAGTCGGCTTGCGTACGTCGCGGCGGTTGCGCCGCCGATCGTCGAAGCCCGCGCGCCAGGATTGGCAATATGAAAGGCCGTTCCAGAACGTAGCGCGATGGTAGACGCAGGCATTGCTGCACAAATTCCATTGCATACGTATTCATCGCCACGGCGCGCACGCAGATGGGGGGTGCAATCGTTTTCCGGGCGCATGCAGGCGCGCCGCCGGCCAGTGGCGGGCGGGTTGAGGGCCAGGCTGCCGATGGCGCGTCCCGCTACGTCGCAGGCGTCGCCGATGCAGTCGCCGCTGGCGCGGGCATGAAGTCGCCACAGCGCGGCATCGCGCTGGCCTCGGGCGTGGCATACGCCCAATGCAGGAACACCGGCAGCATCCGCGCCCAGGAGGCCTGGTTGTGGCGGCCGTCGGAAAGCAGCAGGAAATCGATGTCGGCCTGCGGCCGGCATGGCGCATACGCCAGCGACACCGAATAGCCCAGGCCGCCGAGGCCGTGCAGTTCGCGCGTGCCCTCGTGGCCGCCGCGGATCAGCGTGAGGGCGTCGTCGAGTGCATCGAAGACGCCGTTGCGGTCGCGATCGTCGGTTTCCTCGGCGCTGCCGATGGCGATGAACATGCGCAGGCCGTCGCGTTTCGGGCCGCGTTCGACCTGCGCCTGCGCCAAGCGTTCGCCACCCTGCGCCGGCACCGCCGGCAGCCAGAACGATGGCGAGAACGCACCCACGCGCGCGAACAGTTCGGGGTACTGCCAGCCCATGTCGAACGCCTGCAGTGCCCCCAGCGACCAGCCGAGCATGGTCCGCGCGGACGCCTGCGGCTGCGTGCGGTAATGGCCATCGACATACGGCACCAGCGTTTGCGCCAGCCATTGCGCGTAGTCGTGCGCGCGCGTGCCGATCGGCCCGAAGCGCGAGGTGCCGGGCGCGCTGGCGCCGGCGGCGCGGTCGGACAGGCCGTAGGTGCCCATGCGGTCGTGGAGCATGTCGATAGCCACCACGATCACCGGCTCGATCGCGTGGTCGGCGTAGAGCCGCGCCAACGTCGACTCGAGCCCGACCGCCTGCATGTCCTGGCCGTCATTGATATAGAGCACCGGAAAGCGCCGGTCGCCGGCGTCGTCGTAGCCAGGCGGAAGGTAGACGGCGACCTTGACCTGTTCGGGCGCGAACGCGGGCGCCGGCAGCTCCAGGCGCACCGGTCCGGCATGCGCCGGCATGGCCAGCGAGACGATCAGCGAGACGATCAGCGCGACAGCAGCAACGGCGGTTCGCGCCAGCATCGACATCGATCAGCCGATGCGCGCGTAGAACACGCCGTGCGCCGGCAATTGCAGCACTTCGCCGTCGATGCGCCCGGCCAGCAACGGGTGGTCGTCGATGGCCTCAAGCGTTCCCAGCTGCCCCGGCAGCGTCCATTGCTGCGGTGATGGCGACAGGTTGAACACCACCAGCAGCGATTCGTCGCCGCCGCTGCGGGTGAACGCCAGCACCGGCTCGGGTGCATCGAGGAAGGCAATGGCGCCCGCGACCAGCGCCGGGTGCGCCTTGCGCCAGCGCATGAGATGACGCACGCCGTTGAGCACCGAGTCGGCCTGGGCGTCCTGCGCGGCAACGCTGCGCGCGCTGTGCGGAGCGGCGACCGGGAGCCATGGCTTGCCCTGGCTGAAGCCGGCATGCGCGCCGCCATTCCACGGCATCGGCGTGCGGCAGCCGTCGCGGCCCTTGAAGTTCGGCCAGAAGGCGATGCCGTAGGGATCCTGCAGCGATTCGAACGGAACGTCCGCCTCGGTCAAGCCCAGTTCCTCGCCCTGGTAGAGGCAGACCGAACCGCGCAGCGAGCACACCAGCGCCACCAGTTGCTTGGCCAGGGCATCGGGCGCGTCGTCGCCGCCCCAGCGCGTCACCGCGCGGCGCACGTCGTGGTTGGAGATCGCCCAGCAGGGCCAGCCGCGGGTCATCTTCGCTTCCAGGTCCTCGACCGTGGCGCGGATGTAGGCGGCGCTGAAATCGTCGGTGAGCAGCTCGAAGCTGTAGCCCATGTGCAGGCGTTGCTCGTTGACGTACTCGCCCATCGTCGCCAGCGAGTCCTCCGAGGAGATCTCGCCGAGCGTGGTCGCGCCGGGGTAGCGGTCGAGCAGCGCGCGCAGGTCCTCGAGGAAGTCGAGGTTCTGCGGCTGGGTGTTGTTGTAGTGGTGGTACTGGAACGCGTACGGGTTGTCCGGGCTGAAGCCGCGGCCCGTGCGCAGTTCCACGGGCTTGGGCGGGTTGTCGCGCAGCTGCTGGTCGTGGAAGCAGAAGTTGATCGCGTCCAGGCGCAGGCCATCGACGCCGCGGTCGAGCCAGAACTTCACGTTGTCCAGCGTCGCCTCGCGCACGGCCGGGTTGTGGAAATTCAGGTCCGGCTGCGACGACAGGAAGTTGTGCAGGAAGTACTGGCCGCGGCGCGGTTCCCAGCGCCAGGCGACGCCGCCGAACAGCGACAGCCAGTTGTTGGGCGGGGTGCCGTCGGGCTTGGCGTCGGCCCACACGTACCAGTCGGCGCGCGCGTTGTCGCGGCTCTCGCGGCTTTCCCGGAACCAGGCGTGCTCGTGAGAGGTGTGGCTGAGCACCTGGTCGATCATCACGCGGATGCCGAGCGAATGCGCCTTGGCCAGCAGCCGGTCGAAATCGTCGAGGGTGCCGAACAGCGGGTCGACGTCGCGGTAGTCGGCGATGTCGTAGCCGAAGTCGGCCATCGGCGACTTGAAGAACGGTGAGATCCAGATCGCGTCCACGCCGAGGCTGGCGACATAGTCCAGCCGCTCGATGATGCCGGGCAGGTCGCCGACGCCGTCGCCGTTGGTGTCGAGGAAGCTGCGCGGGTAGATCTGGTAGATCACCGCGCCGCGCCACCATGCTGCGTCCTGCTGCATCGCCATCTGCCTGTCCGTTGTGACTGCCGCCATCGTCATCCGCGCGCCGCTATGTGTCGTTGGGCGCGCCGGGGGCACGCTGTGGTGCGCACTATTCCACGCCCGGTAGCCGCCGGGATTGCCCGGTCGGCCTGCTTGGCGATGAATACGTATGCAGCACAGCGATGTGCATCCGCGCCGCGAACTACCATGGCCGCTGTTCGCACAGGGGCGATGCATGAGTGGAGCCGCAACGGCACGCGGTGCGGCCAGGGTTCTGGGCCGTGCTGCGGGCCTGCTCGCCATGGCCTGTTCGGCTGCGCTGGCGCAGCCGCCGGCTGCGCCGGTCGATGCTGCATGGCAACACGGATTGTCCTGGCATGGGCAGAACGTGGAGATGGTCGAGCGCGGCCAGGGATTCGTGTTGTCCGGCGCGACATTGCCGCGCACGATCGCCGCGCAGCCACTGCGCAGCCAGACCGCCAGCCCGTTGTTCGATGGCCTGTTCGCGCTGGCCCAGGCTGAGCTGGAACAGGCACAGGTCGAGTCGATCACCGATGGCGCCTTCGACAACGGCCAGCCGATCGCCTGCCCGTGCTTCGAGACCGGCGAGAAATGGCGCTACGTCTGGACCCGCGATGTCTCCTACGCGGCCGACCTGGCGCTGGCGCGGGTGTCGCCCGGGCGCACGCGTGCTTCGTTGCGCTTCAAGCTCTCCGGTGTGCGCGCTCCGGCCGTCGCCGATGGCTTCTTCGTCGCCCAGGACACCGGCTCCGGCGGCAGCTGGCCGATCAGCAGCGACCGCGTGGTCTGGTTCCTGGCGGCACGCCATCTCATCAATGGCGCCGATGCCGACGCCATACGCTTCGCTGACGAGACCTGGCGCGCGCTGACCGGCACGCTGGCGCAGGACCGCCAGTTCGTCTTCGACGCGTCCGTGGGCCTGTACCGTGGCGAGACCTCCTTCCTCGACTGGCGCGAACAGTCCTACCCGCGCTGGACCGCGGACGATGTCGGCTTCATCGCGCAATCGTTCGCGCTGTCGACCAACGTGCTGCAGTACCAGGCGCTGCGACTGGGCGAGCAGATGGCCAGGCAGCGCGGCGATGCGCGCGCGGCCACATACGCCACCCAGGCCCAGGCGCTCGCCGGGGCCATCGATCGCGCGTTCTGGCGCGAGGATCGCGGCCTGTACATGAGCTACATCGGCACCGCCGAGCATCGCGTGCCGTTCGAGGCCTATGACCTGCTCGGCCTGGCGCTGGTAATCGAAAGCGGCATCGCGCCGCCAGAACGCGCACGCCGCGCGCTGTCGCGTTACCCTGCGCTGGAGACCGGCAGCCCGGTCATCTGGCCGCAACAGCCCGACACCGCGATCTACCACAACCGCGCGATCTGGCCGTTCGTGAGCGCCTACGCGCTGCGCGCCGCGCGCACGGTGGGGCATGCGCCGCGCATCGCCCACGAGATCCGCTCGCTCATGCGCGGCGCCGCGCTGGCCGGTTCCAACATGGAGAACTACGAACTGGTCACGCAGGCCGTGCACGTCGACGACGGCGCGCTCAGCGGGCCGGTGGTCAATTCGCCGCGGCAGCTATGGTCGGTCGCGGCGTACCTGGACATGGTGATCGAAGGCGTGTTCGGGGTCGGCGAGGACGGCAGCGTCAAGCCGATGCTGCCGGTCGAACTGGTGCCGATGCTGTTCGGTGGACAGGACCGGATCTCGCTGCAGTTGCCCGGGCGGAAGGTGACCTTGCGGCGCCCGCACGCGATCGATGGCGACCTGCTGGTCGCGGGTGCATCGCATGCGGACGGCGCGGACACCGTGGTCGACCTCATCGCCACCCGCAGCGCACCGGCAACGCTGGCAACGGACGCGGCGGTCACGGCGCCGGCGTCGCCCGGGGCTCCCGAACTGCGCGAAGTCGGCAGGCAATGGCAGGTGGCGCTGGCCGCCGGCACCCGGCTGTACGTCGATGGCAAGCGCAGCGCCGATGCAGGCGCGGCGGCGACCACCGTCACCCTGGCCGCGCGACCCTTCCAGCAGTGCCTGAGCCTGGCCCGTGTCGGCGCGGACGGGCTGGAGTCGCTGCAAGGCCCGACCCGCTGCGTCGGGGCGGAGACGGAAGTCGCGGGCGACTGGCCGCGGCGCTGGACCGCGCCGGCCGATGGCCGCTTCTCGGTCCGCCTGGACTTCCTCAACAACCACGGCCCGATCAATACCGGTATTACCGCCGCGGTGAAGACGCTGGTGGTGGATTGCACCGGGCAGGCGCCGCAGACCGGCACGCTGGTCATGCCGCATGGCCAGGCACGGCAGCGCTCGAGCGCGGTGGTGTTCAGTGCGAAAGCCGGGGCGGCGTGCCGCTTCGAACTGCGCGATGGCTTCAACATGAGCTATCTGAGCCATTTCGCCCATTACACCGGGGGAACTGGCGGGGCAGGCGGTGCGTTGAACTCGGCCGAGGTGGGCGCTTTGCACCTGGTCCCACTTCCGGTCATCCCCGCCAAAGCGGGGACCCAGTGACTTCCGCGGCTGGCGAAGTCAAAGTCGAAGTCCCTGGGGTCTCGCTTCGCGGGAATGACGGGCTCCAATCACATCGGGATCGGGACGCAATGACCACCAAACCGCAGCTGTCGTTCTGGCAGATCTGGAACATGTGCTTCGGGTTCCTCGGCATCCAGTTCGGATTCGCCCTGCAGAACGCCAATGTCAGCCGCATCTTCCAGACCCTCGGCGCGAGCGTCGACGAAATTCCGGCGCTGTGGATCGCCGCGCCGCTGACCGGGCTGATCGTGCAGCCGATCGTCGGTTACCTCAGCGACCGCACCTGGACCGGGCTGGGGCGGCGCCGGCCGTACTTCCTCGTTGGCGCGGTGCTGGCCACGCTGGCGCTGTGCGCGATGCCGAACTCGCCGACGCTGTGGATCGCCGCCGGCCTGCTGTGGGTGCTCGACGCCTCGATCAACGTTTCGATGGAGCCCTTCCGCGCCTTCGTTGGCGACCAGCTGCCGACCTCGCAGCGCGCCAGCGGCTTCGCCATGCAGAGTTTTTTCATCGGCATCGGCTCGGTGATCGCCAGCCTGCTGCCGTGGTTCCTTGCCCAGGTCGGCGTCGGCAACACCGCAGGGCCCGGTGAGGTGCCCGACACCGTGCGCTACGCGTTCTACTTCGGCGGTGCGGTGCTGATGCTCTCGGTCGGCTGGACCATCCTGCGCACCCGCGAGTACCCGCCGGAGGTGCTGCGCGCGCACGACACGCTGCAGCGCGCGCCGCGGCGCACGCTCGACCACGCCCGCGCACGTCGCAATGGCCTGCTCTGGCTGGTGCTCGGTGCGGCCGGCGCCTACGTGGTGCTGCACTACGCGCTCGACCGCCAGCTGTATGTACTGGCCGGACTCGCTGCCGGCTACGGACTGGCGCTGCTGGTGGTGACGCTGATGCGGCGCGACAGCGCCTTCGCCCACATCATCGGCGACATGCACGACATGCCGGCGGAAATGCGCCGGCTCGCGGTCGTCCAGTTCTTCTCCTGGTTCGCGCTGTTCGGCATGTGGATCTACACCACCGGCGCGGTGACCGGCGTCCATTACGGCACCAGCGACACCGGCTCGGCGCTGTACAACGAAGGCGCCAACTGGGTCGGCGTGCTGTTCGCGGCCTACAACGGCTTCGCCGCACTGGCGGCGATCGTGATCCCGTGGATGGTGCGCCGCATCGGCCTGCGCATGAGCCATCTGATCAACGTATGGCTCGGTGGCCTGGGCCTGATCTCGTTCCTGTTCATCCGCGACCCGCACTGGCTGCTGCTGTCGATGGTCGGTGTCGGCTTCGCCTGGGCCTCGATCCTGTCGCTGCCGTACGCACTGCTGGCCGACAGCGTGCCGGCGGAGAAGATGGGCGTGTTCATGGGCATCTTCAACTTCTTCATCGTGATCCCGCAGCTGGTCGCGGCGAGCCTGCTCGGCTTCCTGCTCAAGACCTTTTTCGGCGGCCAGCCGATCCAGGCGCTGACCATAGGCGCGGTCAGCCTGTTCGTCGCCGGATTGTGCGTGCTGCGCGTGCAGGATCCCCGCACGGCCACGCTTGCCGCCAGCCATTGAGACGATTGCCCATGCCGAATCCGAAGTTCCGACCGCTTGCCGCCGTTCTGTTGGCCGCCCTCTCCGCGCAGGCCGCTGCGGCCGATGCGGCACCGGACTACTACGGCACGCTTGAACCGTTCGCCAGCGAGTCGGTGTACTTCGTCGTCACCGACCGCTTCGTCAATGGCGACACCGGCAACGACCACCGTGACCAGGGCGGGCCGGATCCGGCGACGCGCAGCTTCGACCGGCCGATCCCCGGCCCGGACGGCGAGAGCGACAACATCGGCTACCTCGGCGGCGACTTCAAAGGCGTGCTGGACAACGTCGGCTACATCCGCGACATGGGCTTCACCGCGGTATGGATCACGCCCATCGTCGACCAGCCCGATGCGGCGTTCACCGGCGGCAAGCCGGTCAGCTGGGGCAGCTTCTGGACCGACCAGGGCAAGACCGGCTACCACGGCTACTGGGGCGTCAACTTCTACAAGCTCGACGAACACCTGCCCAGCCCGGGCCTGGATTTCGCCGGCTTCACCCAGGCGATGCACGGCCAGAAGATGAAGGTGGTGCTCGACATCGTCGGCAACCACGCCTCGCCGGCGTTCTCGATGCCGAAGAGCCAGCCGGAGTTCGGCAAGGTCTACGATCGCGACGGCAAGCTGCTCGCCGATCACCAGAACCTGCCGCCTGACCAGCTCGATCCCGCGCACAACCCGCTGCACGCGTTCTTCCGCGCACCTGCGGAGATCGCCGAGCTGGCCAGCTTCAACGACGGCAACCCGGCCGTGCTCGACTACCTGTCCGGCGCCTACCTGCAGTGGCTGGGACAGGGCGCCGACGCGCTGCGCATCGACACCATCGGCTGGATGCCGCACACCTTCTGGAAACAGTTCGCCGATCGCATGCGCGCGCAGCGGCCGGGGCTTTTCATGTTCGGCGAGAACTTCGAGTACGACCCGGCCAAGATCGCACCGCACACCTGGGCGAAGAACGGCTCGATCAGCGTGCTCGATTTCCCGCTCAAGGAGCGCATGGCGCAGGTGTTCGGCCGCGGCGACAAACCGCACGGCTTCGAGAACCTGCAGCCGCGCCTGTACCTGCAAGGCGGCCCATACGCGAACCCGTACGAGCTGATGACGTTCTACGACAACCACGACATGCCGCGCCTGGACGCCAGCGACAACGGCTTCATCGATGCGCACAACTGGTTGTTCACCGCGCGAGGCATCCCGGTGGTCTATTACGGCTCGGAAGTGGGCTTCATGCGTGGCCGCGCCGAGCATGCCGGCAATCGCAACTATTTCGGCCAGGAGCGGGTCGACGCCGCGGTTGGCAACCCGATCCGCGAGAACCTCAAGCGCATCGCCAGGGTACGCGCCGCTTCACCGGCGTTGCAGCGTGGCGTGCAGCTGGACGTGCTGCTCCAGGGCGACCGCGCGGCGTTCTATCGCGTCTACCAGCACGAGGGCGTTGCGCAGATCGCGCTGGTGCTGCTCAACAAGGGCGATGCGCCGGCGCAGTTCGAAGTGAAGCGCTGGTTGCAGCCGGGGCAGTGGAAAGCGGCCATCGGCGGTGGCCAGGTCGGCGTTGCCGAAGGCAAGTCGCTCGCGGCAACGGTGCCGGCGCATGGGGTCGAGGTGTACCTGCTGGATGCGCCGGTGGTTCGCGCAGACCTGGCGCGCGCGCTGGATGCGGCAATGCGGACGAAGCGCCCGCAGTGAACCACCACCCGTACACCGCCACCCGTTCGCCGGCACCGTTCGCCGCCACCCGTTCGCCGGCACCCGTTCGCCGGCACCCGTTCACCGGCACCCGTTCGCCGGCACCCGTTCGCCCTGAGCGTAGGTGCGAAGCACCGAAGTCGAAGGGTGTAGGCCGCCGGCAAGCCCATCCTTCGACTTCGGCCTTCCAGGCCTACGCTCAGGACGAACGGGGCGATGAGTTCGTCGGACGAACGGGGCGATGAGTTCGTCGGAAGAACGGTGGCCCCAGTTCGAGCGGGCTACGCCCCGCTCGACTTGCGCACCACCAGCGACGCCGGCAGGGTGATGCTCTGCGTCGCCTCGCCGTGGACCTGGCGCATCAGCGTTTCCACCAGCAGTTCGCCGGCGCGCTTGGTGTCCTGGAACACGGTGGTCAGCGGCGGCGTGGCGAAGCGCGCCATCGGGATGTCGTCGAAACCGACCACGGCGACGTCCTCGGGCACGCGCAGGCCGGCATCGGCCAGCGCGCGCATGGCGCCGATGGCGATCAGGTCGCTGGCGGCGAACACCGCATCGAACGCGCCGCCGCGCTCGATCAGTTCGGCGGCGGCGTTGTAGCCGTCCTCTTCGGAGCTTTCCGCATCGACCTGGAGGATCGCCTCCATCGCCGCGCCGACTTCGCGCAGGGCGGCGTCGCAGCCGCGGAAGCGGTCGAAGAACTCGGGGCAATGACTGGACGCGCCGCCGAGGAAGGCGATGCGCCGCCGGCCCAGGCCGACCAGATGCTCACCCGCCAGGCGGCCACCGTTGAAGTTGTCGCAGCCGATCGACTGGCCCGGCTGGTCCGGCAGCACCGCGCCCCAGCGCACGAAGCGCGTGCCCTGCTCGACCAGCTTCTCGAGCTTGCCCTGGTAGGCCAGGTAATCGCCGTAGCCGAGCAGGATCAGGCCGTCGGCCTTCATGCTGTCCTCGTAGTCGGCGTGCCAGTCGTCCGACAGCTGCTGGAACGAGATCAGCAGGTCCTGGCCCTCGCGCGCGCAGGCGCGGGTGATCGAGCCGACCATCGACAGGAAGAACGGGTTGATGTGCGACTCGTCCGGGGTCGGGTCCTCGAACAGCAGCAGGGCCAGCGTGCCCGAGCGCTGCGTGCGCAGGCTGGAGGCGTGGCGGTCGACCTTGTAGTTGAGTTCGCGGACCGCATCCTCGACCCGGCGCCGGGTCTCGGCATTGACCAGCGGGCTGCCCCGCAACACCCGCGACACCGTTGCCTGCGAGACGCCGGCGCGGTGGGCGATGTCCAGCGAGGTGGTTTTGGTCTTCTTGCTGCGACCGATGAACTGCAATTGCGACATCCAGGCAGTGTAGGGAGCGTTGTCCCACAAGGCATGCCGCAGCGCAGCGGAACGGTGCGCCGGCCCCGGTTGCCGGGGCCCGCGCCCCGGCCCGGTATCACCTTCGGATCACCGTCGTCACGACAACCTCAAAACAGGACCTACAGCGTTTCAGGGCTGCCATTGTTCCAAACGCGCCCCCCGCTACACTGCCCGAGGCTTGCTATCAGCGGGTACGTCCCCAACATGCTGGTCAGGTTGGTGCCTCCTGGTCGCTCATTGCGACGCTGCATCGCCGTTCCGCGCTTTGGCCACATCGCGCGAGCAGGGCATCGGGCCCTGCAGATGGAGTTTCCCCCGCGAGGTGCACGTGTCCGGTCCCAGTCTTGTCAAGGAAGTAGCCATTGAGAGCCGGGCCGACCTGGTCGAGTTCCTCAGCTCCGGCGCGCGCCCGCGCGCGGACTGGAAGATCGGCACCGAGCACGAGAAGTTCGGTTTCCGCAACGACGACCTGCGCCCGCCCACCTTCGACGGCGATCGCGGCATCGAGGCGCTGCTCAAGGGCCTGACCCGATTCGGCTGGCAGCCGGTCGAGGAGCATCTGCTCGACCAGCCCGGCCGCGTCATCGCGCTCACCCGCGACCAGGCCTCGGTGTCGCTGGAGCCGGCCGGCCAGCTCGAGCTGTCCGGCGCGCCGCTGGAGAACCTGCACCAGACCTGCAGCGAGACCTCCAGCCACCTCAAGGAAGTGCGCGCGGTCGCCGAGCCGATGGGCCTGGGCTTCCTCGGCATGGGCTTCCAGCCCAAGTGGCGCCGCGACGAGATGCCGTGGATGCCCAAGGGCCGCTACAAGATCATGCGCGAGTACATGCCCAAGGTCGGCTCGCTCGGCCTGGACATGATGACGCGCACCTCCACGGTGCAGGTCAACCTCGACGTCGGCTCGGAAGCCGACATGGTGAAGAAGTTCCGCGTGTCGCTGGCGCTGCAGTCGATCGCGACCGCGCTGTTCGCCGACTCGCCGTTCACCGAGGGCAAGCCCAACGGCTACCTCAGCTACCGCTCGCACATCTGGACCGACACCGACGCCGGTCGCACCGGCCTGCTCGATTTCGTCTTCGAGGACGGCTTCGGCTACGAGCGCTACACCGATTACCTGCTCGACGTGCCCATGTACTTCGTCTACCGCGACGGTCAGTACATCGACGCGTCGGGCCAGTCGTTCCGCGATTTCCTCGACGGCAAGCTGCCGGCCTACCCGGGGCATCGACCGTTGCTGCGCGACTGGGCCGACCACAGCACCACCGCCTTCCCGGAGGTGCGCCTGAAGAAGTACCTGGAGATGCGCGGCGCCGACTCCGGTCCGTGGAACCGCATCTGCGCGCTGCCGGCGTTCTGGGTCGGCCTGCTCTATGACGATGTCGCGCTCGACGCCGCCTGGGACCTGGTCAAGGATTTCAGCCTGGACGAGCGCCACGCCCTGCGCGACGGCGTGCCGCGGCAGGCGCTGAAGCTGCCGTTCCGCGGCGGCACCGTGCTCGATCTGGCCCGCAAGGCGCTGGAGATTTCCGCCCACGGCCTGGCCCGCCGCGCGCGCCACAACCACAACGGCGCGGACGAGTCGATCTACCTGGCGCCGATGATGGAGTTCGCCGAGGCCGGCATCACCCCGGCCGAGCGCAAGCTCGAGCTGTTCCATGGCTCATGGGGCGGCAGCGTCGACCCGGTGTTCACCGAGTTTGCCTACTGATCAGAAGCGCGACGCCACCAGCTTCACGTCCGCCCACTCCCATGCCGCCGCCTGGCGCCGCTCGGTCTCGCTCGCGTCCTGCTTGAGCTTCTTCTGCGCCTGCGCCAGGCCGTAGAGCGACCAGCCGTTCTCGGGGAATTTCTTCAGGTCTTCCTGGTACACCGCCACCGCATCCTTGGCGCGGCCGGCATCGATCAGCGCCGCGCCCAGGTACGGACGCACCGGCAGCGGCCAGTCCGGCGGTTCGTTGTAGTTGAGCTTGTCCTCGGCGGCGACGGCTTCGCCCAGGGCGGCCAGGCCCGGCTTGCGCTCGCGCTGTGCCAGCGCGATCTCGCCGCGCAGCATCGGCTCGGCGACAGCGAGCACCTTGTCGGCGCTGTTCATGCCGAACAGCCCGACCTTCGCCAACCCGGGATCGGCGGCGATCGCCTGCAGCGCGCGAAGTTCCCTGCGCGCGGCGGCCGGCTTGTCGGTGCGAACCAGCGCCATGCCGCGGGCGAAATGCCAGACTCCGCGCGGGAACGGCAGGGCGGCCGGCGCTTCCTTCGTCGCCAGGATCGCCTCCCATTCGCCAAAGCGCACCTGCGCGAACAACGGCGTGACCAGGAACTGCTGCATGAAGCTCATCGCTTCCATCTGCTGCGGATCGACCCGCTGCGCCGTCTGTTCGGCCGCCTGCAAGGTCAGCGTGCGCGAACCCTGGAGGGCGGCCGACATCGCCGCGAAGTGCCAGTTGTGCGGGACGTAGCCGAGCGGATAGGCGCCGTTGCTGCCACGGCACACCGCAAGGAATTCCTTGTCGGCGGTGCTCGCGGCGAAGTTGCTCAGGGTGGCGTCGTGGTAACGGCCGACGCGGATGTAGATGTGCGCCGGCATGTGCACCAGGTGGCCGGAGCCCGGCGCCAGTGACGCGAGCTTGTCGGCATAGGGTTCGGCCCGGCTGGGATCGTTCGAAGCCTCGACCGCATGGATGTAGTAGTGCGCCGCGCCGATGTGGTTCGGGTTGCGCTTGAGCACCTTCTCCAGCATCGCCACCATCGTTCCTGTCTGCAGGCCTGGCTGGCCATCGGCGTTCCAGTACGCCCACGGTGAGAGGTCCATCAGCGATTCGGCATACAGCGTGGCGATGTCGTCGTCGTCGGGGAACTGCTTGGCCGCCTCGCCCATCGCCTTTGCGTAGGCTTCGTCCAGGGCCTTGCGGTCATCGGGCGCGGGCGAGGTGTAGCGCTGGGTCAGGGCCGCGATCAGTGCGCGGTCGGCGGGTCTGGCGCCCTTGGCGAGATCCTGGGCGCGGGTGGCGAGCAGCGTCGCGTCGGCCGCCAGTTCCGGCGGCATCGGCAGGTTGATGTTGGGACCAAGCACCAGCGCCTGGCCCCACACGCACATCGCGCACTTGGGGTCGAGGCGTTCGGCCTGCGCGAACGATCGGCCGGCGGCTTCGTGGTTGAAGCCGTAAGCCAGCCGCAGGCCCTGGTCGAAGTAGCGCTGCGCTTCGGGCACGCGGGTGCCGATGTCGCGGTGCAGTTCGCCGAACGTTTCGAACAACGGCGGCGCCGCCGCGGCCTTCTCGTCGCGGGTGGTCGGAACTTCGCAGGAGATCAGGGCGAAGCAGCTCAGCAACAGGACGAGCGGTCGAGTCATGGCGGTCGCGCGGGAAAGGGGCCAAAGGCATTGAACGTCATCCACCACCGGGGGAGGTCGCCGGGCCCGTGAACAGGCCGGGGGCGGCCACCTGCATCTGTTGCGGCTGAAACCGTCGCCGTTAATTGTTGCAGTGCGGTAGGCTCGGCGGATGACCATGAGCCGCGCCACCGTGTCCGCCTCCGAGTCCGCTGCGGAGCCCGCCGAAGAACCCCTGCGCGTCGTCGAGTTCGCGCCCAACGATGCCCTGCTGCGCGAGGACGTCAAGACCGTCGGCGCCCTGGTCGGCGAAATCCTCGCCGAGCAGCGCGGCCCGCAGTTTCTGGCCGAGGTCGAGCGGTTGCGTCGCGCCGCGATCCGCCGCCGCGAAAGCCAGGCGCCGGTAGCCGAACTGGCGCAGGCGCTGGCCGGCACCGAGCTCGAACACGCCGGCGACCTGGTCCGCGCCTTCGCCACCTACTTCCAGGCCGTCAACGTCGCCGAGCGCGTGCACCGCATCCGTCGCCGTCGCGACTACGAGCGCCGCGGCGCCAGCGCCCAGCCGGGCAGCCTGCGCGAGGTCCTGGCCTCGCTTGCCGCGCAGGGCGTGAGCCTGGACGAAGTGGTCGCGCTGCTGTCGCGCCTGCGCATCGAGCCGGTGTTCACCGCGCACCCGACCGAAGCGGTGCGGCGCGCGCTGCTGGAGAAGGAACGGCAGATCGTCACCTGCCTGATTGACGACATCGACCGCAGCCGCACGCCCTACGAACACCGCTCCGACCTGGAGCGCATGCGCCTGGCGCTGACAGCCGGCTGGCAGACCGCCGAAGCCTCGCCGGTGAAGCCGAGCGTGGCCGACGAATTCGAGCACGTCGGTTTCTACTTGTCGGAAGTGCTGTACCGCGTGCTGCCGGTGTTCTACGAAGTGTTCGAGGACGCACTGCGCGAGGCCTACGGCGAAGCGACGCCGGCACCGGACGTGATCGGCTTCGGCACCTGGGTCGGTGGCGACATGGATGGCAACCCGAACGTGGGCGCCGACACCATCGCCGCCAGCCTGGCCGGGCAGCGCAAGCTCGTGCTGGGCGCGTACCGCCAGGAAGTGGCCGCGCTCGGCGAGCTGCTGAGCCAGTCGCTGGGCCGCGTCAGCGTCGCCGACGAGGTGATGGCGCGCATCGAGGAATACCGCTACCTGCTGCCCAAGGCCGCTGCAGCCTTGCGTCCGCGCCATGCCGACATGCCTTATCGCAATCTGCTGGCGCTGATCGGCGCGCGCCTGCGCGCCACCGCCGAGGACCACGTCCACGGTTACCCGGACGCGGCTGCATTCCTCGCCGACATCGTGACGATCGAGCGCAGCCTGGCCGCGCACCAGGGCGAGCATGCCGGCGGCTTCGCCGTGCGCCGCCTGCGCCGCCGCGTGGAGTGCTTCGGTTTCCATCTGGCCAGCCTCGACCTGCGCCAGGACTCGGCCACGCATGACGCCGCGCTGGCCGAATTGCTCGGCGATTCGTCCTGGGAATCGCGCAGCCGCGAGCAGCGCGCGCAGCGCCTGCATGCACTGCTCGACGGCACTGCGCCGGCGCCGACGCTCGGCAATGGCCACGCGAGGTCGACACTGGATGTGTTCCGCGCGGTGGCGCGGCTGCGCCCGCGCTACGGCCCGCGCGCGTTTGGTCCGTACATCGTCAGCATGAGCCGCAGCGCCGCCGATGCGCTGGCGGTGCTGGCGCTGGCGCGGATCGCCGGCTGTGTCGATGGCGATGGCCGCGTGCCGCTCGATGTCGCGCCGCTGTTCGAAACCGTCGACGATCTCGATGCCGCCGCCGACACCCTGCGCGCGTTGTTTGCCGACCCGGTCTATCGCCGCCACCTGGCCGCGCGCGGCGATCGCCAGGTGGTGATGCTGGGCTACTCCGACAGCGCCAAGGACGGCGGCATGCTGGCCTCGCGCTGGGCGCTGCAGCGCACCCAGATCGCGTTGACCGCGCTGGCGCAGGAAAGTGGCGTGCGCATCGCCTTCTTCCATGGCCGCGGCGGTTCGATCAGCCGCGGTGGCGGCAAGACCGAGCGCGCGGTCATCGCCGCGCCGCGCGGCTCGGTCGACGGCTACCTGCGCCTGACCGAGCAGGGCGAAGTGATCCACCGCAAGTACGGCATCCGCGCGATCGCCCTGCGCAATCTCGAACAGGCCGCTGGCGCCGTGCTGCGCGCGACCCTGCGCCCGCGCCCGCCGGAACCACGCGAAGCGACCTGGCGCGCGATCACCAACGAGTTGTCGGCCAACGCACGCAGCCATTACCGCGCGCTGGTGCACGAGCATCCGGACTTCCCGGCCTACTTCCGCGCCGCAACGCCCATCGACGTGATCGAACGCCTGCGCATCGGCTCGCGGCCGGCCAAGCGCGCCGGCGACGGCGACGTGTCGTCGTTGCGGGCGATCCCGTGGGTGTTCGCGTGGTCGCAGAACCGCGCCGGCCTGACCGCCTGGTATGGCGTGGGCAGCGCGTTGACGCATGCGCTGGAGACACACGGCCGCGAGACGCTGGCGGAGATGGCGCGCGACTGGCCGTTCTTCGGCACCCTGATCGACGACCTGGAGATGATGCTGGCCAAGTCGGACCCTGCGATCTTCGAGCAGTACTCGCTGCTCGCCGGCGAATTGCACGAACGCTTCCACCCCGGCATCGCCGCCGAGTTCGAACGCACCCGCGCCGCGGTGCTGGCGATCAAGGGCAGCGACGAACTGCTCGCCGGCGACTATCGCCTGCGCCAGTCGATCCGCCTGCGCAACCCGTACGTGGACCCGATCAGCCTGCTGCAGGTCGACCTGCTGACCCGCTGGCGCGCCGCCGGCCGGCCGGACGACGAACTGCTGCAGGCGCTGGTGGCGACGGTCAACGGCATCTCGGCCGGCATCCAGAACACCGGGTGAGCGCCGGCAAGAGGCAATCGCCAGCCAGGGAAACACCAGCTTTACGCGCGAGGCCTAGAATCATCGGTTGCTCCCGCACCGGATCCGCCTCCCATGAAAAGCCGTGCCGCCGTCGCCTTCGCCCCGGGCCAGCCGTTGCAGATCGTCGAGATCGACGTCGCCCCGCCCAGGGCCGGCGAAGTGCTGGTGAAGATCACCCACACCGGTGTCTGCCACACCGATGCGTTCACCCTCAGCGGCGACGACCCGGAAGGCATCTTCCCAAGCGTGCTCGGCCACGAGGGCGGGGGCATCGTCGTCGAGGTCGGTGAAGGCGTCACCAGCGTCAAGCCTGGCGATCACGTCATCCCGCTGTACACGGCCGAATGCCGCAAGTGCAAGTTCTGCCTCTCAGGCAAGACCAACCTGTGCCAGGCCGTGCGCGCCACCCAGGGCAAGGGCCTGATGCCGGACGGCACCACGCGCTTCTCCTACAACGGCCAACCGATTTACCACTACATGGGCACCAGCACCTTCAGCGAGTACACGGTCGTGGCCGAAGTCTCGCTGGCCGTGGTCAACCCGCAGGCGCCGCTGGAGAAGGTCTGCCTGCTCGGCTGCGGCGTCACCACCGGCATTGGCGCCGTGCACAACACCGCCAAGGTCAAGGAAGGCGACAGCGTCGCCGTGTTCGGCCTGGGCGGCATCGGCCTGGCGGTGATCCAGGGCGCGAAGCAGGCCAGGGCCGGCCGCATCGTCGCGGTGGACACCAACCCCGGCAAGTTCGAGCTGGCGCGCAGCATGGGCGCGACCGACTGCATCAACCCGAAGGACCACGACAAGCCGATCCAGGACGTCATCGTCGAACTCACCGACGGCGGCGTCGACTTCAGCTTCGAATGCATCGGCAACGTCGATGTCATGCGCGCGGCGCTGGAGTGCTGCCACAAGGGTTGGGGCGAGAGCGTCATCATCGGCGTCGCCGGCGCTGGCCAGGAAATCCGCACGCGCCCGTTCCAGCTGGTCACCGGCCGCGTCTGGCGCGGCACCGCCTTCGGTGGCGTCAAGGGCCGCACGCAGCTGCCGGGCATGGTCGAGCAGGCGATGAAGGGCGAGATCGACCTCGATCCTTTCATCACCCACACCATGCCGCTGGAGCAGATCAACGAGGCCTTCGACCTGATGCACGAAGGCAAGTCGATCCGGACGGTGATCCACTTCTGAAGGAGCCACCAGGGGAACGCACACGCGTCGATGCGAACCTGCGGCGCAATGATCGGAGGTGAACGATGAACAGTGCAGTCTCCATCCATCCTGCCGTCGACCAGGGCGTGCGCCCGGGTGGCGCGGCCGACTTTGCCGGCGGCACGCTGCAATGCAGGTGCGCCGACAAACCCGTCAAGGTCCGTGTCGGCGCACAGACCGCGCACAACCATGTCTGATGGATGCGATGTCCGCGCACGCGGCGAAGAAATCCGGCGTGCTCAAGGCCTGAACCCGAAAGGAGAATGATGGAACGGATCGAACGGCATGCCTGCTTCGGCGGGCAGCAGGAAGTGTGGAAGCACTCATCGAACACGCTGGGCTGCGAGATGCGGTTTGGCGTCTACCTGCCGCCACAGGCCACGCAGCGCCGGTTGCCGGTGCTGTACTGGCTCAGTGGCCTGACCTGCAGCGAACAGAACTTCATCACCAAGGCCGGCGCGCAGCGGTACGCGGCCGAGCATGGGGTGATCCTGGTCGCACCCGACACCAGCCCGCGCGGCCCCGGCATCGCCGACGCCGACGGTTATGACCTCGGCCAGGGCGCCGGCTTCTATGTCGACGCGACGCAGGCTCCGTGGGCCTCGCACTACCGGATGCACGCGTACGTCAGCAACGAACTCCCGGCGTTGGTGGAGGCGAATTTCCGCGCCAGCGATGCGCGCGCGATCAGCGGCCATTCGATGGGCGGTCACGGTGCGATCGTGACCGCGTTGCGCAATCCGGGGCGCTACCGCAGCGTTTCGGCCTTCTCGCCGATCGTCGCGCCGAGCCAGGTGCCGTGGGGCCAGAAGGCATTCTCGGCGTACCTGGGCGACGACCGCGAGGCATGGAAGGCCTGGGATGCAAGCGAACTGGTGGCGACCGCGGTCGAGCGCCTGCCGCTGCTGATCGACCAGGGCGAAGCCGACGAGTTCCTGGTGACGCAACTGCGGCCCCTGCTGCTGCAGGACGCGTGCGAAGCAGTGGGGCATCCGCTGGAAATGCGCCTGCGCCCGGGCTACGACCACAGCTACTACTACATCGCCACGTTCATCGGCGAGCACATCGCCCATCACGCGCGCGCGCTGGGCGGCTAGCGCGTCGCAGTCATCAACAAGCCGGCGCATGGGTAGCGTGGGTAGCGATGGTGGGTTCCAAGCCCGCTGTGACTTCGTCAGGCCAGCAGGAAATCCGCATACGCGAAGCGCTCATCGCGCAGCACCTTTTCGCCGGGCTGCAGCGCGACGGGCCGGCGCAGCATCGGACCGGCGTGCACCAGCGTGTGGAACTCGCCGTTCTCGCCGCACGGATCGCACGATGGCGGCAGCGCGGCGAGCAGGGCGTGGTCGAATGCACGCCCGCTGAACTCGCCCGCCAGCTGCTGCGTGTCGACGCAGCACAGCCGCGCCTGCAGGCCGGCGTCGATCATCTCGCGCGCCAGCGCCGTGGGATCGGCGCCAAAAAGCGGCGTGTCGATGCGCCAGCCAAGGCGCGCGCAGGAGGCTTCGCGCCAGGCGCGGACGTCGGCCAGGTAGAGGTCGCCGAAGGCGATGCAGTCCAGGTCCGGCCAGCGCTCGCGCGCTTGCTCCAGCGCCAGCGCGAAGGCGGCCTCGTAGCTGTCGTTGTCGCATTGCGGCGGGATCACCGCTTCGATCAGCGGCAGTCCCACCGACTCGGCCTGCGCATGCAGGATGTCGCGACGGATGCCGTGCATGGCGACGCGTTCGTAGCCGCTGGTGACGGTGGTCAGCAGCGCAACCACGTCGACATCGTCGCGCTGGCGCAGGGTATGCAGCGTCCAGGCCGCGTCCTTGCCGCCGCTCCACGACAGCAACCGCTGGCTCATGCCGAGGTCACGTCCCGCAGCTCCCAGCCACCGCCGGCGAGCAGGCGCAGGCGGTGTTTGAGCACCGTGCCGGAAATGGTCGAGGTAACGACCAGGTCGATGTGCAGGTCATCCTGCTCGCCATGCACGGAGGCGGACGGGTCGGTCGCGCCAAGCGACGGATCGACCGCATCGGGATCTTCCTGGCGCGCCTTCCAGCGTTCGAACAGCGCGTTGTCGCGCAATGCGGCCTGCAGTTGCTCGGCGAAACCCTCGGCACTTACCGCGCTGAAGGAAAACGCGGCATCGTTGCCGCGCGCGCGGGTCGCATCGGGAAGGCGGATGTAGAAACGGGTAGCCATGCACGATTCCGGTGTGGGGTCGCCACTACATTACTCCGCCACCGTGACGGCGATGATTAGCCGTGGAACTTCTGCCCCTCGGCGGCGAAGCCGACCACCACCGCGCCCTTGCCCACGTTGACCATGCCGGTCAGGCTCATCACCGATTCGAACAGCTCGATGTTGTTGCTCTCGCAGGCGTTGCGCAGGCGCTCGTATCCGGGCAGCTTGCGCATCTCGTCCAGCTCTCCGCCGTAGCTCAGGCACATCGTCGGGGTCAGCAGCTCGCCGGCGTCGACGCGTTGCGCGGCGTGATCGAACAGCTTCTCCACCGCCGGCTCGAAACCCTTGATCTTGGCCACCGGCGCAGTCTCGCCGCGGTTGCAGTGCAGTACCGGCTTGATGTCGAGCGCACTGCCGAGCGCGGCGCTGATGAAGCTGACGCTGCGGTCGCCCTTGCTGCGTGCGCGGTTGCGCAGGTAGTACAGGTCAGGCGGCACCATGTAGCCCTGGGTATGCAGGGCAAGGTGCTCCAGGCGCGCGCGGATCTTCGGCGCACCTTCACCGGCTTCGCGCAGGCGCACCGCCTCGACCGCGCCGATGCCCTGGGCGGCGAACAGGTTCTGGCTGTCGACCACGCGCAGCGCGAACGGCGTGTTGTTGCCGGCGGCCGCGCGCGCGGCCTTGTAGTCGCTGAGGATCGCGAAGCTGGCCTGCTGGGCGTTGTCGAAGATCGGGCTGCGCGTCTTGGTGATCGTCATGCAGAAGACGTAGTCGTAATCGATCACCAGGCGGCTCAGGAACAGGTCCTGGATCTGCTGCACCGTGTACGGCGTGGTCTGTGCTTCGTGGCCGCGCTCGGCGACGTGGGCATGCAGGAACTCGAGTGTCGCCTGTTCGTTGCGTCGGTCGGCGAGCACGGCCTCACCGATGCGCACGGTGATCGGCAGCACGTCTACGTTGTGTTGTTCCAGATACCCCAAAGGCAGATCGCAGGCCGAATCGACCACGAGTCCAATGCGCATGTTCCCCCTCCGACTAGCAGCGCTGACGTCAAATTGTGACGGGCAGCATACCTGCTTCGGCGATTTCGTCTCGCTGCGGGTGCAGCAAAGACTTGCGCGGGGAAATGTGAACGGGCAGGGCGTGTCTTGGTGGCCATGCCGGCCTTTCAGCGCCGGCGCTGCAGCCCCACCGGCAATTGCGACACCCGCCGCATCTCGGCGTCGTCCAGCACCGCCGGTTCGCGCAGTGCGGCCAGGGCGAACTCGTGGGCATCGTTGCCCCAGAACAACTCGCCGTGCACGGCCAGGGTCGGCACACCGTAGACGCCGGCGGCGATCGCCGCGTCGGTGTTGGCGCGCAGCGCGGCCTTGGTCGGCGCCTCATCCAGCGCTTCGGCGGGGACGTTGAGCACGGCCATCAGCGGCACCAGGGCCTCGAGGTTGTCGGCGGCGCGGCCCTGCGCCCACAGCCAGTCGTAGATCGAATCGACCGCTTCGGGCCGGTTGCCCGCGGCGATGCTCAGGCGCAGCGTCGGCAGCGGGTTGAACGGATGCGTCGGCGGAAACCGCAGCGGCACGCCCTGCTGGCGCGCCAGCCACAGCACGTGGCGGTAAGTGAATTCACGCTTGCCCGGGATCTCGGCCGGACCCTTCTGGCCGCAGGCATCGAGCACCGCGGCGAACACGATCGGCACCAGCTGCACCGGCGTGCCCGCTATTTCGAACTCGCGCAGCAGCGGCTTGAGCTTCTGCCACTGCAGGTACGAGAACGGCGAGATGAAGTCGAAGTACCAGACCAGCGGAGCCTTATCCATGGCGGGAGTTCTCTCAGTGCCAGGCGCCGAGTATCAGCCCGTATAGGCTGAACTGCGCGATGTGGTAGCCGGCGTCGATCATCCACATCTTCGCGCTGCGCTGGGCGAAGGCGTAGTTGATGCCGAAGCTCATTGCGACGAAGAACAGGCCGACCACGAAGCCGGCGCCGAAGCCGGAGCCGGCGTTGGCGTCCGGGCCGAGGAAGATGGCGAACATCAGCGAAGCCAGCAGGCTGCAGCCGAAGGCGGTGGCGAAGGTCAGCTTGGGGTGCAGCGGGGCGCTGTCGGGGTCGATGCCGGCCTCGCGGCACCAGGCGCGCTTGAACAGCGGGCCGTACCAGATCCCGCCCAGGACGAACGCCGAGACGGCGGCGGCAACCACCGCGAGCAAGTTGAAATCGATGTGCGGCAGGGTCATGGACAGGGCTTCGCGATTACGGACAGGGCCAGCATAAACCGTCCTCCCGCCCGCGGCAGCCCGCTCGCCGGCGAGCGGGGTGCCGGATCCCCGGCAAAAAACCGCCGCGGCGGATGGGCGATCAGCGCCCGTCCGCCTGCGGGTACGCCCGCGGCATCCCGCCGTTCTGCGCCGGCGTGGCCGGACGCAGGTAGCGGTCGCGCAAATCGGTCTGGCGGCTGCGCATCTCGATCGCGCGGCCGTCCATCCAGACCTGCAGCGCCACCGTGCTCACTTCGAGCGGATCGCCGCTCCACAGCACCAGGTCGGCGCGCTTGCCCGGCGCGATGCTGCCCATGCGGTCGGCGACGCCGAACGCTTCGGCAGGCACCTGCGTCAACCCGGCCAGGCCGTCGTCCCAGGCCAGGCCGTTGGCCACTGCATTGCCGGCCAGCTGGCGGATCTTGCGCGCGTTGTGCGAACCGTCGTCGGACTGCGAGAAGCCAACCTTGACGCCGGCCGCGCGCAACCGCGCGGCGTTCTCCATCGTCGCGCCGATCTGGTCGAAGTCGTAGGGCAGGTTGCCGAGCGGGTTGACGAACACCGGCACCTTGGCCGCTGCCAGCTGCGGCGCCATGCGCCAGGCTTCGGCGCCACCGGCGATGGCGATGCGTACGTCGTGGCGGGCGGCCCAGCGCAGCAGCTGGCGGATGTCGGCGGCGCGATCCACCGCGACCACGACACGACCGCCGCCACCGATGTAGCGGGCCAGCGTCGCGCGACCGGCCGGGGTCAGCAGCGCGGCATTGGAGTCGGCCGGGATGCGCCCGCGCACTTCGTCGATCAGCTGGTCGAGGATCATCCACTGCGCCGCGCGCGAATTGCCGCTCAGGCCGATGGCGTCACCGCCGATGCGCACGAACAGTTCGCGCGGACCGACCGGGTCGGCGCTGCCGTCCAGGCGGATCACGCCGCCCTGGCCGGCGACGATCGAACCGCCACTGCCGGTGCCGGCGCCGAGCAGCGTCCAGCCGATGCCTTCGATCCGCGTCACCGGCACCAGCACCGAGTCGGGGTTGTAGGCCAGAGTCACGTCGAACTCGGGCCGCACCGTCATCTGCCTGGTTTCGGCGCCGAGGGTCAGGGTCTCGTCGTTGGTGGCCTTTTCGCCAGACACCTCTTCCAGCCCGATCTCGGTGATGCCGCCGAACAGCGTCGGCGTCAGCGGCCGTCCCTGCGCATCGATGACCTGCGCGCCCGCTGGCGCGGCCAGGCCATTTCCGACCGCGCGGATGGTGCCGCCGCTGACCAGTACGTCGGCGTTGTGCAGCGTGCCCTGCGCGGTGGCGGTGTGGACGGTTGCGTTGCGGATCAGCAGCTCCTGGGCGGAGGCGTTGAGCGATGCGACACCCAGGCCGATCGTCAGCAACGTTTTCCCCGTGATCCCCGCAAGGTAATGGCCCCTCACAGCGCACCTCCCTGCGCCGCGGCGCCCTGTCCAAGCATGAAATCCGACACCGGCTGGCGCTTGCGGTCGTTGCGGTCGAACACGCGCGCACCGTCGATGTAGACCTGCTCGGCATGCGCATACACGCTGAAAGGATTGCCGTTCCAGACGACCACGTCGGCCATCTTGCCCGGCTCCAGCGTGCCGGTCCGTTCGGAGATGCCCAGCGCCTTGGCCGGGTTCTGCGTCAGCCAGCGGATCGCCCGCTCGGGCGCGATGTCGATGCCGGCGAGCTTTGCATGCGCCATCGCTTTGGCCGCTTCCTGGTTGAGTCGCTGGATGCCTTCGTCGGAATCGGAATGGACGATGGCGCAGCTGTTGGCCGGGCGGTCGACGATGGCCAGGTTTTCCTGGATGCCGTCGAAGGCTTCCATCTTGAAGCCCCACCAGTCGGCCCACAGCGCACCGCAGACGCCTTCGGCCGCGAGGCGGTCGGCAAGCTTGTACGCTTCCACGCCGTGGTGGAACGCGGCGACCTTGAAGCCGAATTCCTTGGCCAGGTCGAGCATGATCGCCATCTCGTCGGCGCGGTAGCAGTGGATGTGCACGCGGATGTCGCCGTTGATGGCGCCGGCCAGCGTGTCCAGCTTGAGGTCGCGCTTGCCGCCGGTGTCCTTCTCGCTGTCGGCGTCTCCGCCGTTGCTCGATTGCCACCAGTGCTTCTTCTTCGCCGCCTCGTCGTTCTTCCTGCCGCCGCCGTTCTTGCGGAGGTATTCGCTGGCGTCGATGAAGGCGGCGCGGTAACCGGCGACATTGCCCATGCGCGTGGCCGGCCCGCTCTTCTGGCCGTAGACGCGCTTGGGATTCTCGCCGCAGGCCATCTTCAGGCCCCAGGGCGCGCCCGGGAACTTCATGGCCTGGTAGGTGGTGGCGGGCACGTTCTTCAGCGTCACGCCGCGGCCGCCCACCAGGTTGGCCGAGCCCGGCAGTACCTGCAGCGAAGTGATGCCGCCGGCCAGGGCGGTGTTGAACCCCGGATCCTGCGGCCAGATCGAATGTTCGGCCCAGACATTGGCGGTGACCGCGCCGGTCATTTCATTGCCATCGGCGTGGGCGCTGACGCCGGGGGTGGGATACACGCCCAGGTGCGAATGCACGTCGATGATGCCCGGGGTGACCCACTTGCCGGTGCCATCGACACGGGTCGCGTCGGCCGGCGCCTGCAGCGCGCTGCCGATCGCCACCACCTTGCCGTCCTGCAACAGGACGTCGGCATCGTCGAGGCGCTGTCCGGTACCGGTGAGGACAGTGGCGCGCTCGATCAGGACCGGACCCGCGGCGATCGCGTGGTAGGTGCTGGGGTAGGGGTCGTCGACGAAGCGGGATTTCGAGGTTTTCGGTGCGTCAGGCGCGTCAGGCGAGGCCGCCTGGGCGACGCCTACGGTAAGCACCGCGACGAGCGCGGCGACCAGTGGTCGGAACATGATTTTCCCCGGAGGTGGCACGGACAACGAATCCGCACCCTAGCCGCGGTGGCCGGCGTGTGCAAACCCGACGAAGGTCATGGCGGGGCGTGAGAGAATGCCGATCCAGGCAACCCCGCCCTGGTAGGCGTCAGCAGGCTGGCGACCGGGCGTTGGAGCTTGTCATTCGTGCCAGCACGCTGGCTCCGGCAAGAGACAACGCGAGGAAGACGCAAGTGAAAGACAAGGAACAGATCGTAGACAACTGGTTGCCGCGCTACACCGGCGTGCCTCTGGACCAGTTCGGCGAACACATCCTGCTGACCAACTTCGGTGGCTACCTGCACACGTTCGCGCGCCTGACTGGCGCCGAGGTGATCGGGATGGACCGGCCGATGCCAAGCGCCACCGCCGACGGCATCACCATGATCAACTTCGGCATGGGCAGTCCGAACGCGGCGACGATGATGGATCTGCTCAGCGCGATCATGCCCAAGGCGGTGTTGTTCCTGGGCAAGTGCGGTGGTCTGAAGAAGAAGAACCAGCTCGGCGACCTGGTGCTGCCGATCGCGGCGATCCGCGGTGAGGGCACCAGTGACGACTATCTGCCGGCGCAGGTGCCGGCGCTGCCGGCCTTCGCGCTGCAGCGTGCGGTTTCGACGATGATCCGCGACCTGGGCCACGATTACTGGACCGGCACGGTCTACACGACCAATCGCCGGGTCTGGGAACACGACGATGCGTTCAAGGAGCGTCTGCGCGCGATGCGCTGCATGGCCATCGACATGGAGACGGCCACGATCTTCGCCGCCGGTTTCGCCAACCGCATTCCCTGCGGCGCGCTGTTGCTGGTCTCGGACCAGCCGATGATCCCGGAAGGCGTAAAGACCGAGGCGTCCGATGCGCGCGTCAGTTCGGACTATGTCGACAACCACATCAACGTCGGCATCGAGGCGCTTCGCCTGATCCGCCGCAACGGCAAGTCTGTTCGCCATCTGCGCTTCGACGAGTAACGCCTGGGGGGATCAATCCCCGGCCCGTCGAACGACGCTCCAGTAATTCATTGCCCGGTCTTCGGTGGCCGTGTCCTCGCAGCCCGAGTCCCATCCTTGCAGCCACGCCACGCAGACAGGGCGAGAGCGCCAACACGCGAGGTCAATAAAACTGCCGCAGCTTCGTGAAGGAGGGGGTGGGGTGTAGTTCGTGAACGATTAACGCAGCGAAGCGGAGGTTCACGAAGTGCACCCCACCTCCTCCCCCACCGACCACGCACCAGTCCCGCAAAAAAAAAGGCCGGCAAAAAGCCGGCCCCTTCCGCAACAGCGAACCGCAGCGCCATCAATCGCAGTCCATTTCCCATTCGTAGGTCTGCGTTTCCTCGTTGAACACCGGCTGCGCCGTGCACGCGCTCGGCGCTGCTGTTGACTGCGATGGCGGCGCCAGCAGCGGTTCGGTTGCCGGCGCCGGCGCCGAGCCGTTGAGGTTCTGCGGGCAGATCCGGTTGAACGGCGGAATCGTACCGGCGGGGTAGCAGAACATCCGCGGCGGATTGCAGATCAGCGTGCACTGGATGCTCTGCGCGAACCCTGCGTGCGGAGAGAGCAGGCCTGCAAGCAACAGGGCTGCGACAACAGACTGCTTCATGGTGGATCCCTCTGGAGATGGGTGTCGGGGGTGAAAAATGGCGGGGGCAGGGTGACGGACGCCTGAGCGGCCGCTCCTCTCGTTCAGTCTTGTGGAGGCGCGGTGAAGGGCGCGTGGTGGGGAACCGGCACGTCAGTCTTGCCGCACGCCATCGCAGACCCTGCGACGCCTCCCGGGCACACTATCCACCGTGACGGGGAGAGGCAGGAGAGGGGAGGGATATGGAGAAGTTCATGTATCTGCTGGTCGGCGCGGCGCTGACCTGGGTGTTCTATTTCGTCCAGCGCCGGGTGGAGCGACGCGGCGCGGTCGAAGCCATCGAACGCAACCAGAAGCTGCTCGAACTCAAGCAGGGCCTCGACAGTACCAACACCAACCTCGACGACCTGCGCCAGTTCGAACAACGCCTGATCGGCAAAGCCGAAACGGCCGCGCGCATCGCCGACAACTATTTCACCAAGGCCGAGGAAGTGGCCCGTCAGAGTGACGACGTCGCCGTGACCCAGGCCGACATGAACGAACAGGCCGCCGCGGAATTCCGCCGCGCCGAAGCGCGGCTGGCCACGGTCGTAGCGCACCTGCGCCGCCAGCTCGACGGCGAATCGCTGGCGGTCTTCGACGAAGCCCACCGCAGCTGGCTGGCTTTCCGCGAACGCTATGCGCGGTTCGTCTCGCAGTCGTACTCGCGCGGTTCGATCCGGCCGCTGATCCATGCGGTGACGCTCGAGAGCGTCACCGACCTGTGGATCAACGAGCTGGAGACGCAGCTGGCAGACGAGTCGGTGTGAGCCCGCGACAATGCAACAGCGCCACACCGTCACACCGAAACACGCCACACCGTTCGCCCTGAGCGTAGCGCAGCGAAGTCGAAGGGTCCGATGCGCCCAGACCCTTCGACTCCGGCGCGTTGCGCCTACGCTCAGGGCGAACGGTGATCCCGGCGTTCGCCGGGATGACGATCAAGGTTGATACCCATCCCTCCGGATCGAGTCCCCCATGCACATCACGCCCCACGACATCCTCAATTTCTGGCAGGAGTCCGGCTACGAGCGCTGGTTCAACCGCGACGAGGCCTTCGACGCACGTTGCCGCGAGGACTGGTTGCCGGCGCACCATCGCGCAGCCCGCCGTGAACTCGAAGACTGGATGGACGCCGCCGATGGCGCGCTGGCGCTGGCCATCCTGCTCGACCAGATTCCGCGCAACGTGTTCCGCGGCAGCGGCCATGCCTATGCAACCGATCCGCTGGCGCGGCACTACGCCGCACGCGCAATCGAGCACGGCTTCGACCAGCAGGTCGATCCGGCGCTGCGTGTCTTCTTCTACATGCCGTTCGAGCACTCCGAGGCGCTCGCCGACCAGGAGCGGTCGGTCGCGTTGGCCGGTTCGATTGGCGGCGAGGCCGGCCAGAACTACCTCGACTACGCGCGCCGCCATCGCGATGTGATCGCGCGCTTCGGCCGGTTCCCGCATCGCAACCGCGAACTGGGGCGGACCATTACGCCGGAAGAACAGGCCTACCTCGACGCCGGCGGCGGCTTCGGCTGAGGCGACGCACAGGAGCCAGCATCCTGGCTCCTGGAAACGCGTCTGGCGATCAGTACTTGGCGACGCTCGCGTCGATGTCGGCCCAGGCGTCAATGCCGCCGACGATGTTGTAGACCTCGCGGAAGCCCAGGCCGCGGAAGTGTTCGGCCGCCTGCTGGCTGCGACCGCCGTGATGGCACAGGAAGGCCAGCGCGGTGTCCTTGGGCAGGCCTTCGAGCGCATCGAGGCCGTTGTCGAACGTGTCGAACGCGACCGCCACGCTGGCCAGCTGGCGTTCCGGCGCCGGACGCACATCGACCAGGCGCAGGCTGCCGGCGGCAACGCGCGCGGCGACATCGACCGGGCCGATCGACTGCACCGCCGGCGGCGCATGCGGGTTGTGCACCACCAGGCCGCGGCCACGCGCGTCGTCGACCCAGTCGATGGTGATGCCGTCGGCGCGACGCGCCTGCAGCCAGTCGGTCTGCACGCGCACGCCGTCAACTTCGACCGCGACCGCATTGGCGTCCACCGGCGCCAGCTGCAGGCGGGCGTTGTGGCGTGCATCGATGTCGAGCTGCACCGCGTAGCCGTCGCCGGCATTGGCGATGGCGCCGCGCAGCATCTCGACCGCGGCCGGCGTGATGGTCAGTTGCGGCGGGCTGCGGTCCGGCACTGGCAGGCCTAGCACGCCGTGCAGCTCGCCGCTGCCGGCCAGCTGCTCGACGATGTCGCTGCCGCCGACCAGTTCGCCGTCGATGTACAGCTGCGGGATCGTCGGCCAGTTGCCGTACTGCTTGATGCCCTCGCGGATCTCCGCGTCCGACAGCACGTCGACGTGGGCATAGCCCTGTGGCAGCAGGGCATTGAGCACGCCGACCGCCTTGGCCGAGAAACCGCACTGCGGCGCCTCCGGCGCGCCCTTCATGAACAGGACGACGCGGTTGGACTGCAGGAGGGTTTCGATGCGCGCGCGCAGGGCGGGGTCGAGGGACATGGCAGGGTCTGGCTGGATGGGGATGTGGTGCATGTGGGGGCGAAGTGGCGCGTAGGCAAGCGCCTGCTCTCCCTCGGCGCTTACCATGCAGGCATGCCGCCATCCTTCCATCGCCCGCCCCGCCATCCCCACGCCTGGGCCTGGCTGTTCGCCGCTTCGCAGCTGGCGGTGCTGCTGTTGTGGTGGCGCTGGGGCTGGCAGGTCGGCCTGGCGGCGTTGCTGGTGACCCACTTGACCCTGGTCTGGGCGACGTTGCGGCCGCAGTCGCGCCTGCTCAGCCCGGTGCTGACGCGGTTGCCGACGGCCGAGCCGGTGGTCTGGCTGACCATCGACGACGGCCCCTCCGACGACACCCGGGCGATGCTCGACCTGCTCGATGCCCGCAATGCCCGGGCGACCTTCTTCCTGGTGGGCGATCGTGCGCAGGCGCGCCCGGAGCTGGTCGGCGAGATCGCGCGCCGCGGCCACGGCATCGGCCAGCACAGCCATACCCATCCGCAGGCGCGCTTCTGGGCGCTGCCGCCCATGGCGATGCGGGCGCAGATCGACGACGCCCAGGCCGCGCTGACCAGCCTGGCGGGCGAACCGCCGCGCTGGTTCCGTGCCGTGGTCGGCATGGCCAATCCATTTGTCGCCGCCGCGCTCAGGCGCCATGGGCTGGCGCGGGTGGCGTGGTCAGCGCGTGGCTACGACGCCGTGCTTAAGGAGCCGGCCGGCGTGGTCGCGCGGATCGAACGCGACCTCACACCCGGCGCAATCGTGCTGCTGCACGAAGGTGCGCGCCATGGCCGCAATGTCGAGACATTGGCGGCGGTGCTCGACCGGCTCGATCAGCGCGGATACCGCACCGTGCTGCCCGAGCAGCTGGAGCCGGCGCGGTAGCCCGATCAACTCGCGAGGATCAGCGCGCCACGATCAGCGCGCCACGATCAGCCAGTTGTTGAACGGCGTGCGGCCGCGCAGCGAGGTGAAGGTGGCCTGCAAGCCGGCGTCACGCAGGCGCGCACGCACGGCATCGGCATCGGGGTAGATCAGCGGCGCGGCATTCATCCAGCCGACGACCTTGGCGAAGATGTCGACGAAGCGGGTGACGTGGGCGCGGTTGCTGCCGTCGGCCAGGCCAGTGCGGATCACCAGCCGGGCGCCCGGCGTGAGCATCGCGATCGCATCGTCGATCGCGCGCATCTGCGCCGTCTGCGGGATGAACTGCAGGACATCGAGGATGGTGACGCTGCCGCGGTGCGCGGGCGCACCCAGCGCGAGGTCGGCGGTCTCGAACTGGACATCGCCCAGGTCGCAGCGCGCGGCCGCCTTGCGGGCGCGCAGGATCTTGCCGACGTCGTTGTCGTAGCCGCGATAGGGCATCGGCTGGCCATCGGCGCGCAGTGCATGCGCCAGCAGGCCCAGGCCGCAGCCCAGGTCGAGCAGCGGCGCCTGGCTGCCGCGCAAGGCCTCGCACACGCCCGGATACAGCGGGTCGGTGCGGAACTTGCTCCACGCGTAGTAGTAGTCGCGTCGGCCGTACCAGTGTTCGCGCGGCAGGAAAGCCGAGGCCAGCGCGCGCGCCTGCTTGCCCGGCAAGGGTGCGGTTGCCGCCGCCGCGACGCCGGAATCGCCCGCGCTCATCGCGACAGCAGCTCGCGTGCCACCGGCAACGCCAGCGTGGTCCATTGCGTGTACATCGCCGCCGACGGATGCAGGCCGTCGTCGGCGAGCATGATCGTTTCGCCACCGCGTTCGCGCGACACCGGCGTGATGTCGACGAAAGCCACGCCGTGCGCTTCGCACACCACCTGGGCGGCGGCGTTGTAGGCGTCCAGTTCGGCCGAGATGGTGGCCGGCGTGGCCCTTGTGGTCTTCACGAACGGGGTCGCACCCCAGTCCGGGATCGACAGCACCAGCACGCGATCGGCGCGGCCGCGGGCGAAGGCAATGGAACGCCGGAGCAACGTCTCGAACTCGCTGCGGTACTCGACCGCGCTGCGGCCGCGGTACTGGTTGTTGACGCCGATCAGCAGGCTGACGAAATCCCATTCGCCCAGGGGCTCGGCGCCGTCGATGCCCCAGGTCAGCTCGTCGGTGGTCCAGCCGGTGGTGGCGATGATGCGCGGGTCGGCCAGGGCGATGCCGCCCTCGCGCAATGCGTGCGCGAGCTGGCGCGGCCAGCGTCCGTCCTCGGCCACGCCCTCGCCGATGGTGTAGCTGTCACCCAGCGCGAGATAGGACACAGCGGTGGCGGGGACGCTGGTCACTGGCTTCAGGCCACGGCCGCCTGGGCCTGGCCGGCCTGGCTGTCGGCGTAGCGATCGAGCAGGGACTCGACGCGGCGGAACACTTCGCGCAGCTCTTCCGGCTGCGGCAGCAGGGTCACGCGGAAATGGTTGCGGTACGGCACGTTGAAGCTCGAACCCGGCACCACCAGCACGTCCTCGGTCTCGAGCAGCTCGAGCGCGAAACGGTGGTCGTCGAAGCCCTGTGCCGCCGCGCCGGTCACGGCCGGGAACGCGTACAGCGCGCCCGCCGGTTCGACCAGCTGCAGGTGGCGGCTGGCGGCGACGCTTTCGATCACCGCACGGCGCGCCTCGAACAGGCGCCCACCCGGCGCGCACAGCGGCGCGATGGTGTCTTCGCCATGCAGCGCCGCCTCGATCGCGAACTGGCCCGGCACGTTCGCGCACAGGCGCAGCGCACCGAGCAGGTCCATGGCGTGGTGAAGGTTGCCGCTGGCCACCGGATCGCCGGACAGGACCGCCCAGCCCACGCGCCAGCCGCAGGCGCGGTGGACCTTGCTCAGGCCGCCGAACGACAGGCACGGCAGGTCGCCGGCGATCGGTGCGATCGGGGTGAACTGGTTGCCGTCGTAGAGGATGGAGTCGTAGATCTCGTCGCACATCAGCAGCAGCTTGTGGCGCGCGGCAATGGCGACGATCTTCTCGATCAGCTCGCGCGGATACGCGGCGCCGGTCGGGTTGTTGGGGTTGATCAGCACGATCGCGCGCGTGCGGCTGGAGACCAGCGAGGCGATCTCGTCCGGGTCCGGCAGGAAGCCGTTCTCCGGCAGGCAGCGGTAATAGACCGGGCGGCCGTCATTGAGGATGGTCGCCGCCGACCACAGCGGGTAGTCGGGCGAAGGCAGCAGCACTTCGTCGCCCGGGTTCAGCAGCGCCCGCAGCGACAGGTCGATCAGCTCGCTGACGCCATTGCCGACGAACACCCGCTCCGGGCTCGCGTTCGGCGTGCCGCGCAGCTTGTGGAAGCTGGCGATGGCTTCGCGCGCGGCCGGCAGGCCCTGCTGGTGGGTGTAGGGGTCGGTGTCGCTGATGTGGTCGGCGATCGCGCGCTGCAGATGCTCGGGCGCGCGGAAGCCGAACGCGCCCGGGTTGCCGATGTTCAACTTGATCAGCTTGCGTCCCTGGCCCTCCAGCTCACGCGCTCGCCGGGCCAGTTCACCGCGGATCTCGTAGCGGACTTCGGACAGGCGTTCGCGGGTCTTCACGGGGGACTGGGACATTGCTGCGGATAAATTGAGGGTCGGAGAGCCAGACTAGCCGAAACTGGCGCGAACGGCAGCGTAAAGGGCGCGCAAAGGGGGCATTCGCGCGCAATTGCGCACGTGTGAGCGGTAGCCCGACAGAGGTTTGCCGAAGGCCGGGACGGGCCGGGTTCGACACGGCCCACCGCGCCGGACGCTGGTTGGCAGTTAGAATCCGGGCATGCCCTCAGCCATCGACCTGTCTTGATCCCCGGATTCGACGCCCTGCAGGCCATCGGTTGGCCGCTCAAGGCCAGTACGCCGTTTCCGGTCGGGGTCTCGCCGCTGGACCCGCCGCCCGACCAGGTCTGGCTCGACCTCATGGCCGAGCACCCCAATGCACGACCGGCCCGGGTGAGCGAGCAGCACCGCAGCGGCTACATCGTCTCCGATGGCCCGGACCACGCCTTCCCGGTCGAATCCCTGCCCGAATGGCAGCGCCCGCCCGGCTACCGCAAGGGCACGGTCACCATCGACCAGCGCCCCGGCGTCGGCGACTGGCTGCTGGTCGAAGGCCGCAAGGCGGTCGCGCTGCTGCCGCGTCGCAGCGCCATCAAGCGCGGCGCCGCCGGCGAGCATTACCAGCAGCAGCTGATCGCGGCCAATGTCGACACCGTGTTCGTCGTCTGCGGCCTGGATGCCGACTTCAACCCGCGCCGCATCGAGCGCTATCTGCTGCTCGTGCGCGGCGGCGGTGTCGAACCCGTGGTCGTGCTGACCAAGGCCGACCAGGCCGAGGCTGCCGACGCCGAGGTGTTGCCCGGGGCCATGGCGGCGCTGGTCGAGCTGGCCGCGCAGGGCGTGGCGGTTCGCGCGGTCAATGCCCGCGACGCCGAAAGCGTGGCCGCGCTGAATCCGTGGTTGCAGCCTGGCAGAACCGCGGTGCTGGTGGGCAGCTCCGGCGCCGGCAAGTCGACCCTGACCAACACCCTGCTCGGCATCGAACGGATGAAGACCGGCGAAGTGCGCGAGAGCGATTCGCGCGGCCGCCACACCACCACCCATCGCGCGCTGATCCCGCTGCCGGCCGGCGCCTGCCTGATCGATACCCCCGGCATGCGCGAACTCAAACCGACCGGCGAGGAGGACGTCGCCGAGAACTTCAGCGATGTCGAGGCGCTGGCCGAGCAATGCCGCTTCCGCGACTGCAAGCACGCGCGCGAACCCGGTTGCGCGGTGCGCGCCGCGATCGAGGCCGGCAAGCTCGACCCGCAACGCTTCGCCAACTACCTCAAGCTCAGCGACGAAGTCGCCGGCGCCGCCAACCGGTTGGCCACCCGGCGTGCGCAGAAGGCCGACGAGAAAGTGGCGGTCAAGTCGCTCAACAAGCGGCTCGACGACAAGTATGGGAAGCACTGAAAACTACAGGCACCACTCCACGGCCCTCCCGTTCGCCGCGCGAAAGGGAGGGGGAAGCGTCATTGCATGACTGACCTCGCGCCCGACATTGCCCATCACGCCGCGCTCGATGCGCGCATGGTCGCGGCGGCGAAGGATGTCAGGCTGCTGGCCCTGGTCAGCTGGCCGGCCGGCCACGAGGCGGCATTCCTGGCCGATTACGCGCGCGGCGTGGTGAAGCTGCCGCAGATCCAGTATCCGAGCCTCGACTTCAGCGCGACCCGCGCCGAGATGGAAGCGATCGCCAGCGCCGCCGATCCGGACCATCCGCTCGGCCAGTACCTGATGGAATCGGCGCGCAGCTGGTCGCAGGCGGCGGAACTGTGCGAGTCGTTGGGCACGCCGGCGGTCTGCGAGCATTCGATCCGGTTGTTCGGCCGCCCCGACGAAGCCCTGCCCGGCGACGGCCCGACCACGCGTGAAGCCGCGCAGCATTTCATCTCGATCGCCGACGAGCTCGACCGCGAACTGATGTCGCCGGCCGAGCACGTCACCATCTCCGCCACCGCGCTGCAATTGCAGCTGCAGCGCGAACTCGACGACTACTTCGACGGCCGCATCATCACCGTCGAACTCGACCCGGACCTGATCGCCAAGGCCGCCGCCGGCGCCACCCGCATCCGCCTGCGCCACGGCGCCGCCTTCAGCGACTACGACCGCCACCAGCTGCTGCAGCACGAAGCGTTCGTGCATTCGCTGACCGCGCTCAACGGCCGCGAGCAACCGGTGCTGCCAAGCCTGGCGCTGTCGTCGCCACGCGTCACCGCGACCCAGGAAGGCCTGGCGACGTTTGCCGAGCAGATCACCGGCAGCATCGACATCGGCCGGATGAAGCGCATCAGCCTGCGCATCGAAGCGGTGGCGATGGCGCTGGCCGGCGCCGACTTCATCGAAGTGTTCCGCTACTTCCTCGGTGCCGGGCAGTCGCCGGAGGACAGCTTCGCCTCGGCCCAGCGCGTGTTCCGCGGCGTGCCGACCAGCGGCGGCCACGCCTTCACCAAGGACACCGTGTACCTGCGCGGACTGGTCGGGGTGCACACCTTCTTCCGCTGGGCGTTGCGCGACGGCAAGCTGCAGCTGTGCCGCTGGCTGTTCGCCGGAAAGATGACGCTGGCCGACGTGCAACGGTTCGAACCGCTGTTTGCCAGTGGCGTGATCAAGCCGGCGCGGTGGTTGCCGCAGTGGGTGGCGCGCGCCAACGGCCTGGCCGGGATGCTGGCGTTCTCGCTGTTCGCCAATCGCATCCGGCTCGACAAGATCGTCGTGGATGGGCGCGCGCCGGATCTCTGACGGCCTCAGCGCTTCCGCCAGGCCCGCCAAAGCGGCAACGCCAGCATCGCCGCGACCAGGCCCCACGTCGCCATTGTGATCGGGCTCGACCACAGGATCGCCAGTTCGCCGTCGGAGATCGACAGCGCCCGCCGCAGGTTCTGCTCCATCAGCCCGCCCAGGATGAACCCCAGCAGCAGCGGCGACAGCGGGAAGTCGAGCTTGCGCAGGACGTAACCCAGCACGCCGATGGCGACCATCAGCACCAGGTCGAACGTGGTCGCGTGCACTGCATACACGCCGATCGCGGTGATGATCGCGATGGCCGGCACCAGCGCCCAGTTCGGCACCGCCAGGATCCGGGTGAACACGCGCACCATCGGCACGTTGAGGATGAGCAGCATCACGTTGGCGACGAACAGCGAGGCGATCAGGCCCCACACCACCTGCGGCTGTTCCTGGAACAGCAGCGGGCCCGGCGTGATGTTGTAGAGGCTCAGCGCGCCGATCATCACCGCGGTGGTGCCCGAGCCGGGCACGCCGAGCGTCAGCATCGGCACCATTGCGCCACAGGCGGCGCCGCCGATTGCCGTTTCCGGCGCGGCCAGTCCACGCAGGTCGCCCTGGCCGAACGTGCCGCTGTCGCCGGCCAGGCGCTTCTCGGACATGTACGCCACCGCGCTGGCCAGGGTCGCGCCGGCGCCGGGCAAGACGCCCATGAAGAAACCGAGCACGCCACAGCGCAGGTTGACCCCGAACACCGCCGCCGCCTCGCGCGCGCTGAACAGCATGCGCCCGGTGGCTTCGACCATGCGGTGGCCGCCGTGCGTCTTCTCCAGCATCAGCAGGATCTCGCTGACCGAGAACAGCCCCAGCACCAGCACCACGAACTGGATGCCGTCGGCGACGTGCAGGCTGTCGAACGTGAATCGGTAGACGCCGCTGTTGGCGTCGATGCCGACGCTGGACAGGAACAGGCCCAGCAGCGCCGCCAGCAAGGTCTTCAGCGGTCGCTCGTTGGCCAGGCCGCTGAGGGCGACGATCGCCAGCACCATCAGCACGAAATACTCGGCCGGCCCGAACGCGATCGCCCACCGTGCCAGCAATGGCGCGAACAACACCATGCCGCAGGTGGCGATGAAGGCGCCGATGAACGAGCTCCACGCCGACAGCGACAACGCCACGCCGGCCATGCCCTTGCGCGCCATCGGATAGCCATCGAGCGTGGTCATCACCGTAGAGGCTTCGCCGGGGATGTTGAGCAGGATCGAGGAAATGCGCCCACCGTACTCGCAGCCCAGATAGACCGCGGCGAGCAGGATCAGTGCTGACTCCGGCGGCATGCCCAGCGCGTAGGCAACGGGGATCAGCAGGGCGACACCGTTGATCGGGCCGATACCGGGCAGCAGCCCGACCACGGTGCCGATCAGCGTGCCGAGCAGGGCGGTGACCAGGTTGTACGGGCTCAGCGCGACGCCGAACCCCTGGCCGAGGTAGGTGAGTGTTTCCATGGGGGGCTCGTCAGAAAGGAAAGCGCTCGAGCACGCCGAGGGGCAGCGGCACTTCAAGCAGGCGGTCGAACAGCAGGTAAAGGCCAATGCTGAGCAACGAACAGGTGAACACGCTGGCGCGCGGACGGCCGCCGTAGAGCAGGGCGATGGCGCTACCGGCGAATGCGCTGGAGACAACGAACCCCAAGGGTTCGAACACGGCGGCGTAGCCCAGCAGCAGGGCGATGCACGCACCGGCCTTGCACAACAACGCGCCGTCCATCGGCGCCTCGTCGGCGCCGTGCGCCAGCCGTGGCGGCCTGGCGATCAGCCAGGCCAGGCCCACCACCATCAGGCCCAGGCACAGCAACGGATAGGCGCGTGGTCCGACCGGCTCATACGAGAACTCGGCGTGGTAGCCCCAGCCGATCAGGGCGAGGGCGATGCAGGCCAGCAGCCAGGCAGCGGCGAACAACCGCTGCAACAGCGCGGCGTGACGAATGATCATGGCGAAGTAATCCCGGTGCGGCGTCAGCGCTTGGCCAGGCCGAACTCGTGCGCGAGCTGGCGGTAGCGCGCGACTTCCTTCTTCACGTAGGCGTCCAGCTGCGGCCCGGTCAGCGCCAGCGGGAACAGCTCACGCTGCTCGCGCAGTCGTGCGAAGTCCTTCGAGGCCAGCAGCTTGTCGAACGCCGCCTTCCAGTACGCGTATTCCTGGTCGCTGACCTTCGGGCCGACGTAGAAGCCGCGCGCCACCTGCCAGACGACGTCATAGCCCTGTTCCTTCGCCGTCGGGATCGAGGCCATCCCGGGACGCGTCAGGCGCTTGTCCGACAGCACCGCCAGGATGCGCATCTTGCCGGCCTTCACCTGCGGCATGGAGTCGGAGATGTCGGTGCTGCCGACCTGGATGTGGCCGCCCAGCAGCGCGGTGGTGATCTCGCCGCCACCTTCCAGCGCCACGTAGCGCAGCTGTTTCGGGCTGATGCCGGCGGCCTTGGCCAGCATCGCCGTCTGCATCCAGTCCTGGCTGCCGACGGTGCCGCCGGAACCGATCACTACCTTGCCGGGTTCCTTCTTCAGTGCCGCCATCAGGTCGCCCAGGGTCTTGTACGGCGAGTCGCTGCGCACGGCGATGGCGCCGTAGCTGGTGCCGACTGCCGCCAGCCAGCGCACGGCGTTCTCGTCGTAGCGGCCGAACTTGCCCTGGGCGATGTTGAGCAGCGAACCGCTGGAGAACGCGGTGATCACATTGCCGTCGGCCGGCCGCTGCGCGACGACGGTGTTGTAGGCAACCGCGCCGACGCCGCCGGGCATGTAGGTCACGCGCATCGGCCGCGACAACGCCTTGGCTTCGACCAGCCCGCTCTGCGCCAGCTTGCAGGTCAGGTCGAAGCCGCCGCCGGGCGAGGCCGGTGCGATGCATTCCGGACGCGACGGCTCGGCCGCGGCACGGCCGGCGAACAGCAGCGACAGCGCGGCGACGGCCGGGAGAAACGAACGCAACAGGGACATGCAGGAACCTCGTTGTTTGACTGCGATGACGGCCAGCGGCGCGTATCGGCAGGGGAGGGAAGTGGAAGCGTCAGAAGTCGTACTGGAAGCGGCCGGTGACGGCGCGTGTGCGGTCCAGCGTTCGTGCGCGCAGATGGTCGTAGTTGCGGCTGCTGGTCCAGTCGAGCAGGAAGCGCAGGTTCGAGCGCAGGTGCCAGTTCACCGCGGCCGTGGTCGCATCGATCGACAGGTCGCTGAAGTCGCGCACGCCATGCAGGTTCTGGCGGCCGCGGATCGTGTCGTAGCGCAGCGCCAGCTGCCAGGCGCCGCTGCCGTGCCGCGGCTTGACCCGGCCGAAGCGGCCGCCGCCGTTGTCGTAGGGCAGCGACTCGCCGGTGATGAACCAGCCCACCGCGCCGTACGCCGAATCGACGCGGGCACCCTGCACGCCATCGTCGAAGCGGGCATCGCCGATCTCCGACTGGAAGTGCACCGGGCCGCGCACCGCAGCGAACTCGAGCGAGGTCTTGTCGACGTCGGTATCGAGGCCGCGGTTGAAGTTGACCAGCGTCAGCCGGCTCTCGTCGGAGAGGTGCCCGGCCGGCCGCGGCCGGACACGCAATGCCGATGCGCCGTCGCGGCCGGGGTGGTCGTAATACTCGCGAGCGGCCGACAGACCGAGATGAACCACGCGCCCTTCGTCGTGCATGGGCGCCCAGGTGCCGCGGCTGCCGATTGCGTGGCCCTTGGTCTGCCATGCGTCGATGCTTTCGAGGCTGTAGACGTTGCCGGCGATGGTGTGGTTGTCACTCGCGGTGAGCCAGCCGGCGCCGAGCCGGAACGAAGGCGCCAGCGCCTGCGCGAACAGCGAGCGCTCCAGGAACACGCCGTAGTTGGAGCTGATGCGGTCGTCGAGGGTGAAGTACTGCTTGAACTGGCCCACGGTCAGCTTGCCGGCGCTGAACTTCCGGCTGAGGTACACGTCCCACGCTTCGACGGCCTCGAAACTGAAGTCGTCCTGCAGGTCGGCGAAATTGCCCTCGACCTTGTAGTCCAGGCCGAACAGCTTGCCGGCCACGTCCAGCGTCAGCCGTCGCACCTCGGTGCCGTCGGCGTTGGGCGTGCCGCGCTGGTCATTGTCGAATGCGGCGAAATCCCAGTGAAGTCGACCGCCGAGCTCGCCGGTGATGTTGCCCTCATCTGCATTGGCAACGGGTGCGGCCAAAGCCAGCAACAGCAGCGTGGAGAGACTGCCCCGGAACGGGCGACGGCGATCCTTGCGCATGGGGCGTGTTTCTCCTGGTCGGCTGCAATTCCGCACTCCGGAATCGTTGGCGTCGCTCAGGCTAGGCATGCGAACCTGTCGTTGACCTGTCATCGCGATCGCCGCACCGGTGACGCACGGACATGCAGGGGCGCGTGCAGGGAAGCCACACCGATGCGAATTCTCCTGGTCGATGACAACGCCGACCTCGCCAACATGATCGTCGGCAGATTGCGTCGCGAAGGCCATGCACTGGACTGGCAGAGCGACGGCCTATCGGCCGCGCGCGTGCTGCGCTACCAGCGCTTCGACCTGGTCGTGCTCGATGTCGGGCTGCCGCGCCTGAGCGGCCTGGAGTTGCTGGGCCGATTGCGCGAACGCGGCGACGGCACGCCTGTGCTGGTGCTCACCGCCAGCGCGGCCATCGAGGCGCGCGTCAACGCCCTGGACCTGGGCGCCGACGATTTCCTCTGCAAGCCGTTCGACCTGCGCGAGTTCGACGCACGTTGTCGCGCGCTGTTGCGGCGCAGCCGTGGCCGAGCATCGGAAGTGCTGCGCATCGGCGGGCTGGACATCGACAATGCCGCGCGGCGGGTCACGATCGACGGCCAGGACATCAAGCTGCCCAACCGCGAGTACCGGCTGCTGGAGATCCTGCTTGGCCGGGTTGGCCGCGTGGTCAGCAAGGGCGAGATCGGCAACGGGCTGTTCGGCTTCGACGACGAGGCCGGGCCGAATGCGATCGAGCTCTATGTTGGACGCCTGCGTCGCAAGCTGGCGGCGGCGCCGCTGCGCATCGTCACCGTGCGCGGCGTGGGCTACCGCGCCGAGCCTGGCGGCTGAGTGTTGCGGCCGGGGTCCGCGACCCGGCTCAGCGGACTGGCGCCAGCGCGCCGTCCCTGCCGATCACGAAATCGGCCGGCGCACCGCGCGCCACCAGCACCACGCGGTCGCCGATCGGCACGCCGTCATAGCTCGGAATCTCGTGACTGAGGCGCAGGTATATCCAGTGCTGGCCCGGGTCCGTTGCACGGATGCGCACGGGGGCATTGCCGGACGCCGCCACCGCGCGTGCCAGCGACGGCGAGAACACTGACTGCAATTCGCCGATCTGGTGCATGCGGCGCATCACGTTGACCCCGTGCCAGGCGCTCAGCAGCGCCGCCAGCACCAGCACGACGTGGCCACCGCGGCCGACCCTTGACCAGGCCGCGGCGCCAAGGCCGGCGACCGCCGCCGCGTATCCGTAGCCGTACTGGTTGGCCGACTCGGCCAGGATCAGCACCGGCCCCAGCGCCGCCGCGCCGAGCAGCACGAAGGCCAGCAGCCAGCGTGCGCCGGCGCGCCAGAACGTCCAGGCCAGCGCCAGCCAGACGATGGCGGCCAGCCAAAGCCGGGCGTCGCCGGCAGCCTTCGGCAGCAGCCCCGTGATACCCAACCGGGTCGCGATCGGCGGGAACAGCTGATACTCGAGCCATCGCACGGGGATGAAGTCCAGGCTCCAGCCGTAGTTGGCCGCTTCGCGCGGCGCGAACAGGATCACGCCCAGGCGCAGCGCCAGGTACACCGCGACCGGCACCAGTCCGCCGATGGCGGCATACAGCCAGCTGCGCGGACGTCCCAGCAGCAGCCAGGCGACCGTGGCCAGCGCCGGGATGACGATGACCGACTCCTTCGATAGCAGACCAATCGCGGTGAGCAGGGCCGCTCCGGCCGCGGTGACCAGCGGTGCGCGCAGTCGCTGCGCCAGCAGGCCGGTGGCGAGCGCGCAGCCGACCCAGATCAGGTCGGCGATCGTGCCGACCCAACCGTGGGCCTGGACCGCGAACGGTGTCAGCGCGAACACCAGCGCGCCGGCAAACGCCGCCATCGGCGCAACCCCGAACCGGCGCAGCAGCACGGCCAGCATCACGCAGTTGAGGCCGCCCCAGGCCACCAGCAGGCCATGGAACAGATAGGGCTGGTCGAACAGGTGCTGCGACAGCAACAGCCACAGGCTGAAGGTCAGTGGCCGGTACTGGAAGGTGTCGAGGCCGGACCACAGGTGGCCGCGGTCGAGCAGGCGGGCGTCGTGGCCTGCGAATGCAGCCCACTGCAGCTCGTCATGGCTGAAGTAGCCCGGGTTGAGGATCAACGGCGCCTGCACCAGCAGCACCGCTGCCAGGACCGCAAGCCACAGCCGCCATTGCGGCCCATTGCCGGTGCTGATGGTGGTCATGGCGCCCCCCCGTAGGCCCGCATTGTGCGTAACGGCCGGCAACCGCGCCATACCGTGCCGTCCTCGGCCCCCGCCGTAAGCGGATAGAATCGACAGCCCGCCCGTGGTTCCCATCTGATGTCCGACAACTGCCCCGCCAACGACCTCAAGCAAGCCGCGCTCGACTACCACCGCCTGAGCCCGCCCGGCAAGATCAAGGTCAGTGCGACCAAGCCGATGGTGACCCAGCGCGACCTGGCCCTGGCGTACTCGCCGGGCGTGGCGTTCGCCTGCGAGGCAATCGTCGAAGACCCCAACACCGCCAGCGAGCTCACGGCCCGTGGCAACCTGGTCGCCGTCATCAGCAACGGCACCGCCGTGCTCGGCCTGGGCGACATCGGCCCGCTGGCGGGCAAGCCGGTGATGGAAGGCAAGGGCGTGCTGTTCCAGAAGTTCGCCGGTATCGACGTGTTCGACATCGAGATCGACGAACGCGATCCGGACAAGCTGGTCGACATCATCGCCAGCCTGGAGCCGACCTTCGGCGGCATCAACCTCGAAGACATCAAGGCCCCGGAGTGCTTCATCGTCGAGCGCAAGCTGCGCGAGCGGATGAAGATCCCGGTCTTCCACGACGACCAGCACGGCACCGCGATCATCGTCGGCGCCGCGGTGATCAATGCACTGGAAGTGGTCGGCAAGGACATCGGCAGCATCAGGATCGCCACCACCGGCGCCGGCGCCGCCGGCATCGCCTGCCTCGACATGCTGGTCGCACTGGGCGTCAAGAAGGAAAACATCACCGCCTTCGACCGCGAGGGCGTGATCTACACCGGCCGCGACCACCTCGACCCGGACAAGGCCCGCTACGCGCGCGACACCGCGCAGCGCACCCTGGCCGAAATCGTCGAAGGCGCTGACATCTTCCTGGGCCTGTCCGCCGGCGGCATCCTCAAGCCGGAGATGGTCGCCACGATGGCGCCCAAGCCGATCATCCTGGCGCTGGCCAATCCCTACCCGGAGATCCTGCCGGAGGACGCCAAGAAGGTCCGCCCGGACTGCATCATCGCTACCGGCCGTTCGGACTACCCGAACCAGGTCAACAACGCGCTGTGCTTCCCCTACATCTTCCGTGGCGCGCTCGATGTCGGCGCGACCGGCATCAATGAGGCGATGAAGCTCGCCTGCGTGCGCGCGATCGCCAAGCTGGCGCGGATGGAATCGTCGGACCTGGGCAGCGCCTACGGCGGCGAAGTGCCGACCTTCGGCGCCGAGTACCTGATCCCGCGCCCGTTCGACCCGCGCCTGCTGGTGGTGCTGGCCCCGGCCGTTGCCAGGGCGGCGATGGAATCGGGCATCGCCAATCGTCCGATCGAGGACATGCGCGCCTACGAGGAAAAGCTCGGCACCTTCATCTACCGCACCGGCCTGGTGATGAAGCCGGTCTACGACCGCGCCCGCAGCGACCGCAAGCGCGTGGTCTATGCCGAAGGCGAGGAAGAGACCGTGCTGCGCGCCGTGCAGACGGTGATCGACGACGGCCTGGCGTACCCGATCCTGATCGGCCGCCCGGACGTGATCGACACGCGCATCCAGCGCCTGGGCCTGCGCATGCGCGCCGGTGTCGATTTCGAACTGACCAACATCAACGACGACCCGCGCTTCAACGACTACTGGCAGACCTACCACGCCCTGACCGAGCGCCGCGGCGTGACCCCGGCGGCGGCGAAGAACCTGCTGCGCTCACGCCCGACCCTGATCGCGGCGCTGATGGTCGAACGCGGCGAAGCCGACGCGATGATCTGCGGCCTGGTCGGACGTTTCCACAAGAAGCTGGGCTACATGCGCAGCATCTTCGACTTCGATCCGGGCGTGACCGGCACGGCGGCGATGACCGGCGTGATCAACGACCTGGGCGTGTGGTTCTTCCTCGACACGCACGTGCAGTGCGACCCGACCGCCGAGCAGATCGCCGAAGCGACCTTGCAGGCGAGCTTCCGCCTGAAGCTGTTCGGCATCGAGCCGAAGGTGGCGCTGCTGTCGCACTCCAACTTCGGCAGCCACGACAACGCCTCGGCGGCGAAGATGCGCAAGGTCTACCAGCTGATCAAGGACCGCGTGCCGAAGCTGGAGATGGACGGCGAGATGCAGGCCGACACCGCATGGGACGAGGAGCTGCGCCACCGCATCTTCCCGAACACGCGCCTGAAGGGCCGCGCCAACCTGTTCGTGATGCCCAACCTCGACGCCGCCAACATCACCTACAACATGGTGCGGGTGATGACCGAGGGCGTGGCGATCGGCCCGATCCTGATGGGCCTGGACAAGCCGGCGCACATCCTGACGCCGGCGTCGACGCCGCGGCGGGTGGTCAACATGACGGCGATTGCGGCGGTGGATGCGCAGATTCGCGCGTCGCTGGGGCAGGGCGGTTAAGAGCCGCCCTTCCTCCCCAGGAAACCGTCATTCCCGCGAAGGCGGGAATCCAGGGACGCCAGCCTTGAGGTGCGAAGCAACGTCCATGGATCCCCGCCTTCGCGGGGATGACGTTGACCCATGACGGATGCCTAGACTGACTCGTCCTCATCCTCATCCCCCCGCAACACCTTCCTCTGCATCGCATCCAGATACGCATCGGCTTCCGCCGCCGACGAGAAGATCTCGTTGAGCGGCACCGCCTTCACCACGTCGAACACCTTCTGGATCTGCGGCTGCGGGTTGAGCACCAGCACCTTGCCGGCATGCCCGGCCAGCGCCTTGCGCGCGCGGAAGATCGAACGGATGCCGGCCGAGCTGATGTACACCAGCTCGCTCAGGTCGAGCAGCAGCGACTGCGTTGCCGCGAGCAGCGGTTCTAGCTGGCGGTCGAGTTCGGCGTAGCTGTCGGTGTCGAGACGACCGCCCAGGGCGACGCGCTGTGAGCCATTGCTGGGAGGATCGATGTGGATCTGCAGTTCCATGAGCGGCCTCGTCGGGGGACTAGCGGGTACGTAGCACCACATGCAACACGTTGTACGGTTCCTCGCGGACGTAGCGCACGCTGTGCGCCAGCTCGCGCACCAGGTGAACGCCGAGTCCGCCGATCGGTCGATCGATGATGTCGGCCTCCAGGTCCGGCGGTTCCTGGTCGAGCGGATCGAACGGCCGGCCGTTGTCGCGGAACTCGACGTGCAGGCCGTCGTCGTCGCGGGCGATGTCCACCGCGATGCGTCGTTGCACCGTCTCGTCCTCGCCATGCTCGATCGCGTTGCAGACCACCTCCTCGGCGATCAGGCGCATGTCGTCGCGCAGTTCCTTGTGGATGCCGTGCTCCAGCAGGGCCTGCTCGATCGAATCGAGCAGCAGGCCCAGCTGGGTGCGTTCGCACGGGATCTGCAGGCGCAGTCGCATCAGGCATTCCCCCCTGTCGGTGAATGGTGCGTACCGAAGCTTAGCGCCAGCACGGTGATGTCGTCGGACTGCTCGGCCCCGGCAGCGAAGCCATGCGCCGCCGCGACGAGGGCCTCGCACAGACCACCCGCATCGGCGCCGGTGGGCAGCGCCGCCAGCAGGCGTTCGCTGCCGAACGCATGCTGCCCGCCGTCGAGCGCCTCGCTGATGCCGTCGGTGTAGGCCACCAGCGCATCGCCCGGTTGCAGCGTGCCGCGCCAGAGCGGGTAGTGGTCGGCGATGTCGACCCCCAGCGGCGGGCCGGTCTGGACCTGGAGGTACTCGCGGCGCCCGTCGGCGTGCAGCAGCACCGGCGCCTCGTGGCCGGCACTGGCCAGCACCATCTCGCCGTTGCCCACATCGACGGCGCCGCACAGCACGGTGGCGAACATGCAGGTGTCGTTGCCCTCGACCAGGCGCGCGGCGGCCACGCGCAGGGCCTTGTCCGGCGTGCCACCCAGGCCGGTGGCGACTTCCAGCACCGTCATCGCCCGCGCCATGAACAACGCCGCCGGCACGCCCTTGTCGGAAACATCGCCGATCACGAACCACAGCACGCGTTCGTCGCGCACGAAGAATGTGTAGAAGTCGCCGCCGACCGCCTTGGCGGGCTGCAGCAGTGCATGTGCCTGCAGGCGGTGGCCGTGGGCGTGCAACGTCGGCGCGGCCGGCAACATCGCCAGCTGGATGTCGCGCGCGATCGACAGCTCGCTCTCGAGCTTCTGCCGGCTGCGCGCCAGGCGTTCGATCTCCGCCAGCTGCGACTTGATCGAGCTGCGTGCGCGATCGAAGGCGCGCGCAAGCAGGCCGACTTCGTCGCGACGGGTGGTATGTGGCAGCGGCCAGTCGAACTCGCCGGCGGCGAAGTGGCCGGCAGACGAGGCCAGCGCCAACAGCGGCTGCGTGACCGGTCGTGCGATCAGCCACAGCACCGCCACCAGCACCAGCACGGCGAGCAGTCCGCCGGCGATCACCGCACGCGTGGTTCGATGCAGTTGCTCCTGTGCGTACTGCTCCGATACCGACACCGCAACCGTCCAGGCACTGCCGGGCACCGGTTCCACCAGGCCGATGCGGCGGATGCGGGTAACCGGGTCGAGGTAGGTGACGTCGGCGCTGCGGCGTTCGCGCACGGCATCCAGGAGCGGCTGCAGCACGTGGCCGTCCAGCTGGCGCGCGCGATCATCCAGGCGCACTTTCAATTCCAGCTCCGGCGACGGATGCACCACGTACAGATGCTCGGGGCTCAGCACGATCCGCAGCACCGGCGAGTCGATCGACTGCTGGCCGATCAACGTGCGCAGGCGGTTCACCGGCACGTCGAGGCTGACCATGCCGACCGGCGTCGACGCCAGGTCATCCGGATCGCGGCGGATCGGCCGGTTGTAGGTGACGAACATCTGCCCGCCGGTGGCGGCATTGCGGTAAGGCTCCGACCACCAGCCCTTGCCTTCGCCGACGGTGCGCTTCCACCACGGCTGGTCGTGGTAGTCGTAGCCGCGCGAACGCATCGGCTGGGTATAGAAGCCCTTGCCGTCGCGACGCACGTACCAGCTGTAGGCGGCATCGCCGCGGTCGAGCGCGGCCGGTTCCAGGATCAGCATCGCCCCTTCGATGTCGTCGTCGCCGGCGACAGTGGCGCGAAGCAGGGCATCGAGCGTGTGCGGGTCGCGGCCGACACCGCGCACGCCTTCGCTCAGCGTGGCCGCACCAACTTCGACCGACTCGAGCGTTGCGTGCAGGCCGAGCGCGGTCTGTTCGGCGAGGGTGCGGATCTCGCGTTCGCTCTGCGCGGTGAGCAACTGCGCCGACCGCGCCTGCACGATGAGCGTGGCCGCCAGCAGCACCGCCACGCAGCCCAGGCAGATCCACAGCACCAGGCGCGTACGCAGGCTCCGGTACCAGGGCACCGCGCGGCCGGACGCAGGCAACTCGGCGATGAGCTGGGTCATGTCTGCACCGGTAGGCCCCTTCGGCGCAGCATAGCCGCGGCCCGTGATGCCGGCGCTAAGACGGTCAGCCGCCGTCGCCCCAGCCAAACCCAACGGTCAACCCACGCCCCGCCCCCGGCTCGAAGTACCGCGCATTGCCCTCGTTGACGATCACCGACCCGGCGAACTCGCGGTCGAGCAGATTGTCCACGCGGACAAACCCGCGCCACCCCGACGCCGCCGCCTGCCACTGCAACCGCAGCGCGAACTGCGCATAGCCCGGGGCGTGGTCGCTGTTGCGGTCGTCGGTGGCAACGCGGTCACTGGCGCGGGCCTCCAGCGCGGCCACGATCCGTCCGCTCGCATCGTTCCACGCCAGCTCGGCGTAGCCGTCGGCGCGCGGAATGCCCGGGATGCGATTGCCGGCCTCAACCACCTGCAGCTGCTCGACGCCGCCACTGGTCACCAGATAGCTATATGGCTTGGTGAAGCGCGCCCGCAGCCAGTTGGCGGTCAGCGCATACGACCAGCGCGGATGCAGCCGCGCCTGGATGCCGGCTTCCACGCCTTCGCGCCGGGTCAGTCCGGCGTTGGCGAAGCTGGCGCGACCGCCGCGGTTGTCGGCCGGAACGATCTCGTCCTCGCCATCGATGCGGTAGGCGGAGAGGCTGGCGTCACCCGAGCCGAAGCGCCATCGCGCACCGACGTCGCCGCTGTCGAAGTGCGCCGGTTGCAGGCCGAAGTTGAAGCCGGCGCCGCCATCGGGTCGGTACGCCAACTCGGTCACCGTTGGCGTCTCGAAGCCGCGGCCGACGCTGGCGAACACCTCGCCGTGGGCGAACGCGCGCGCCACGCCCAGCGACGTCGCAGTCTGGCTGTAATCGAGGCTGCCGCTGTCGTCGCCATTGCCCGGCGCGATGTAATGGTCGTCGGACGAGAAGTGCACGCGCGCATGCCGCACCGCGCCCAGCACCGTCCAGTGCTCGGCCGGCCGCACGTCGCCGAGCACGTAGGCCTCGTTGCTGCGGATGCGGTTGTCCTCGTCGCGACGGATGCGGCCACGCACGCCAAGCTGCGTGCCGATGAAGTTCTCGTAGCCGCGACGCTGCTCATGCAGCCAACCTGCCTCGGCGCCCACGGTCAGCGCACCGTGCGCACCCTCCCAGCGGTGCCCGGCTTCGACGCCGGACGACTGCCGGCCCAGGTCGACCACACCGCCGGCGCTGGTCGGCGCGCGCTGCGCCGCGATCGGGATCGCGAGGAACTGCACAACGTCGCGCGCCACGCCATAACCGCTGATCCAGTACTCGCGCCCGTCGGCATACGCGTCCTGCCAACGCGCGCCGGCCTGGGCGTTGTCGATGCGCTTGCGCGTGTCGAACAGTTCCGCGACCGGGTCGGTCCCATGCGGATCGCGCTGCCACTGCGCCCGGGTGAGGCCGAGCGGATCGTCGGTGTACGGCTGATGCAGCCCGCCGGCGACCAGGCGCAGGCGCTGGCCTTCCGCCGGCACCCACTGCGCCACCGCATCGAACTGCGCGCGTTCGGCCGCGCTGTGCGGTCGATCGCCGTCGGTCGTGAAGTAGCTGCCAAGCGCGTGCCAGCGCCAGGCATCATCGTCGCTTGCACCCTGGATGCCGGTGGCCATCCGGCCGCTGCTGTTGGAGCCGGCCCAGGTATCGATGTCGATACCGCGCCCGCCATCGAGCGCAGTCTCGCCGACGATCGCGCCGCCGGCGGCGTTGCCGTACTGCAGCGCCAGCGGCCCACGCAACACCTGGATGCGATCGAGCGCGCTCAACGGAAAGCTCGCCGCCTGGCCCTGGCCATCGAGCGCCGACGAGGGGATGCCATCGACGATCAGCTTGATCCCGCGGATGCCAAAGGTGGACCGCGCACCGAAGCCGCGCGACTGCACCTGCAGGTCCTGCGCGTAGTTCTGCCGATCGAGCACGGTGATGCCCGGCGCCCGCACCAGCGCCTCCGACAGCGAGACCTGGCGCTGGCCGGCGCGCAGGGTGTCGCCATCGATGACGGTGACCGAGCCGGGGAAGCCGGAGAGCGCCTGGCGCGCGCCGAGAACCTCGACGGTGTCGAGGGTGGTGGCGGACTGGGGCGACTGCTGCGCCCATGCGGGGGACAGGGACAGGGCCAGGGACAGGGCGAGAGACAGTGCCGCCGCCGGCCGCACGCCACAGCGTGACAAGGCGCATACAGGTGCCCCGATACCGTGTGCCGAGCTGCCGTCCCAGGGGAATCGCATCATGAAAGCCGCGGTCCGAATTTTGCTGATCCTGACCATTGTCGCCGTCCCGGCCTGGCTCTGGGCGCAGTCGAGCCCACAGCCGACGCCGGCGCCTGTGCCGGCCCCCGCCGCACCCCCGGTGGCCGTCGCCGCCCCGCCGCCGCCGAACGACCCGATGCCGATGGACCTCGACGGCGACGGCGTGGTCACCGCCATGGAGCACGCGGCCGGCGCCCGCTCCCTGTTCGAGCACATGGACGCCAACCACGACGAGCGCGTGACCCGGGAAGAGATGCTGAATTTCCAGCGCGAGGTCCTGGGCGTGCCGATCGCGCCGCCGCGCAGGTAGTCCTGCCCGCCGGCCCCCGGATTTGCCATCCGGCCCCGTAGGGCCGGGCGACTTTCAATCCCCCTTTCGTCGCAACGCTCCGGCCCATGCCTGCAGGGTTGGCCACCGGTGTCGCCCTGTTAGAATCCGGACTCTAAACCCCCGCCCCACACGAGGCGCGGCCAATAGGGGCCGCGATACGCATGACGTCTCTCCACGCTGCCATCACCGACATCCTCCAGAACGACCCGGACCCGACCGAGACCCGCGAGTGGATCGAGTCTGTCCAGGCCGTCATCGAGCGCGAAGGCGCCGAGCGCGCCCACCAGCTGCTCGAAGGCATGGTCGAAGTCACCCGTCGCGCCGGCGCGCACCTGCCGTTCTCGCCGACCACCGAATACATCAACACCATCCCCGCGCACCTGGAGGCCAAGAGCCCCGGTGACCACGCGATGGAATGGCGCATCCGTTCGATCATCCGCTGGAACGCGCTGGCGATGGTCGTGCGCGCGAACCGCAAGCCGGGCGACCTGGGCGGCCACATCGCCAGCTTCGCCTCCGCTGCCACGCTGTATGACGTTGGCTTCAACCATTTCTGGCGCGCACCCAGCGCCGACCACCCGGGCGACGTGATCGGCGTCCAGGGCCACAGCTCGCCGGGCATCTACGCCCGTTCGTTCCTCGAAGGCCGCATCAGCGAATCGCAGCTCGACCACTTCCGCATGGAAGTCGACGGCCGCGGCATCAGCTCGTACCCGCATCCGTGGCTGATGCCGGACTACTGGCAGGTGCCGACCGTGTCGATGGGCCTGGGCCCGCTGGCCGCCATCTACCAGGCGCGCAACTGGAAGTACCTGGAAGGCCGCGGCCTGATGCCGAAGTCCGACCGCAAGGTCTGGGCGTTCCTCGGCGACGGCGAGACGGACGAACCCGAATCGCTCGGCGCCATCTCGGTGGCCGGCCGCGAAGGCCTCGACAACCTGGTCTTCGTCATCAACTGCAACCTGCAGCGCCTCGACGGCCCGGTGCGCGGCAACGGCAAGATCATCCAGGAGCTGGAAGGCCAGTTCCGCGGCGCCGGCTGGAACGTCATCAAGACCGTGTGGGGCAGCTACTGGGATCCGCTCCTGGCGCGCGACACCACCGGCAAGCTACGTCAGCTGATGATGGAAACCGTCGACGGCGAATACCAGAACTGCAAGGCGTTCGGCGGCAAGTACACGCGCGACAACTTCTTCAACAAGTACCCCGAGACCGCCCAGCTCGTCGCCAACCTCAGCGACGACGACATCTGGCGCCTCAACCGCGGTGGCCACGATCCGCACAAGGTGTACGCGGCGTACCACGAAGCGGTGAACACCAAGGGCATGCCCACCGTCATCCTGGCCAAGACGGTCAAGGGCTACGGCATGGGCGCGGCCGGCGAGTCGCTCAACCCGACCCACCAGACCAAGAAGCTCGATGACGACGCGGTGCGCGTGTTCCGCGACCGCTTCAACATCCCGGTGACCGACGCACAGCTGGCCGACGGCAAGGTGCCGTTCTTCCACCCGGGCGAGAACTCGCCGGAAGTGGAATACATGATGGAGCGCCGCAAGTCGCTCGGCGGCTTCCTGCCGCAGCGCCGGCAGAAGTCGACGCAGTCGCTGGAAGCACCGAAGCTCGAAGGTTTCGACCGCCTACTCAAGAGCACCGGCGAGCGCGAGATCAGCACCACGATGGCGTTCGTGCAGGCGCTCAACATCATCCTGCGCGACAAGCAGGTCGGCCCGCGCGTGGTGCCCATCGTCGCCGACGAAGCACGCACCTTCGGCATGGAAGGCCTGTTCCGCCAGATCGGCATCTACGCCCCGCACGGCCAGAAGTACAAGCCGGTCGACCGCGACCAGCTGATGTACTACCGCGAAGACGCGGCCGGCCAGGTGCTGGAAGAAGGCATCACCGAAGCCGGCGCGTTTGCCAGCTGGATGGCCGCGGCCACCAGCTACAGCACCAACGACCTGCCGATGCTGCCGTTCTACATCTACTACTCGATGTTCGGCTTCCAGCGCATCGGCGACGCCGCCTGGCAGGCGGCCGACATGCGCGCGCGTGGCTTCCTGCTCGGCGCCACCGCCGGCCGCACCACGCTCAACGGCGAAGGCCTGCAGCACGAAGACGGCCACAGCCACCTGCTTGCCGGCGCGATCCCGAACTGCCGCGCGTACGACCCGACCTTCGGCTTCGAAGTGGCGGTGATCGTCCAGCACGGCATGCAGCGCATGCTGACCGAGCAGCAGGACGAGTACTACTACATCACCCTGATGAACGAGAACTACGGCCATCCGGACATGCCGGAAGGCGCGGCCGACGGCATCATCAAGGGCATGTACCTGCTGACGGATGCAGGCAAGCCGAAGAAGGGCGAGCTGCGTGTGCAGCTGATGGGCTCAGGCACGATCCTGCGTGAAGCGATTGCCGCGGCGGAGCTGCTGGACAAGGACTTTGGCGTGACTGCAGACATCTGGTCGTGCCCGAGCTTCAACGAGCTGCGTCGCGATGGGTTTGATGCGGAGCGTTGGAATCGTCTGAATCCGGAAGCGAAGACGCCGCGCAAGCCGTATGTGACCGAGTTGCTGGAAGGACGCCAGGGTCCGGCGATTGTCGCGACTGACTATGTGCGTGCGTATGCCGATCACATTCGTGCGTTCGTGCCGATGCACTACACGGTGCTGGGCACGGATGGCTTCGGCCGCAGCGATACGCGTGCGAACCTGCGTCGCCACTTCGAGGTTGACCGGTATTACATCGCGCATGCCGCGATTGCAGCGCTGGCGGCGGAAGGGAAGATGACGGCTAAGGATGTGGCGAGGGCCATCAAGACTTATAAGATTGATGGGGAGAAGCCGAATCCGGTTGGGGTTTGAGTTTTCCCTCACGGCTGACCGGAGTGCCAAGGGCCTGCAGAGATGCGGGCCCTACTTCATTTGGCAGTCTCCTTCGGCCTGACCAGAGCTTTGGGGGGGCGAAAGAGACTAATCCCGGAGATGCCAGCGCAGATTCCCACTCTTTGCTAGCGCCGCTCTCCCGGGCTGCTAACATTCGCCGACCGACCTACGGACGAGCCAAATGAGCGCTCCGCCATTCATCACTCGTGTAGCTCTGCGCAACTATCGGAGCATTGGACAGTGCGATGTTGCTCTGGGGCCATTGACCTATCTAGTTGGCGCCAACGGTGCCGGTAAGAGCAACTTTATCGATGCGCTTCACTTGGTAACAGATGCACTAACCACTTCGCTGGACCAAGCACTCAATCTACGGGGCGGACTAGGCGAGGTTCGGCGGCGTTCTGCGGGTCACCCCACTCACTTCAGTATTCGATTGGACTTCAACATAGAAGGCCAAGCAGGTCATTACGCATTCAACGTCGGTGCCCTAAAGAATAGAGGTTTTGAAGTTCAGACAGAGGAGCTAAGCCTCGGCGGCCAGGGCAAGGGCCCCTTCTATCGGGTTGAGAGAGGCGAAGTAAAGGCTAGTAGCGAGGGGACTGCGCCTTCGCTAACAAACGACCGCTTAGCGCTCGTGGCGATGTCCGGCCTAAGCTCCTTTAGGCCCGTGTTTGACGCGATTACCGCAATGGGCTTCTATAACTTGAACCCAAAATTGATGCGCGACCTGCAGAAGCCACAAGAAGGTCGCCTTCTCAAGCCGGTAGGCGAGAACATTGCCAGCGTCATTGGCCATCTCGAGCGCGTCAATCCTGAGGCGGTGAGTGCGATCGAAGAGTATCTGCGCACGGTTGTGCCAACGGTGCACGAAATTGGTCGCCTTCAGATCGGTCCAATGGAAACTCTGCAATTTAGGCAGGACGTGCCGGGCGTGAAGGACCCATGGCGCTTTACCGCACAGAACATGTCGGACGGAACATTGCGTGCCCTTGGTGTGTTGACGGCACTCTTCCAAAGTAATCGCGACTTCGCGCCAACATTGATTGGCATCGAGGAGCCTGAAACCGCACTTCACCCAGGGGCAAGCGCAGCACTTCGCGAAGCCTTGCAGCGCGCGTCGACTCAGACACAAGTGATCGTGACGAGCCACAGTCCGGATCTGCTGGATGACTCCTCTGTCAAAGATACACAGATCCTTGCAGTAATCTCTGAGGCCGGGGAAACGAAGCTCGGGCCCGTGGACGGTGCCTCACGCGATGCCATCCGAAATGGTCTGTTCTCCGCGGGCGAGCTACTGAAACTTGGCCAACTCCAGCCGGATGAGGATTCACTCATTCATCAATCGCGCCAGATCAGGCTATTTGACGGGGTCCTGTCTTGACTCGTGTGTCTTGTATCGTCGAGGGACATGGCGAAGTTTTGGCGCTACCAATCTTGCTGCGACGCATCTCGGTCTGGCGAAACGAAGACTCCTATGTCGATATCCCTCAGCCGATCAGGGTCAGTCGTGACCGTTTCTTGAATCGTCGAGACGAGTTTGAACGCCATCTGCGGCTGGCGGGCAGCAAGTGTGGTGTGGACGGGTGGGTGCTCGTACTACTGGATGCTGACGATGCATGCCCGGCCATGCTCGGTCCAGAGATACTTGCACGCGCACGTGTCGTGCTTCCTCACCACGCGGTCTCGGTAGTCCTGGTGAACCGAGAATTCGAAGCCTGGTACATAGGGGCGGCGCAGTCCTTGAACGGAACGCGAGGGCTATTTGTCGGCGCGGGCGACTTGACGCTCGACCCTGAAGTTCCTAGGGATGCGAAAGGCTGGCTAAGCAGCCGAATGAGTGGGCGTAGCTACGGAGAAACAACTGATCAGCCGGCTTTCGCAGCAAAAATGGACCTTCAGCAGGCCCTAGACCGTTGCAGGTCCTTTCAAAAACTGTGCAAGGAATGGGATCAACAAAACGGTATCGTCCGGGCGAAGTGAAGGAAGAAGATACCTGATCGAAAACCGGATCAGCGTGGTGATCCGAAATGGCTTGGTGCGTGCTATTTGTCCAGTTGGTGGCGAACCTGGCCGTGTACAGAACGTCTGTTAGGGTAGTGTCCAGGGGCGGAAAGCCCTTGAAATATCGGCATCTCAGTCGCTACCGGCCTTCGCATTCTCTCAACATCGACAACGCTGCGCGGACATTGTTGTCCGCCACCGCATCGCGCTTGACCACATCCGTCGGGTAGAAATTGTAGGCCCAGCTATTGGTCACCGAGCAGCCACCTCGCTCCGCTGTCGAGTACGACTCGATCGACGTCGCAAACGTCTTCCCATCCTTGTAGAGCCAGTCGCTGGCGTCCCCATAGCTCGGATACCCCGACATCCCGCACCCATCGAGGTTGCCCGTAATCGGGAAGTCGTCCTGCAGGTCCTTGTAGCCGGTGGCAGTCGCCATGCCCTTGGTCAGGCCGTCGAAGATGGCCACATGACCGGGGTCCACGCCGGTGTTCGGCGCGACAGGCGTGTGCGAGATTGGGTGCATGACCACGCCGGTGTAGCTGTGCCAGGAAAGCCCGCAAATCAGGCCATCGACTTCGGTCTTGCGCTTGGTGGCGAACTGGCTGTGCGCCAGCCCGCGCACGGCTTGCGTCTCGACCTCCGAGAACGGTTGCTCGCCGGGGTAAGTATCCCAATCGATCATCAGGTTGCCGGTGGCGGGGTCGACGCCGGTGTTCTGGACGCCCGGCAGCGCGGCGCGCTGTGCCGGTGGGAAGCCGGTCACATGTTCGAAGGCATAGTTGCGATTGAGGTCGGTGCCGCAGCGCTGCTGTCCCTTTGTCCCGCGCGTGTTCTTGCGCCAGTCGACCTGATTACCGATCGCAAGCTCGTAGCCGTTCGGGTTGACCACGGGGATCACCCAGACTTCGCGCTGTTCGAGGATGCCCTTGATATCCCCGCCGCTCGAATAGCCATCAGTCAGCGTATGCAACAGGCGCATGGTGTTCGCGCCGGAGATCAGCTCGCGAGCATGGTGCAGGCCGAAAAAGGCGACCTCCGGTTCCTTCTCGTTGTCGCCGGGGCGCGCCGAGACCTTGACCGCATAGATCCTGCGGCCCGGCTGCGGCTTGCGGCCATTGCAGCTCTCCACGGTGCTCTGGCTCCAAACGTACAGCCGCACCAGGTCCGGCTTGGGGCTGCCGTCGTACGCCTGGGCAAGGGCGAACAGATCCTGCTCGATCTGCGCATAGGTTGGGTAGATGCCCGGTGAGTTGTGCGGGTTGTAGAGCGCGCGCTGCATCAGCGCGGCAGACGGACGCAAACCGGAAGCGGGTAGCGACGCGGTGATCGTCGGGTAGGGCAGTTCGCCGCTCAGCGTGGGCGGAAAGACCTGGCTCTTGCGGATTTGCTCCAGTGCATCGCCCATCGCCGGGCTGTAGGTCACGCCCATCATGTCCCCCAGCGCACCCTTCAGCGGTGGACCGTTGGGTGGCTGGTCGTTCGAGTACGCCATGAAGTCGCTGATGCCGTCACCGTTGCTGTCGACCTTGTCCGGCGATGAACCGAGCTTCCTCTCCAGTGCGTCGGTCAGGCCGTCGAAGTCGGTGTCTGGGTTGGCGACTTTCGGATCGAAGCCGAAGTACACGTTGAGCGCTTCGTCGAAATCGCTCCAACCATCGCCGTCGGTGTCGGGCGCGTCGGCGCGGGTCTTCAACTCGGCCTCGCGTGCATCGGTGAGGCCGTCGCGATCGCGATCGGCGTCCACGCGCACCAGGTCGAATCCGAACTCCGCGGTTCGGTCCTCGAAGCCGTCGTCGAAGCCGTCGCCGTCGGTGTCGCGGTTGTCTGGCTTGCTGTGCAGTTCCAGTTCGCGATCGTCGGTGACGCCGTCGCCATCTCGATCTGCGCCTGGTGTGAACGCGCGGCTGTCGTCCGTTGCGATCAGTCCCCACGCTCCAGCCTGTGCCTTCGGGATCCGTTTGCAGCCCATTGGCGCTACTGCGAAAGCAAGCAGCAGGCATGCAAACGTGCAAGAGCGAATCATCGATAGTTGCGGACGCGGATTCCCGGATGCGCTCATGGGGTGCCCTCCTGTGGCTGGTCAGCTACAGGGGCAACGGGCGCCGATCTACTGGGCGGCCAGGTCATCCTCTTCACACGACCGGCGGGTGTGAAGTACCCCGAGACACAGCGGATCTTGGCCGGGCCGCAACCAAGTCGGCGTTAGAACGGGAGCTAGGACGGGCAACCTCAGCATTGGCACGAGCTTTCAGCCCGCTATTCGGGAATCCCGATGGCCTTCGTGGTTGGAAATGCATACTCGCGGCGGGACATATTTGTGGAGCTCGGGCTCCCGCCGGATCTCAAGGGAGGCCCATGGTTCACCGGCTACCTCGAGCACCAAGGGGAGTACTTCATCTTCTGTGGTGTTCAAGCGACTGGCCGAACTGGACACGACTACAACAACCGCTTCATTGGTGATGATCTGCTCTGGCACGGAAGGACAAATTCGACGATCTACCAGCCGTCGATAGTTGCCATGGTCCAGCCGGGGGCGATTGTCCGAGTGTTCTATCGGCACGACGACCGTGAGCGATTCTCCTATGCCGGGCAGGCAAAGGCAGTCCAAACGTTCGATGAAAGTCCAGTTGGCGTGCTTTGGTCATTCGCAGATGACCCCGTGCCACACGTTGAGTTCCTGCCGGAAGAAGTGGCGCCCAGCGAAGCCGTGACGGAGGGGGCGAGGAAGACAATCACAGTGAACATCTACGAGCGCGACCCAACTGCCAGGAAGCGCTGTCTAGATCGGTGGGGTTGCGCTTGCACCGTATGTGGATTCCAGTTCGCACAGAAGTACGGAAACCTCGTCAGGGGTTCATCCACGTTCACCACCTCAAGCCGCTCGGCGAAATTGGGGCCGCTTACGAACTCGACCCTGAGGTTGATCTCCGGCCGGTTTGCCCAAACTGCCACGCAATGCTGCACCGACGTCGTCCGGCGCTATCGATCGAGGATTTGAAGTCGCTTTTGACCGAAGCGAAGTAGGTCACTTCCTCGCCCCCAAGGCGCCTGGTCAGGAAGGGGAACTCACCTCTCCGGGGTGCTAAGGCCGTTGCTTGCACTCATTGGAACCGAGACGACTACCGTGGACATGGAACAGACCGCGGAGCTCATTTCGGCCGTTGCCTCCCTGGCCTGGCCAGTCCTGATCGCAGTGCTGGTGTACAGCCTGTTCGAGCCGATCAAGGGGCTGGTTGAATCGGCCAGGTCGAGGGGATTCACGGTCCGCGTTGCCGGCAACGAACTGACCATGAAAGAGGTGTCCGAGCAGCAGCGGGCGATCCTCAGCGACCTGCAGGCGAAGACCGCCGAGCTGCAGAAGCAGATGGGCGCCGGTGCCATGGCGATGGACGTTCCCGCGGTGCAGGCGGACCGTCCCAACCCACGCATCCTGTGGGTGGACGATCAACCCAGGAACAACAGCTTCCTGATCGCAACCCTCGAGGACGCAGGCGCCAAGGTCGACACCGCGCTCAGCACCGACGAGGCACTGCAGCGCGTCGGCAAGGCCTCCTACGACGCGATCATCTCGGACATGAGCCGCCCCGAGGGCGAGCGGGCGGGAATCGAACTCGCGCGCAAATTGAAAGCGATGGGAGTGTCATCGCCGCTCTACATCCTTTCTGGCAAATGGGTCGCCGTCGCCTTGCGTCAGGAGGCGCTGCAGGCGGGCGTATCGGATATCACCGATTCGGCCACGACCCTCCTGAGCCTATTGCCGCTGACGACCAGCGGCTGAACCAAGCCCGGGCAGGCGCCTGCAGGGGGCGACGGACGCGCTGTCAAGGTCGTCCCGTCCGCGGGATGTTCATTCCCTGATTCCCCGCCTTATCTCCGCTCGTGGTGTCTCCAACTCGTTGGGGAGCGTTGGCCGTGTGCCTCCGCCTTTCTCCCACTCCCCGGAAATCCAACATGAGCAAGCTTGCAGGCAAGGTCGCCGTCGTCACCGGCGCGTCAAAGGGCATCGGCGCCGCCATCGCCACCGCACTGGCCGCCGAAGGCGCGTCGGTCGTCGTCAATTACGCGTCCAGCCAGGAGGCCGCCGATGCGGTCGTGGCGAAGATCACCGCCGCTGGCGGCAAGGCCGTCGCTGTGCGCGGCGACGTATCCAGCAAGACCGATGCCGAGGCCATCATCGATGCGGCCGTCGCCAAATTCGGCCGGCTCGACATCCTGGTCAACAACTCGGGCGTCTACAACTTCGCGCCGCTCGAAGACATCACCGAAGCCGACTTCCACCGCCACTTCAACATCAACGTCCTCGGCCTGCTGCTGGCCACGCAAGCTGCTGCGAAGCACCTGGGTGAGGGCGGCAGCGTCATCAACATCGGTTCGCTCGTGACGCGCATCGCGCCTGCGGGCAGCGCGGTCTACACCGGCACCAAGGGCGCGGTGGATGCGATCACCGGTGTGCTGTCGCAGGAACTGGGCCCGCGCAAGATTCGCGTCAACTCGATCAACCCGGGCATGATCGAAACCGAGGGCTCGATTGCAGCGGGCTTCATCGGCTCGGACTTCAACAACCATGCCGTCGCCCAGACCCCGCTGGGTCGAATCGGCCTGCCGAACGACATCGCCTCGATCGCGGTGTTCCTGGCTTCGGACGACTCCGGCTGGCTCAATGGTGAGTTGCTGAACGCGGCCGGCGGCATGCGCTGACCGTTCGGCGGGGAGGAGGCACCGCGCCTCCGCCCCGTCTGATGGCGGGCGCCGGGTCATGCGATCATCGCCCGGCTGACGCGAAGCCTGGGGAGGCCCGCGCGGCTGCAGGGGCCATTGCGCCCCGGGGGGATCTCTTGAGAGCACGCAACGCCGTCGCGTGGATCGCGGTCGCCATTGCCCTTCCGCTGGCCGGGAGCTGCCTTGCCGCGGACCCGATACTGCAGCAGTCGCCCGTGCCGTCTCCGACGGCGCTGCTTCCGCCGCCCCCACCCGCTTCCGATTCAACGCAGTCCTTGCGACTGCCTTCGTACGTCCCGCCGTTCAAGCTGACGAACCAACCGCCGACCTTTCCGGAAGAAGCCCTGTGCCGGCAGCTGACGGGTCAGACCAAGCTCGTGCTCACGATCTCGCCGACAGGATCGGTAGTGGACGCAGTCGTCGAGAAATCCAGCGGGCATCCGTCCCTCGATAGCGCCGCGCACGACGCGGGCATGGACTGGAAGTTCAGGCCGGCATTCGCGTACGGCGTGCCGGTGGGATCGCGGACGCGCGTCCCGGTCGACTTCATCGCCCCAGCCGAATGGCCGCACTGCAGCCAGGGCGTACGCGTCCTGTCGACCTACACGGTGCTTGGGGCAGAAGGCACCGACACGGGCGCGGCCATGCTCACGCCGATGTTCGCGCCGAGCGACAAGGTGAGTGCGGTCGTCGAATACGTGGTGACTTCCCCCGACGCAGTCGGCGAGTCATTGAGCGTCCGCTGGATCTACCTGGACGATGCAGGTCATCCGGTGGTCCGCCACGAGCAGACGTCGCCGTTGCAGGAAGGCGGCCGCAAGCGTTTCGTCCTTGCCTGCGCGCTGCCCGCCGGCTGGAAGCCGGGCCGCTACCAGATTGAAGTGCGCCTCAAGGACGACATCCTGGGGCAAGGGGAGTTTGCCGTCCGCTGACGGTGCCGGGGCCTAGCGTGCCAGTATCAGTCAGTTGACCCTGAGGTTTGGCGTCGGTCGCCGGTAACCTTTCCGTTCAAGGAATAGAGAGGTTCTATTAGCCATTCGTAGAGCTTACGGCGCTCGCTCAGAATGTCAGCTTCCACGACCATGCCGGGCCTTAGTGGCTCCGGTTTGCCATAGGCAGTGACGGTCTGTGCTTCCAGTTCAACGACAACCCGGTAATGCGGTTCGAGGACGTTGCCGTTGGACGCCAGCGCCGCAGAGTGTCCAGGGTTGACCGGGCTCCGCGAGACCCGAATTACCTTGCCTACGTGGTGCCCGAACTTCTGATAGGGGTATGCGTCGTAACGAAGTAGCACGCTATCCCCCGATTCTACGAAGCCTATCGCCCTGCTTGGTACCAGCAACTGAGCCTCCAACGTCGAGCCTTTGGGAAGCACGCTAAGCAAGGGCTGGCCGGCCTGTACTGCCTGGCCGGCATCGATCAGCAGGCTGGCGATCAGACCGGGGACCGGTGCCTGAACCAGCAATTCCCCACTGGTTTCGTGCTGCACTCGTTCTTGGCCAATCGCGGCCCGATCACGCTGGGCAATCGCTACGTTCGCAGCCCGCTGTGCGGGCAACTCCCGGAGGGCCTGTTGCAACTGAGCGATGCCGCGACGCAGCGTCGTTGCCTGCCGCTCCAGGCCCTGTTGCTGAGTCACAAGTTCCAGCATTGACTGCTCCTGCTGGTCGACCTGAACCGCGCTGACGAACCGCTCTGCGGCAATCTGACGGTATCGTTCGACGGTAGACCTTCCCAACTGGACTTGCTCACGCCGGGTAGCGATGGCCAACTCAACTTGGCGCAGCTCAAGTTTCGCGACTTCGAGTTGACGCCGTGTTCCGCTGATCTGAGCGTCTACTTGTGCAACCTGTGACCGACCAAAGGTTGCCACGCTGGAATCCCGTACCTCCAGCCCTCGCAGAACTGCTGCAATGGCGTCTTTGCCATCCGTCGTGGCGCGCGGAACATTGATCTGAGCCAGGGAAGCGCCTGCTTGAACGGAGTCACCTTCCTCTGAGAATAGGCGGACAACGACGCCACCAGTCGGGGCCACAACTGTCGATAGGCCAAGGCTGGGGACCAGTTGCCCCGTCACGCGTGAACGGCGGCTGTAAGAACCGAGAAGCAGAAATGCCACGACCGTGGCAGCGGCCAGAATGGCAAAACCGACTAGCAGCCTCAATTGCAGTGGTTGGGCTAATGACACGTCACCTTGATGTCGCCTCTGCGTGGCTTCCAACACCTCACGCCGGAACAGCTCGCGGCTCACGCGATCTCAGCCTTACTCAGTTCCAGCGCAACTTGTGGACGAACTTCCTGCGTGATTCGACCGCCATGCAGTACAAGCACGCGATCAACACTGGCAATTGTCTCCGGGCGATGGGCAACAATGATGCGTGTCACCTTCATTGCACGCACTGCACCGTTAACCATTTGCTCTCGCTCTATATCCAGGTGACTAGTAGCCTCATCAAGGAAAAGAAAACGAGGGTTTCTGTAAAGTGCACGTGCAAGGACTACCCGCTGCTTCTGCCCTCCAGAAAGCGCCGCGCCCATGTCACCAATTAAAGTCCGATAAGCCATCGGCATGGCGACAATATCGTCGTGGATCGCTGCTAAACGGGCGGCGTCCTCGACGCGAGCCGGATCGTATCCGTCATCTCCCAAAGCGATGTTGTCAGCGATGCTTCCCGCGAACAATTGGTCGTCCTGCATAACAGCGCCGACCGCCTTGCGAAAATTTCGGTACCCAAGCCGATCTAGCTCTACCCCGCCAAGAGAGATCGTTCCATGGGTCGGCTTAAGCAGGCCTAGAAGTAGCTTGATCAACGTGGTCTTGCCACTCCCGGACGCGCCTACAATGGCGACGGACTCACCGTCGCCGACTGTAAAACTGCAGTCCTCAAGAACCCACGGTTCACGACCAGCGTAGCGAAAGCTAAGCCCACGCACATCCAGCCGTGCGTTCGTAAGAGGCCTGGATGGACAGGTGTCTTCCACCTCTTGCTCCGGTTCCGCGAGCACGATGTCAGCAAGCCGCTCTCCATGGAGCCGTAGCATCTGAAGCTCCACCAGCTTGTCGATCAATCCACTCATTCGGCTGGCGAACTGATCCTTGTAAGTCAAGTACGCCACTAGCATTCCAACCGAGAACACACTCTTCAGGGCCAAGGTGGCGCCAATCCAGATAACGGCGATCCGTTCCATGCCGAAGATCAGCTGGCTGGCAATCCCGAATCCCAAGTTGATCTTCGCGAGCGACACATCCTTGTTGACTGCATCGTTCATGAGGTTGAGGTAGGTGGAGCAGCGATTGCCTTCGCATCCTGCGACTTTGACGGATTGGACGCCGCGGATGGACTCAAAGAGATATGTCTCCAGTTTCGCGGACCTGACCAGCTGTTGATCGGTGCCTTCGCGAAGTGGGCGGTAGGCCAACCAGCGCAGCCCCAGATACATCGCGACCGCTAGTGCGGTCACCATCGCGAGCTTCCAGCTATACAGGAGCATCAGCCCCATGGTGAAGGCCGCCATCAACCCGTCGATGACTGCCTCCACGAAGCTAGTCGTGAGCGTTTGTTGAACCGCTCGCACAGATCCGATCCTGGAAACGATGTCACCTAGGTGTCGCTTCTCGAAGAAGTCGATAGGTAGCTTCAACAGGTGGGTGAATACGTTGGCCATCCATTGCATACCGATTCGCGCTGAGATGTGCACAACGGCTACGCCGCGCAACAAGCTGATCGATACCTGGAGCAGCATTGCCACGCCGAATGCGACTCCGAGCACCGCAAGTAGATCCCGGTCAGCCGAGACGAGCACTTGGTCAACAACAAACTGCATCAAGAATGGTCCTACGAGCAGGAACACCTGAAGCGAGACGGTTAGAGCTAATATCACGGCGATCGAAGTCCACAGCCCCCTGGTCTCGCCGGTTAGCTGGCGAACAGAAATCGTCGGCACTGACGTCTTTTGCTCAAACGCACTACTGGGAGAAAGTTCCATGGCGATGCCCGTGAAGTGCGAAGAGAGCTCCGCAATCCGAAGTGTGCGTTTGCCATTTGCGGGGTCGTGGATGGTGGCCACGGTTCCATGAACCCGCGAGAGCACAACGAAGTGATTAAGATCCCAGTGCAGAATGCATGGCGTCACCAGCCGCGATAAGTCTGCAAGGTCCAAGCGCAGTGGCCTGGCCTGAAGATCGAGTTGCTCGGAGGTGTCTATTAACCCTGCAAGATTGGAGCCTTTCAAGGATGTCGGGAATCTCGTGCGAAGTTCACGCAAGCTGAATCTCTTTCCATAATGGGAGGAGATCATCGCCAGGCAGGCAAGCCCGCATTCCGACGCTTCTGATTGCAAGATTGAGTCCATCAGTTTGAGCGAACCAAGTTTGGCCGCCGCGATCCGATGCGCACTAGCGGGGCGGCGTCGCACCGGCGCTTTGATTGGAGCGGATGAGTCCCGAGCCGAGGCTCATGCCGCTTCGTAGAAGGAGCCAGCTGGGGCTGGCTCCGCACCTCGACGCGAATAGCTCCGATGAGAGGAATGGGGCTACGGGCCCGGAACCTTGATTCGACTAGTCGTGTCTCTTCATGAGGGTTGCAACACCGACGGTCGCTAGGACAATGCCAGCCGCCAGTCTGACTGCGTAGTCACTCCCTTGACGAATCGCGTTAAACGCGATGGCGACGTTCAAGGCGGCCGCGAGTAAGAACACGGTCGCGCAGACCGCCCACATGCTCTTCGTCATATTCGTCACCACGGTACCCGCGCGCTCAAACTTCTTGCGTTGCGCCATAGTTCATCGATCTAGGGCCACAGTCACGCCACCATCCTGACCAACCTAGTGCGGAGCCAGCAAGGGCGCCGATGCCGACACCAAAGCTGCTGATCGTGACTGCGATCGCGGCACCCGTGACGACATAGTTCGGGCCCGCTTCGGCGATGCACTGCCCACTCATTGCTCCGCCGACACGAGTAGCTTCTTCAACAGTTAGTTCGCGCATGAACTGTCTCCCGTTGATTGGTAATGGCGCCATGTGACGCCTACTATTTGCTGGCGGCTTCGGTCATACGTAGCGAATGGCATGGGTCGAGTGGTGAGTTCTCGCGGTTGAGCGAGTCGACGCCAGCCAGCTGAAAAGAACATATCGCGTGCAAGCGGTTACATGAGAATCGTCTGAGATTCTATAGAGCGCGACGCGGACTCGCCCGGTTCCAAGCGATCGGACGCACTACGCAGTTTGCGTATCCAATCAATAGGACATCCAGCTGCGTCGCCGGTTTAGCACGCAAGCTCCGCCGCCAGCGCCCGCAGCAACGCCGCCCCGTCTCCCCGCCACGCGCTGCCATGCATGCAGGCCAAGGTGTGCGGATTCGCCTGCGCCAGCTTCTCCAGGATCGCGCCGCTGTGGTTCGAGTGCGCGTAGTAGTCCATCTGGTGACGGAACGCTTCGCTGGGGCCGAGCACGTCAGTCTCGGTCAACGACAGATGGCCGCCGCCGGGCTGCGTGAACAGGTCGCCGCAGAACATCGTCGATGTGTGCTCCTCCATCAGGTATCCGCATTCCCAGCCGTGCGGCAGGTGCGGTGCGTCGAACCAGCGCACGCGATGGCGGCCCAGCGAAATGACCTCGCCATCGGCGAGCGCACGCGGCGGCCGGTCGGCGAGGTCGGCCATCGATACCATCGCCGCAATCGTCCCGCACAAAGGCGCGGCCTGCGGCGCGACCGCCAGCCATTGATTCATGGATCCGCACTCGTCGGCCTCGACATGCGAGAACGCGACGTGGCGCAGCCGTTCCAGCGGCATCACGCTGGCCACGGCCTCCGAGACCACCGGGAACAACCCGCGCAACCCGGTGTGGAACAGCAGCGGCTCCTCATCCACGACCAGGTACTGGTTGAACGAGAACGGCGTGTTGCCCGGCAGCGACACCGGCGTGTTGATCCGGTAGATGTGCTCGGCGATCTCGTGGACGTTGGTGCCGGTCTGGGTGTTGGTGACGGTCATGGCGGTTCCCGAGCGGCCGCGGTGGGGATTCGGGCCGACATCCCGGGTCAACGTAGTGGCCGCGGCGAGGGGGTCAGGCTCAAGGCAGATGTGGGCGGCCACGCTTGCCGGCGCCCGCCGTAGCCTGTCAGGCTTCCGGCCTGCCTTCCATCACGGAGACGATCATGAAGGTGATGTGCTGGACGACGACCTCCATCCTCCTGCTCGCGTTCGCGACGCCCGCCGCCGCCGGCATGCCGCAACAGACGCCGGACACCTACGCCCGGGCCGGCGAGCTCGTCAGCATCGCCCCCGGCCGCGCAATCAACCTGCGCTGCAGCGGCAAGGGGCCGCAGACGGTGGTGCTGGAAGCCGGCGGCAATGCCGACTCGAGCACGTGGTTCCGCGTGCAGTCGCTGTTGTCGGGCATCGTGCGCGTGTGTTCCTACGACCGCGCGGGCTACGGCTTCAGCGACCCGGGCCCGATGCCGCGCAGCCTGCAGGCCGATGTCGACGACCTGCATGCATTGCTGGAAGCCGCGAAGCTGAAAGGGCCCGTGGTGCTGGTCGGGCATTCGCTCGGAAGCAACATCGTGCGCCGCTATGCGCAGCAGTATCCGTCGACGGTAGCGGGGCTGGTGCTGGTCGATCCGCCAGAGCAGGGCGCCGACGCAGCGCTGCCGGCGCAATGGCGGCAGGACGACGAAGACGGGCGCAAGCAGCGCAACGCGTTCCTCGATGCCTGTGCGCAAGCGGCGGCCGGCGGGACGCTCGCCGCGGCAGACGGGCCGTTGAAGGCCTGCCTGCGCGAGCCGCCCGCGTGGCAGAGCCCCGCAGTCGCCGCCGCGACGCGCGCCTACAAGCTCAAGCCTGGCTACTGGTCAACGCTGCGCTCGGAACTGGACGAGAACGTCTCCATCTTTGCCGCGCCGGTTCCGCCCGATGCCAGCTTCGGCGCGATGCCCGTGGTCGTGCTGTCCGCCGACAACGACTTCGCGGAAGCGCCAGCGGATGCGCGCGACGTCCTGGTGGCCGCACGCAACCAGACCAATGAGCGCCTCGTAGCCGCCTCCACCCGCGGTCGCCGCGTCGCCGTGCCAGGCGCCTCGCACGATATCCAGCTGGATCAGCCGCAGGCCGTGGTGGATGCGGTGACGAGCGTGATTCCGGTTCGACCATGACGCGCGATCCATGAACGTCTGGAGCATCGTCTTCCTCATCGGCGCCGCGCAGGCCGCGCTGTTGGCGCTGGCGTTGTGGCGGCGGCCAGTCAACGCGCCGGCCAACCGCGTGCTGGCCGTCTGGATCGCGGTGATCGGCTTCGACCTGGCGGTCAAGGCACTCTACTTCCGCGACTCCTCGATCGACCTGATCAAGCTGTTCCGCTTCGTCGGGATGTTTCCGTTCCTCTACGGCAGCGCGTTCTACCTGTACGTCCGCACGTTGACCCGAGGCCGCGCGCCGGGACTGCGCGATGGCGTGCACCTGGTCGGCTTCATCGCCGCGCTGGTGGTCAACGCGCCGTGGTTCATGATGGACCGCACGCAGACGCAGGCCTTTCTTGCGGACCTGGCCGCAGGCGGTTACTGGCCGGGGACACCGTGGCTGGACATCTTCCTGTTCTCCTACAGCCTCTCGTACGTGGTCGCCGGACTGGTCCGTGTGCGTCGTTACCGGCGCGAACTGCTGCAACGCCGTTCCGATGCCGATCGCATGTCGTTGCACTGGATCGATGCGATGGCGCTGTCGCAGATCGTGATCTGGTGCATCGCGGTGGCGCAGTGGCAGTTCCGCATTCCGTGGATCGACTACCCGCTGATCTACGGCGCGGTGGTGGCGTGGGTGTTCGTGGTCGGCTATCTCAGCCTGAGCCAGGTGGCGGTCGCGGCGCAGCCGCCCCAGGTCGAAGACAACGCACCGGCAGAGGCGACGCCCGCTGCCGATGACCCTCGCTTCGCCGCGGTCGAGGCACGGTTGACCGGGCTGATGGAGCGCGAACGCCTGTACAGCGAACCGGCGCTCACGATCGGCCAGTTGGCCAAGCGGAGCGGCTATCCCGAGTACCTGGTGTCGGCGGTGATCAACCGCCGCTTCGCCGGCAACTTCTGGGACTACATCAACCGGCAGCGCATCGAAGCCGCGCGCGCCTGCCTGGCCGACGGCGGCGACACCCGCACCATTCTCGACATCGCTTACGCCTGCGGGTTCACCTCCAAGTCGACCTTCAACGCCGCCTTCAAGCGGCAACTTGCGGTGACGCCGAGCGCCTACCGGCAAGCGCGGTCGCAGGCGTCATCCATGGCCGACACCGGCGCGTGACAGCGATCCGTCCGGCGCCAGCCGGGCCCGGATCGCCGGCCAGTGCAGCCACAGCTCGCACAGCGCCAGGTTGATCGTCCAGCAGCTCCACGCCGCGAATATGTAGACCGGCACGAACGGCAGGTGCAACACGGCCTGGCCGATCACCAGCGTGAGGCGCAGGGTGATGGCCGAGGCGGTGAGGGCGATGCTGCGCGCCATCCAGCGCCGGTGCAGGGCGATGTCGCCGGCAATCGCATGGCGAATGCCGATGCCGGTGATCGTCAGCCAGGTGACGGCGAGCAGGGCAAATCCAATGCCGGCCGCGGCCCCTCCGGTGGCGTGCGTGGACAGCGACAGGCCGCCCAGGCCGCCGATCAGTACCCCGCCGGTATAAAGGCCGCCGCTGAGCCGGTGCAGGCGCGGCACCCGCCGCCGGATCGCGGCGCTCATCTGCACCGGCGCCAGCAACAGCGCCAGCCCGGCGCCGACGAAGTGCGCCGGCACGTCGAAGCCGGAGAGGGCGAACTTGATCGCCATGCTGTCGGCCGGCCCGTGCGGGCGGTAGACATAGGTGAATGCATACGCCGCCACCGCCACGCAGAGCAGGGTGAAGACCAGCGCCGACGTCCAGCGCAGCGCCGGGGATCCGAAACGTTGCCAACCGCGATTCATTGCCTGCCTCCTGGGTGGGGAGGGGTCAGGCTGGGCCCGCGGTCGGGTCCGGTCGTCCGGATCGGGGGAGTCGTACGTGCAACGCAACACAAGCTGCAACGCTGTGGCCCGCCGGCACGGCCCCGTCACATGGTGCGATGCACCATAATGCCGGCATGCCTGCCAACCCTCCTCCCGCTGCGCCCGCCGTGGCGACTGCTCCGGTGCCCTCGTCGCCCACGCTGTCCCCGCGCCAGGTCACCCTGATCCTGTTCGCCCTGGCCATGGGCGGCTTCGCCATCGGCACCAGCGAGTTCGTGGTGATGGGCCTGATCAACGAGATCGCCCGCAGCATGGGCGTGACCGAGCCCCAGGTCGGCCACGTGATCAGCGCCTACGCCCTGGGCGTGGTGATTGGCGCGCCGCTGCTGGCGATCCTCGGGGCGAAGCTGGCGCGACGCACCCTGCTGCTGGCGCTGATGGGCTTCTACGCAATCGGCAACCTCGCCAGCGCCATGGCGCCGGACTACCACACGCTGATGCTGGCCCGTTTCGTCGCCGGCCTCCCGCACGGCGCCTACTTCGGCATCGCCGCGCTGGTCGCCGCACGCATCAGCCGCCCGGAACAACGTGGCGCCGCGGTTGGCCGGGTGATGCTGGGCCTGTCGATCGCACTGCTGGTCGGCAACCCGCTGGCGACCTGGCTGGGCCAGGCCTTCGGCTGGCGCTGGGCGTTCGCGCTGGTGTCGGTGATCGCGCTGGCGACGGTGGCGATGACCATGCGCGTGCTGCCGCGCGGCATGAATGCACCGCGCCCCGACGCGCTGCGCGAACTGCGCGACTTCAACCGCAAGCCGGTGTGGCTGGCGCTGGGCATTGGCGCAATTGGCTTCGCCGGCATGTTCTGCGTCTTCAGCTACCTGGCGCCGACCCTGGTCAACGTGACCGGTGTTTCCGAGAGCTTCATCCCGTTCGGGCTGGTCGCGTTCGGCATCGGCGGCATCCTCGGCACGCTGGGCGGCGGCTGGCTGTTCGACCGCCTGCAGTTCCGCGCCGTGCCGGCGATCCTGGTGTGGTCGGTGGTGGTGCTGCTGTTGTTCCCGCTGGCCGCGCGCTCGGTGTGGACGGTGCTGCCGGTGGTGGTCGCCGTCGGCACGATGGGCGCGCTGGCGACGGTGCTGCAGGCGCACTTGATGGATGTCGCTGCCGAGGCGCAGACGCTGGCCGCGGCCTCCAACCACTCGGCCTTCAACATGGCCAATGCATTGGGCCCGTGGCTCGGCGGCATGGCCATCACCGCCGGCTACGGTTGGACATCGACGGGCGTGGTCGGCGCGATCACGGCCGTGGGTGGCCTGCTGATCTACGCATGGGCGCGGCATGATGCGGCGCAGGGCGCAGTCGCTCTGGCAGCGACCGAGGCGGAATAGCGACCGTCATCCCGGCGAACGCCGGGACCCATCCTGATCTCAGTGCACCTGCGCACTCACCTCGCGCAGATACCCATACCACTCCTGCTGCACCCGCTCGATCGGTCCGACGGCCGTCGCGATCCCGCTATCCTTCACCGATGGCCACTTACATCGCACTGCTTCGCGCCGTGAACGTCGGCGGCACCGGCAAGCTGCCCATGGAAACGCTGCGCGCGATGTGCGGCGCGGCCGGGTTCAAGAACGTGCGCACCTACATCGCCAGCGGCAACGTCGTGTTCGATACCGCAGGCACCGCCGCCAAGGCGAAGGCGGCGCTGGAGTCCGCGCTGGAGCGCCATGCCGGCAAACCGGTGGGCGTGGTGATCCGCACGGGTGCGGAGATGGCGCAGGTGCTGGCGGACAATCCGTTTCCGGAGGCCGCACCGAACCGCGCCGTGGCGATCTTCCTCGATGCCGCACCACCGGCCGATACCCTGGCCGCGGTGCGTCATCGAACCGAAGAAGAGCTTGCCCTGGGCACGCGCGAGATCTATGTGCACTACGGCGAGGGCATGGCCAGTTCGAAGCTGGTGATCCCGGCAGCCAAAGCCGGCACCGCGCGCAATCTCAATACCGTGGCGAAGCTTGCGGCGATGGCCGCCGGTTGATGCCGTGGCTGCCCGGCGGCTGGCTCAGCCGGCGCCGGGTCGAACGTGGAATCCCAATGCGCCGGCGACGGCGCGCAGTGCCTCGTCGTCGCGCTGCAGGGTCATGAAGCCGGCATGCGTGTCATGCCCGGTCTCCCAGGTCCACAGCGTGTAGTGATGCTCGCGCAGGCGGTCGTAGGCCGTGCCGATCAGCGAGGGCACTTCGGCATCGGACAGGAAGTCCTCGTCGGTCGGGTCTTCCACGCCCCAGTCGATGTGCAGGTTGAAACGCGATGCGAGTTCGTTGAGCACTTCGATCAACCCGGCCGGGTCGGTGTCCTCGACGTGGAAGCCGGACTTCCAGTCGATCACGTCGCGGATCAGTTCAACCGGTTCCTCGCCCTCGTCGAGTGCGTCGCGGCAGGCCTGGAACTGCTGCATGGCCGCGTCTTCATCGCCGGGATTGATCAGCAGCAGGAGCTGCCAGGCCACCGCTTCCAGCGCCGCTTCCTCGTCGATGTCGGCGTCCGCGGTGAATGAACGGGCGAAGTTGTCGTCGGGGTCGTATTCGGTGTGGGTGTTCATGCGCGGTCTCCGCCCAGTGGCAGGGCCACAGGATACGGCGATCATCCGGCCGGCGCTGCCTTTATTCGCGACCGTGCCTCACGTCGAGTTGCGCGGCAACGGACTATCTTCAGCATCTACAGCGGCACGATGCTTGCCGCTGCGCAGCATCCGGCGCGAGGAGGACACATGGCTTCGATCCGCAGGGAAATACGGGTGACGGTACCGCCAGCGCAGGCCTGGGACGCGCTGCGCGATGTCGGCCGCATTCATGAGCGCCTCGTGCGCGGCTTCGTCACCGATTGCAGCCTCGACGGCGACGTCCGCACGATCACCTTCGCAAATGGCATGTCGGCGCGCGAACGCATCATCGATGTCGACGATGGCGAGCGCCGGGTGGTCTGGTCGGTGCAGGGCGATCCGTTCGCCCACCACAACGCGTCGGTGCAGGCGTTCGAGTCCGGCGACGGCGGCACACGCCTGGTCTGGATAGCCGACCTGCTGCCCGATGCCCTCGAAGCGCCCATTGCCGGGATGATCGAGCAGGGCCTGGAGGCGATGAAGCAGACGCTCGAAGGCACTGGCTGACCAGGACACGCTGACGAAGCACCGGCCGACAGCCGGCCCCCCTTGAACCTTATATGATAGGCATCATATAAGGTTCCATGCGCTACGACCCAGACCACAAACTCCAGACCCGACAGCGCGTGCTGCGGGTCGCCGCCCATGCCATCCGCAGCGACGGCCCGACCCGTGTCGGCGTCGCCGGCGTCATGCGCGAGGCCGGACTTACCCATGGCGGCTTCTACGCCCACTTCCAGTCGAAGGACGACCTGGTCGCGGCCGCCATCACCCAGATGTTCGCCGACTCGCTGGCGCACTGGCGCAACGCCCAACAGCACGCGGGCGATGGAGGCGACGAGGCCGGGATGGTGGCCTATCTGCGCCAGTACCTGTCTGCGGCGCATCGCGATGCCCCCGGCCTGGGCTGCCCGATCGCAGCGCTGGCGTCGGAGGTGCCGCGGCTCGACGAGGCCGCGCGCGATGCATTCGCCGCGGGTTCGCAACAGCTCACGCAGGTGCTGGCGGATGCACTGGAACGGCTTGGACACGATGACGCAGCGGCGCTGGCCGTGTCGGTGCTCTCCGAGCTCGTCGGCACGCTGGCCATGGCCCGTTGCGAACCCGATCGCGCCCGCTCCGAGGCCGTGCTCGCAGGGTCGCGCCGGCAACTGGGCCGCCGCCTCCACCTGGAGATCGATGCATGAGCCTGGTCGATGAGATGGCCGCGGGCCTCGATGGCCTGTCGCTCAAGGTCGCGTATCACAAGCTCGGGCGTACTGCGCGCGGAGGGCCAGGTCGTTTCGATCGGCCGCCGCGCCGCCTTCGCCGAAGCGCGCCTGACCGGCGCCGACGGCAGGCTCTACGCCACGGCCACGTCGACGCTGCTGGTGTTCGATCGCCCAACCGCTCCCACACTTCTCCCCCACGAGTTGCACATGTCCTCTTCCCACGACCCCATCGTCATCGTCTCCGCCGTGCGCACGCCGCTGGGACGTTTCCTCGGCGACCTCTCGCCGCTGACCGCGCCGCAGCTGGGCGCCCATGCCATCACCGCGGCGCTGGCGCGCGCCGGCCTCGCGCCCGAACGCATCGACGAAGTCCTGATGGGTTGCGTATTGCCGGCGGGCCAGGGCCAGGCGCCGGCGCGCCAGGCATCGCGCGCGGCCGGACTGCCCGATGCCGTCGGCGCAACCACCATCAACAAGGTCTGCGGCTCCGGCATGAAGGCGACCATGATCGCCCACGACCTGCTGCTCGCCGGTTCGGCCGACCTGGTCGTCGCCGGCGGCATGGAGTCGATGTCAAACGCGCCGTACCTGCTGTCGAAAGCACGCAGCGGCTATCGCGTTGGCCACGACCGCATCTTCGACCACATGATGCTCGACGGCCTGGAAGACGCCTATGAACCCGGCCGCGCGATGGGCGAGTTCGGCGAGGCCGCCGTCGCCAGGTACGGCTTCAGCCGCGCCGACCAGGACGCGTACGCGGTACAGACACTGACCCGCGCCCGCGAGGCCATCGCGAGCGGTGCCTTCGCCGACGAGATCGTCGCCGTGCCGGTGCCGGTGAAGGGCGGCGAACGTCTCGTCGACACCGACGAGCACCCGTTGAAGGTATCGCCGGAAAAGATCCCGACACTGAAGCCCGCTTTCGCCAGCGACGGCACGATCACCGCGGCCAGCGCTTCGGCCAATGCCGACGGCGCCGCCGCGCTGGTGCTAACGCGCCGCTCGCTGGCCGAACGCGAAGGGCTGCCGATCCTGGCCGAGATCCGCGCCCACGCCACCCACAGCCAGGCGCCGGCCTGGTACACCACCGCGCCGATTCCGGCGATCGAAAAGCTGCTGGGCAAGGTGGGCTGGAGCGTGGACGACGTTGACCTGTTCGAGATCAACGAAGCCTTCGCGGTGGTGGCGATGGCCGCCGCGCAGGACCTGGGCATCGCCCGCGACCGCCTCAACGTCAACGGCGGCGCGTGCGCACTCGGCCACCCGATCGGCGCCACTGGCGCGCGCCTGATCGTGACCCTGCTGCATGCGATGCAGCGCCGCGGCCTCACCCGTGGCGTGGCGGCGCTGTGCATCGGCGGCGGCGAAGCCACGGCCATCGCCATCGAACGCACGCCCTGAATCTCATACCCCCGTAACGCTCCCCCACAGAGGTGCAAGATGGACATCAAGAACGCCGTGGTACTCGTCACCGGCAGCAACCGCGGCCTCGGTCGCGCGCTGGTCGAAGCGCTCAAGCAGGCCGGCGCGGCGAAGGTCTACGCGGCCGCGCGCAATCCGGCTTCGATCAACTACGAAGGCGTCACTCCCGTCGCGCTGGACGTCACCTCGCCCGACAGCATCGCCGCGGCCGCCAAGGCCTGCCCCGACGTCAATGTGGTGATCAACAACGCCGGCATCGCCCGCGGCGGCGTGTTGCTGTCCGCCACCGGCGAGCAGACCGCGCGCGAAGAAATGGACACCAACTTCTTCGGCCCCTGGCGGGTCACCCAGGCGTTCGCCCCGACGCTGGCGCGCAACGGTGGCGGTGCGCTGGTGAATGTCCTGTCGGTGCTGAGCTGGATCAGCCTGCCGGGCACCGCAACCTACTGCGTCTCCAAGGCCGCGGCGTGGTCGCTTACCAATGGACTGCGCAATGAGCTTCGCGGCCAGGGCACCCAAGTGGTTGGCGTCCACCTCGGCCTGATGGACACCGACATGACTGCCGGCTTCGACGCGCCGAAGATCGCGCCCAAGGATGTCGCCGAGCAGATCGTGCGCGCGCTGCAGGACGGCAGCGACGAAGTCCTCGCCGATGACACCAGCCGCCAGGTCAAGGGCAGCCTCTCTTCGCCGCAGGCGGCGTACCTGTCGGCCGGCAGCGAGTAACGTCTGCAGACAGCGGCAATGCAGGGGCCCGCGCGGCCCCTGCAACGCATTCGGTCGTCGCCGTATCTCCAGACCTCGTGGCGCAACCGCGCTCCCCCACGAGGTCGACGATGCTCTCCCTGCTATTCGCCGCCGCGCTTGCGGCCACGCCCGCTGCACAACCCCCGGCGCAGCCCAGCCAGTGTCCGGCCGGCGCCTACCGTTTCGCCGATGGCAGCACGATAGACGTAGGCGCCGAGAAGGACGGGCTGCGCTGGCGCCGCATCGATGGCGCCACGGGGCTGCTCACGCAGGACGACAAGGGCAACTGGACCAGCACCCTGGGCTGGACCGGGCGACCGGACGGCAAGCGCATCGGATTCTCCGATTGCGCGCATGGCCGCATCGACTTCGACGGCAAGCCCGGCAAGCGCATCGCGCTGGTCGTGCGCGATACCACGTTCGAGGGCGAGGGCGGAATCAAGCTGGCGGGGCGCCTGCTGATGCCGGAAGGCAATGCCACCGCGCCGATCGTGGTGCTGGTGCACGGCGCCGAGAGCACGTCGGCCCGCATCGAGGACGACATGCAGCGCCAGCTGCCGGCCGAGGGCGTGGCCGCCTTCGTCTATGACAAGCGTGGCACCGGTGGCTCGCAGGGCAAGTACACGCAGGACTTCAGCGTGCTCGCCAACGATGCCGTCGCCGCCGTGCGCGAAGCACGACGCCTGGCCGGCACGCGCGCCGGGCGCGTGGGTTTTCGTGGCGGCAGCCAGGGCGGCTGGGTGGCCCCGCTGGCGGCCACGCGTACGCCGGTCGACTTCGTCATGGTCGGCTACGGCTTGGCGGTGTCGGTGCTCGATGAGGATCGCGAAGCGGTGATCCTGCAGTTGGGCCTGAAGGGCTACGACCAGTCGGTCATCGACCAGGCGTTGCAGATTTCCGACGCGGCTGCGGTGGTGATCAGCAGCGGCTTCAGCCAGGGCATCGATGCCTTCGATGCGGTCCGCATCAAGTACCGCGACCAGCCCTGGTACAAGGACGTCTACGGCAACTTCACCCACGTGATGCTGCCGTACTACGGCGAGGAACTGCGCCAGAAGGGCCAGGCCTACATCTTCGGCACGCCCTGGCACTACGACCCGCGGCCGGTGCTGGGCGAACTGAAGACGCCGCAGCTGTGGATGCTGGCCGAGGCCGACATCGATGCGCCGATGGCGGAAACCCTGCGCCGGCTGCAGGCGATCGCCGCGCAGGGATCGCCGATCACCACGGCCGTGTTCCCCGGCGCCGAGCACGGGATGACGCTGTTCGAGTCCGGCGCCGATGGCGAGCGGCTGTCGACGCGCTACCCCGAGGGATACATGCGCATGACGCTGGACTTCGCCCGCGGCGGCCTGCACGGCACGTATGGCGATGCAGTGGTGCAGGCGCCGCCCGGCAACTGAGCGCGACCGTGCAGGAGCCGGCAATCCGGCTCCCGCACGTCGCAGTCATCACGGCAGCGGCGTGCCCTGGTCGGCGACCGCCAGCCAGCGATGGCCGTCATGGCTGTAGGTGACGCCGGTCAGCGCATGCTGGCGGAAGCCGATGCGCGGGATCTCGTACACGGTTTCGTACAGGATGTAGGCCGCGTTGCAGCCATCGACCACGCGGTACTTCTCGGTCCAGGTCCACACCGCCTCGCGGTTGGCGAAATGGCTGGCCAGCGCGGTCATGATCGCGTCGACGCCGTAGCGCACCGCGCCGCTGCCGAACACGGTGACGGCGCGTTCGTCGTGCACGGCGCGGAAGGTTTCCTCGTCGTAGTCGCGGAACGACTCCATGTCCGTGCGCTGGGCGACCTCGAACTGGCGCTCGCAGCCGCGCGCGCGACCGCGGTCATGGCCGTCGTCGTGGCCGTCGTCGTGGCCATGGCCGCCGCCGGCGAGGGCGATCGGGGCCAATGACAGGGCGGCCAGGGCCAGGGTGGTGGCGGCCAGGGGACGCAGAACGCTCCGGCGCGGGGCGGGGCGGCTTTGGGCTGGGCGGTGGTGGGTGTTCATCGTCGACCTCTCCATGGGTTGGGGGGAAGCGCGGTCGACGATAGGTGCGCGAGCGGCTCCATTCGAGGTCCAATATCGACCCACCCAGCGGGGCCAATATGCCGAACCTGGCACCTCGCCCTCAACCGTTCTGGAGTCCCGACTCGGCTGCGGACGCCATACTCTGGGCCAGGGCATCTGCCACAGGAGCGCACGCATGACGATTCTCGTGACCGGTAGCGCCGGCCACCTCGGCGAGGCGCTGATGCGCAAACTGCGCGCAGCGGGCCGCCCGGCCGTCGGCATCGACATCAAGCCGTCGCCGTTCACCGACCACGTCGGTTCGATCAACGATCGCGACTTCGTCCGTCGCCGCATGCGGCACGTGCAGGCGGTGATCCACACCGCGACCCTGCACAAGCCGCACGTGGCCACGCACCCGGCGCAGGATTTCGTCGACACCAACATCAGCGGCACGCTGGTGCTGCTGGAAGAGGCGGTGGCCGCCGGCGTGGCGTCGTTCGTATTCACCAGCACCACCAGTACCTTCGGCGCGGCGCTTACGCCGGGGCCGGGCCTGCCCGCGGCATGGATCACCGAGGACGTGGCGCCGATTCCGAAGAACATCTACGGCGTGACCAAGCTGTCGGCCGAACACCTGTGCCAGCTGTTTTTCCGCAAGCGCAGGCTGCCGGTGGTGGTTCTGCGAACCTCGCGCTTCTTCCCCGAGCCGGACGACAGCATCGACATGCGCAGCGGCTATGTCACCGCCAATGCGCAGGCGAACGAGCTGCTGTACCGGCGTCTGGACATCGAGGATGCGGTCGATGCGCACCTGCTCGCGGTCGAGCGCGCGCCACAGATCGGCTTTGGCCGCTACATCCTTTCGGCAACGACGCCATTCACCCAGGACGATCTGGCGGAACTGCGCCGTGATGCACCCGGGGTGGTGCAGCGGCTGTTTCCGGAGGCCGCGGCGTTGTACTCGGCGCGCGGCTGGCGGATGTTCCCGCAGCTCGATCGCGTCTACGTCAATTCGCTGGCGCGTTCGGAGCTGGGATGGGCGCCGCGTTATGACTTCCGTGGCGTGCTCGATGCGATGGGCAGCGGCGGCGAGTTCCGCAGCGCCCTGGCCGAAGCGGTCGGCAGCAAGGGCTACCACGACACGGTGTTCGAAGACGGCCCGTATCCGGTGAGCGGCTGAAACATCCGACCCCTCTCCCGTGCGGGAGAGGGGTCGATGGCATTACAGCGGCTTGTTACCGCAGGCGCTCGATATTGAAGGCGCCGATATCGACGCCAAGGTTGATGCCCTCGCCGCCGCCGGCCAGCGCCAGCGACACCGGGCCCTTGGTCAGCACCTGCGCTTCGCCCGATTTCACCACGCCGGCATTGGCGCTGGCCTGCACGTAGCGTCCGAGGACATCGTTGATGGTGTGGACGTCGGTGAAACGGCCCTTGCCGTTGTCGATCTGCCATTTACCCGCGGTCAGGCCTACCGCCTTGGCGCTGACATGCACCGGTATCGACTGGCCATTGCTGCAGGTCACGGTGCCGTTGCCCGAGGTCTGCTTGTAGATGAAAGACCAGCCGTCGAGTTTGTAGGCGAGCTTGCAGTCGATGTCCGCGGCGCGGACGGGTGACGACAACATGGCCATGGCCATCGCACAGGCGACGCCCAGGACTGCTACTGGCTTGATGCTCATGCACAACCTCCATGGGGACGATGCCCGCTGTGTGTGTCCACAGCGAGTGTCCACTTCCGGCCTGAACGGGGAAGAACCCGGGCTGGAATGCTTCAGCGCGCGGTCGAGGAGGTGCGACTGGCGTGAACGTCACCCGAGACGAGCCCCTCTCCCGATTGCGGGAGAGGGGTCGGGGTGAGGGTATTGCCTACTTCCGGTTGATCGACACCGCAGCGGCCTCGGTGAAGGCGATGCGCAGCATGTCGCCGACCTTGAGGTCCTTCAGGCGCGCCTGGTGCTCGGGCTTCTTGACGTCGAGGGTGACCACGTTTCCGCGCGGGCCCTTGACGGTGATCGTGTTGTGGACCGTATCGATCGCCTGGATCGGGGCCAGCACGGTCACCACCTGCGACTCGCCGTAATGCGGCTTGTCGCCGGTCTTGGCGACGTCCTTGTCTTCCTTGATGTAGGCGCCAGGTTCGGCGCTGCCGGCCGGCTGGATATCGACGGTGATCGCGTTGACGTAGTCGATCTGGACGGTGTCGCCCACGTGCACCTGGTCGAAGTTGCGCACCGTCTGATCGGCATGCACTTCGACCTGTTCGCCGGCCTGGTTCTCGATGGTGATCAGCCGCGACGGCGTGTCGATGTTCACGATCTTGCCGGTGGCCTGCACGTTCATTGCGACCGTCTCCCGTGGGCCGGTGTCGGCGGGAGTGTTGGTCGAGCAGGCCGTGGCCAACGCTACGGTCAAGGCCAGGGGAAGGACGCGCGACAGGGAGGATGTCTTCACTACGGTCTCCATTGATTGCTTGGTAGGTGCGATCCGCAGCCCGCACGAAGGCCTGCGACCGGGAATGCAGCAGGTGTGCCCCGATTCAGTCTGCGCAAAGGTAAGTGAAGGCCGGGTATGCCCCTTTGCCCGGAGGGGCCGGGTGTCGGTGCCCGGGACGGAAAACAAGAAGCCCCGCCGGGGCGGGGCTTCTTGCGTTCGACGCGGCGTGGCAGAGACGTGCCGCGCGGCGTGACGTCAGTGATGCAGCAGCACGTCGGCGATGATGCCGGTGGCGACCGCGATCAGGATGTACTTGCCGTCGTCGCTGCGCACCCAGCGGTGGCCGCGCGGCGGCTCGTGCAGGTGGTAGCGGGTGTAGTCGTCGACGTAGACGCGACGCTCGACGTAGACCACGCCGCGGCGGTAGTCCTGCTTGTGGTGCCCGCGGTGGTTGCCGCGGTCGTGGTCGTGATGGTGGTCGTGGTGATCGTCGTCGCGATCGTCATGGTGGTGACGGTCGTCGCCATGGCGACCCTTGCCGTGGGCGGTGGCCGCCACTGGCGCAAGGAATACGAAACCAATCATCAGGACGGACAGCAGGCGCTTCATGGATTTCCCCTGTGGATTGCAGATGCGCTGCGATCCTACGTCGGCGGCGGATTCGGCAAGTCCCGCCCTTCACGATCCATGACGGCCGTCGCCTTTCGCCGGCCAATCCCTTCATTCGCCCTTTAGGTAAGCGATTCCAGTGGCCCCATGCGGCGGACCTGGGTCATTGAAGAAAAGCCGGGGCGGCGCGCGGGGCCCAGTCCGCGCGCCGCTCCGCTGTCTCCCTGACGAGGAGGCGGCCAGTGTCGGCGCGGGCCGTCGCACCGGACGAGACACCCCGCCAGCACCGACTTCCGGCCCGCGCCGGGCACGACCGACCTGACCTACACTCGGGCCGGGGAATCCGCATCGCCGCGACATCGTCGCCACTTCATCGAACTGCATCGAAAAGGGGAAACAAATGAAGCTGCAACTCGCCATGGCCGTCACCGGCCTGACGCTCGCACTGTCCGCGGCACTGAGCGGACACGCCCAGGAACCTGCGAAGCCTGCCGTCGCCGTCGCGCAACCCGTCGTCCTCAAGGCTGCCCATCTGTTCGATGGCCGCAGCGGACGCATGACGTCGCCGGGCCTGGTCGTCGTGCAGGGCGAGCGCATCGTCGCCATCGGCGCGTCGTCGCCGTTGCCGGCCAATGCCCGCGTGATCGACCTGGGCGAGGCGACGCTGCTGCCCGGCTTCATCGACGCCCATACCCATATCGCCTCCGACCACGATGACAACTGGGCGCAGGGTTTCTACGACAACATGCTGCGCTTCCCGGTCGAGCAGTCGTTCCATGCCGCGCGCAACGCCAAGGTGACGCTGGACGCCGGTTTCACCACGGTGCGCGAGGTCGGTGCGCCGGACTTCGTCGACGTCGCCCTGCGCAACGCCATCAACGGCGGCCTGGTCGAGGGCCCGCGCATGCTGGTCGCCGGCCATGCCATCGGTTCCACCGGCGGCCATTGCGATTCGTCGCCGTTTCCGCCGGAACGGGTCAAGCCCGCCGGGCCGCTCGAGGGCGTGTGCAACGGCGCCGAGCAGTGCCGCCTGGCCACCCGCGAGCAGATGAAGTTCGGCGCCGACGTGATCAAGATCTGCGCCTCCGGCGGCGTACTGTCGGAAGCCGATCCGGTCGACGTGCCGCAGCTCACCCCGGCCGAGCTGGAAGCGATCATCACCGAAGCACACACCTGGGGCCGCAAGGTCGCAGCGCACAGCCACGGCGACCTGGCGGCGAAGCTGGCGGTCGAGGCCGGCGTCGACTCGATCGAACACGGCAGCTTCCTCACCACCCCGACCCTGCAGCTGATGAAGCAGAAGGGAACCTACCTGGTGCCCACGCGCATGACCCAGGTCTGGGTGCTCGACAAGGCCGACACCTACCCGCCGAAGATCGGCGCGAAGGCGCGCGCGGCCGGTGCGGCGCACCAGAAGATGTTCAAGGAAGCGCTCCGGGTCGGCGTGCTGATTGCGCTTGGCACCGATGCGGCGGTCTATCCGCACGGCCTCAATGCGCGCGAGTTCGGCGACATGGTCGACCTGGGCATGAGCCCGGCCGCCTCGCTGATGACCAGCAGCCAGGGCTCGGCGAAGCTGCTCGGCGTGGATGCGGAAACCGGAACGCTGGAAGTGGGCAAGCTCGCCGACGTCGTTGCCGTGCCTGGCAACGTGCTCGAGAACATCCGCGCGACCGAGCGGCCGTCGCTGGTGATGAAGCAGGGCAAGGTCATTCGCGGCGGGGAGTGAGCGCTTCCCCCTCCTGGCACCGCTGGCGCCCGTCCCTCCCCCGCAAAGGGGGAGGGATGCCGGACTCAGGCGCCTACGCGTACGCGCACAGCTTCCATGTCGCGCACCGGTCGCACTTCGATCGAGCCGACGCGGATCCACGGGAACGAATGCGCGATCTCCAGCGCCTCCTCGATATCCCGGGCTTCGATCAGGTTGAACCCGGCGAACACTTCCTTGGCCTCGGCGAACGGGCCATCGAAGATCGTCGTGCTGCCGTTGCGTGCGCGCAGCGACTTGGCGGTCACCGGTGCTTCCAGCTGCTGTGCGTCGAGCAGTACGCCGTTGGCGCGCAGTTCGTCGGCCTTGTGCAGGCAGCCGCGCATCATCCGGTCGAACTCGCCCTCGGGCAGTTCGTCCATCAGCTTGGGGTCGGTGTACACCATGAGCATGAACTTCACTGGGGCCTCCTGGCAGTGGGGATCAACATCGGGACCCTCATTGTGGCCGATCAGGCGCCGCACTCATGTGCCAAAGGCGATAGACGCGTGGCGATAGACGCGCGATTCGCCCGCTGACGGGATGATTTCTCCCCCGATCAGTGACTTATCGCTGCCGCAATGTCTGCCTACTCTGTCCCTACCCCCGACGGAGCCGTACCCCCATGACGACGACCGCCAGAACTTCCCTCCTTTCCCGCTTCCTGTCCGCGATCCTGTCGCGCCTGTCCCGCCTCACGCGCGCGCTGGCATCACCCTCGGTCCGCAGCTTCGGAGCGATGGGCTGAGGGCCTGAATACGGACGAACACACCAGAGGCGGCCCTTCGGCCGCCGACGTTCCCGGTTACGATGCGGCGCTGACATCCGTGCAAAAGGATTCACGCGTGCCGCCGGTCATCGATGTCCGCAACCTCACCAAGACCTACGGTTCAGGGTTCCAGGCGCTCAAGGGCATCGACCTGCAGATCCGGCGTGGCGAGATATTCGCCCTGCTTGGCCCCAATGGCGCCGGCAAGACCACGCTGATCAGCATCATCTGCGGCATCGTCAACGCCAGCACCGGCACGGTCCTGGCCGACGGTCACGACATTGTCCGCGAGTACCGCGCCGCGCGCAGCAAGATCGGCCTGGTGCCGCAGGAACTGTCGACCGATGCCTTCGAAAGCGTCTGGGCGACGGTCAAGTTCAGTCGCGGCCTGTTCGGCAAGGCACCCGACCCGGCGTATCTGGAGCGCGTGCTGCGCGACCTGTCGCTGTGGGACAAGAAGGACAGCAAGATCATGGCGCTGTCGGGCGGCATGAAGCGGCGCGTGCTGATCGCCAAGGCGCTGGCGCACGAGCCGCAGATCCTGTTCCTCGATGAACCCACCGCCGGCGTCGACGTCGAGCTGCGCCACGACATGTGGCAGATGGTGCGGCGCCTGCGCGAGAACGGCACCACCATCATCCTCACCACGCACTACATCGAAGAGGCCGAGGACATGGCCGACCGCATCGGCGTGATCAACCACGGCGAGCTGATCCTGGTCGAGGACAAGGCGACGCTGATGCGCAAGCTGGGCAAGAAGCAGCTGACGCTGCAGTTGCAGTCGCACCTGGAGTCGATCCCGCACGGCCTCTCGGAGTATCCGCTGGAGCTGTCCGAGGACGGCGCCACGCTGGTCTACACCTTCGACGTGCAGGCGCAGGAAACCGGCATCGCCGCCTTGCTGCGGCGCCTGCATGAGCACGGCATCGACTTCCGCGACCTGCATTCGAGCGAGAGCTCGCTGGAGGACATCTTCGTGACCCTGGTGCGCCAGGGCAGGGAGGCGCGCGCATGAACCTGCACGCCGTCCGCGCCATCTACCGTTTCGAGATGGCCCGCACCTTCCGCACGCTGATGGAGAGCATCGTCTCGCCGGTGCTGTCGACCTCGCTGTATTTCGTGGTGTTCGGCGCGGCCATCGGCGCGCGCATGGGCGAGGTCGACGGGGTCAGCTACGGCGCCTTCATCATCCCGGGCCTGATCATGCTGTCGCTGCTGAGCGAGAGCATCTCCAATGCCTCCTTCGGCATCTACATGCCCAAGTGGGCCGGCACCATCTACGAGCTGCTGTCGGCGCCGGTGTCGTCGTTCGAGATCGTGCTGGGCTATGTCGGCGCGGCCGCGACCAAGTCGCTGATGCTGGGCACGCTGATCCTGGTGACCGCGCGCTTCTTCGTGCCGTACGAGATTGCCCACCCGTTCTGGATGGTGTGCTTCCTGCTGCTGACCGCGGTGACCTTCAGCCTGTTCGGCTTCATCATCGGCCTGTGGGCCGACAGCTTCCAGCGGCTGCAGATCGTGCCGCTGATGATCATCACCCCGCTGACGTTCCTGGGCGGCGCGTTCTATTCGATCAACATGCTGCCGCCGGTGTGGCAGAAGATCGCGCTGTTCAACCCGGTCGTGTACCTGATCAGCGGCTTCCGCTGGAGCTTCTACGACATCTCCGACGTCAACGTCGTGGTCAGTGCGGGCGCGATCCTGGGCTTCCTGACGCTATGCCTGGCGATCGTGTGGTGGATCTTCCGCACAGGCTGGAAGCTCAAGAACTGAGCCTCACAGCCTCATGCCTCAGCCTCAGGTTTCGGGCGAACCGATCTCGCGCTGCAGCCAGCGGTCGATCATGCTCTTCTCGAAACGCAGGTAGTCGTTCGCCTGCACCGGGCTGGCGCCCATCATGAAACCGCTGTCGCTGAGCTTGCGTTCGCCCTCTGCCAGCACCTGGCCATCGGCGCCGGTGCGGCGGAAGGTCAGCGTCATCCGCGGCGGATAGATGTCGCGGATGATGCGCGTGTCATCGAGGTCGGGACCGTGCCAGCCCTCGTACATGCCGGCGCGGCGGATGTCGACGATGTCGACGTCCAGGCGCTCGCCCGGCGGCAGGCGCTTCTCGGCGCTCTCGCGCAGGTGCTCGGCGAGCTGTTCGACCCAGTTGCCGCGCTTGGCCTCGTAGCGGTTGCCGCTGTAGCGGATGTCGCTGAAGGTGGACGGGTCTTCCCAGCGCACGTTGACCGGGCCCTGCACGGGCAGGGCGCGGGGCGCGTTGGGATCGGTGACGTTGCGCGTGCGCGCATCGGCCGCGCCGAACACCGCCAAAGACGCGGCAATCAGGGCCGAAGCGATAAAGACGGGCCGCAGGTTCATGGCGGGCTCCGGTAGCCGTACCGGCTGGTACACCACGATTGTCTGCCTGCATCCGTGCGGCCGCCATGGGCGGGGCGACGGTCGTACAGCGGCGGTTGGCCTGGTGTGTCGGCGTCAGGTCAGGAACCAGGCCTCGATCGTGCCCTTCATCTTCACCGTCATCGGGTTGCCGCGACGATCCAGCGCCTTGCCGATCGGCAGCCGCACCCAGCCTTCGCTGATGCAGTACTCCTCGACATTGGTGCGCTCCACGCCGTTGACGCGGATGCCGATGCCACGCTCGAGCAGGGCTTCGTTGTAGTGGGGGCTGCGCGGGTCGTTGGAGAGGCGGTCGGGCGGGGCGGTGTCGGTCATGGTGTCGTGGTCCGTTCTGGCTGCTGCCGCGCGGCACGGGCCGCGCGGGGCCACAAGGATACTTGGTTGCGCCCGGCGCCCTGCCGTCAGCGTGGAGCGGGTTACTTCAGGACGTACCCGGCCAGGCGCCAGGTTCCGTCTTCGTCCTGGCGGAACGAGATCAGCTCGTGGCCGGCGCGGTTGCCCGCGAACAGGGTGTCGAATTCGACATTGGCGTAGGTGCCGGCCGGAAGCTGCTCGGTGCCGGGCGTCGAGTGGCGGCTGACCACGGTCCAGCGTCGGGCCATCGTCGCCCCCAGCGGCTTGCGCTGGGCGGTGACGGAGTCGGTGAACTTCTTGCGGTCGACGCTGCGCTTGGCCACGGCCGAGGCGCCGTCCCAGACCTCGGCGGCGCGGCCGGAGTCGATCAGCTGCGCCGCCTGCAGGCCGGCGGTGGCCAGGCTGTTGGGGTCGATGTCGCGCGCCGGCGCCGCCTTCTGGGCAAGGGCCGGGGCGAACGCGGCCGTCAGGGCCAGGCACAGCAGGGCGGTGGGCATCCTCGGGGCATTCATCGGCGCGGGCTCCAGGCGGGGCGTGCAGGGGTGGCCTGAGTATGCGCAGGCCATGCCGAGGCGCTGTGAAGCGGGGCGGACGCGCGTCAGGGGTGCTCGCCGCGGCCCTGCAGCTTGGCCACGTGGATGACCGCGCGGACCTTTTCGCGGTCGGTATGGCGGGAAATCGCGACCGCGCCGAGTGCGATGGCGCGCTCGCGCAGTTCGGCCGGGACGTCGTAGTGGGCGCCGGAGGTCTTGTCCTGGAAGGCCCGGCGCGGGATCTCGAGCCGGGCGGCCATGGCGTGCAGCTCGTCCAGAGTGTCGGCCATCAGATGGGCCCAGCGCCGGCCGCGCCAGAGATGAACAGCGTCGTCGACGTAGACCGTCATGGCAGGGGCTCAAGGGTCATCGGGGGGCCTCCGGAGGGGTGATCTGGCCGGTCTGTGAACACAATTGCATCTCCGGCATTGCTTTGCGACGCAATAGCGTCTAACGTTTGCCGCGCTGAGTTAGCCAAGGGTCACCGTGAATGTGGCCCGATGTAGATCAAGATTCACTCCATCGTTGCACCTCGTTTTCTCCTTGCAACCAGCCTCACGTCGCGAAAGCGGCAAATTCACCATGTTCCAAGGAGTTAACAAAATGTCGAACCGTGAAACCGGTACCGTCAAGTGGTTCAACGATGCCAAGGGCTTCGGCTTCATCAGCCGCGAGAATGGCGAGGACGTTTTCGTCCATTTCCGTTCGATCCAGGGCTCGGGCTTCAAGTCCCTGCAGGAAGGCCAGAAGGTCACCTTCACCGTCGTCCAGGGCCAGAAGGGCCTGCAGGCCGACGCAGTGCAGGCGGTCTGAAGACTGACATCGTCGCGGCGCTCACGCGCTGACGAGAGAAAAACCCGGCCTCGGCCGGGTTTTTTTTTGCCCTGCATCTTCTTCGGGTGTGTCGGGCTGCGGCAACGCCGTCCGCGGGGTCGGGGATTCAAATGCCCGGTCGTCGTCTCAAAGCCGTCATTCCCGCGAAGGCGGGAACCCAGGGACGTTGCACGCGATCAGGGCAGGTGACGCGGGACCCTGGCCTTGAGCAGGCGGATCAGGTCGGGGTCCATGAACTCGTAGTCGTCGGGGATCTCGAGGCAGATCACGCGCTTGTTCGCCAGGTGCCGTCGGAATTGCGTGGCGAGCTTGCTGCGATGAGCGCGCTCCATCACGAAGATGAGGTCGGCCCACTCCACGAGTTCGGGCGTGAGCGGGTTGTCCGCGCCGATGTTGAGCCCGGCCGACGCGCTCTCGATACCGGGCCAGTCAGCGAAGACCTGTTCCGCGGTCGGGCTGCGCAGCCGGTTCTGGCTGCACAGGAACAGGACCTTGCAGGTGCTCAACCCTTCGCCACCCGCACCATCTTGGCCATCAGATGATCGATCGCCGAGCCGACCGAGGTGCAGCGGCCCATGTGCACCGGCGAGGTCTGGATGATCGAGCTGCGCCTGGCGGTCAGCCAGTGGAAGCGCGCGCGCTGTGGCAACTGGCCAATCGGACCGCTGCCGGGACCGCCGGCGCAGATCACTTCAATGGCGGCGAGGTGCCGGCGCACGGTTTCAAGATCGACCAGCGGGTCGACCGCGAGCAGCCGCGCCTCGTCCAGCTCGATCCGCGCCTCCAGGAACTTCGCGCCGGCACACGACACGATGATGCCGACGTTGACGAACTCCTCGCGCTCAACGCGCGGGACCACGCGGATGACCGAGTAGTCGTAGGTATCGGGGCGTTGCGGGTCAGGCGCGTGCATTGACGGCCTCCTCGACGAAGCGCTGGCGCTGCGCCAGCCGCTGCATGAAATGCTCGACGTAGGCGGCGCGATGTTCAGCCGGATCGGCGGGCGTGTCGGCGCCGGCCAGCCAGGCATCGGGCACCATCGCCATGATCGACGCGAAGCCCTCGCGCGTCAGCTTCGGCGCAAGTCGCGCATCGGCGCCGGCGATGTCGTCGGCGCGGGCCAGCAACACGTGTTCGCGGATCATCGGGAAGGCGCTGCCGGCGTGGCTCGGCGAACCGTCCCAGCCGTGATGGAAGTACAGCGCGGCACCGTGGTCGATCAGCCACGGCTTGCGATGCCAGACCAGCAGGTTCGGGTTGCGGAAGCTGCGGTCGACATTGCTGACGAAGGCGTCGAACCAGACCACGTCGGAGGCGAACGCGCCATCGACCTGCTCGGCGACCGGATCGAAGTTGACCGAGCCGGGCAGGTAGTCGAGGGCGAGGTTGAGGCCGGCGCTGGCGCGGATCAGCTCCTGGATCTCGGGGTCGGGTTCGGTGCGCGCCAGTTCCGGGTCGAGATCGACGAACACCAGCTCCGGAATCGGCAGGTCCAGTGAGCGGGCGATCTCGCCTGCCACCAGTTCGGCGACCAGCGCCTTGGGGCCTTGCCCGGCGCCGCGGAACTTCAGCACGTACAGGCCGTCGTCGTCGCCTTCGATCACCGCAGGCAGCGAGCCGCCCTCGCGCAGCGGCGTGACATAGCGGGCGGCATGGATGGATCGCAGGGGCATGGAGCACAGCCGATGAAAAGCTGCGACAGGTTACCCGCAACCCGCTGCAATGGCGCGGCGGGTCAACAGCCGCGCATCACCAGGTGTCTTCGAGCATACGCGGCTGGCACGCCAGCCAACCGCCGACCAGCAGCACCGCCAGGCACACGCCGAGGAAGGCGAACGGCCAGCCCCAGCCGTGGGTCATTTCATGCAGCAGTCCGAACAGCAGCGGCCCCAGGCAACTGAGGCTGTAGCCAACGCCCTGCATGAAGCCCGACAGCTTCGCCGAGCCCACCTGCGAACGCGTGCGCAGATTGATCAGCGTCAACGACAGCGGGAACGTGCTCGGCCCCAGGCCAAGCAGGGCGACCCACAGGAACGGTGCCGCCATCGGCGCCAGCAGCAGGCCGGCGAATGCGGTGACATACGCGACCGCGCAGGCCACCACGATGGGATAAGGATTGGCCACGCGCACCGCCACCGCCGGCAGCACCAGCGCGCTGATCAGCCCGAGCGTGGAGAACAGCGCGACCATGCTGCCGCCCAGCGCCGGACTGCCGCCGGCCTCGACCAGCAGCTTGGGCAACCAGGTGAACATCGAGTAGGTGATCAGCGAGGTCATGCCGAACATCAGCGCCAGTCCCCACGCCACCGGCGAGCGCGAGACGCGACCGGTGACGACAGGGGCGGCCAGTTCCGGCGCCGCATCGCCTGCGGTCACTGCGCAGTCGTGCGCGTAGGCCAGCGCATGGGCCTGGCGCGAACGGCCAAAACGCTCCATCCACAGCACCGCGATCCACGGCAGCGCCGCCGCCGCCGCGATCAGCGACCAGCCACCCAGCGACGCGCGCCAGCCCACGCTCTGCGCGAGCGGTACCGCCAGCAGCGCCGGCAGGATCGTGCCCAGCTGCAGCACGGTGATGTAGAAGGTGCTGACCGTGCCAACGCGATCGGCGAAGTAGCGCTTCACCAGTGGCGGCAGCACCACGTTGCCCATGCCCATGCCCGACAGCGCCACGGCCGAGGTCAGCAGCAGCATCCAGGTGTCGCCGACGAAGGCGCGCGCGAACAGGCCCAGCGTCGCCAGCACCATCGCCAGCAGCGCGGTGCGTTCCAGGCCAAGGCGATGGGCGATGCCGGGCGTGGCGACGCCGAACACGGCGAACGCGGCGGTCGGCACCATGCCCAGCACGCCGGTCATGGTCGAACCGAAACCGAGCGTCTCGCCAAGGCTGTCGAGCAGCGGCGTCAGCGAGGTCACCGCGGTGCGCAGGTTGAAGGCCGACAGCACGATGCCGGCAAGCACCAGCGTGCGGTCGCGCAAGAACGGGCGCGCGATCGGCAATGCAGTGGGGGTAGCAGTCACGGGCGGCACCTGTTCGAGCCTGCAACGACAGGCGGGGGGATGGCTGGCACGTCCTCGGGCAGCGGTTCCGTGCAGCGACGGAAGGCGAAGACAGTGCGGCAGGAAAGTCTGCGCGCTGCCTGCGGGTGAAACCAGCCGCGATCCGGCAACGCTGGGTTCCATGGTACTGGCGAGCGCCGATCGAGGCGAAGGCATTGGCGCATGACGACACATCCAGCAACGTCGCGAGCACGCCCGCTCCGGCGGCCGCGGGCCGGCCTCACCCGCCGGGGCGCAGCACCTGGGCCGCCCCGGCGCCCGGGCCGTTGGTCATGGTGGCCCTTGGCGCCCGGGCTGCCTAAGATCGGCGGACTCCATCTGGTAGAGCGTCCATGAAGTTTCCTGCCGTTTCCCTGCTGGCGCTGTCGATCGCGCTGGCGGTCAACCCTGCGTCGGCGGCCAAGCCGTCCGCACCGACCTTCGATCCCAAGCGCCTGTCCAACGACGTGAAGGTGCTGTCTTCCGACGAGTTCCAAGGCCGTGGCCCGGCCACCGAAGGCGAGGTCAAGACCGTCGACTACGTGGTTGCCCAGATGAAGGCCGCCGGCCTCAAGCCCGGTGGCGACCTCAAGGACGGCCAGCGTGAATGGACCCAGGCCGTGCCGCTGGCCCGCGCCGAGATCACCGGTGCGCCGCAGTTGTCGGTGGAGGTCGCCGGCAAGTCGCAGGCGCTGACGCAGGGCGACCAGATCGCAGTGCGCGCCGCGCAGGACGGCTCGAGCGCGGTCGACATCGCCAATGCGCCGCTGGTGTTCGTCGGCTACGGCGTCAAGGCGCCGGAGCGCAACTGGGACGACTTCAAGGGCGTCGACCTGAAGGGCAAGATCGCCGTGGTCCTGATCAACGATCCGGACTTCGAGAGCGGCCAGGGCGACTTCGGCGGCAAGGCCATGACCTACTACGGCCGCTGGACCTACAAGTACGAAGAAGCCGCGCGCCAGGGCGCACTCGGCCTGCTGATCGTCCACGAAACCGCGCCGGCCTCGTACGGCTGGGCGACGGTGAAGAACTCCAACACCAACACCATGTTCGATGTGGTCCGGGACCAGCCGGCGTCGGTGCACCCGACCATGGAAGGCTGGATCCAGCGCGACTTCGCCGCCGCATTGTTCAAGAGCGCCGGCCAGGACTTCGACGCGCTGAAGAAGCAGGCCGCCACGCGCGAGTTCAAGCCGGTCGTGCTCAAGGGCGCGACGCTGTCGGCCAAGTACGACGTCAAGCGCGAAGTGATCACCTCGCACAACATCGCCGGCCGCATCGACGGCACCAAGCGTCCGGACGAGACCGTGATCTACAGCGGCCATTGGGACCACCTCGGCGTCGGCCAGCCCGATGCCAAGGGCGACACCATCTACAACGGCGCGGTCGACAACGCCACCGGCATCGCCGCGCTGCTCGAACTCGCCCGCGGCTTCGCCAAGGCGCCGGCGCCGGACCGTTCGGTTGTGTTCCTGGCCGTGACCGCCGAAGAGAAGGGCCTGCTCGGTTCGGAGTACTACGCCTCCAAGCCGCTGTACCCGCTGGGCAAGACCGTGGCCGTGATCAACATGGACGCGCTCGACCCGCACGGCCTGGCGCGCAACTTCACCACCTCCGGCAGCGCCAAGCAGGAGTTGCTGGACCAACTGGTCACCACCGCCAAGCAGTGGAACCTGGACTACGTCACCGATCCCAAGCCGGAAGCCGGCCACTTCTTCCGCTCCGATCACTTCCCGTTCGCCAAGCGCGGCGTGCCGGCGATCTCGTTCGGTTCGGGCAACGACCTGGTCGACGGTGGCCTGGAAGCGGGCAAGAAGATGGAAGACGAGTACGTCGCCGACCGCTACCACCAGCCGGCCGACCAGTGGGAAGCCAGCTGGACCTTCGCCGGCATGGCCCGCGACCTGCAGTTGCTGTACACGGTTGGCCACGACCTGGCCGATTCCGACCGCTGGCCGAACTGGGATGCCGCCTCGGAATTCCGCGCGGCACGCGACGCGACGGCGGGCGACCGCAAGTAACGCCTGGCTCCCTCACCCGCAACGCGGAAGAGGGCCAGCGTGACGGCAAGGGCGAAGCGAAAGCTTCGCCCTTTGCCTTTCAGGGGCCCGCTCGGCTTCCAGGATCAGCCCAGCTTGCGCGCCGCCGCGTACGACAGCAGGTTGCCCAGGCCGGTCATGCCCAGCAGCACGGCAACCACACCGGGGGTGATCTCGGTCCAGCCGAAGGCTTCGATCAGGGCGAAGCCCACGCCCAGCGCGACAAACAGGATGCCCCAGCGCAGCGAGGTGTGGCGGCGCTGCAGCGCCTCGGCCTGGACCAGCGTGCGGATCAACTCTTCCGAGCCGTTGCCGGCGATGAGTTTGGCGCGGGTGCGCGCATCCACCACGATCTTGATGGCGTAGGTGATGCAGATGAACAGGGTGATCGGGATCAGCAGCTCGAAGTTCATGGCGGCTCTCTTGGTCTGGTGGTGTCTGGTGGTCGGGAAATGTTTCGGGTTCAGGCCATCAGATACGGCCAGGCCGGGGCCGGTTGCAGCCGGTCACGCCGATCCGCCGGGACCGGTCGTTTGCAACCATCCGGGCCCCGGGCGTATCCACATACCCATGACGGGTGGATTTCAGTGACTGAAGACGACCGCAAGCTGGTCGAGGACGTGCTGGGCAATGTGCCCGGCGCGTTCGAACGCCTTGTGCGCGAGTACCAGGGCCTGTGCTGGCACATCATCCAGCGCATGGTTCGCCAGCCCGAGGACACCCGCGAGCTGTGCCAGGAGGCGTTCCTGCGCGTCCACCAGTGCCTGCACCAGTACCGCGGCGAGAGCGCACTGAAGTCCTGGATCGGCCAGGTCGCCTATTCGGTGGCCAAGCGCCACCTCGAGAAGCGCCGCATCGCCATTGCCGACAGCGGCGATGACGACGACGGCCTGTCGCTGCTGGACCAGGTCAGCGACGGCTTCGATCTGGAGGGCGCCTGTGCCGACGCCGAGATCGCCGCCGGCCTGCACGAGGAAATCGAGGCGCTGCCGCCCTTGCAGCGCACCCTGCTGACGCTGTATCACCTGGATGAAGTGCCCATCGTCGAGATCGCCCGGATCACCGGGCTCGCCGAGGGCACGATCAAGAGCCATCTGTTCCGGACCCGGGCACGCCTGCGCGAACGCCTGCAAACCCGGATGGGAGCTATCGCATGAACACCCCCGACGACCGCGCGCCTGACCACCGCAACCCCCTCGGCAGCCGTCGCCTGCCTGCCGACGCCCAGCGCATGGAGCGCGAATGGCAGGCGCAGGAACGCGCCCTGGACCAGGAGCGCCGAGGGGTGCCGCTAGACGCCGCCGACCCGCGCGTCGGCGAGTACCGCCTGATCGCCCGCGCCCTGCGCGCCCCGGCCATGGAGCCGGTGCCGCACGACCTGGCCGCGCAGATCGTGCGCCGGGTCGAAGCCGCACAGTCCCTGGGCGAGCGGGTTGAAGGCTGGCTGCTGAGGATCCTGGTCGCGGTGCTGGCGCTGGTCGCCCTGGGCGCGATGGCCATCTGGGGGTCGGACTGGGCCTCGGCCTTTGTCGGCCTGTGGCCGCAGCCATCGCCGCAATCGGCGGCCTGGGGCGGGCTGCTGCTGGCCTGCCTGGCCGCGTCGCTGCTGGCGCAGTGGGGCGGGCGCTGGCTGGGTCAGCAGGAGCATGGTCACCCTGCCTGATGGGCATTGCGGCCGGCAGGCCGCCGACCTAGTGTGACCGCTCACCCTGGCGGTTGGCGTTGGCTCTCCCAGCCCGACCACCGCCCGGGCATGCGAGGCCTGCCATGAACCGTTTCCTCGTCAGGGCCGCGCTCGCGGTTGCCGTCTGCGCCGCGCTCGCGTCATGCCAGAAGCAGGCCGATCAGGCCGCCAGCGCGCCCGCGGCCGCGCCTGCCAGCAGTGCCCCCGCACCCGCCCCGATCCCCAGGCCTTCGGCCACCGAACTCGAGCAGTTGGCCGAGCGCCTGGTCACCCAGTCGGCTGCGGTCAAGGACGGCGAGATCGTCCTCGTCAGCGGCCGCAGCCAGGACGCCGAACTGGTCGAGAACATCGCGGTGCAGGTGCGCAAGCAGGGCGCCTTCCCGCTGGTGACCTACAGCAGCGATCGCATGTCGCGGCGCTTGTTCTTCGATGTCCCCGACAAATTCGACGCGCAGCAGGACAAGCTGGCGATGAAGATCGCCGACATCGCCGATGTCGTGATCGGACTCAACAACGGCACCAACGAAAACCTGTTCGAAGGCGCCGACCCCAAGCGAATGGCGGCACGCGCCAAGGCCGACGAGGCCGTGAACCAGGCCTTCCTCGACAAAGGCGTGCGCATCGTCGAGGTGGGCAACAACCTGTACCCGACGCCATGGCGCGCCGAACGCTACGGCCTGACCGAAGCGCAGCTGGCGGATGTGTTCTGGAAAGGCCTCAACATCGATTACCCGCAGTTGCAGAAGCGCGGCGAGCAGATCAAGGCGACGCTCGAGGCCGGCAACGAACTGCACGTCACCAACCCCAATGGCACCGACCTCACGCTACAGGTGAAAGGTCGCCGGATACTGGTCAGCGACGGCATCATCTCGGCCGAAGACGAAAAGGCCGGTGGCCCCTCACTGGCGGCCTACCTGCCCGCCGGCGAGGTCTACATGACACCGGTACCGGGCAGCGCTCAGGGCAAGGTCGTGCACACGCGCAGCTACTTCCGCGGAAAACCCATCGACAACCTCACCCTGACCGTCGACGGCGGCAAGATCACCGGCATGACCGGCGATGGTCCGGGCTATCCCGACTTCAAGGCCGAATACGACGCCGTCGCCGATGCGCGCAAGGACCAGTTCGCCTTCATCGACTTCGGCATCAACCCGAACGTCGCCTTGCCGGCCAACAGCACCGTGGGCACGTGGGTGCCAGCGGGTGCGGTCACTGTCGGCACGGGCAGCAACTCCTGGGCCGGCGGCGACAACTCGGTGCCGTACGGCATCGTCGCATTCCTGCCGGGCAGCACCGTCACCCTCGATGGCAAGCCCATAGTAGAGAAGGGCGTGCTGAAGCTCTGACGGCACCGCCAAAAGAAAATCCCTCTCCCTGGTGGGAGAGGGACGGCCGCGAACGCGGCCAGCGAGAGGGGAAGCCCCTCACCCCTTGATGCACACCACCTGCCGCAACGTGTGCACCACTTCCACCAGCGCGCCCTGCGCCGCCATCACCGCCTCGATGTCCTTGTAGGCGGCCGGCGACTCGTCGATCACGCCCGCGTCCTTGCGGCACTCCACGTGCGCAGTTGCCTCGCGGTGCTCTTTCAGGGTGATCCGCGCACGCGCGGCGGTACGGCTCATCACGCGGCCGGCGCCATGGCTGCAGCTGTGGAAACTGTCGGCATTGCCCTTGCCGCGGACGATGAAGCTGCGTGCGCCCATGCTGCCGGGAATGATCCCCAGTTCGCCTTCGCGCGCGCTGACCGCACCCTTTCGCGTGACCAGCAACGACTCGCCATGGTGCTGCTCGCGCTGCACGTAGTTGTGGTGGCAATTGACCGCCTGCGCATCGAGCTGGAACTTCGGCAGGCGATGGCGCATCTCGCGCAGCACCTGCGCCATCATCGCCTCGCGGTTGGCGCGGGCATAATCCTGCGCCCACGACACGGCCTCGACGTAGTCGTCGAACAACGGCTCGCCCTCGAGGAAGAACGCCAGGTCGCGGTCGGGCAGGTCGAAGCCGAGCACGCGCTTCTCCAGCTCGCGGCGTGCCAGCTCGATGAAGTACGTGCCGACCAGGTTGCCGGTGCCGCGCGATCCCGAGTGCAGCATCACCCATACGCGGTCGGCCTCGTCGAGGCAGATCTCGATGAAGTGGTTGCCGCCGCCCAGTGTGCCGGTCTGGCGCTCGACCTTGTCGGGACGGACCTTCGGATGACGCTCGCGGATCCGCTCCAGCCGCGCCATCAGGTGCGACTGCGCCAGCTTCGTTTCGATGCTGTCGGGGAGACGGCGATGCTCGCCACCGGGGCCGTTGCCGACCGGCACGCCGCGCTCGATCGAGCTGCGCAGCTGCGCCAGGTCATCGGGCAGGTCCTCGGCGCGCAGCGTGGTGCGCACCGCGGCCATGCCGCAGCCGATGTCGACGCCGACCGCGGCCGGGATGATCGCGCCGCGCGTGGGCACGACCGAGCCGACGGTGGCGCCGATGCCGAGGTGGACGTCGGGCATCACCGCGACCCACGGGCCCACGAAGGGCAGGGTGGCGATGTTGCGCAGCTGCTGGCGGGCCTGGTCCTCGACCGGCACGCCGCGCACCCAGCCCTTGATCGGCGTGGCCGAACCGGGTGCGTGCAGCAGTTCGTAATCGTGTTGCATGTTCATGGTTCCTTCCTGTGTCTTTCCGTGTTTCGTGAAATCCACGCGGCCGGTTCCTTCCGCCCGCATGGAGCTTACTGCTTGATGCTCACCAACTGCTTCAGCACGCCATCTAGGCCACCGAACACCGTCAGCTTGTCGACCTTCTCGGTCACCTTCTCCAGCGCCTCCAGCTCCTTCAGGCGCATCAGCACCGGGCTCTCCTCGATCAGGCGCGCGGTGTTGAGCAGGGAACGCGTGGCGTTCGCCTCCTCGCGACGGCGGATCACGTTGGCCTGGGCCGACATCGAAGCCTGCACGACCGAGTTGAGGATGTCCTTCATCTCGCCCGGCAGGATCACGTCCTTGACGCCGACGCCGAGCACCTCGACACCGAGCTCGCCCACCTGGCCGCGCACGTAGCCGAAGATGTCGGCGTCGAGCGAGGCCTTGTCGCCGAGCAGTTCATCCAGCGTCTTGGCGGAGATCGCCTTGCGCAGGCCGTACTGCAGCTCGCGGTACACGTAGTCGCCGTACTTGGCGACCCTGGTGCGCGCGGCCACCGGGTCGGTAACGCGGATACTGGCGGCAAGGTTCACGCGCAGGCTGACCTTGTCGCGGGTCAACAGCTCCTGTCCGGAAACCTCCACCGACTGCACGCGCAGCTCGATGGTCTCGACGCCGACGTTCTTCTGGAAGTTCCAGAAGGCGTACGCGCCGGCAGCCAGTGTGCGCTGCAGGCGGCCGTCGACGAAGACCAGGCCGGCCGACGCTTCCGGCACGACCAGCGAGACCGCGACGCGCTCGAGCGAGCCGAGCTGACGCAGGCGCCTGGCGACGGCGGCATCGACCTGCAGGCTCTCGTCGACCGACACCGCCTGAACCTCGATCGCGATGAGGCCCTTCCAGTACAGCTTGCGGCTGCCCGGCGCGAGAACATCCTCGAGCTTGCCGTTCTTCAGCACGAGGCCGACCTCGTTCATGCCGAGGTTGGCCAGGACGAAGTGCGCGGACAGGTTGTCGGCCAGCGCCGCAACCAGCACGTCGGTGTCGTTGCCTGCGTAATCGCTGCGGGCAATGTTGTGCACGTTGACCTCGACCCGTGCGAACGGGTCGAACCAGCGGTACACGCCCGGCGCAAGCACGCCTTCAAACTGACGGTTGCGATACACCAGGCCGCGCTCGCCGTCACCGATCACGACCCTCTTGGTCCAGAACATGGGTGTTCTGGCGAAACAGCGCATGGGGCGTTTCCTGTTTGGGCTTGCGCCCGATGTAAACGACGTAACAGGTCGTTGTTTGGAGCGGGACTCGAACCCGCGACAATCAGCATCCGAAGCTGACGCTCTACCCATCTGAGCTATCCAGTGGTGGACGAACCGGAATCGAACCGGTCACCAACGGCTCCCGCCGCTGCTCTTCCCTCTGAGCTACCGTCCGCTCGTGAAGCAACGCCTCATGGGGTCGGGCATACGCCACGGCACAGCCGCGCGCACCGGACGGGTGCAGCCTTCAAGCCGCGAACCCGTACCGCTGGACATCCATTCGATCGTTGCTTCGCATTGGTGCCTGTCGCCAGGCACCAATTCATTGGCAATGCATCCCCCACCGCCCGTGCCGAAGCATCCCGGCACAGCGCTACGCGCCTCAGCAGTGTTCCCTTCCTCGGACCAGCATGTCCGGATGCTTCGGGACGCGATGCACCGCGCTATCCGTGTCTCCTTCGCTTTTGCGAACGACAAAAACAAAACGCCCCCGGGTCGTGGAACCCGAGGGCGTTCGCTTGCCTCGGGAGATCGGGGTCGCCGATCTCCCATGTGTCAGGAGATCAGTCGATGTGGCCAGCTTCGTCGCGATATCGCGGCGCCGGCGCGAGCGCGCCCAGACCGTGGCCGGATGGCCGCAGTGCGTGATGGCTGGCGATGACGAAATTGGATTTCATGACGAGATGATGTTCGAAAGAACGCTCGCAGGGAGCGAAGGCCGCGCACGTTACGCTTGCGAATGAATCAAAGCAATACCGTTCATCGGGAAAGACGAACGGCATGCATCGCGGCATGTATCGCGTTGCCAGCCAGAACTACTTCAGCAACGGACCCAGTGCCGTCCACACGTGATCGCGCAGCTTCGGTTGCGCGCTCGCGATTGGATGCAGGTTGTCGGCCTGGAAGGCATTGCGGTCCAGTGCGATCGGCTCGAGCAGGAACGGCAGCAGCGACACGCCGTACTGCCTGGCCAGCGAACTGAAGTTGTCGGCGAACCCCTGCGTGTACTCACGACCAAAGTTGGGCGGCATGCGCATGCCGATCAGCAACACCTTCGCGCCTGCATCCTTCGATGCGCGGATCATGCGTTCAAGGTTCGCGCGCGACTGCGCCAGCGGCAGTCCGCGCAGGCCGTCGTTGGCGCCCAGTTCGATCACCACCACGGCCGGCTTGCTGCGCCTGATCTCGCCGGCAATGCGGGACGCACCGCCCGCGGTGGTCTCGCCGCTGATGCTGGCATTGACGACGCGCCAACCCGGGCGATCCCTGGCGATGCGGTCGGCGGTCAGCGCCACCCAGCCCTGCGATGCGGCCAGGCCGTAGCCGGCCGAGAGTGAGTCGCCCATTACCAGTACCGTGCGCGCGGGCGCTGCGGCGGGCGTGGCCCTTGCCGCCGACTGTGCCAATGCTGGCGTGGCGAGGGCGAGCGACAGCGCCATCGAGGCGACCCATCCGATGGCACATTGAATGCGCCGGCGCGATGCCGCATATCCTTCCTTCATGGCGGGCGATGACTTGGTGAACATGGTGAACATCGAGATTCGGGCTCCGGATTCCACTACCAGCATAGAGACGATCATGGCCGATTCACGTGAACTGCGCGCCACGGCTTCGGCCACGCTTCAGGTCGAAGGACTGGGCAAGCGGGTGATGCTGCCCTCGGGCGAGCTGGTCATCCTCGACGACGTCGGCTTCGATATCGCCCGCGGCGACACGGTTGCGATAGTCGGTGCGTCCGGCTCGGGCAAGAGCACCCTGCTGTCGCTGCTCGCCGGTCTCGACACTCCCAGCAGCGGCCGCGTCACGCTCGACGGTGAGGTGCTGTCGACGCTGGACGAGGATGGCCGTGCGCGCGTGCGCGGCGAGAAGGTCGGCTTCGTCTTCCAGAACTTCCAACTGTTGCCGTCGTTGACCGCCATCGAGAACGTCATGCTGCCGCTGGAGCTGCGCGGCGATCGCGAAGTGGAGTCGGCTGCGCGCACCATCCTGGAAAAGGTCGGCCTGGCGCAGCGCCTGGGGCACTATCCGCGCCAACTCTCCGGTGGCGAGCAGCAGCGCGTCGCGCTGGCCCGCGCCTTCGTCACCCGCCCGGCGCTGCTGTTCGCCGACGAACCCACCGGCAACCTCGACACCCACACGGGCCAGGCAATCATCGAGCTGCTGTTCGAACTCAACGCCGACGCCGGCACGACCCTGGTGCTGGTCACCCACGATGAGCACCTGGCCTCGCGCTGCAGCCGCATGTTGCGCCTCGACAGCGGCCGGCTGGTGGCGTCATGAGGATGATTGGCCTGGCCTGGCGGCAACTGCGTCGCGATCTCGCCGCCGGTGACGTCCGCATCCTGATCGCGGCACTGGTGCTGGCGGTGCTGGCGGTGACCGCAGTGGGTTTCGTCACCGACCGCGCCGAGCGCGCGCTGGCGATCGAAGCCAACCGCCTGCTCGGTGGCGACGCGGTGGTGCGCGCCGATACGCCGATTGCCGGCGTCGTCCTCGACGCGGCCAACGATCCGCAACTGCAGCGTACGCAGACGCAGGAACTGCAGACCATGATCCGCGTCGGCGAGCGCCTGCAACTCGGCGATCTGCGTGGCCTGGGCGAGGGCTTTCCCCTGCGCGGAACCTTCCGCATCGCCGATGCCAGCGGCGTCGAGCGCGATGCCGGCGCCGTGCCGGCGAAGGGCACGGTCTGGATGAGCCGCGCCGGCGCCGACACACTCGGCGCGCGCCTGGGCGACGAGATCACCCTCGGCGATGCGCGCTTCCGCCTGGCCGCGCTGGTGATGCAGGAGCCCGACGCGGCGCTGGATTACTTCAACGTCGCGCCCAAGGTCTTCCTCAACCTCGGCGACGTGGCTTCGACCGGGCTGGTGCAGGAAGGCAGCCGCATCCGCTATCGCCTCGTCATCGCCGGCCCCGCGGCCGCGGTCGAACGTTTCGTCGCACGCGTACGTCCGGCGCTCGGCCGCGGCCAGCGACTGGAGACGATTGCCGATGCGCGGCCGGAGATCCGTTCCGCGCTCGATCGCGCCGGCCGCTTCCTCGGCCTGGCCGCGCTGGTGTCGGTGGTGCTGGCGGCAGTGGCCGTGGCGATGGCGGCGCGCCGGCACAGCGAACGCCATCTGTCCGGAACCGCAGTCATGCGCTGCCTCGGCGCCAGCCAGCGCACGCTGGTCACGATCCAGGTCGGCGAGCTGGTGATGCTTGGCCTGATCGCCAGCACGATAGGCGTCGTGCTCGCATTCGGGCTGCAATGGTTGATCGGCGGCTGGCTCGAGCAGGCGCTGAAACTGTCGATACCGCCGGCCGGCCTGTTGCCGGCATTGCAGGGCTATGGCGTCGGCCTGGTCGTGCTGCTGGCCTTCGGCGCGCCGCCGGTGCTGGCGCTGCGACGCGTGCCGGCGTTGCGCGTGCTGCGTCGCGACCTCGATCCGACCGAGCCCAGCGCATGGCTGGTGACGATTGCCGGTTTCGCCGGTCTCGCCGCGCTGCTGTGGTGGAAGGCCGGTTCGGCCACGCTGGGTCTGTCGATGCTGGTCGGCATCGCGGCGACGCTGGTCGTGCTGGCGCTGCTGGCGTGGCTGCTGATCCTGGTGGTCCGGCGTGTGCGCTCGCGCCTGCGCGGCAGCCTGCGCTACGGCCTGGCCAACGTCAGCCGCCGGGCAGGCGCCAGCATCGCCCAGGTGTCTGCGCTGGGCCTGGGCCTGATGGCGTTGCTGCTGCTGACATTCGTGCGCACCGACCTGCTCGATCGCTGGCAGGTGGCGTTGTCGGCCGACGCGCCGAACCGCTTCATCATCAACGTCCAGGATGACCAGGTCGCCGACGTGCGCGCTTTCATCGCCAAGCAGGGCGTTGCAGCGCCGACGCTCTACCCGATGATCCGCGGCCGCCTCGTCTCGCATAACGGCAAGGCCGTCACCGGCGCCGACTACGAGGCGCAGGGCGAACGCGCGCAGCGCCTGGCCGAGCGCGAGTTCAACCTGTCGGTCGGCGACCAGCTGCGCGATGACAACCGCATCACCACCGGAACCTTCTGGGGCAAGCGCAAGCCGGCGCAGCCGGAGGTGTCGGTCGAGGAGGACTTCGCCGAGCGCCTGGGCTGGAAGATCGGCGACCGCATCGCTTTCGACATCGCCGGGCAGCCGTTCACCGCGAAGATCACCAGCCTGCGCAGCGTCGACTGGGAAAGCTTCCGCCCGAATTTCTTCGTCGTCGCATCGCCCGGCTCGCTCGACGGGTTCCCGGCCAGCCACATCACCGCGGTCAGCGTGCCGCCGGCGCGCACGCGCTTCACCGCCGACCTGGTCGAACGCTTCCCGAACCTGTCGGTAATCGACATCGATGCAGTGCTCAAGCAGGTTCGCAGTACCGCCGACCAGGTCTCGACCGTGGTGGAGGTGGTGTTCGTGTTTTCGCTGGTGGCGGGCCTGCTGGTGTTGATGGCGGCCGTCAGCGCCAGCCAGGACGAGCGCCTGCTGGAAGGCGGGGTGATGCGCGCGATCGGCGCCAGCCGCCGTCAGTTGCGGCTGGCGCAGGCGTCGGAATTCGCGGCGATCGGCCTGCTGTCGGGCCTGACAGCGGCGATCGCCGCATCGGTGCTGGCCGGCGTGATCGCCACCCGCGTGTTCGACCTGCCGTGGAAGACCGACTGGCGCCTGGCCGCCGCCGGCGCCGCCATTGGCGTGCTGGCGGCGCTGCTGGCCGGCATGTTCGCAACCCGGCGCGTGCTGGATGCACCGCCATCGGTGACGCTGCGGGAGTTGCAGGATTGAAACGGCGCAGCGTTACTGGGGCATGCCGCTCTACTGGAACACGATCTGCGGCTTTGCGCTGAACCGGCGCGGGTAGCCGCGCTCGGTGGCGACGCGGTCGACTTCGTCGGTGGGCAGGTCGGGGGCGCCGTATACCGCGTAGGCGATTTCGCCGTCACGCATGCCGATCTGGTGCAGCCGATAGCGTGATTGCCCCGCACCGGTGTTCTCCGGGTAATGCAGGGGCGGCTCGCTGCCGTCCAGGTCGAGCTCGCTGTTGTCGACCATTCCGCCTACGAAAAGCGCGCGCATCGCCATTCTCCTTGCCTGAATCTGCCTCCATGGTGCCGGGCAAGGCGTTGAATCGGCATGAAGCTTCGGTGCAGCGGCCGTACCGGCCCCGTGGCCGCGTAGAATTGTGCGATGACTACGGCAAAATTCCCCGCAACAACGCTCACGAACGGTGCACGGCATGCGCGCTGAAGACGACGCGGCCCTGCAAGCCCTGCTGCTTCCTTTCGTCGATGGCGTGCTGACGTGGCCGGAGAACGGCGGCGTACTGTTCCTGCGTGCGCGCGATGGCTGGCCACTGCACCAGCGCGAGCTGCCCGGCCTGGTCTGCGAGCAGAGCTTCAAGCCCGAGGCCGAGGCGCTCAAGCACTCCGGGCTGACCCTGGTCGATGCCAGCGAGGACAGCCGCCACGCGCTGGTGCTGGTGCTGCCGCCGCGCCAGCGCGACGAGGCCCGGGCGCTGTTCGCACGCGCCCTGACGCGATGCGCTCCGGGCGGTCGCGTCGTGGCCTGCCTGTCCAACAATGAAGGCTCCAAGGCGGGTGAAGCCGACCTGGCCCGCATTGCCGGCCCGGTCGGCAACCTGTCCAAGCACAAGTGCCGCGTGTTCTGGACCGCGCCGTTGGACGGCCCGGCCGATCCCGGACTGGCCGCGCAGTGGCTGCAGGCGGACGCGCCGCGCGCGATCGCCGAAGGCCGCTTCCTGAGCCGTCCCGGCCTGTTCGCGTGGGACCGCATCGATCCGGCCTCGCGCCTGCTGGTCGAGCAATTGCCGGCGACGCTGGCCGGGCGCGCTGCCGATCTCGGCGCCGGCTACGGCTACATCGCCAGCGAGCTGCTGGCGCGTTGCCCGGGCATCACAGCGGTCGACCTGTACGAGGCCGAGGGACGGGCGCTCGAGCTGGCGCGCAGCAACCTCGCGCCGTTGGCCTCGCGTGCCCAGCTCGGCTTTCATTGGCATGACGTCACGCGTGGTCTCGAAGGCCAGCAGTACGACGTGATCGTCAGCAATCCGCCGTTCCACGCGCAGGGCCGGGCAGACCGCCCTGACATCGGCCGTGCCTTCATCTCCGCCGCTGCACAGGCGATGCGCCCGGGCGGCCAGCTGTGGCTCGTGGCCAATCGCCACCTGCCTTACGAAGAGATGCTCGCGGTGCACTTCGGCGACGTGCGCACGGTGGCGCAGCGCGACGGCTTCAAGGTCATTGCCGCTGTCGCCACGCCGCGCGCGGCCGCCGTCGCGCCCGCTGGCGCTATCGACAGGCGAAGGAACAAGGGCAAGGCCAGGAACAGGGACTGGAAATGAAGCTGGTCAAGCTGATCGCAAACCTTGGCTATGGCAGTCGCAAGGATGTCGCGACGATGTTCCGCGAAGGCCGCATCACCGATGCGGCCGGCGAAGTGCTCTACGCAGACGACAAGGTCGGCCACGATGCCATCCGCATCGACGGCGAGCCGCTGGATCCTCCGGGCGGCCTGACCCTGATGCTGCACAAGCCGATCGGGTACACCTGTTCGACCAAGGATCCCGGTCGCGTCATCTACGACCTGCTGCCGCCGCGCTTTCGTTTGCGCTCGCCGATCCTGTCGAGCGTCGGCCGGCTCGATCGCGACACCTCCGGCATGCTTCTGATGACCGACGACGGCGCGTTGCTGCACCGGATCGTTTCGCCGAAGGCAAAGCTCGCCAAGGTCTACGAGACCACGCTGGCGCAGGACCTGCGCGGCGACGAAGGCGCGCTGTTCGCCAGCGGCACGCTGGTGCTCGAATCGGAGGACACGCCACTGGCGCCTGCGCAATTGCACGTCAACGACCCGCGCCACGCCGCGCTGACGCTGACCGAAGGCCGTTACCACCAGGTTCGCCGCATGTTCGCCGCGATCGGCAACCACGTTGATGCGCTGCACCGCAGCCGCATCGGTGGGCTTGGGCTCGACGCGCTGCCGGCCGGGCAGTGGCGCCTGCTCGACGCCGATGACATCACCCGCCTGTTCGGGGCTGGTGCATGAGCCTGCTGGCGCCGGTGCAGTTCACCCCGGTCGCGGTCCTGTTCGACATGGACGGGCTGATGATCGAGAGCGAGCGCGCGCTGCTGCAGTGCTGGCGCGAGACCGCCGACGAACTGGGGCTGGCGTTCGAGGATTCGTTATGGCTGTCGTTCGTCGGCCTGTCCGACCGCGCCTGCCATGAGCTGCTGCGCCAATACGTGGACGAGGCGCAGCTGCAGGCGCTGCTGCAGGGATGCAAGGCGCGCTACGACGCCCACGTCGAGGCCGGGTTGCCGTTGAAGCCGGGCCTGATCGAATTGCTGCAGCTGCTCGCGCAGCGCGGCGTGCCACGCGCCGTGGTGACCTCGACCCGGCGCGAGCGCGCGATGCAGAAGCTGGAACTGTGCGGGCTGCTGCCGCACTTCGTCACGGTCGTAACCGGCAGCGACGTGGTTCATTCAAAGCCGGCGCCGGACATCTACCTGCTGGCGGCGCAGCGCCTGGGCGTGACGCCGGAGCATTGCGTGGTGCTGGAAGATTCGGTGCCGGGCGTGCGCGCCGCGCTGGCCGCGGGCATGACCCCGATCCAGGTGCCGGACCTGGTGATGCCCGATGCGGCAGCCAGGGCGCTGGGGCATCGCGTGGTCGACTCGCTGGTGCAGGCCAGGGCGCTGATCGAGCCGGTGTTGCCTTGGCAAGGCAACGTCCATGGTTCCCCGCCTGCGCGGGGTTGACGAGCGGGCCTTACGTCTCCAGCAACCGCCGCCAGCCTTCGATCCCCAGCCTCTCCAGCGTCGCGATGTTCCGCTCGACGATCACATCCGGGTCCGGAAACGCCGCCACCGCGCGCTCGACGCTGGCCTCGCGCAGCAGGTGCAGCATCGGGTAGGGCGAGCGATTGCTGCAGTTGCCGACGTCGTCGATCGCGGTACCGGCAAACTGGTAGTCGGGGTGGAAGCTCGCGATCTGGATGTCGCCTTCCAGCCCCAGCGCCGCCACCACCGCGTCGGCCTGGTCGAGGAAATCGTTGTAGTCGAGGAATTCGCCGAGCACCTGCGGATGGATCAACAGGGTCGTGTCCGTCTGCTCGGGGTCGGTCGCGGCGAGCAGGGCCAGCTCGGCGGCGAGCTCTTCGCGCAGCGCATCCGTGCTGGTCGCCGCGCTCAGGACGAAGCGCACCTGCTGCTTGACATACACCGCCTTGGCGAACGGGCACAGGTTCAGCCCGATCACCGCGCGCTCCAGCCAGCGCCGGGTCGCGGCGATGGGGTCTTCGCCGCTCATCGTGGCTCAGTCGCGGAAATTGTCGAACTGCAGCGGACGCTCGTACTCGGCGCCCTTGAGCAGCGCAATGGCCGCCTGCAGGTCGTCGCGCTTCTTGCCGATCACGCGCAGCTTGTCGCCGTTGATCTGGCTGTCGACCTTGAGCTTGGCGTCCTTGAGCGAGGCCTGGATCTTCTTCGCCAGTTCGCGCTCGATGCCCTGCTTGACGGTGATCTTCTGGCGCGCGCCGGCCAGGTTGGTCTCGACGTCGCCGAACTCCAGGCAACGCGCATCGATGCCGCGGGCAATCAGCCGTGCACGCAGGATGTCGTTCATCTGCTTGAGCTGGAATTCGCTCGGCGCCGACTGGCTGATGACCTGGTCGTCGAGCTCGAACTTCGCTTCGACGCCCTTGAAGTCGAAGCGCGTGCCGAGCTCGCGATTTGCCTGGTCGACGGCGTTGGTCAGCTCGTGGCTGTCGACTTCGGAAATGACGTCAAAGGAAGGCATGGCCGGCGCGGCTCCATTGGGCGAATTCGGGCGCGAATTCGGGGGCGCAAAGGGTAGCGCAGGCAACGACGGAGTGCAGCCACGGTACGCTGCGTTCCGCCGCATGGCCCCTCGCCTGCGCCCAGCGCGACACCCGTCGAGGCTAGACTGGCTGCCTCCCGATGCCTCCACCCCCCTCAATCCGCCTGGAAGCGCCATGCTGAAGACGCCCGCCTACGCCGTGCAGGACGCCCGTTCGCCGCTCGCCCCCTTCACCATCGACCGCCGCGAGCCGGGCCCGGAGGAGGTGCTGATCGACATCCTCTACTGCGGCGTGTGCCATTCCGACATCCACCAGGCGCGCGACGAGTGGGGCGGTTCGAACTTCCCGATGGTGCCCGGCCACGAGATCGTCGGTCGGGTGGCCAAAGCCGGTGCCGGGGTCAGCAGGTTCAAGGTCGGCGACAACGTCGGTGTCGGCGTCTTTGTCGACTCCTGCCGCAGCTGCGCGAACTGCAGGTCCGGCGAGGAGCAATTCTGCGAGTTCGGCATGAGCGGCACCTACAACAGCTTCGAGCGCAATCCGGACGACCACCGCTTCGACAGGTCGCGGCCGACCCATGGCGGCTATTCCACGCGGATCACCGTCGACCAGGCCTACGTGCTGCGCATCCCCGAGGCCATCCCGCTCGACCGCGCCGCGCCGCTGCTGTGCGCCGGCATCACCACCTGGTCGCCGCTGAAGCACTTCGGCGTGAAGGCCGGCGACAAGGTTGCCGTGGTCGGCCTGGGCGGGCTGGGGCACATGGGCGTCAAGCTGGCGGTCGCACTCGGAGCGGACGTGACCGTGCTGAGCACCTCGGAATCCAAGCGCGCTGATGCACTGGCGCTGGGCGCCAGGGGATTTGCCGCGACGCGCGACGGCACCGCCTTCAAGGAACTCGCGCAGCAGTTCGACTACATCCTCGACACCGTCTCGGCCGAACACGACTACAACGCCTACCTCGACCTGCTCAAGCTCGACGGCACGATGGTGCTGCTCGGCATTCCCGAGGCTCCGCAGGCGGTATCGGCCGGCACGCTGATCCGTCGGCGCAGGCGCCTGGCCGGATCGATGATCGGCGGCATCGCCGAGACCCAGGCGATGCTGGATTTCTGTGCCGAGCATGGCGTCGCCTCCGACATCGAACTGATCGGCATCGAGCAGGTCAACGAAGCCTACGAGCGGATGTTGAAGGCGGACGTGCGCTACCGCTTCGTGATCGATGTCGGCCGCTGGGCCTCACAGGCCGGTTGACCGTGCCCACCGGCCACAACCCCCGCCAGATCCGCGCGATGCTGACCATGCTGGTCGCGGTGGCGCTGTTCGCGATGATGGACGCCGGGCTCAAGCAGCTGTCGGCGCACTATCCGCCGCTCCAGGTCGCGGCGCTGCGTGGAGCGGCCTCGTTGCCGCTGGTGCTGGTGTGGGCACTGGCCACCGTCGGCGTGCGGCCGCTGCTGAAGGTGCGCTGGTCGTTGCACCTGCTGCGTGGCGTGCTCGGCGTGGCGATGATGGCAGCCTTCGTCTATGCGGTCAGCCGCATGCCGCTGTCGACCACGTACTCGATTTTCTTCGTGGCGCCGCTGCTGATCACCGCGATGTCGGTGCCGTTCCTCGGCGAGAAGGTCGGGCCGAGGCGCTGGACGGCCATCGCGGTCGGACTGATCGGCGTGCTGGTGCTGCTGCGCCCCACCGGCGAGGGCCTGGTCAGCCTGGCCGCGCTGGCGGTGCTGGTGGCCGCGGTGATGTATTCGATCAGCGCGATCACGGTGCGCATCCTGGCCCGCACCGACAGCACCCAGTCGATGATGGTCTGGCTGATGGTGATGATCGCCGTAGGCGGCGGCGCGCTGGCCTGGCCGCAGTGGGTGCCGATCCGCAGCGAACACCTTTGGCTGATCGGCGGGGTCGGTGTGGCCGGCGCGCTGGGGCAGTACGCAATCACCGAGGCGTTCCGCATGGGCGAAGCGTCGCTGATCGCGCCGCTGGAATACACCGCACTGATCTGGGGCGTGCTGCTGGACCTGAGCCTGTGGGGCGTGCTGCCCGATGCGATCACATGGCTGGGCGCGGGGATCATCATCGCCAGCGGCCTGTACCTGCTGCGACGTGAGCGCGTGCACGCGGAAGCCGAACATCCGTGAGGCGCGGCAATGCCCGAGGTGCGTCCGTGGGGGAGGTCGTTGGCGCGGCCAGGCGAGCCGCGCCTTCGATCCGGTCAGGGTGTGCGCGCCGCGATCTCGCGGTCGACTAGTTTTCGGTGCTGGCGTTCAGCGCTGCCGACAGCGCCGTATTGCCGCCGACGAGGTCGGCCCAGCGGACTTCATGGCCATTGCGCCGACCTTTCTCCACCAGCTTGAGGCCATCGGCATCGATGGTCAGGGTGTAGGGACGGTCTTCGATCTGGATCTCGCGACGCAGCGGTTTATCGAGCTTGGTCGTCATGCGTAACTCCTGCCTTTAGGAAACACCCGCGACCCTAACTGCGGGCGGTGATCGCAGCGTGAACGCCGCAGGGCCGCGTAGAGGCGCCCAGCCCGCGCGTCATCGGCGCGTGAAGGACAACGGGCCCGGTGGGCCCGTTGTCCTGCGACCGGAGAGGATCGCGATCAGAGCACCTGGATCAGATCAGATCAGAACCGGGCGCCGACACCGACGCCGAGCACGACCGGATTCAGCTCGGCCTTGCCGACCTTCGCGCCATCGACCCGCACGTCCGGCTGGCCGGTGGTGTCGTGCATGTAGCGCACGTCGGCGCGCGCGAACCAGGTCGGGGTGATGTTGACGTCGACGCCGGCGGTGGCGATGGCGCCCTTGGCGGTTTCCACGCCGATGCGCTGGCCGGCCAGTGCGCCCGACGGTTCGGCCTTCTCGCCGTCGACGTTGGCTTCGAAGTAGCCCAGGCCGACGAACGGACGGATCAGGTTGGCCGAGCTGCCGAAATGGTACTGGCCGCTCAGCGCATACGGCTGGCTGTCGATGCTGGCGATCTTGCCGTTGGGCGTGCTGACGCGATTGCCGAACTTGTCGGCGGCGCCCCAGGCTTCGACAGCGATGTTGTCGGTGACGTACCAGCTCGCGCTCAGGGTCGCGGCGCCATCACCGTCGACGTTGGTGCGGGCGCCGGCGATCTGCGGGTTGCTGGTCGGCTCGGCCAGCGCGTAACCGCCAACCACCGCGAAGCGCTTGCCGCCGGTGTCGGTGCCCGCGTCCTGCGCGAATGCGGCCGGGGCGATGGCCAGGGTGGCCACGACGGCCAGGGTCAAATGACGAAAATGCATCATGGAGAAATCTCCTCGTTATTGAAAACGATCTTGTTGACGCCTTGGGGGAGGCTGCCTCGGAAAAGGCGCGACCACCCTAGCCATCGATCCATGAACCGTGGTTGCCCCTGCGACCGCGGCGGCCGGAACTTTTTCGCGATCGTCGTGTTCACTGACGTGCGCGCGTAAACATGTCGGCGATGAACTCGCGATGACGGCGCAGTCCCCCGCAGCCGCAAAACCAGGACATGCGACAGGGGACATCGCCGCGCGAAAACGGCAAGATGGGCGCAAACATCCACAGGGGTCAGGTCATGCGCAGCTTGTCTTTGCCCAGCGTGCTCATCGCACTTGCATTGCCGGTTGCATGTGCACAGGCCGCTGAAGTCGACGTGGATGTCTCATGCAACATGGACAGTGACTACGACCTGAGCATCGACGAGCGCAGCGTCATCCTGACCCGCGCCGACGGCGTGCCCAAGGCGATCGTGATGCGCCAGGGCAAGCTGTTCGTCGACGACCGCTGGGTCGCGCTCGGCAGCGCCGACACGCAACGCATCGCCGATTTCGAGAAGGGCGCGCGGGCGGCGATGCCGGAAGCGCAGGCGATCGGGCGCGAAGCGGCCGACATCGCCTTCGCCGTGCTGGGCGAAGTCGCCGCCGGATTCAGCAGCGACCCGAAGGCGGCGCAGGCCAATGTCGCCCAGGCGCGGGCGAAGATCGACACGCGCCTGGCGCGGTCGGTGACGGCGACACGCTTCAATGGCCGCGACCTGGGCGAAGGCATCGGCGATGCGGTCGCAGAGGTCATCCCGAGCATGATCGGCGACATCGTCAGCGGCGCCCTCGGCGCGGCCTTCAGCGGCGATGCCAGCCGCCTCAAGCGGCTGGAGAACCTGGACGCCCAGATCGAGGCGCGGGTCGAACCACGCGCCAAGGTGCTCGAGCAGCGCGCCGACAGCCTGTGCCGGCGCATGGTCGAGCTCGACCGGATCGACGACTCGCTGGAATACCGGGCGCCCAACGGGCAGCCGCTCAACATGCTGGAGGCACGCCGGGACAAACCGGCCGACAAGGAAGATGCCAACCCGTCCCAGGACGCCGCGGCGGAGGCGGCTCGGGCGTCGGCGCAGGGCTGACAAACCGGCGTCACCGGTCGATACCGTGACGTATGTCGCCCGCGGTTGGCGCAGTCGCCGGCAACCCGCACAATAGGGTTTTCGCGTACCGCGGGACCCCCACATCATGGCTGAGCTCAAAGAAGCACGCGTTCCCGACATCGGGGACTACGAAGGCGTGCCGGTGATCGAATTGCTGGTCGCAGTCGGCGACACGGTCAAGCTGGACCAGGGCCTGGTCACGCTCGAATCCGACAAGGCGACCCTGGAAGTGCCGGCGCCGTTCGCCGGCGTCGTGCGCGAGATCAAGGTCAAGATCGGCGACGAGCTCTCCGAGGGCAGCGTCGTGGCGATGATCGAGCCGGCCGAGGCGGGCGCCGCAGCGGCCGCGCCGGCCAAGGCTGCCGAAGCGCCCAAGGCCGCCGAACCGCAAAAGGCCGCCGAGCCGCAAAAGGCCGCCGAGCCGCCGCGCGCCGAACCGGCCGCGCCGTCGCAGCAGGTCAAGGCCGCCGAGACCGGGACCCGGGTCGAACCGGTGGTCGTGGCGGCGCAGGCCGACCGCATCGCCCAGGCGTCGATCGATGCCCAGCGTCCCGGCACCGATCCGGAGGCCATGCCGCCGACGTCGCCGCCGGTGACCTTCGGTGCCGACGAACTGATGCCCGACAAGGTGCCGTACGCCAGCCCCGCCGTGCGCCTGTACGCACGCGAGCTCGGCGTGGACCTGTTCCAGATCGGCGGCAGCGAGCGCGGCGGCCGCATCAGCAAGGACGACGTGTCGAAGTTCGTGAAGGGCGTGATGCAGGGCGGAGCGGCACCGGCAGCCGCCGGCGCACCGGTTGCGCTGGGCGGCGGCCTCAACCTGCTGCCATGGCCGAAGATCGACTTCAGCAAGTTCGGCGAGACCGAGACCAAGCCGCTGTCGCGCATCCAGAAGCTGTCGGGTGCGAACCTGGCGCGTAACTGGGCGATGATCCCGCACGTCACCCAGCACGACGATGCCGACATCACCGACCTGGAAGAGCTGCGCGTGGCGCTCAACAAGGAGAACGAGAAGGCCGGCATCAAGCTGACCATGCTCGCCTTCCTGATGAAGGCGTCGGTGTCGGCGATGCAGAAGTACCCGGCGTTCAACGCCTCGCTCGATGCGACCGCCGAGAACCTGGTGCTGAAGAAGTACTTCCACATCGGCTTCGCCGCCGACACGCCCAACGGCCTGGTCGTCCCGGTCGTGCGCGACGTCGACAAGAAGGGCGTGATCCAGATCGCCCAGGAAACCTCGGAGCTGGCCAAGAAGGCCCGCGACGGCAAGCTCGGCCCGGCCGACATGAGCGGCGGTTGTTTCTCGATCAGCTCGCTCGGCGGCATCGGCGGCACCAAGTTCACGCCGATCGTCAACGCGCCGGAAGTGGCGATCCTCGGTGTCTCCAAGTCGGCGATCCGGCCGGTGTGGGACGGCAAGCAGTTCGCGCCGCGCCTGATCCTGCCGCTGTCGCTGAGCTACGACCACCGCGTCATCGACGGCGCCCTGGCCGCGCGCTTCACCGCGCACCTGGCGCAGTTGCTGGCCGACATGCGGCGCGTACTGCTGTGAGCCTGCGCGCGCTGTGCCTCGCGGCGAGCCTGCTGGCCGTGCAGGCCGCAGCAACCGCCCGCGCCGACGACGAGGTCTGCAACCTCGACCTCGGCCGCGGCTGGCCGCCGGCGACCGAGAACTACGGTTCGGCGGTTGAAGGCCTGTTCGCAGCAGGCGCCAAGCCGACGCTGAGCATGACCCGCCTGCCGGCGCGCAGCGTCGAGAGCGCCGTGCAGTTGTTTGCCGGCGACGGCGATGGCGACTGGACCCTGCGTTTCAGCCAGGCCGACGAACGCGTCGAAGTGTGGAGCGGCGGCAAGCGCGAACTGCGCGTGGGCCAGCAACCCGACGTGCAGCAGGTGCCGATGCCGGCCGCGCTGGCGCGACGCATGGTCGCCGACTGGCAGCGCGCGCTCAGCACGCAGGTGCCGCAGGACCGCGGCGCGCAGTTCCATGAGGGTGAAGTGCTGTTGTTCGTGGTCGACGACCTGCGCATCAGCGGCCTGCAGCCCGCCTGCGGTCCGACGAGCCAGCTCATGGACCAGGTCGGCCTGCTGATCGAGGCCACCGACGACAGCGACGAGAAGCGCATCAAGCGCTGGCGCAAGCTCGAAGAGAAGCTTGACGAACTGGAACAATCGCTCACCGGCGCCACCGGTTGAGCGCAGGAGACATTCATGGCGACCATTGAAGTCAAAGTGCCGGACATCGGCGATTACGACGGCGTTCCGGTGATCGAGCTGCTGGTCGCGGTCGGCGACACGGTCAAGAAGGACCAGGGCCTGGTCACGCTGGAATCGGACAAGGCAACGATGGAAGTGCCGTCGTCCGCCGACGGTGTGGTCAAGGAACTGAAGGTCAAGGTGGGCGACAAGGTCGCCGAGGGCGCGGTGATCGCGATCCTCGAGGGCGCTGGCGCCGAAGCAGAGAAAGCACCTCTCCCGCCTGCCGGAGAGGTTGCCGCGCCGCGCGCGGCGGGTGAGGGCAAGGCGGCCAGTGCGTCCGCCACGCCCGCACCTTCACCCTCTCCCGCGAGCGGGAGCCAGGCACCGCAAGCGGCGAGCGCAACGGGCCGCAAGGCCGACATCGAATGCCGCATCGTCGTGCTCGGCTCCGGCCCCGGCGGCTACACGGCGGCATTCCGTGCTGCCGATCTCGGCCTCGACACGGTGCTGGTCGAGCGTTACGCATCGCTTGGCGGCGTCTGCCTCAATGTCGGCTGCATCCCGTCCAAGGCGCTGCTGCATGCCGCCGCGCTGATCGAGGAAGCCGCGCATTCGGCCGACATCGGCATCGACTTCGGCAAGCCGAAGATCGACATCGACAAGCTGCGCGACTTCAAGCAGAACAAAGTCGTCACCCAGTTCACCAAGGGCCTGGCCGGCATGGCCAAGCAGCGCAAGGTGCGCACGGTGCAGGGTGTGGGCAGGTTTGTTTCGCCCAACGAGCTTGAGATTGCCGGCGACGACGGCAAGACCCAGCTGCTGCGCTTCGAGCAGTGCATCATCGCCGCCGGTTCGCAGGCGGTGAAGCTGCCCAACTTCCCGTGGGACGACCCGCGCGTGATGGACTCCACCGACGCGCTCGACCTGGTCGACGTGCCGAAGAAGTTGCTGGTCGTCGGCGGCGGCATCATTGGCCTGGAAATGGCCACGGTGTACAAGGCGCTCGGCAGCGAAGTGACGGTGGTCGAGTTCATGGAGCAGCTGATGCCGGGCACCGACAAGGACCTGGTAAAGCCGCTCGCCGATCGCCTCAAGAAGCAGGGCGTGGCCATCCACCTCAAGGCCAAGGCGACCACGGTGGAAGCCTCCAAGCAGGGCATCACCGTGTCCTTCGAAGGCGACGCCGCACCGGCGGCAATGACGTTCGATCGCGTCCTCGTGGCCGTCGGCCGCTCGCCCAACGGCGGCAAGATCGATGCCGACAAGGCCGGCGTGCAGGTGACCGATCGCGGATTCATCCCGGTCGACCGGCAGATGCGCACCAACGTCCCGCACATCTTCGCCATCGGCGATCTCGTCGGCCAGCCGATGCTGGCGCACAAGGCCACGCACGAAGGCAAGCTCGCAGCCGAAGTCGCCGCGGGCGAGAAGCGCGAGTGGGTGGCGCGGGTGGTTCCGTCGGTGGCCTACACCGATCCGGAAATCGCCTGGGTCGGCGTGACTGAAACCGAAGCCAGGGCCAAGGGCCTGGAGATCGGCATCGGCAAGTTCCCGTGGGCCGCTTCGGCGCGCGCGGTGGGCATCGGCCGCGGCGAAGGGTTCACCAAGCTGATCTTCGACGAGAAGACCCACCGCATCATCGGCGGCGGCATCGTCGGCGTGCATGCGGGCGATCTGATCACCGAAGTGGCGCTGGCGATCGAGATGGGCGCCGAAGCATCCGACATCGGCCACACGATCCATCCGCACCCGACCTTGAGCGAGTCGGTCGGCATGGCGGCGGAAGTGTACGAAGGCACGATCACCGACCTGTACATCCCGAAGAAGAAGTAGCCCGTCATCCCCGCGAAGGCGGGGAGACTGGCCCGTCATCCCCGCGTGCGCCGGGATGACGGTGCCCGCTGCGCCGTCAGAACGTCAGCGACACGCCCGCAATCGGCCCCTTGAAGCGCTGGTCCAGTCCGAGCGAGCCATCGCGGCCACCGCGCGTGGCGTCGAGCTTGAACCAGTCGTAGCCGGCGAACACGCCGAACACCGGCGTGAAGCGGTACTCCACCACCGCGTTGGCGCGGGTGATGCTGCCGTCGTAGTTGTCGAAGTTGCCCCAGTCGGCATCCAGGTACTGGCCCTGGAGATTGATCAGCCAGTGCTCCGAAGGCGTGACGGTAAAGCGTGCACCGACCACCGGCGCATAGCCGTCCTCGCTGGAGCTGTCGCGAAACCGGTCCGGGCCCGCTTCCGCGAGCAGCGTCCCTTCGAGCTTGGCCCATTCGGCGCCGATCTGCAGGCCCAGCTCGAACGTGTCGGTGTCGACCACGGCGTAGTCGTACATCAGGCTGGCCAGGGTGAACTCGACCTCGGCGCGAGCGAAGCTGCCGGCAGGCAGTGTCACGTTGTCAAACGAGAGGTCGTTGTTGAGCGTGGCGGTCTTTTCCTTGTCGTACTGGAAGTAGTCGAAGACCAGCCGTTGGCGGTCGCTGAAACGGAACGTGCCATCCAGGCGCGGCACGATTTCATCGCTGCCGAAATCGAAGTCCTGGCTGTAGCGCAGGTCCTGGCCCATGAACTGCGTGCGCGCGCTCAGCTCGCTGGATGCGTCCGCGTCCATCGCGCCCAGGCGCAAAGTGAAACGATCGTTCTGCTGCGCATGCGCCGCATGGGTGTACATCGCTGCCGTCAGCGCGAGTGCAAGCAATGAAGGCAACGAAGGCGCGCGCAGCGAAGAAGTGGATCGTGGCATCAGTGATCTCCGGACAATCGAAGGAGTCATACCGATGCCGCACACGTCATACAGCGTGAGTGAAATCCATTACGTCGATCCGTAAAAAAGCGGTGCGCGTCACACTTGCATGCCGCACAAGGCGAAGCCCCGGTAGGGAGACCGGGGCTTCGGAGGGCCCACCGCAGCTTGCTTTGACGAGGAGTAGAGACTGGGCGGGCGATCCCTAGGTCGGACCGGCGGAATGGGGAAAGGTTCCGTCGCCCTTGTGCCGGCTTGGCCGGCTGGTTGCCTGACTGCGCGCTATCAGGCCGTCACTGCGGCGGCGTCGCCTTGCCGGTCCGCACTCCGGCGCTGTTCGATCCGCTTCCAGATCTTCTCGTGGAAGTGGAAGGCGACCGTGTTGCAGGCCGGTTCGACCAGGGCGAGCGCGCCGCCGACCCAGACGCTGCCCGTCATCAGGTAGCCAACCATGAATGCGACCGTGAAGTGGACCGCGGCGAAGCTGAGGGTCTTGGACATGACGTGCCTGCCAGATGAGAATGAGTCTCGATTCTGCACCCAGCAGGGGCGGAGTCAAATTCAATGTTGCAGTCAGTCCGATAGTGGCGGGCTATGGCGAGCCGGGGAGCCGCGCCAGGGTTACCTCGCAGGCGAATCTCCGCTCGTGCCGATGCCGCCACCCGGGCCGGGAGGGACGTCAGGCAACCCGTCTCCGCCAACCTGAACAGGCCGCCGCCCCCGGGCAAACGTGACTGGCGGCGGTTGCCGGGAACGCCGCCGACCTCTATACTTTTGCGGCTCTACCGGGCGCTTTGCGCCTGCCCCAGACCGACGAGTCCAGCGTGCACGATCCATTGTCCGCAGGTCGCCGGCTGGCGTCGCGCGCGACTGCCTGGCAGGCCGGCGCGGCAGCGCTGGTCGCGCTGGCCTTCCTCCCCTTCGGGGCGCCTTCGGCGCTGGCGGCGGCGGTCGGCGGTGGCGCGATCGTCGCGGGCAGTGTCGTAGCGGCCCTGATGGCCCTCGGAGGCGGTATCCAGCCGGCCGGGATGGCGGTGGGGCGGCTTCTGGCCGGGGTGATGTTGAAGTGGGTAGTGGTGTTTGCAGTTTTAACGCTCGGCCTCGCCGGGTTCAAGCTGCCGCCGTTGCCAATGCTGGTGGGAGTGCTTGCGGGAACGCTGGCATTCGTCCTGGCCAACCTTTTGAAACGATAGGTGTCTTTTCGTGAGTGAACAGACCGGTTCGGGCGGCCTGAACGAATACATCCAGCACCACCTCCAGCAGAACTCGGTCGAGTTCTTCGGCGGTGCGTTCCATATCGACACCTGGGCGGTGTCGCTGGTGCTGGGCCTGATCTTCATTACCTGGTTTGGTTACTTCGCGCGCAAGGCCACCTCGGGCGTGCCGGGCAAGGGCCAGGCCTTCGTCGAGCTGATCCTGGAGTTCATCGACGGCCAGGTGAAGGACAGCTTCCACGGCGACCGCCGCTCGCTGACCCCGCTGGCGCTGACCATCTTCATGTGGGTCGTGATGATGAACTGCATGGACCTGCTGCCGCTCGACGCGCCGTACACGGCGATCAAGCTGGCCGCCGGCGCCGATGTCGCGCACCACACCTATTTCCGTTGGGTCCCCACGGCGGACCTCAACACGACGCTGGCCATGTCGGTCGTCGTGTTCTTCCTGATCCTGTGGCACTCGGTCAAGGCCAAGGGCGGCTTCGGCTTCGGCAAGGAGCTGCTGACCGCGCCGTTCCACGCGCACGGCACCGGCACCAAGATCGCGCTGGCGCCGGCCAACCTCGGCCTCAACGTCATCGAGTACCTGGTCAAGCCGGTCAGCCTGGCAATGCGACTGTTCGGCAACATGTACGGCGGCGAGCTGGTGTTCATGCTCATCGCCGGCCTGCTCGGCGGCAGCCTGATCATGTTCGTGCCGGGCGTGCTGTTCAACGCTGCATGGGCGCTGTTCCACATCCTGATCGTGCTGCTGCAGGCCTTCATCTTCATGATCCTCACCGTCGTCTATATCGCCGGCGCGTACGAGAGTCACTGAGTCCGCTTTTGTTTTCGCTTCACCCTTCCGCGCTTTATCTATCCGTTAGTCCAACCAAAACGTTTCAGTAGGAGAAAACCATGGAATTCATCGCCAGTGTGCAGGGCCTGACCGCTATCGCGATCGGCATGATGGTCGGCCTCGGCGCTATCGGCGCTTGCCTCGGCATCGCGCTGATGGGCTCGAAGTTCCTTGAGTCGGCTGCCCGTCAGCCGGAGCTGGTGCCGATGCTGCAGGGCCGTATGTTCCTGCTGGCCGGCCTCATCGACGCGGCGTTCATCATCGCGCTGGCCGTCGGCCTGCTGTTCGCCTTCGGCAACCCGCTGCTGGGCGAAGTCAAGAATGCTGCTGCCGCCACCGCCGGCGCCGCGCATTAATCAGTTCGACGTTGTAGAAGCACCGGAGCCGTCCGCCATGCGGACGGCTCTCCCGGGCATCACCGCCCGCAGCGCCCTATCGGAGCTGTCATGAATCTCAACATGACCTTCTTCGGCCAGATGATCACTTTCGCGATCCTGATCTGGTTCACGATGAAGTTCATTTGGCCGCCCCTCAACAAGGCGATCGAAGAACGACAACACAAGATTGCCGAGGGTCTGGCCGCTGCAGAGCAGAGCCAGAAGAACCTCGCGCAGGCACAGCAGAGCGTCGACGCCGAGCTGCGCACCGCCCGTACCAAGGCCAACGAGATCATCGAGCAGGCGCATCAGCGCGCCAATCAGATCATCGACCAGGCCAAGAACGACGCGATCGCAGAAGCCACCCGCCAGAAGGCGGTTGCCGATGCCGAGATCGCAGCCAGCGCCAATCGCGCCCGTGAGGAGCTGCGCAAGCAGGTCTCCACGCTGGCAGTGACCGGTGCCGAGAAGCTGCTCAAGCGCGAAATCGATGCCAACGCCCACAAGGCGCTGCTCGACGAGCTGGCCGCAGAAATCTGAGCTGAGCGATGACCCAGGCACTGACCCTCGCCCGTCCGTACGCCCGTGCCGCCTTCGCGCTGTCGCGTGAAAGCGGCCGCACCGCCGCATGGTCGCAGGCGCTCGCGTTCGCCGCCCGTGTGGCTGCCGATCCGCAGGCGCAGGCGCTGCTCGGCCATCCGCTGATCAATCCGGTCGACGCTGTCGGCCTGTTGGCGATGGACGGTGCCGAGGACAGCTTCACCCGCTTCCTCGGCCTGCTCGCCGACAACCGCCGCCTCGCCCTGCTGCCGGAAATCACCGGCCTGTTCGAGGAGCTGCGCGCCGATGCCGAGCGCGTGGTCAAGGCCAAGGTCACTGCTGCCAGCGAACTGCCGGCTGCCGAACTCGATGCCATCAAGGCCGCGCTGGTCAAGCGCTTCGGCCGCGATGTCGAGATCGAGACGGCGGTCGATGCCTCGCTGATCGGCGGCGCCGTGATCGACGCCGGCGAAGTGGTCATCGACGGCTCGCTCAAGGGCAAGCTCGCGCGCCTGCAGTCCACGCTCGCGCAATAACCGAATTCATCTGCCGGCTTTCAATTTGTATTTCCGGGTAATACCGGATCAAGGGACCTAAACCCATGGCTACCACCCAGCTCAACCCGTCCGAAATCAGTGAACTGATCAAGACCCGCATCGAGAAGGTCAAGCTGACCGCCGAAGCGCGCAACGAAGGCACCGTCACCTCGGTCGCCGACGGCATCGTGCGCATCTACGGTCTGGCCGACGTGATGCAGGGCGAAATGATCGAGTTGCCGAACGAGACCTTCGCACTCGCGCTGAATCTGGAGCGCGACTCGGTCGGCGCCGTGGTCCTGGGCGACTACGAACACCTGCGCGAGGGCGACGTGGCCAAGACCACCGGCCGCATCCTCGAAGTGCCGGTCGGTCCGGAACTGCTCGGCCGCGTCGTCAACGCGCTGGGCGAGCCGATCGACGGCAAGGGCCCGATCACCGCTTCGCTGACCGCTCCGGTGGAGCGCGTTGCCCCGGGCGTGATCTGGCGCAAGTCGGTCGACCAGCCGGTGCAGACCGGTTACAAGACCGTCGACTCGATGATCCCGATCGGCCGTGGCCAGCGCGAGCTGATCATCGGCGACCGCCAGACCGGCAAGACCGCCCTGGCCATCGACGCGATCATCAACCAGAAGGGCACCGGCATTAAGTGCGTGTACGTGGCGATCGGCCAGAAGGCCTCGTCCGTCGCCAACGTCGTGCGCAAGCTGGAAGAGAACGGCGCCATGGCGCACACGATCGTCGTTGCGGCGACGGCTTCCGAGTCGGCCGCGATGCAGTACATCAGCGCCTACTCCGGCTGCACCATGGGCGAGTACTTCCTCGACCGCGGCGAAGACGCCCTGATCGTGTACGACGACCTGTCCAAGCAGGCCGTGGCCTACCGCCAGATCTCGCTGCTGCTCAAGCGTCCGCCGGGCCGCGAAGCCTACCCGGGCGACGTGTTCTACCTGCACAGCCGCCTGCTCGAGCGCGCAGCCCGCGTGTCCGAGGAGTACGTCGAGAAGTTCACCGAAGGCAAGGTCACCGGCAAGACCGGTTCGCTGACGGCGCTGCCGATCATCGAAACGCAGGCCGGCGACGTCTCGGCGTTCGTCCCGACCAACGTGATCTCGATCACCGACGGCCAGATCTTCCTCGAGACCGACCTGTTCAACGCCGGCATCCGCCCGGCCGTGAACGCCGGCATCTCGGTGTCGCGCGTCGGTGGCGCGGCCCAGACCAAGATCATCAAGAAGCTGTCGGGCGGCATCCGTATCGCCCTCGCCCAGTACCGTGAGCTGGCTGCGTTCGCGCAGTTCGCCTCCGACCTGGACGAAGCCACCCGCAAGCAGCTCGAGCACGGCCAGCGCGTCACCGAGCTGATGAAGCAGAAGCAGTACGCGCCGATGTCGATCGCGCTGCAGGCGCTGTCGATCTACGCCGTCAACGAGGGCTACCTCAACGACGTGCCGGTCAGCAAGCTGCTGGCGTTCGAAGCCGGCCTGCACGCCCACTTCGCCAACACCCAGGGCGAGCTGATCAGCAAGATCAACGCCTCGGGCGCCTGGAACGACGAGATCGAGGCGGCCTTCAAGCAGGGCATCGCCGAGTTCAAGCAGACCGGAACCTGGTAAGCGTGAACTGGTAAAGGGTTGCGACGGGCTCCGGCCCGTCTGCAGCAATGGCGGGCTCCGGCCCGCCCGATGACGAACCGAAAGCGAGCGATACATGGCAGGCGGCCGCGAAATCAAAACCAAGATCAAGAGCGTGCAGAACACCCGCAAGGTGACGCGCGCGCTCGAAATGGTCTCGGCATCCAAGATCCGCAAGGCGCAGGACCGGATGAAAGTCTCGCGCCCGTATGCGCGCGTGATGAAGCAGGTGATCGGTCACCTGGCCCAGGCCAATTCCGACTACCAGCATCCGTACCTGGTCGAGCGCCCGGACGTGAAGCGCGTCGGCTACATCATCGTGTCCTCCGACCGTGGCCTGGCCGGCGGCCTCAACAACAACCTGTTCCGCAAGCTGCTCGGCGAGTTCCGCAAGTGGCAGGAGCAGGGCGTCGAGATCGACGTGGTCACCATCGGCCAGAAGGCCTCGGTGTTCTTCCGTCGCATCAACGTCAACATGGTCGGTTCGGTCACCCACCTGGGCGACCACCCCAAGCTCGAGCAGCTGGTGGGCGTGATCAAGGTCATGCTCGACGGCTACAGCAGCGGCAACGTCGACCGCGTCTTCATCTGCTACAACGACTTCGTCAACACGATGACCCAGCGCGCGGCGTTCGACCAGCTGCTGCCGCTGCCGGAATCGGACACGAAGGTCGCGCACCACGACTGGGACTACATCTACGAGCCCGACGCGGCGACCGTGCTTGAGCACGTGCTGACCCGTTACGTCGAGTCGCTGGTGTACCAGGCGGTGCTGGAAAACGTCGCCTCCGAGCATGCCGCGCGCATGGTCGCGATGAAGGCTGCTTCGGACAACGCCACCAAGCTGATCGGCACGCTGAACCTGGTCTACAACAAGGCCCGCCAGGCTGCGATCACCCAGGAAATCTCGGAAATCGTCAGCGGTGCCGCCGCGGTCTGACCGCGCCGGCACAGCCATCACCAATCCCGCGGGCGCGATAGTCGCGACTGCACACCAGCTTTAAAGTTACGAGGAAACCACCATGAGTCAGGGCAAGATCGTTCAGATCATCGGCGCGGTCGTCGACGTCGAGTTCCCGCGCGAGTCCGTGCCGCGGGTGTACGACGCGCTGAAGGTCGACAACACCGAGATCACGCTCGAAGTGCAGCAGCAGCTTGGCGACGGCGTCGTGCGCACCATCGCGCTCGGCTCGACCGACGGCCTCAAGCGCAACCTGGTGGCCAACAACACCGGCAAGGGCATCTCGGTGCCGGTCGGCGCCGGCACCCTGGGCCGCATCATGGACGTGCTGGGTCGCCCGATCGACGAGGCTGGCGAAGTCGCCGCTTCGGCGCATTGGGAGATCCACCGTTCCGCTCCGTCGTACGAGGACCAGTCCTCGGGTAACGACCTGCTCGAAACCGGCATCAAGGTCATCGACCTGATGTGCCCGTTCGCAAAGGGCGGCAAGGTCGGCCTGTTCGGCGGCGCCGGCGTCGGCAAGACCGTCAACATGATGGAACTGATCAACAACATCGCAAAGGCGCACTCGGGTCTGTCCGTGTTCGCCGGCGTGGGTGAGCGTACCCGTGAGGGCAACGACTTCTACCACGAGATGAAGGACTCCAACGTCCTCGACAAGGTGGCGATGGTGTACGGCCAGATGAACGAGCCGCCGGGCAACCGCCTGCGCGTCGCGCTGACCGGCCTGACCATGGCCGAGTACTTCCGCGACGAGAAGGACGCCTCGGGCAAGGGCCGCGACGTGCTGTTGTTCGTCGACAACATCTACCGCTACACGCTGGCAGGTACCGAAGTGTCGGCACTGCTGGGCCGCATGCCGTCGGCCGTGGGCTACCAGCCGACGCTGGCCGAGGAAATGGGCGTCCTGCAGGAGCGCATCACCTCGACCAAGTCCGGTTCGATCACCTCGATCCAGGCCGTGTACGTGCCCGCGGACGACCTGACCGACCCGTCGCCGGCGACCACCTTCGCCCACCTCGACGCCACTGTCGTGCTGTCGCGAAACATCGCCTCGCTGGGCATCTACCCGGCCGTCGATCCGCTCGACTCGACCTCGCGCCAGCTCGATCCGAACGTGATCGGCCTGGAGCATTACGAAGTCGCGCGCAAGGTCCAGTCGACCCTGCAGAAGTACAAGGAACTGAAGGACATCATCGCGATCCTCGGCATGGACGAGCTGTCGGAAGAAGACAAGCAGGCCGTGTCGCGCGCGCGCAAGATCGAGCGCTTCTTCAGCCAGCCGTTCCACGTCGCCGAAGTCTTCACCGGTTCGCCGGGCAAGTACGTCGCGCTGAAGGACACGATCCGCGGCTTCAAGGGCATCGTCGAAGGCGAGTACGACCACCTGCCGGAGCAGGCGTTCTACATGGTCGGCAGCATCGAGGAAGCGGTCGAGAAGGCCAAGAAGATCGCAGGCTGACCGGAGATTCCCATGGCATCCACCATTCGTTGCGACATCGTCAGTGCCGAACAGGAAATCTTCCACGGCGAAGCCGAGCTGGTGGTCGCCACCGGTGAAATGGGCGAGCTGGGCATCGCGCCCAAGCATGCGCCGCTGATCACCCGCCTCAAGCCGGGCAAGGTCGTGGTGACCCTGCCGGGCGGCGAGCACCTGGACTTCGCCATCTCCGGCGGCATCCTCGAGGTGCAGCCGACCGTGGTGACGGTGCTGGCCGACACCGCCGTGCGCGCCCAGGACATCGACGAAGCCGCTGTCCGCGCCGCCAAGGAAGAAGCCGAGCGGATCCTGTCGAAGAAGGATCCGAAGATGAGCATGGAAGAAGCCCAGAACCAGTTGGCCATGAGCATCGCCCAGCTCAGCGCGCTCGAGCGCCTGCGCAAGAACATGAAGCACTGAGTGTCGAACGCCGGTCCGCGCTGCGGATCGCCAATCGCACCGAAGACGCCGGCCTCGTGCCGGCGTTTTTCGTTTGTGCAGGCGTGCCTGGCCTAGCGCCGGTAGACCCAGTAGCGCGACAGCGTGAACTGCACCGCCGCCAACCCCAGGTCGATGACAGGCTTGGCCAGCCACGCCCACTGCAGGCCGACGGCCTGTTCCACGTGCACAACGCCCCACGTGCTGAGGAACGTCGTCACCAGCCACATCGCAAGGAAGCGGGCGAACTGGCGCCGTCCTACCGCGGTGTCGGCGCTGGCGAAGGTGAAGCGCCCGTTGAGCCAGAAGCCGAGCAGGGCGCCCGCGACGCGACCGCAGATGTTGGCCGGCACCACGGCCAGCCCGAGCGCACTGAGCGCGACGAACATCGCCCAGTCCAGCAGCAACTGCACCAGGCCGATGACAACGTAGCTGCCGCCCTGGCGGACGAGGGTCGATTCCCGGAGAAATTTGCGCATGGCGCGATTCTAGACAATGTGGCGCCCGGCCCGAGGCCGGCGGTGTGCCGGCGTCTTCGCGCGGGCATGACTTGCCGCCCCGCCGCGATTGCTAAGATTGCCGCTCGCGCCCCGGCCGGCGCAGCAATCCAACGGGAAACCGCATGAGCCAGTTGCACGTCGTCATCCTCGCCGCCGGCGAGGGCAAGCGGATGAAGTCCACCACGGCCAAGGTGCTGCAGAAGATCGCAGGCCGTCCGATGCTGGCCCACGTCATCGAGACCGCCAGGGGGCTGGGTGCTGATGGTATCCATGTCGTCTACGGCCACGGCGGCGAGCAGGTGCGTGCCGCATTCGCCGACCAGACCGACCTGCACTGGACCGAACAGGAACAGCGCCTGGGCACCGGGCATGCGCTGCAGCAGGCCATGCCGGCCGTGCCGCAGGACGCCCGCGTGCTGGTGCTGTACGGCGATGTGCCGCTGATCGCGCGCGACACGCTGCAGCACCTGCTGGCGGCTCCGGGACGGATCGCGGTGCTGGTCGCCGACCTCGAAGACCCCAGCGGCTATGGCCGCATCGTTCGTGATCCGCAGGGTCGCGTTGGGCGCATCGTCGAGCACAAGGATGCCGACGACGAGCAACGGCAGATCCGCACCGTCAACACCGGCATCCTCGTCGCCGATGGCGCCGCACTGCGCAACTGGTTGCAGCACCTGGGCAACGACAACGCCCAGGGCGAGTACTACCTCACCGACGTGTTCGCCTCCGCCGCGTCCGAGTTCAACGCCGCCGAGATGGTGCACGTGCGCGACCCGATCGAGGTCGAGGGCGCCAACGACCCCTGGCAGCTGGCGCAGCTCGAGCGCGCGTTCCAGCGCCGCGCCGCGCGCGCGTTGTGCATACAAGGCGCACGGCTGACCGATCCGGCACGGTACGACCAGCGCGGCCAGGTGACCGTGGGCCACGATGTCGAGATCGACGTCGACGTGATCCTGGAAGGCCGCGTCGAGCTGGGTGACGGCGTGCGCATCGGCCCGTTCTGCCGCCTCAAGGACGTGCGCCTGGGCGCCGGCACCGAGATCCGCGCGCACTGCGATCTCGACGGCGTGGTGGTGGAAGGCGCGGCGCAGATTGGTCCGTACTCGCGCCTGCGGCCGGGCACCGTGCTCGCCGACGGCGTGCACATCGGCAACTTCGTCGAGACCAAGAACGCCCGCATCGGCGTGACCAGCAAGGCCAACCACCTGAGCTACATCGGCGATGCGGTGATCGGCAGCGGCGTCAACGTTGGCGCCGGCACGATCACCTGCAACTACGACGGCGTGAACAAGTCGACCACGATCATCGAGGACGGCGCTTTCATCGGTTCGAACTCGTCGCTGGTGGCACCGGTGACGATCGGCAAGGACGCGACCATCGCGGCCGGTTCGGTGATCACGAAGAATGCGCCGGACGGACAACTGAGCGTGGCGCGTGCGCGGCAGATGTCGGTCGAGGGCTGGGTGCGGCCGAAGAAGCAGCCGAAGCACTAAACGGCAGGGGACTCGCGTCGGCGAAGTTGGCGCTGTCCCCGAAATGGGCGGTTCGATCAGCGCGAGTGGCATTGCCACAGGGTGGCGCGGCGTCGGCCAGGCCCAAGCGAATCCGAATTGACGGAACGCGCTGACCGGTATTTCAGACCGTTCTTATAGTCCTGACACACAGCACGCTGGCACTGTTCGCGCTCGTGGTGGCACCGCGTCAAAAGGCGCCTTGCCGGAGTTCGGATTTGGGGGTCGGTCGTGACGCGTGTGACAAGGAAGCCGCTGCGTCGGCAGTATTTGCAGTGTCTGCTCTTCGGGCTGCTCGTGCCGGTGGCCGTGGTCCACGCGCAGGTTCCCCCGTCCCAGCAGGAATTGCTGCGGCAGCAGGAACGGGAGCGAGTGCTGCGCGAGGAGCACGAGCCCTCGCCAGACGTGCGTTCGCCGTCTCGTCCCGAGCGCAGCGCGTTCGAACCGCTGCCCAGTAGCGAGCACCCGTGCTTCCCGATCCACCAGATCGCACTGGTGGGTGAAGGGGCAAAAGTCTTCGCTTGGGCATTGCGCGCCGCTGATCCTGCACAGGACCCTTCCGTGGGCAGCTGCTTGGGCACGCAAGGCGTGGGCGTAGTGATCAAGCGCGTGCAGAACGCGATAATCTCGCGCGGCTTCGTGACGACACGCGTCCTGGCTGCGCCGCAGAACCTGGCCGACGGCGAACTGGAGTTGACGGTGGTGCCAGGGCGCATTCGTGCCGTCCGCTTTGCCAACGGCACCGACTCGCGCGCAACCTGGTGGAATGCAGTGCCGGCCGAGCCAGGCGACATGCTGAATCTGCGCGACATCGAGCAGGCGCTGGAAAACTTCAAGCGCATCCCGACGGTGGAAGCCGATATCCAGATCGTCCCGACCGACGGCGTCGATCCGCAGCCGGGCGAGAGCGATCTGGTGATCGCCTGGAAACAGCTGTCCCCGTTCCGCTTCGGCCTCACGCTGGACGACTCCGGCGGCAAAGCGACAGGCAAGCTACAGGGCGCAGCCACGCTGTCGCTCGACGACTGGTGGCTGCTCAACGACCTCTTCTACGTCAACGTCGGACACGACGTGGCAAACGGCGCGGGCAAGGGCACGCGAAGCTGGACGGCGCATTACGACGTGCCGGTCGGGTACTGGTTGCTCGGCGCCACCGCCAACAGTTACGACTACCGGCAGGACGTGGTCGGACCCTTTGAGACCTACACCTACGCCGGCAGCAGCGACAACGCCGAGCTGCGTGCGGCGAGAATGCTGTTCCGCAACGCCCGTATCAAGCTGGGTGCCTATGGCCTTGGCTGGGTGCGCGAGGCGAAGAACTTCGTTGACGACACCGAGATTGACGTGCAGCGCCGACGCATGGCGGGTTGGGCAGTGGGTCTCACCTACAAGCAGTTCATGGGCGCCTCGACGCTGGACGCGAGTGCCGGGTACAAGCAGGGAACGGGAGCCTTCGGCGCACTGCAATCGCCCGAAGAACGCTTCCATGCAATCGACCCGGGCTCGCCGCTGGAAGGCACCTCGCGTCCGCGGATCATCACCGCCGATGTCACGCTCAACGTTCCGTTCGAACTCGGCGCGCAGCGGCTGCGCTACACCGGTAGCTGGCGCGCGCAGTGGAATCGCACGCCCCTGGTGCCGCAGGACCGTTTCGCGATCGGCGGGCGCTACACCGTTCGCGGTTTCGACGGCGAACTGTCGCTGACGGGCGAGCGCGGCTGGGCCGTGCGCAACGACTTCGCCCTGTCGCTCGGCGGTGGCCAGGAACTGTACCTGGGGCTGGACTACGGCCACATCGGCGGCCCGGCCACGCAGTGGCAATTGGGTGACCACCTGGCCGGCAGCGTGATCGGTCTGCGCGGCCGCCTGGGCCGTGGCTACTGGGACGTGTTCGTCGGTGCGCCGATCGGCAAACCCGCTGGTTTCCAGACCACCGTCACCGCGCTCGGCTTCAGCCTGGGCTGGCAGTACTAAGGCGTCGAAGCAGCGTTGGCGCCACGTTAGCGCCGTGTGGTGCCGCGGACGCGAGCATCGAAGAACAAGCAGCAGGGAAGCAGCGCAATGAACCGCATCTACCGTCTCGTCTTCAATCACGCCCTGGGTCTGTGGCAGGTGGCCTCGGAGCTGGTGCAGTCGCCTCGTGGAGGGGCCACCCCTGGCCGTGGAGCGGTGGTGGGAACCGTTCCGAGGTTGCGCTTCGCGCTGTGGTGCGCGTTGGGTCTGGTGGGTCTGGCGGCAACGCTGGATGTGCCGTCGGTGCATGCGCAGGATGCCAGCAGGATTCGGGTCGACCGCGGCGCACCGGGCAACCAGCGCCCCAGCGTGGTGGAAGCGCCCAGCGGCGCGCCACTGATCAACATCACCACGCCCAGCGCGGCGGGCGTGTCGCGAAACACGTACTCGCAGTTCGATGTCGGCACGCGGGGTGCGATCCTCAACAACTCGCGAAGCGGGGCGCAGACACAGCTGGGCGGCCAAGTGCCGGGCAATCCGTGGCTGGCCACGGGCACGGCCAGGGTGATCCTCAACGAGGTCAACGGTCCGGCCAGCCGCCTGAACGGATATATCGAAGTGGCTGGCGATCGGGCAGCGGTGGTGATCGCCAACCCCGCCGGCATCCAGGTCAACGGCGGCGGCTTCATCAATGCGGACCGCGCGACGCTCACCACCGGCAAGCCGATCGTCACCGGTGGCGCGCTGGAAGGCTTTCGCGTGGAAGGCGGTGCGATCCGGTTGGACGGCGCCGGCCTGGATGCGTCGCGCCAGAACTACACCGACGTCATCGCGCGTTCGGTCGAAGCCAATGCGGGCCTGTGGGCCAACCAGCTACAGGTCACCACGGGTGCCAACACAGTCAGCGCCGACCACACACAGGTCCGCGCGATGGCGACTGGTGCCGCCGCGCCCAACTACGCGCTCGACGTCAGCGCGCTGGGCGGCATGTACGCCAACAAGATCCAGCTGCTCGGAACCGAGCACGGCCTGGGCGTGCGCAACGCCGGTACGATCGGCGCGCTGGCGGGTCAACTGACGATCTCGGCCGACGGTCATCTGCAGAACACTGGCAAGCTGCAGGCGCAGACCAATACGCGAGTCGACGCGACAGGCGGCGTGACCAACGCCGGGCTGATCAGCGCCGGACGCGAGGCGGCGATCCGCACCACGCTGGCGCTGGACAACAGCGGCGGAACGCTCAACGCACAGCGCATCCAGATCGACACGGCCGCGCTGAAGAACCGCGACGGTGCGATCGAGCAGACGGGCCTGCAGGGCCTGGATTTGAGCGCAACCAACGTGAGCAACCGCGATGGCGGCCGCATCGGACTGGTGGAGGCGTCAGGCGGTGGGAGCGGGGGTTCCAGCGGCGGCGAAGGCGGCGGCGACAGCACTGGCAGCACCGGCGGTTCAACCGGCGGCGGCCAGACCGGCGGCAGCGTGGTGCTGCCATTGCCCGAGCCCATGGCCATCGGCGCGCTGAACATCGCAGGTACGCTCGACAACGATGGTGGCCGCATCAACGCCGGCGGCGGCGTGCAGCTGACCACCGTTACGGGCATCGCCAACGACGGCGGTCACTTGGGCCTGCGTGAACTGAACATCACTCAGGGCGAGCTGAGCAACAACGGCGGCGAGCTGACGGTTACCGACGGCGCCCACGTGCATGCCCAGCGCATCGCCAACGACGGCGGCCGCTTCGAGGTCGGCGGCGCTCTGGACCTGCAGGCGGCGACCATCAGCAATCGCGCCGGTACGATCAGCCACAGCGGCACGGGCGATGCCCGTGTCCAGGTAGGGACGTTCGACAACAGCGACGGCAAGCTGATGACCAATGCCGCGCGTGTGGATGTATCTGGCGATGTGATCGTCAACGAGCGCGGCCGCATCGAACATGCCGGCAACGCCGGGTTCACCCTGACCGCGGGCACGTTGCGCGGCAGCCAGGGCGTCGTCATCACCAACGGCGCGGCCACGCTCAAGGCAGACACCGCCGACCACCGCGGCGGCACCCTCAGCGCGGCGCAGCTCCGCCTGGACGCCAACGACTTCGACAACCGCGGCGGCACCCTGGTCGCGACGGGCGCGGACGGCAACACGCTGGCCGCGACCGGCACGCTGGACAACGGCGACGGCGGCACCATCGCCAGCAATGGCAACCTGACGATCAGCGCCGGCACGCTCGGCAACGCCGGCGGTACGGTCCAGCAGGCCGGCACCGACAACACGCTGGCGATCAACGCCGCCACGCTCCAGGGCGCAGGCGGCACGCTAACCAGCAACGGTGCGCTGACGTTGACCGGCACGACGACGAACCTGCGCGATGGCAGCACCAGCGCGCGACGCATCGACATCGACACCGGGCGACTGGTTACCGCTGGCGGCAAGTTGACGGCCACTGGCGCGGCTGCGCTGTCGATCAGCGCCCGCGACGGCATGGACAACAGCGCGGGCTCGATCATCGCCGCCGGCGCCGATGCCTCCGGTATTCGCGTCGAGAACCGGCTCGACAACACCGCCGGCACGTTGGCCAGCGGCGGCGCATTGCGCGTACAGGCGGACACGCTGATCAACCGCGACACGCGTTCGGCCGAAGGCGAAACGGCATCGACCGGTATCCAAGCCGCCACGCTCGATGTGCAGGCCGCGCAGATCGACAACCACCACGGCCAGATCAGCGCCGCAGACACCGCGTCGGTGAAGGCCACCACGCTCGACAACACCAGCGGTTCGGTGACCGCCGCCAACACCTTGACGATCGATGCCACCACGATCGTCGGCAGCGACGGCACGCTTGGCAGCAACGGCGCGCTTGACCTTACCAGCCAGACCATCGACCTGCGAGGCGGCACGACGTTCGCCAAGTCCGTGCACATCGACACGGACACGCTGATCACCGCTGGCGGCACGCTCAGCGCCACCGGCACCGATACGTTGGGCATCGCCGCGCGCGATGTGCTGGACAACACCGCCGGCACGATCGCCAGCAACGGCGCGATCGCCCTGGATGTCGGCACGACGGACAGCGGCACCTGCAGCGACGGCAGAGTTCACGTCCGAGGCGACGGCTGCGGCGTGCTGAGCAACGCCAACGGTGTCATCAGCGCGGCCGGCAGTGATGCCTCGCGGATCACCGCAACCGGCCGCCTCGACAACACCGCAGGCCTGATGGCCGCGAGCGGTGCACTTGAACTCACCGCCGGGGCGCTGATCAACCGCGACACTCAGGCCGCGGAGAGCGACGACGGCCAAAGCGCACCGCCGGCCCCGGGCAAAGGCATCCAGGCACGGTCCCTTGCCGTCACGTCGCACATTGTCGACAACCGCAACGGCCAGATGAGCGCTACCGATACGGTGTCGCTGAAGGCCGCCACGCTGGACAACACCAATGGTTCGGTAACGGCCGCCGGCGCCGTGGCGATCGATGCAACCACGCTTTCCGGCAGCGGCGGCACGATCGGCAGCTACGGCACCCTCAGCCTGACCGGCCAGATCACTGATCTAAGCGGCGCGACCACGTTCGCCAGGACCGTGCGCATCGACACCGGCACGCTGGTCAATGCCGGCGGCAAACTCAGTGCCATGGGCACCGATGCCCTGCGCATCAACGCACGTGACCTGCTGGACAACACCCGCGGCACCCTCGCCGGCAACGGTGAGATCGATCTGACCGTCGGCACCACCAGCAGCGACGCCTGCGGCGATGCAACGGTGCACATGCAGGGCGACGGCTGCGGCATGTTGACCAATTCAGGCGGCGTCATCAGTGCGGCCGGCGCGGATGTTTCGCGGATCACCGCCACCGGTGGGCTCGACAACGGCGCCGGCCTGGTGGCCGCCAGCGGCGCGCTCGCGCTGAACACAGCCGCGCTCATCAATCGCGACACTCGAGCTACCGTCCTAACGGCGGCCGCTACCGGCGTGTGGGCCGAAGATCTCACCATCACTGCCCGGACCATCGACAACAACCGCGGCCAACTGGGTGCCAACGATGCGCTGTCGGTACGCGCCGGAACCGTCGACAACACCGACGGCGGCATCACTGCCGGCAATACACTCACCGTCAATGCCGATTCCATAGCCGGGCCTCGCGGCAGGTTGGGTACGAACGGTGCGCTCACGCTCATCGGCAACACGATCGATCTGCGCGCTGGCGCGACCACGGCCAGAACGATCACTGTGGACGCGCGCGAGCTCACCACCGCCGAGGGCACGCTGACGGCCAGCGGCACCGGCGCACTACGACTGAACGTGCGCGGCCGCATCGACAACCGCGCCGGCACCATCGCCACCAACGGCGCCCTGCGAGTCGACGCCGCCGCGCTGCACAACGTCGATGGCACAATCCGCGCGGCCGGCGCGGACGCCAACGACCTGCGCATCGCTGGCCGCTTCGACAACACCCGCGGCAAGCTGGCCACCGCTGGCGCCACCACCGTGACGATGGGCGATCTGCTCAACGCAGGCGGCCTGGTGCAGGCAGCCAGCGATGCCACGCTGGTGCTCGATGCCTCCGGCCACCTGGACAACAGCGCCGGCCGGGTGGTCGCCAATGGCGCCATAGACATGATGGCGCAGTCGCTCACCAATGCTGGCGGCACGGTGCAGACTCAGCAGGCCATCGCCGCCCGCGTGGACGGCACGTTGAACAACGACGGCGGACTCATCGTCGCCGGTGGCGACCTCACCGCCAGCGCCAGCACGCTGCTCAACCGCGACACCCGCGCGCCCAATGCGGCTGATCCCGGGACTGGCGCCCCGCCCACGCCGAACGGCCTGATGGGTCAGCGCGTGACGCTCAATGCAGACAGCATCGACAACGCCCGCGGCCAGGTCGTCGCCAACGATGCACTCACCCTGGCTGGCGCCACCCAAACCGGGACCACGCTGAACAACACCGGAGGTCTGCTCGACGGCGTCGGCACGACCATCATCTCGGCCACCGCGTTGGACAACACCGGTGGTCAGCTGGCGCAGCGTGGCGCGCAAGGCGCGCTCGCGCTGGATGTCACTGGCGTGCTCACCAACGCCAATGGCCTAATCGCCGCCGAAGGCACGGGCAATGTTCGTGCCGGCACCGTCGACAACCGCGCCGGCACCGTACTCGGCTCGCATGGGCTGACGCTCACCGGCAATGGCGACCTGCGCAACAACGGCGGAACCATTCGCGCCGGCCAAGGTGACGACGAAACGACCGGCGCCGATGAAACCGTCATCGGTGCACTCACCCTGCGCGCTGGTGGCGCCCTCGACAACAGCGACGGCCTGATCGACGCCACCGGCGTGGCCGGCCTGACCGCCACCCGCATCGACAACGCGCGCGGCCAAGTGCTGACCGGACAGGCCGCCAGCGACACGCTTGGCGTCAGCACCGTCGCGCTCAACAACCAGGCTGGCGTCATCGGCACGCGCGGCGGCGATCTGACGCTCCACGTCGCCGATGTCGACAACCGCGCCGACGGACGTCTTGTGGCTGGCCGCGACCTGACGTTCCGCGCCAACCGCGTCGACAACAGCGGCGGCACCGTGTTCGCTGGTGGCAACCTGGGATACGACAACGCCAGCGGCACGTTGGTGAATACCGGCGGTCGGTTCGGTGCAGGCGGCACCGCGTCCCTCACGTTGGCCAATGTCAGCACCACCGCAGGCGGTCGCATCCAGGCCGGCACCGTCCGCTTGAACACGCCCATGTTGGATGTCAGCGGCGGCGAAGTGGTCGGCAATACGGTGTACGCACAACTGGCCACACTCACCGGCGCCGGCCGCCTGTACGGCGCGCAGCTGCTGGACGCGGCCTTCAGCGGCGACTACACCTACGGCACCGGATCGACGCTTGCGAGCGATGTCCGGCTGGACCTGGCGGTGGCCGGCGCGTTCACCAACCTGGGCACGCTGCAGACCCCCGGCGGATTGGCGCTCAGTGCAACCAGTGTGACCAACCAAGGCATCATAAACGCCAGCAACGCCGACGGTGGCGGTTACGCCCACATCACCGCGGGCAGCATCGACAACCGCCGTGGCGCCAGCCTCGAAGGCGATGAGCTGAAGTTGAATGCCAGTGTCATCAGCAACACTGGAGACATCGTCGGCGACAACGTGTCTCTCACGGCCGACACGCTGACCAACGGCCAGGACCTGGGCAACACGCTGGCGGCAGTGAACTACGGCGAGGGCTACATCGGCGCGTCGCAGAGCCTCGACATTCGCGCCAATCGTCTGGCCAACCGCGATGGCGACATCTTCAGTGCAGGCGATCTGTCCATCGGCGGTCGCGACGCGGCACGTGCGGTGGAAGTGGCGAACATTTCCGGCCGTATCCAAGCCGAGGGCAACGCTTCGATTGCCGCCGACGCCATCGTCAACGACCGGCGCATGCTGGCGGCGGAGACTTACACGCTGTCAGCGGAAGAGGCGTCTGCGCTGGGCAGCCAGCGCCGGTTCGACGAAGCCTATGCGGGCCTAGGAGCGGCCGGCCAAGCCGAGCTGGACCGTTTGACCCGCATGAGCCCGAATGCGATGACGCCCGTCCAACGCACGCGTCTGGGCGAACTGCTTGGGCAGATTGGCTGGGCCCAGGTTGACCATGTCAGCGATGCGATCCTGGCCGCGCTCAACAGGGAAATCCAACGCATCGCGCGCGTCGAGTACGGTGCCCGCGATGCGTACATCGTCGACAACGCCGGCACGGCTGCGGACAACCCGGCCGCACGGATCCGCCAGACCGACACCTACCGGACCGGTCAACGGGTGATCGACGCCCAGACCAGCGCAGCCAGCCAAATCGTGAGCGGTGGCGCCCTGACTCTCGACGTCGGTGAGCGGTTGCGCAACTACGCGTCGCAGATCGCTGCGGGCGGCACCCTGACCATTGCCGGGCAGTCCCATGACCCGGCCACCCCCGACGCGCGCATCGAGAACCTCGCTATTGCCGGCACCTACACCGGCGAGCGCGAGACTGCCGCTTGGGTCCGCGACCCGACCGTGCCGATCAGATTCCTCAACGGCAATGGTTGGCACGACGATACTGCACACTTCATCGCCACCACGACCGAAGCGATGACCTTCGCCGGGCCCTCGCTCGCCGACGCCACGATCACGGCTGGTGGCGGCATCAGCATCGAGGCAGGCGATGTCAGCAACACGGCGGTGACCGCCAGCAGCGGGCCGGGCGCGTTCGCCGGTGGCAACCTCAACGGTGCGGGCAGCATGGCGCTGGGCGCGGCCAATGGCGCCCAGGCTGGCCGCGCCGATGCGGTGGACGTTGCCGCATCGGACCAGATCGACGGCAATGCGGGGCCCGGCTCCGCGCAAGGCGGCACTCTCGCCGGTGCCAACGGCCCGGGCGGTGCCGCCGGCGGCACGGTCACCGGCGGCGTGCGTCCTGCGACGCAGGCCCCGCAGTTCATCGGCACCGCCGAGCGCCCGCTGCCGGGCCTGGTCCCGGCCGACAACGGCATGTTCGACCTCAACGCCGACTCGAACGCAAAGTTCCTGATCACCACCGCGCCACGCTTCGCCCAAGGCGGCCCGTGGGACGGCTCGAACTACCTGCTCGCCGCACTGCGCACCGATCCGAACAACATCCACAAGCGCCTGGGCGACGGCTACTACGAGCAGCGCCTGATCAATGATCAGATCCTGCAGCTGACCGGCCGCCGCACATTGAACGGCGGCGGCGATGCCAACGCGCAGTACCGCGCATTGATGGACAACGCCGCCGCCACGGCCGGCCATCTGGGCCTGCAAATGGGCGCGCCGCTGACCACCGAGCAGATCGCCGCCCTGGACAGCGACATCGTCTGGCTGGTCGAGCAGGAAGTGAACAGCCAGACCGTGCTGGTGCCGGTGGTGTACCTGTCCAAGGCCACCGCCGAGCGGCTGGCCGCGCAGGGCGCGCTGATCGACGGCGACACGCTGGACATCAACGCGACCGGCACGGTGCGCAACGACGGCACGCTGGCGGCCAGCAAGGGCGCCTGGCTGAGCGCGGACAAGCTGATCAACGACGGCAGGATCGACGGCGGCGCGTACACCGGCATCGCCACGCGGGGCGACACGGTGAACCGTGGCCGCATCGAAGGCAATGCGGTGGCCATCGATGCTGGCGGCAGCGTGATCAACGCGGTGCGCTTTGACGGAATCAACGCCACCGCAGGCGTGATCCAGGCCGGCGCGGGCGGGCTGCAGATCGACGCCAAGCGTGATGTGATCAACCAGGGGCAGATCGCGAGCGCCGGTCACGGCGTGATCTCTGCCGGCCGCGACTTCGTGCAGAACGCGGCCACCACCAGCACGTCTGCCGTGACCGGCGTGCGCGCCGTTGCCGGCAGCCTGACCACCGGCGGCAGCGCCGTGGTCAGCGCCGGCCGCGACGTGGTGCTGGACCAGAGCGGGATCAAGGCCGGCCAACACGCCGTGATCGATGCCGGTCGCGATGCGAAGTTCACTTCCAGCACCGTGAAGGCCGGCGGTGCCATCGCCGTGACAGCAGGCCGCGACATCGTGGCCGATACGGTCACAGATACCGCTAGCCACACCGTCCGCGAGACGGTCAAGGAAGGCAAGAAGAAGACCACTACGACCACGACGACCACCGATGAGACGGTGCGTGGCAGCACGTTCCAGGCCAGCGGCAATATCGCGATGGTGGCCGAAACCGGCAGCATCGATCTCACAGCGGCCACGGTGCGCAGCGACGACGGTGCGGTAATGCTGCGTGTCGACAAGGGCGGTGTGAACCTGCGCGCCGGGCACGAGACCGACTCCGTCACCCAGGACGTGGCTTCCAAGAAGAAGAACACGCTGTCTAAGACCACGACCAGCAGCCACAGCGAAGTCAGAGACACCTATGCGGTCGGAACAACGATCAGCGGCAAGACCGTGAGTGTCGCAGGCGATAGCATCCTGGTGAGCGGAAGCAACGTCGCTTCAGACCATGGCACTACGCTGGTGGCCAGGAACAACGTCACCATAGAGAATGACTACGACACACACGAAGAGAGCCATTCCAACAGCAGGACAAAGAGCGGCGTATTCGGCAATGGTGGCGCAAGTGTTACCGCGGGCAAGCAGAAGCAGACGTTCGAGTCCCAGGAGACCAGCACGTACGCGGTTGGCTCCACGGTAGGCAGCCTGAAAGGAAACACCACGGTGATCGCCAACGACGGCGGCGTCCACGTGCAGGGCTCGACCGTCGCCTCGCCGGAGGGGAGCGTCACCCTGCTCGGAAAGTCGGTGAACGTCGAAGAGGCCTACAACACCACCACCTATCGGGAAAAGACCGGATTCAAGCAGAGCGGAGTGACATTGAGCGCGTCCGCGCCGGTGGTGGATGCCGCCTTGGCGGCGGGTAGCTCGGCGCGGACGGTGGGGCAGAGCAAAGATGATCGCGTCAACGCCATGGCAGCCGCGAACACTGCCTACGATGCCTATCAGGCCGGATCCGCGGTGGCCGGTGCGATGCAGAGCGGCGGACAATCGGCCAGCATCTCGCTGACCTACGGTCAGCAGAAGTCCGAGACCGAGCTGAATGCCACGAGTCGTGAGGCAGTCGGCAGCGCGATCAAGGGCAAGAACGTCGCCATCGTCGCTACCGGAGCGGGCGACGCCTCGACCATCCGCCTCTCCGGGTCGGACGCTTACGGCCAGGACAGCACAACGTTGTACGCGGACGGCAATATCGATGTACTGGCCGCCCAGAGCACCCACGAGCAGACCAGCAGTAACAGCTCCAGCGGTTGGAACGTGGGTGTCGCAGCATCGTACGGTTCCGGCGGCGGGGCTATCGGTGTCACCGCAGGCGGCAATGCGGGCAAGGGCAACAGCGATGGCAAGACCGTCACCCATACCAATTCGCATGTTGGCAGTGGCGGCACCACGAATGTGACCAGCGGCGGTACGTTGACAGTGAAGGGAGGCCAGATCGGCGGCGAACAGGTCGCGGTGGATGTGAAGAATCTGACCATCGAAAGCCTGCAGGACACCCAGACCTACGACAGCAAGCAACAAAATGCCGAGGCTCAGGTCACGGCAGGCTATGGCGTATCGGTGAGCGGAAGCTACAACCAGTCCAAGATCAACAGCAACTACGCCAGCGTCAACCAGCAGAGCGGCATCATCGCCGGGGACGGAGGCTACAGCATCAAGGTCGAGGACCGGACCAACCTGAAGGGCGGCATTGTCACGAGCACGGCTGCGGCCGAAGCGGCAGGGAGAAACCTCCTCAGGACCGGCACGCTGACCATCAGCGACATTGAGAACCATGCTGACTACGAGGGGTCTTCGTTCGGAATCAGCGGCCGGGCCAGCGTCAACGGTCAGGGCGAGAAGGGCGAGCACCAGCTGGCGCAAGGCTCGTCGGATGGCAAAGCCGGCGGAACGGCGGTCAACAAATCGGTGGGATTCGGCCGCGACGACGACCACCAAAAGAGTACGACCCACAGCGGGATCAATACCGGAAACATCTTGATCACGGATGCGGCCGGCCAAGCTGCCACCGGAAAATCCATCGATCACATCAAGGATGCGGTGGCAACGGCTACGACTTTGGATACTTTGGCGGCGAAGAGCAGTGCCTTGGTTAACAAGTTCGATGCGGCGAAAGTGCAGAGCGAGTTGGATTTACAGACGCAGGTCACGCAGTCGTTCGATCAGAACCGCCAAGACGCAAAGGCGGAGATCTACGCCCACGCCGATGCCAAACGGGACGAGGCGCGAGAGATTCGCATGGCCAATGGCGGACGCGACACTGACGAATCCACACAACTCGACCAGGAAGCAGGAAGCCTGCAAGACAAGGCCAAGTGGTTGGACATCGTCGCCATGGCCGCCTACGCGGGGCCTGACGTGAGCAATCTGGTGGTGGGCGAAACCATTACCCAGGCCGATCTGGCCCGCCGTGCTGCGACTGCGCCATCAAAGTTGGTGGTGCAAAGGTGCGATGCGGGCGGACAGAACTGTGTCGCGCGAGAAGTGGATCTCAAGGATGTCGAAATTGTGGACGGAAGGATCTATGTCTTCAACAACGGCATCTTCAACGAAGAAGACAAGGCGCTGGCCAACGGCGCGAAGCAGAACAGCGACCCGGCGAATGATCAGGGCGTGTACCACATCCTGAACCCAAGAACTGGCAGTCCGGTGGCCGAGATGCTGTATGCCGGTTATGACAAGCTCAATGACTTGATGGGAAGCGCCTTGCCGCTGACGAGTGCCGAGGCGATGAATCAGAAGATATGGGGAGTTGCCGGGAGTAAGGGTGGCATCGTGGAAGCCACCAACCACAGTCGCGGCGGTATGACATACAACAATGCGATGGCTGACTACGAGCGCCTTGGTAAACAGAATGTACCTATCGGCAACACCTATTTCTTCGGCGCGGCCGCCAATGCGCAGGAAGCGGCGGACACCGCTCATGTCATCAGCGGAGGTCGATCAGATATCTATCAGGCAACCCATCCAACGGATCTCGTGGGCAAGCTACCTTGGTGGATATTGGGTGGAAATCCGCCAACGGGTGAGAACAATGACGGAAGCTTCCCGTCCTCGCATAGTTCCTATACCCGAAGTGTTCCTCCGGCGGGAACGTTCATAGGTGGAGTGAATATGCGCGAGCTAACCGACAGGACCTGGGGGCCGGGCAATTACAGCGCTCCGGTCGAAGTGCCGCCCTCAGAAAAGGCCAAGGACAAGCTGCAGAATCTGGCAGGTGACAAATGAAGATTCATTTGAAGGCAATTCTGGTTGCGGTAACCGTGGTCGTCGTGCTGGCGGGGTGCGCCACCGGGGAATACACCGCCTCTAGCCCGATGGTGCATGTGGGGCCCTCCAAAGGATGGAGGAAGTCAGGGGTCGACGGGAAGGATGCTTACTTGGCCTGGCAGCAGTGCATTCAGGATGCTCAGAAGCAGCCCGAATATCAGGCGCTCAAGCGTGATGCTGACGCCGTGCAAATAAGGCGTTACATGTCGAAAGCAGAGATGGAGCGTATGTCTGCAGACAATGCGTTCATAGGGAAGTACAGCGACGACTGCATGAAGCGCCAAGACTTCACTTATGGCAAGTACACGTCACTGGATCAGTCGTATGTTCCGCCGCGCCCACCAGAACAGGGATGGCAAAAGCCAGGGGTGAGCTATCAGGATGCATTGTCCGCAAAGAGCAAATGTCTCGATCAGGAATACAACCAAGCCTATCTGAACAAGTGCATGGCGGCGCAAGGATTTGTCTACGGCGTGCTGAAGGGTGAGCAATGAGCAGGAACTTATGTTAGGTGGCACACTTGAACACATCTCGGCGCAGGCTGACGGTGCTGTTCGCCTCACTGCTTTGCATCGCTGGCCTGTTCACGCATGCGAGCGTGTTCGCCGCTTCCGCTACGACGTCCTCTGAGAGAGCCAGATTGGCACTGGAAGCATATGCGGGAAAGGACGCGATCTATATCGACATTCCTGAGGCGGGGAATCCAGTGGCCAACTGGATGCTGGGCGCCGTAGTGGGAAAGGCGGCATGGATGGATCAGCTGAAGGCAGCCATGGCTTTGGGGGCGGCAGCACCGACCAACTTGGTTGTGGGCGGCGAGAACGAAGGCGTGACGCGCAAAGCGGTCCAGTCGGCAATCAGGTCCTTTCGCGGAAGGCAGTTGCCGCAGCTGAGTTTGGCAGTGGTCGGCACTCCTTCGAAGGCCGAAGAACTGCGTGAGCAGGCAGAGTCGCTGGGCATCACGTCTATCGTGGTTCAGTCGCCAGCTCCGTAATTCGTCAGGTCAGTGCTGATACAACGCTTCGTTGATAAAAGGGGTGGTAATCCCCCCGTCAATTAGCTGACGTCAGAAGTGGAGTTTTCTCGTACTCTGAACCGAGGAGGGCCACCGCCGAGCGGCTGGCCGCGCAGGGCGCGCTGATCGACGGCGACACGCTGGACATCAACTCCACCGGCACCGTGCGCAACGACGGCACGCTGTCGGTCAGCAAGGACGCCTGCTGAGCGCGGACACGCTGATCAACGACGGCAAGATCAACGGCGGCACGTTCACCGGCATCACGACCCGTGGCGACACAGTTAACCGCGGGCGCATCGAAGTCAACGCGGTGGCCATCGACCGCCGGCGGCAGCGCCGTGGTCACCGCCGGGCGCGACGCAGTGTTGGACCAGGGCACGATCACCGCCGGTCAGCATGCCGTGATCGACGCCGGTCGCGATGCGAAGTTCACCGCCGGCAAGGTCGAGGCGGGCGGCAGCATCGCCGTGACGGCGTGTCTTAATCAAAGAAGCACGCAGCGCAGGCGTCAGGCGCTAGCGGCCTGGCCATCCCGAGTTGGACAGGCCGCCGTCAATGCCAACTTCCCATCCGCATTGGTGTGGTCACGCCCGCGCCGAGCTGCTCACGGCAGCGGAAGCGGTTTGGGTGGGCCAGCAACAACTTCGGCCGCCGTCCGCAAGACTATTCACTCAGCCTGTCAAATGAATTTGCGCGAACTACTGACAGACTGGCTACGATCGTCAGGGACGTCTCAGATGGATAGCGGGAAAGCAGGAGACATCGTTGCGGCAATGATTGAGCGCGCCCCACACGGGGAGTCGATTGCCGATCGCAATCGTCGCCGTGAACTGCAGGCGCGCGAGTCAAAGTTGTTGGGCTACATTGGTGGCGTATACGCCTATAGCGGATTCGTAACCATCGTCATGGCGGTGTCCGCTGTCTCGGCGGGGCTCTACGCCGAAGCAATTACCTTCGCGGTCACCCTGGGTGTCATCGCAAGCGTGGGCATTCACATGTGGCGACGGAAGCAGCTTCCGCTATGGATTCTGCTGATGCCCTGTGTTGGCTATGTCGGAGCGTGCCTGTCGGAAAGCCGCGTGAACATCGCACTGTTGCTGAACCTCCCAGTTCCGATCGCGTCCATTCTCGTGTCGAGGGTCTGGAAGCGGCTCTATCCTGTGACGGTTGCGTCGGCTGACAGCATGCGTGCCGCTAATTCCGACCAGGTGATTGGATCTGGAGATGGAAAGTAGTTCGGATCTCTCCCAGATGGAATTTCGCCCAAGGTCTGGGGCAAACTATTCCGGCGTGTCCACAACCTTGCGGCATGGCAATCCAAATGCCCCTGAGGGGCGGAGCCGTCAATGAATGAAGACGTGTACAAGAACTATCTAACAGACCTTGGGCGGCTCGTCGCGGATTTGGCAGTAGGCGCGAAGCAACAATCTACGCAGGTCAATAGTGATTTTGCTGTGGGCTATCTGGCGGGATTCCATAGAATCGTTTCATTGATGCAGCAGCAGGCAGAATCCTTTTGCATCCCGCTAGAAGCAATAGGGCTTGCCAAAATAGACGCAGACGAGGATCTGGTGTGATTCTGCAAATCTCGCTGGGCCATTCAAGCCCGGAGTCGAACGGTACACCAGACCGATCAGGGAGCTCTTTATGTACGCATGGACACGGGCTGTCGCTGTACTCTGCCTTCTCACCTCATACGCCAATGCCAAGCCTCCCGCTGCTCAGGCAAGCACAGGCGATAGCCGCATCCGGGTATTCGGCCAGAACGGCGCAAATGCCGATTTGCATCCCGCAAGCGCCTGCCTGAAACGGGACGGACGCGTGCGCGTGTCAGGCACGCTGGGCAGCGCATTCGGGTCCCTGATCGGGACGGTGTCCAATGTATCACTGGGTATTCCGGAGACGGTGAACACCCGTAATCTCTCCCAGATGAATGGCATTGCTTCGAAGGCCTACTTTCGCGAGTACGCGATTCCTTCCGGTGTGGCGACGAGTCTGCGCCTGGGCTTCCAGGACGTGTCGAACTTCTACACGGCCGGTGGAGTGACCTATACCCAGGTGAGTCCTTCATGCAGTGGATCGATCTCGTTCACTCCGCAGTCCGGTCAGGACTATGAGGTCGGTTTTTCCTGGCAGGGAAGGACATGTCAGCTGTCTGTCAATCACGTGATTGACGAAGGCGGGGAGGTTCGCCTAGAGCCTGTGACGGTCGTTCCGGCACCAAAGTGCTGACGCGCCGATTGCGCAGGGTGCGCCCTCACGCCAACTCTCCCGAACGCGGTGGAGGAAATTATGTAGTTCGACCTCCCGCCGGCGGGGAAGCGATTCGACTGACGGAAGCGCAGCTCCTCGTTATGTTCGTGTGTATACGCGAGACGTTTGCAGCACTGGATAGGAAGTCATTCGATGCAAGTATCGGGGCGTCGGCTGATGATGTTGCCGGAATATCGAAGCACCTTCTCGCGCTGATGGAAGCTGAAGGAATTGAGCAATAGGCTTACCTACGGACGTCCTGACCTGTCGGTGGCGAGCGACCGCGGCACCTGCTTAGCGTCGATGCGCTTATCGACGAGGGTGCGATCAGCAGTGGCGACCACGTGGAAATCGCCACGCGCATGGACGCCACCAGCCGCGGCGTGAGGACGACGATATGACCAAAGACTACTATCGGGAGGCGCGGGCTATTGCACGAATGATGCATTCTGAAGGGCATTTTGATTGGGCCAATCGCTTAGAAGCTTCAATCGAGGAGGGTGCAACAGTAACTGAAATTCTAATGATGCTGCGGTGGAACCTTAGCGAGTTTTGGGCTCTTGGGTTGGGCTCATCAGAACTCAATGGGCTGACGCACGATCTAGACTGCGCGATCGATGCGGCACTTCAATGACGAGGTAAGAAGCGCTGCGGCAGCATCGCCGTCACCTCCCGCGACGACCAGCGATCGCGGCAACATGATCCGGAGCATCGGAAATGTCAGCTAATTTTCACCAAAGCTGACGTGTGTGTGATCGGCAGACAGATCGAAGGCGACACGATCGGTTTGGCCGCTACGGGGGATATCCAACTCAAGAGCCGGGCCGAGAGACACCGCAGTGAAAGCCGCAATAAGAACGGCAGCGTCGAGGTTGGCTTCAGAGTCGGTTGGACACAGCTCCTCTTCGCAGGGGTTGCGCAAAATCAGACAAATCGGATTGGCTTCTCTCCGCGCAGTGGTGACATGCCGCTGTCTCCGGAAGGACCGACTATCTTGGCTATGTCCCATGCGGATGATGTCGGCGCCGAAGTGCGAGGTGCTGATCGCGCTAGTTCGCCGCATGCGAAACAGGACCTCGCATTCAGCAGCTACTCCGCCGGCAGGGTCAGACTCACCGTCAGGCCGCCACCCTCACGGTTTGCCAGCGCGATGCGGCCGCCATGCGCTTCCGCAATCTCGCGTGCCAGCGCCAGCCCCAACCCGCTGCCAGTGCGCTTGGTCGAATAGAACGGCACCAGCGCATTGGCCAGCACGGTTTCCGACATGCCCGGGCCGCGGTCGCCGACCTCCATGCGCACCATCCGGCCAATCTGGCGCACGGCCAGGCTGACCTGGTCCGGTGAAGATCCCGATTCGTGCGCATTCTTGAGCACGTTGATCAGCGCCTGTTCGATCTGCGCGGCATCGAAACGGACGTCGTCCTCGGGCGGCGTTCCGTCCAGATGGAACGCGTAGTGCTGCTGCAGGCGCATGAGGAACGGCGTCCACTTGACTGTCTCAAGTTCCGGCACCGGCAGCTTGGCGACGCTGGAATAGGCACGCAGGAAGCCGTGCAGATGGCGCGCGCGCTCCTCGATGGTGTCGAAGATGCGGTCGAGCTTGCTGTAATCGTGGCGGCGCAGGAGTTCTGCGCCGGAGTGCGCAAGCGACGTGATCGGGGCCAGCGAGTTGTTGAGCTCGTGGCTGATCACCCGGATGACCTTCTTCCACGTCGCGACTTCCTGGCGATTGAGTTCGGCCGTCAGGCGCTTGAAGAGGTAGAGGATGTGGACGCGGCCATTGAGGTGGAACTCGCGACGGGCGAGGTGGTAGGTCTCTTCCTGGCTGGCGTATTCGAAGGTGAAGAGGCGGTCGCGGCCCTCGCCCAGCGCCTCGCGCAACGGCGCCGGCGTACGCTCCACCAGCTGGGCGAAGCGCAGGCCTTCGATCTTGCGCCCGTCGTTGAACAGCTGCCGCGAAGCAAGGTTGCCGTAGACGATCGCGCCGCCGGGCTCGGTGAGGACCAGCGCGGTCGGCGTGTTCTGGACCACGGTATCGAGCAGCAGTTCGCGCTGGAACAGCGATTGCCGCTCCTGGCGCAACACATTCCCGAGTTCGTTGTGGGCTTCGACCAGGTCGTCGAGCTCGTCGTTGGACTGCCGCGCCAGGCTGAAGCTGAAATCGCCATCACGGAAGCTGGCGACCGAGCCGGAGAGGGCGCGGAACAGGCTCAGTTGCCGCGCCAGGTAACGATGCGCCAGCCAGGGCGCCAGGACCGCACACAGCAGCGCGGCAAGGCAGGCGGCGAGCAGCAGATTGTCCAGCAGGTGATCGAACAGCGCAGCGGCGCCGATGGCTATCAGCGCAAACAGGAACAGCAGCAAGGCGAGCTTGCCGGTCAACGAGAAACGGTGCGAAACCGGGCGCATGGCGTCAGCGCGGAATGCCCAGCTTGTCCAGGCGCCGGTAAAGCGCCTGGCGGCTGAGTCCCAATTCGGCGGCGGCCTGGCTCAGCACGCCGCCAGCGCGCCGCATCGCCGCCTCGATCGCCTCGCGGCCGATCTCGTCGTCACCGTGTAGCCGGGGCATCTGAGCCGTTTCTGGCAGGCCAAGTTCGTCCGGTTCGATGCGTTCGGACTGCCCCAGCAGCAATGCGCGCTGGATGGCGTTCTTCATCTCGCGCACGTTGCCCGGCCAGGCGTGGCGCAGCAGCGCCGACCGCGCCGCCTCGCCGAGCTGGCGACGGCCCTCGAGGAAATGCTCGGCCAGCGGGAGGATGTCACCGCGCCGTTCCGACAGTGGCGGCACGCGCAGTTCGATCACGTTGAGCCGGTAGTACAGGTCTTCGCGGAAGGTGCCGGCGCGGATCATCGCCGGCAGGTCGGCGTTGGTGGCGGCGATCACGCGCACGTCCACCTGGCGCTCGCGGTTGGAGCCGAGTCGCTGGAAACGCCCGGTTTCCAGTACACGCAGCAGCTTCATCTGCCCGGCAGGCGGCAGGTTGCCGATCTCGTCGAGCAGCAGCGTGCCACCGTCGGCGGCTTCGAACTTGCCCTCGCGCGATTTGTTGGCGCCGGTGTAGGCGCCCGCGTCGGCACCGAACAGCTCGGCTTCGATCAGCTCCGAGGGCAGCGCGCCGCAGTTGAGCGTCACGAACGGACCAGTGCGCACCGACGAGTTGGCCTGGATGATCTCGGCAATGCGCTCCTTGCCTGCGCCATTGGGACCGCTGATCAGCACGGGCACGTTGGCGCGGGCGACGTTGCAGGCCAGGCTGATCAGGCGCTCGCTGGCCGGATCGTCGAAGATCACGCCGCGCAGGTCGTAGTCGCGTTCGAGTTCCTTGCGGCGGCGGCGCTCGTCGGCGCGACGTTCGGCCAGGGCGCGATTGGCTTCGCCGAGTTCGAGCAGGTTGGTCACCGCGGTCATCAGCTTGTGGTCGTCCCACGGCTTGCCGAGGTAGTCGGCAGCGCCGGCCTTGACCAGCGACACGGCCGACTCGAGCCGCGTCCACGCGGTCAGCAGGATGATCGGCAGGTCTGGGAATCGGTCGCGGATGGTGCGAAACAACGCGATGCCTTCTTCGCCCGAGGTGGTGTCGGCGGTGAAGTTCATGTCCTGTATGACGAGGTCGATGCTCTCGTTCTCGAGCATCTGCACGCCTTCCTCCGGCGACTCGGCGCTCAGCACGCGCAGGTCGGCCAGCGAGAAGAGCACGTCGAGGGCGACGTGCACGGCGTGGTTGTCGTCGATGACCAGGATCGTGCGCATCGGCCTAGCCTAGCAGTGGGCCACGGGGCCGGAAATGTGTCTGACGGCGCGTGCCGGACGGCGGGCGCCGTCCGGCACGTCGTATAGCGGGTCTAAACCGTGCGGGTGGCGACCGCCGGTGACACGCGGGTGGCGCGCGTGGCCGGCCCGAACACGGCCAACTGGCCCAGCAGCAGCACCGTCAGCGCGCCCATCGGCGCGTAGTACCAGGCCAGGCGCGGCAGCTCGTAGTGCTTCATCAGCCACATGTTGAAGCCGTACGTCAGCACCAGCCCGACCGCGACGCCGATGCCGACCACGATCAGGTTCTCGATCATGAAGTAGCGGCGGATGTCGAACCGGCGAGCGCCCAGGGCGCGGCGCGTGCCGATCTGCTTGATCCGGCGCGTGACCCAGAAGCTGACCATGCCGACGATGCCCAGGCCGGTGACGGCCAGCAGCGAGAAGATCACGGTGGTCAGCACCATGGTCATCGCGCGGTCCTGGCGGTAGCTGTCGCCGCGCACTTCCTCGATCGAACGCAGGCCGCGGACGATGCGGCCGCTGTTGATCTCGCCGAGCTTGCGTTCGGCTTCCTTCATGATCTCGTCGCGGCGACCGGGTTCGGCGCGGATGAGGTATCGCGAGCTGTTGGCATCGAACTCACCGAGGCTGTACTGCGGCACCAGGGTCGCGTTCTCGACCTTGTCCCAGCCGACCCACGGCGCCTGCAGGCGCTCGACCACGCCGACCACCGTCACCGGCCCGTTCTTGCCGGGCAGGCTGCTGTAGAGCGTCTTGCCGACCGCGCCACCGGGGAACAGCTTGTCGGCCAGCGCCTGGGTGATGATCACCGAGTGCAGCGTGCCCTTGTCGTCCTTGGTGCGCGGGCTGACATCGCCGGCATTGAAGTCGCGACCGGCGACGAGCTTGACGCCGAGGGTGTCGAGGCCGTGCTCGTCGACCATGTAGACGGCCGAGCTTTCACGGATCCGCTTGTCCTGCGGCACGGCTTCGGACTGGTCCGACAGGCCCTCGCTCCAGCCACCCTGCGACAGCGGCACCGAGTTGATGGTGGTCGCATTGATCACGCCGGGGATCGAGCGCAGTGCGACGAGGTCCTGGCGCAGGCTGCCTTCCAGGTCGAAGTCCGGCGCAAAGCCGAGGCTGTTGACGGTGAACAGCCCCGCTTCCTGCATGCCGCTGGGGCGGTTCACCTTCTCGATGCGCTGCAGGATGATGAAGACGCTGTTGCACACGATCGCCAGGGTGATGGCGACCTGCAGCACGATCAGCAGCAGGCCGGTCTTGTTGCGCATCAGCGCGTTGAGTACTGGACGGAATTCCATCGACTGGCTCCCTTACTGCGTCTTCAATTGCGTGGCGGGCTGCACCTGGCAGGCGCGCCACGTCGGGTACAGGCCGGCGATCAGGCTGGCGACCAGCGCGATCAGCAGCGACAGCCCCACCATGGTCCAGTCCAGCTGCGCCAGCTTCTCGATCGAGGTGCCGGCGTAGAGCTTGCGCAGGGCGAGCAGGCCCAGGCCGGTGAAGGCCAGGCCGATCACGCCGCCGGCAAGGCCGACCAGGCCCGACTCGGTCAGGTACTGGGCGAACACCGCCGGCTTGCTGGCGCCGACGGCGCGGCGCAGGCCAATCTCGGGCGCCTTGCCCATGAACTTGGCCAGCAGCAGGCCCACCGTGTTGATCAGGCACACGGCGAAGAAGGCGAACGCCAGCCACACCTGCGTGCGCGCATCGCGGCTGACCACGCGCTCGGCGACCAGCCACTCCGACACGCTGCGCAGCTTGTTGTTCGTCGGGCGCGGGAAGCGGCCGTTCTTCTTCTGCTCGGTGACGTAGTTGTTGAGGAAGCTCAGGTAGCGCTGCGCGTCGGCGTCGTCCTTGACCTGCACCCACAGGTCGATCCAGATGCACTCCGAACCCAGCAGGCCCTGGTAACCCGGATCGGAACGGTCTTCATAGCAGCTGTTGTTGGAACCGCTGACCAGCTGCTTCTCGATGCCGATGCTCATCGGCACGAAGATCGCCTGCGGGTCGTTGAAGGCGCCGGCGGCGATGTGGTAGACCAGCGGCGTCGGGTGCCATTTGTCGAGCACGCCGACCACGGTGTAGTCCTCGCCACTGAGGCGCAGCTTGCGGCCGACGCTGTTCTCGCCGCCGAAGACCTTCTCGTTGGTCTCCTGGTCGATGACGGCCACGCGCGCGGCGTTGTCGTCCTCGGCCTGGCTCCAGCCGCCGCCGAACTTGAACGGCGGCTCGAAGATCGGGAAGAATCCGTGGGTGGTGAACAGCGCCTCGACCATGTACGGCTTGATCTCGCGCTGCGGCGGTTCCAGCGACAGCACGTTGGGGAAGAAGCCGGCTTCCTGCTCGGCCTTGTGCGCGGCGACCAGGTTGCGCACGTCCTGATAGGTCATCAGGTCCGGCGGCTCGGCCGGGTTGTCCTCGTCCCATGGCTCGTTGGCGTCCCAGTTGTCGACCTGCACGCGACGGACCTGTTCGTCCTTATGCGACAGCGGGTTGGCCGACATCATGTGCAGCACGGTCATCGAGGTCATCGACATGCCGATGCCAAGCGCGATCGCGGCGACCATCAGCGCGGTCAGGATGCGATTGCGCCTGAGCGAGATGATGGCCAATCGGAGGTAGTAGCCCATCATGGCGTGATCCTCAGTTGGCCGGCACGGTGGCGGCGGCTGCGGCGGGCATGACATCGCTGCCCAGGCGCGGTGCATCGTCGAGGTCGGTGACCTGGCCGTCGATGATGTGGACGTTGCGCTGCGCGCGCGCGGCCAGTTCCGGGTCGTGGGTGACCATGACTATGGTCGTGCCCTGCGCGTGGATCTCCTCGAGCAGCTCCATCACCCCGCGCGCCATCAGCGAGTCGAGGTTGCCGGTCGGTTCGTCGGCGAGCAGCAGGCGCGGCGAGCCGGCCAGGGCGCGGGCGATGGCGACGCGCTGCTGCTGGCCGCCGGAGAGTTCGGACGGGTAGTGCTTCATGCGCGACATCAGGCCGACGCGGCCAAGCGCGTGCTCGATGCGCTGCTTGCGCTCGGCCGCGTTCATGCCGCGGTAGCGCAGCGGCACGTCGACGTTGTCGAACAGGTTCAGGTCGGGGATCAGGTTGAAGCCCTGGAAGATGAAACCGATCTTCTCGTTACGCAGGCGCGAGCGGGCGTTGTCGTCCAGCCCCTTCACCGATACGCCATCGAGCAGGTAGTCACCGTCGCTGAAATCCTCCAGCAGGCCGGCAATGTTGAGGAAGGTGGTCTTGCCCGAGCCCGACGGGCCGGTGACGGCGACGAACTCGCCCTCGCGCACGTGGATGTCGAAGCCGCGCAAGGCGTGCGTCTCGATCATGTGGGTGCGGTAGACCTTGCTCAGGTTGCTCATCTTCAGCATGTCGTTACTCCAGTGCTCGTATCAGTTGTTGACCAGCACCTGATCGGCGCCGTTGAAGGGGGTGATGTCGGAAATGACGACCTGCTCGCCCGGCTGCAGGCCGGAGAGGATTTCCACGTCGGACAGGCTGCTGGAACCCACCGTGATCGGCCGCTTGACCGCGGTGTCGCCGTCCATGACGTAAGCGATGCGGCCGCCGCCGGTGTCGAGGAACGGGCCGCGCTGCACCATCAGCACATTGGGCTTCTCCTCGATGAGCACGCGGGTGCTGACGCGCTGGTTCTGGCGCAGGCCGGACGGACGGCCTTCGGCGGCCTTGTCGTCGGCGAAGCGCACGCGCGCCATGACCTGGCCGTTGACCACTTCCGGCGAGACCGAGCGCAGCTTGCCGGCGTACTTGTGGCCGCCGTAGCTGATCTCGGCAGCCATGCCCAGGCGCAGGTCGTCGGCGAAGCTTTCCGGCACCGGCAGTTCGACTTCCAGTTCGCGCAGGTCGACCACGACCAGCAGCGCCTGGTTGATCGGCACCACCGTGCGGTCGGTGACGGCGACGGTGCCGACCACGCCCTCGACGGGCGAGCGGATGTTGAGTTCATCGACCTGGCGCTGCAGCTCGCCGACGACGGCCTGCTGGCGCTGCGCGAGCAGGTGCTTGTTGCGGGTATCGAGACCGACGCCCTGGTCCTGCAGCTCATAGTCGCGTTTGGCGTGCAGCAGGCCGATGTCGGCCTTCTTGACCGCGTCCTGCGCGCGCGCCACTTCGACCTGCGACACCGCGCCGCCCTCGAATCCGCGCTGGCCGCGTTCGAGGTCGCGCATCGCCGCGGTGCGGTCGATCTCGGCCTGGTCGAGCAGCTTGCGTGCGGTCGAACGGGCGAGCTGGGCATCGAGCGCGGCACGGCTGGCTTCGGCCTCCAGGCTGGCCAGGGTCGACTGTTCCTGGACCAGGCGGCTGCGAAGCTCCGGGCTGTCGATCTCGGCCAGGGTCTGGCCCTGCTTGATGACGTCGCCGGCCTGGACCCGCAGCTTCACGGTGCCGGCTGCCGGGGCGTACAGGGTTGGGCTGACTGCGGCAACCATGCGGCCCTGCACCGCGACGTCGCGGACCAGGGTGCCGCGGCGGACCTCGGCCAGGCGCAGGCGCTCGCCGCTGACCGACTGGCCCGAGCCGAGCCAGCGCCCGACCGTGGGTACGGCCAGGGCCAGCACCAGCACGGCGGCGATGCCGCCGCCGATCAGCAGCTGCTTGCGCCGCGGGTTGGCCGGGGCGGGGGCGATAACACGGTCTTGTGCAGAGGTGTCGCGGATCATGCGGTGTTGGATGCGCTGGAATGGGAATGCGCTTAAACAACGCAGGAACCGTGCCACCCGGCCGATCCAGTGGAATCAGTGACTTGGGGGCAGCGCCGGGTGTCCGCAGTGTCCGCGCGGACACTGCCGTGTCCGCCGTACAGCGGCGGTACCGCGGCCGCGGCTAAACTAGCGGCACAACGAGGGAGTACGACCGAATGTGTGGAATTGTTGGTGCGATCGCCGATCGCGACGTGGTACCGGTCCTGATCGAAGGCCTCAAGCGCCTTGAGTACCGCGGCTACGACTCGGCGGGCATCGCCGTGTTCGACGGACAGGACATGCGCCGCGTGCGCCGCACCGGACGGGTCTCGGAGATGGAAGCGGCCGCGCACGCGGAGGATTTCCATGCCGGCCTGGGCATCGGCCACACCCGCTGGGCGACTCATGGCGGCGTCACCGAGGCCAACGCCCACCCGCACATCAGCTTCGGCGAGCTGGCGGTGGTCCACAACGGCATCATCGAGAACCACGAAGAGCAGCGCGAGCGCCTGCGTGGCCTGGGCTACTCCTTCGAATCGCAGACCGACACCGAGGTCATCGCCCACCTGATCCACTACTACCAGTCGCAGGGCCGCGACCTGCTGGCGGCGGTGCGCTTCGCCGTGCGCGAGCTGACTGGCGCCTACGCCATCGCCGTGGTCAGCAAGCACGAGCCGGGCCGCATGATCGCCGCGCGCATGGGCTGCCCGCTGCTGGTCGGCCTGGGCGACGGCGAGAACTTCATCGCCAGCGACGTTTCGGCGATCGTCCAATCCACGCGTCGCGTGATTTTCCTGGAAGAGGGCGACACCGCCGAAGTGCGCCGCGAAGGCGTCAGCGTGTTCGACATCCAGGGCGAGCCGGTCGAGCGCGAAGTGCATGTCTCCGACGTGTCGCTGGCGTCGCTGGAGCTGGGCCCGTACCGCCACTTCATGCAGAAGGAGATCCACGAGCAGCCGCGCGCGATCGCCGACACCATTGAGGCGGTGATGGACGGCAACGCATTTTCGCCGGCGCTGTTCGGCGCCAACGCCGCCGACGTGCTCGGCGCGATCGAGGGCGTGCAGATCCTCGCCTGCGGCACCAGCTACTACGCCGGCCTGACCGCACGCTACTGGATCGAGGCGATCGCCGGCATCCCGTGCTCGGTCGAGATCGCCAGCGAGTACCGCTACCGCAAGGCGGTGGCCAACCCGAAGCACCTGATCGTCACCATTTCGCAGTCGGGCGAAACGCTCGACACGATGGAGGCGCTGAAGTACGCCAAGTCGCTCGGCCACGACAAGTCGCTGTCGATCTGCAACGTGCCCGAGAGCGCGATCCCGCGTGCGAGCAAACTGGTGTACTACACCCGCGCCGGCGCTGAGATCGGCGTGGCCTCGACCAAGGCCTTCACCACGCAGCTGGTGGCGTTGTTCACCCTGGCTGCGACCCTGGCGAAGCTGCAGGGGCGGTTGTCGGTGGAGAAGGAAGCCGAATACCTGGAAGCGCTGCGTCACCTGCCGGGCAGCGTGCAGCACGCACTCAACCTGGAACCGCAGATCGTCAGCTGGGCCGAGCGCTTTGCGCCGCGCCAGCACGCGTTGTTCCTCGGTCGCGGCGTGCACTACCCGATCGCAATGGAAGGCGCGCTCAAGCTCAAGGAAATCTCCTACATCCACGCCGAGGCCTACCCGGCCGGCGAGCTCAAGCACGGGCCGCTGGCGCTGGTCGACGCGACCATGCCGGTGGTGGTGATCGCGCCCAACGACAGCCTGCTGGAGAAGGTGAAGTCGAACATGCAGGAAGTGCGCGCGCGCGGCGGCGAGCTGTTCGTGTTCACCGACGAGGACAGCCAGTTCGGCCCGTCCGACGGTGTGCACGTGATCCGCGCGCCGCGCCACGTCGGCGTGCTGTCGCCGGTGGTGCACGCGATTCCGGTGCAGCTGCTGGCGTATCACGCGGCTTTGGCGCGCGGCACCGATGTCGACAAGCCGCGCAACCTGGCCAAGTCGGTGACGGTGGAATAAGCCGTCACTGATGGGGGCTGGCCCGCTGCCGACCTGCAGCGGGCGATCACCGTCCACTCACGCGCTTCCTTCGAGGATGGCCCGGCCTGCTCAGGCCCGCCGAATGAGCGTGGCACTCATGTCCTTCAATAGTGCTAGTGCCTCGACGGTAGAGGTGGTGACGGGTCACCTCCGGGTCCGTGTCGGGGCTGGGAGCCAGACGTGGCAAACAGTGGAAAACCGAACGTTCTGTTCATCATGGGCGACGACATTGGCTGGTTCAATGTCAGCGCCTACAACCACGGCATCATGGGTTATCGCACGCCGAACATCGATCGCATCGCCAAGGAAGGAGCGATGTTCACCGACTGGTACGCGCAGCAAAGTTGCACCGCGGGACGTGCAGCATTCCTCACCGGGCAATCGCCAATCCGTACAGGACTGACCAAGGTCGGCCTGCCCGGATCCGACATCGGCCTGGAAGCCGCCGATCCGTGCATCGCACAGGTGATGAAATCGCTCGGGTACGCAACCGGGCAGTTCGGCAAGAACCACCTAGGCGACCTCAACCGCTTCTTGCCGACCGTGCACGGTTTCGATGAGTTCTTCGGAAATCTCTATCACCTCAACGCCGAGGAAGAGCCGGAGAACGTCGACTATCCGAAGGACCCGAAGTTCAGGGAGAAGTTCGGACCTCGTGGCGTGCTGCACTGCTGGGCGACCGACAAGGAAGACACCACTGACGACCCGCACTGGGGCAAAGTCGGCAAGCAGAAGATCGAGAACACGGGGCCGCTGACCAAGAAGCGGATGGAAACCGTCGATGAGGAGTTCCTTGGCGCGGCCAAGGATTTCATCACCAAGCAGAACAAGGCCGGCGGCCCGTGGTTCTGCTACTTCAACACCACGCGGATGCACGTGAACACGCATCTGAAGCCCGAGTCGCAGGGCAAGACCGGGCTGGGCATCTATCCCGACGGCATGGTCGAGCACGACGGCCACGTCGGCGAACTGCTGAAGCTGCTCGATGACCTGGGCGTTGCCGACAACACCATCGTGGTCTACACCACCGACAACGGCGCCGAGGTCATGAGTTGGCCCGACGGTGGCTGCACTCCCTTCCGCGGCGAGAAGGCCACCAACTGGGAAGGCGGCTTCCGGGTGCCGTGCGTGATCCGCTGGCCGGGTCAGATCAAGCCGGGCACGGTGGTGAACGACCTATGCGCGCACGAAGACTTTCTTCCGACTTTCGCCGCCGCCGCAGGTGAGACAGGCATTGCCGACAAACTGCTCAAGGGTCACAAGCTCGGCGACACGACGTTCAAGGTCCATCTGGACGGAAAGAACCTTGTCCCGTTCCTCAAGGGTGATGAGAAGGAAAGTCCGCGCGAAGGCTTCCTCTACTGGAGCGATGATGGCGATCTGATGGCCATCCGCGTCAAGCATTGGAAGGTTGCCTTCAAGGAACAGGATCACGTAGGTCTGGACGTCTGGAAGAAGGACTTCACCAACCTGCGCGCGCCGACCATCTACAACCTGCGCGCCGATCCATTCGAAGTGGGAACCCAGGGTATCGGCTACAACATCTGGATGATGGAGCGCATGTTCCTGATCGTTCCTGCGCAGGCGATCGCGGCCAAATGGCTGGAGAGCTTCAAGGAGTTTCCTCCGCGTCAAAAGCCCGCCAGCTTCAGCCTCAGCGAGGTGATGGAGAAGATGGAAACGGCGAGGCCGAACCAGAACTGACGGTTGAATGGGACTTCCCGGCACGTGCCGGGAAGTTCGATCGACGCCGGTGCCCGAAGGCCAGCCACTACCAGTTGGCGCGCAGGCCCAGCTTGCCCTCCCACGAATGGCGGTCGTCGTCGAAGCCCTGGGCGTAGCCGGCGTTGCCGAAGAAGAAGACGTTGCGGTCGATTTCGCGGGTCAGGCCCAGTTCCACCTCCCACCAGCTGCCGCCCATGTCGGCGTGGAAGGGAACGAATCCGGCCTGCGAGGAGAATCGCGTGACCGGGTCGCCACGGAACTCGTGCCACACGCTGAGCCGGCCCCATCCGGTACTGAACAAGGGTGCGCTCGCATCTTCGTGCGCCCAGTCGTGGGACAAGCGTGCACTGAGCCGTCCGACCAGCGAATCGATGTCGTCGAACTGCACGTCGGCCGCCAGGTCGGACGAGTCGCCCAGGTCGATCCACTGATAGATGAGCTGTGCCTGCGGTTCCAGCACCCAGTCGTGCTTGTTGCGGAACGGGTATCCGCCCTCGATCGAAGCGGCCAGGCCCAGGCCGTCGGTGCGCATGCGGTTGAATCCTCGCTCGGGCTGCGGGTTGGCCGACGCCTCGTACCACGTCGCCTGAAGCACGGAATCGACATACCACTGCTTGCGGCCATAGCGCGTCCAGTAGCCGCCGAGGGTGTAACCGTCCACGCGCTCGTCGCCCGCGCGCCGGCCAGTGAAGTGATCGACTTCGGTCTCCGCGTAACCGACCGCACCGTAAAGACCGGCGTGGTCGCGGTGCTCGTCGGGCTCCTCATGGCGATACAGGTCGTAGCCGATCTGCACGGCGCCAGCGACGAAGTCGTAGCTGGGACCTCGCCCGAGGACGCCGTTGACGGAGCCGTCGCGATCGCCGTTGACATACATCAATCGACCCCACATGCCATCGGTCGTGCTTCGGTGCTCGTCGAGGTCGCTGCGACCCCATAGCAGTTCCTGTTCACCAACCCGCTCGTGGAGCGTGTCCAGGAGCGCGCGGCCATAGTTGAGCGCCGTCGGGGCCAGTGCGGCGTACAGCGACACCTCCGCACGGATGTTTGGAATGGGCAGGACGTGAGGCACGGGCGGCGCTGGCGGCGTCGGCGGCGGCGTCGGCTCCGGAGGCGGGTTCGGCGGTGGCTCTGGCGGCGGAGGCGGTGGCGGCGGAGGCGGCGGAGGCGGCGGCCCTGGCGGACACGGCGGTGACGGCGCATTCGGCGCGGCGCAGTCGATGGTGGACCGCAGGAACCAGTCGTCAGGTCCACTGGCATCGCGGCTGCTGCGTTGCAGTGTGTACTCGTACGGGCCGGCAACCACGGGGCCGGTCAGCGCGAATGCCGAGGGCGCGGTCGTGGCGCCATTGATCGCATCGACTACCAGGATTCCGTTGGCCACGGTCAGCGCACCGCCGCCGCCCGCGTGCTTGATCTGCAGGTGGCTGGCACCGGTGGCGGCGCCACCGTCGACCACGAGCAGATCCGAAGGCGAGCTGTCGTCGCCGAGGAACGTGTTGAGGGCGATGGTGCCATCGCCACTGTAGTTCACCACCGTCAACGTCTTGAACGCGCCGCCCGCGGGCGCGGAAAAGTCTATCAGGCTCGGGTCGTTGACCAGGTTGGTGATATTGGAACTGCCGGTCATGTTCCAGGTCGAGTCGACCAGGTCGAGGTTGGACACGCTGCCGGCGGCAGTGAAGGCCGATCCGGTGACGGTCGAGCGGGTCAGGGTCAAGTTCGCCAGGCCAGGTGTCACGACAAACGATTGCAGCGGTGGCGCCGGTGCGGTCGCCAACGGCGGCACGCCGTCTTCATCCGGCAGGTCTTCCGGGCCGATCGGGACCGGTTCCGACACCACAGGCGGCGAAAAATCGTTGATCGTTCCAACGCGCAACCATTCGCCCGAACCGCCAGCAATCGAGTCGGTCAATGCGATGACGCCGTTGCCGGCAACACCAATCGTCGCGCCACTGCTGTTGCTGATCGTGCTGCGGGTGAAGTCGGCCGTCGACACTGCAGCCGGCTCACCGAGCACATACAGCCCGAGCGCGCTGTCACCCACGGCAGTCACGCTCGCATCGACGCCGACGATGCGGCCGCCGATCTGGGCAACCGCGCCATGGGCCGACGTGCCGGCGGTCCGTACCGTGGTCTGATTCATCGTCACCGACGTGGGCGCATCCCGGGACAGCGCGCCATAGGCATTGAGCTGCTCAGTGCTAACGGTGCTGCGGTTGGCCACCACGTTGGCTTCGCCACGGCCGGTCGGGGGACTGCCATAGTTGGCCAGCACGGCGCGCAGGCCATCGGCGCCCACGCCATGCGTGGTGACCGAACCGTCGTTGAGGGTGACAGTCGCGGCGGGACCAGGCAGATCGTTGCGCGCCTGTGCGGCGGCACCGTGCGCGTTGACGCCGCTGGTGTCGATCGTCGCCCTGTCGGCGGTGAGGCTGGCGAGGAACTGGCTGCCGTCCTGCTCGGTGACGGCAAACGCGCCAATCGAACGGTCGCCCAGGGTCGTGATGCGGACATCGCTGAGCTGGGACGTGCCGCCATCGTCAGCCCATGCACCCATCGCGGTGAAGCCGCTGGTGTTGGCGACAGTGCCTTGCGCAACCAGCAATCCGCCCGGGTTGCGCGCACCCAGCGCATGTGGGAAGGCCGCCTGCGCGACCGAATCGCCGCTGGTGTTGATCGTGCCCCGTATCAGGCGGACCGTGCTGCCAAGGTCGGCCAGCACGCCCATGGCGTTGTTGTCGCCGCTGGTGAGGATCGTCAGGTCCGTACCGGTGATGGTGGCGTTGCCAGCGACCAGTGCAGCGGAGTACGCCCCGGAGGTGGTGATCGCCGTGCCGGAGATCTGGATGTCCGCGCCATTGGCAGCACGAACGCCATAACTGGTCTGTGGCGTGGTGCTGACCCGGCTGCCGCTCATCACGAGTGTCGAGCCGGCGCCATCCACCTGGACCGCTGGCGCCCATGGGCCGGCTCCGTTGGGGACCACCTGGACGCTGCTGTTGCTGATCTGTGCCGAGGCCCCGCTCTTGATGTTCACGCCCATCGAACGCGCGCCGGCGACGCTGATCGCGGTATCGGACACGGTCGCCGACGACCCTGCGCCTTCGACCTGCAGGCCATCGGCAAACGGTGAACCGGTGGCGATCAGTGAGCTGCCGCTTCCATTGATGCTGAAGGCGCCGCCCGACAATACCCGGACGACCGATGCAGAATTCAGCGCGTTGCCGGCGCCGCTGGTGCTGAGCTGGCTGCCAACCAGTGACAACGTTGCTCCCAGTTCGACGCGGGCCGCATTGGCCAGTGCGCCGGTCGTGGAAGCGGCGACCCCGGTGCCCTCGATGTTGCTTCCTGCGCCAGTGGAGACCAGTGCATGGCTGCCCACGGTTGACTGGTTGACGCCGGAGGTGGAGACCTGCGCAAGACTCGTCAGTCGAACTCGCCCTCCGCCTTGCGCCAGGACACCAAAACTGCCGGCGGACTGCGTGCTGATCGAGCCTGCCGCGATGTCGACGAAGCTGCCGCTGCCGATGGCCTGCACCGCATGGTTGCTGTTGCCGTTGGGGCGGGCGACCGTAACGGTGGTGTTGCCCAGAGTAACGGTGGCGCCGCTTTCGGCACTGACGCCGTGCATGTTGACGGACGCGCCGGAGACCGGGGACATGGTGATCGCCGATCCCGTGGCGAAGATGCTGCTGCCGGCGCCAACTGCGCGCACTCCGATCTGGCCGCTCGCCGCCGCACCGATGGAGGTCGTGGCAAGCGAGCTGCCATTGAACTGGATGAGTCCGCCGGTCTGCGCAAATGCACCGACGGAACTTGCCGCTCCCAGACGCACTGAAACGCCGTCGGCAGTGATCACGCCGCCGGAGCCCGCTGCACTCAAGCCTGCCGCGGCGGCGGTTGATACCGTGACCGTGGTTCCCGACGCAACCACGCATGCAGTGCCGTTCACCTGGATCGGCGTCGGGCATGCCACCTGCGCGTAAACAGGTGACATCAACGCAGAGGCTATCCAGAGCGACAACGGGAGCCGGCGCAGTCTTGCGCGACTTCGTGAGATGTTCGGCATGGCCACACCTGTCCTTTGCGGCGCAAAGCGTCGCGAAGCGACCAGGGGCACGGACCACCGCGCGTGACGACTTCGCGACGTAGCCGCTTCAAGTACCACGGGAGCCGTGAACGGCAGGTCGACAGCGACGTGTATCAACGCCAGGCCGACCCGCGCTCAGTGCATCACACCTGCACGCAATGGCTTCGTGCGATCACGCTTGCCACAATCCCCGCGCTTCCTCGGCGATCACATCTGGGAACTCTTCGGGCCAGAAGGTCTTGGCGCCGGCCAGGCGACGCACTCCGCGCGAGTTCCCGAACGCGCGGGCCAGCCTGTCGGGACTCTCGGGCGAAAAGATGGTGTCTGCCGTGCCCCACACGATGCGTACCGGGGCCTTGCAGCTTTTCAATGCCGGGCCTATTCCTGCCAGCGGATTGGGCTCGAACGCGACCAGCGTCGCATCGACCAGGGCCCGTTGCTCGGCCGATCTGATCAGCGGCGAGAAGTAGTAGTCGATCGACTCGTCGGTGAGGATGGCCGGATCGGCATAGACCGCGCCGCCGAACGTACGACGTGCAGAGGTCTTGTCGGCCAGCCAGCCGGGGAAGACATCGGTGGATCGCCCCTGATGCGCCAGTGCCAGAAGCGGCTTGAGTGCCGGCGGCGGGCTGTCGAGTTCCTCGTCGCCGTTGGTCAACAGCATGCTGCGGACGCGTTGCGGATAGCGCGCGACGAACAGTTGCGCGATGGCGACGCCGCTGTCGTTGGCGACCACGTCCACGCTGTCGACGCCGAGTTTGTCCAGCAGCGCCGCCAGCATCGCCGCCTGCGCCGCCGGCGCCACGCTCTGGCCTGGAGCGACGCGCGTGTACCCCAGTCCCAGCAGGTCAGGAGCAATGCAACGGCGAACCGACGCGAGGCGATCGAATGCACCGCGCCACTGGAATCCATTGATCGGATGAGCGTGCAGGAACAGTGCCGCCGGGCCGCGTCCGAGCTGGGCATAGGCGATCTCGCCGAAACTCGTGCGGGCCGAGCGCCGCAGGGCGCGGAAGCGCGCCACGTCCAAATGGTGTGCCAGAGCTACGCCGCCGGCGCCGTGGCCAGCGGCCAGCAGCGGCGCGTATACGCCGGCAATACCGGCTCCAACCGTGGCCGCAGCCAGGCCCATGAAATTCCTGCGGTTCATACCATCACTCCCGAAATCGATGTCAGGAGTGCAGGGTGGCGCGCCAGGTGCTGGCGCGCGCGCACGATCAGCCGGGCGCGCGCACGAACGGATGATTCGCTTCCGCGATCAATGCCTGGCGAGGAACGGGATGATCAGGTCGATGGCCTGCTGTGGTTGTTCTTCCATGATCCAGTGGCCCGAATCCTGGATCACGGCGCCTTCGACGTTCGAGGCGACGTACTCCACTTCGGTTTTCATCAAAGCGCCGTAGGAGTGGTCGCCGCCGATGGCGAGGACCGGAATCGCGATCTTCCCCGACTTGGCGAACGTCGACTTGTTCTCTTCGGCGTCGCGGGAGAAGGCCTCGAACTGCCCGCCAAGCGCATTGTGGATGGCGCCGGGTCGCGCATAGAGTTCGGCGTAGTGCGCGCGGGTTTCCTCATCGATGCCGGCAGGGTTCGCGCCAAGATCGTTGTAGAACCGGTCCAGCAGGATGCGCTCGCGGCCCGCCACCAGGCGCTCCACATCGGGCCCGCGGAAATTGAAGTGCCACACCTTCGGGTTGGTCAGCTGGGTCTGCCAGGTTCCCATGCCGGGGAGCGGTGCATCCATCACGACCCAGGCCGTCACCCGGTCCGGGTAGTGCGTGGCGAGCGCATAGCCGACCATGTTGCCGATGTCGTGGGTGACCAGCTGCACCTTCTTGACCTTCAACTTGTCGAGAATGCCAACCAGGTCGCGCGCCTGTGCCGCTTTCTCGTAGCCGTCTTCGGGGTGCGACGACAGGCCCATGCCACGCAGATCGGGCACGATCACAAGATGGTCCTTGGCGAGCCGGGTCGCCAGCGGTTCCCACATGTCGCCGGTGTCGCCGAAGCCGTGCAGAAGAACCACGGCCGGTCCCTTCCCGCCCACGCGGACAAACTGCGTGCCGCCGGCCACCGCCATCTGGCTGTCGTGGAAGCTGTCGGGGAAAGGCTGCACCCCGGCTGCGGCCTCAGTCATCGGCAATGCGCAAAGCATCAGCGGCACGAGCACGGCGCGGGCCATGGACTTCAAGCAGGACATATCAGCTTCCTTGATGCGGGCCAGCAGCGGGTCGGCACGGTCCATGAAGGGACCGGGCAAGCTGCATCCCTTGAACGCAACGCGGGGCTGGGTGCGGCCAGCGCCAGGCATGGCATCGCGCGACGGCCGTCGCGAATATGGGCCCAGCGACTGGCAGTATTCTCGGCAACTGTCAGCCACCTTCGGAGAAGGCCATGCAACGTGTCACCGGTATTGGCGGCGTCTTTTTCAAATCAGCAGATCCCAAGGCCCTGGGCGCCTGGTACCGCGACCACCTTGGCCTGGACGTATCCGACTGGGGTGGCGCGGTGTTCCAGTGGGGCGGGGCGGACAGCGCACCCGGCATGACCATCTGGAGCCCCTTCGCCCAGGACACGGGCTACATGGAGCCGGGCACTGCGTCGTTCATGATCAATTTCCGCGTTGCCGATCTCGACAGTCTGCTCGCGGCGCTGCGTGCCGAAGGTTGCAACGTCCTCGACAAGACCGAAAGCTCCGAGCAGGGAAAGTTTGGCTGGGTGATCGATCCGGAAGGGAACAAGGTCGAACTCTGGCAGCCGCCTGCCGGGCAGTAGACTGGACTGCGCAAACAATCCGGATCACGGCGAGGCAAGGAGAGAGAACCCATGGCTGACGATCTTGCTGCGGCTAACGTCAATCGGTCTTATCAGCTCGCGGCGTCGAGCATCGCGATCTTCACGTTCCTGCTGTTCTTCCTGTATCCCAGGTTCACAAGCGGCCAGGTCAACGCCATCGCATTCCAGGCCACGCTGGTCGCAATGGGTGTGGCGACGTTCGCTTTCGCCTTCTCCTCGTTCTTCTATTACGGCGCCGCGCTTTCCGGGCGGATCGACGATGTCGAGCGTGCCCGGTATTCGCGACGGGCCGACCGCCTGTGGCTGACCGGTTGCGTGCTCCTGTTTCTCGCGCCGAGCATGATCCTCTTCACGGTCGGGCTGCTGGTTGTGGCGTCTGCCTGGTTCGCGCTGTGGCTGGTGTACCTGATTTTCGTCGCGCGCTACTTTCCCCGCATCCAGACCTAGAACAAGCGTTGAGCCTGGCAATTTCCGTGCCGGTTGCTTCGCGCGGGCGTGGAAGGGCCGGGCATTGATTCACTTTGCTCAACAGCGAATTTCCGTTGGCCGATCTACCGGCTCGGCCGAGCCGCGCTTAACGTCGCCATGCCACGTGCGAGCCGCAACGCGCGGATGGCGTGTCGACCGGAACGGCTACAAGGAGCGCAGACATGAGCCCTGCAGATTCCTCTTCCAGAAGGCCGCCATCGCAGCTGCCTGAGGCCGACGGTGACTTCTACCAGTTCGCCAAGACGCTGTCTGACGACGACAACGCCATTCGCCTGAAGGTGCGGACCTTCATGGAGGAACAGGTCCAGCCGATCATCTCCGGATTCTGGGAGCGCGACGAGTTCCCCTTCGAGCTGCTGCCCGGCTTCAAGGCACTGGCAATCGCCGGGCTGCCCTATCGCGGCTATGGCTGCGCCGGCCGCAGCACCACGCTGCTGGGTTTTGTGATGATGGAAATGGCACGCGTGGACGCATCGATGTCGACGTTCTTCGGCGTGCATACCGGGCTGGCCATGGGCTCGATCTACCTGTGCGGATCGGAGGAACAAAAGCAGCGTTGGCTGCCTTCGATGGCAGCGATGGAGCAGATCGGCTCGTTCGCGCTGACCGAGCCCGATGTCGGCTCCGGAACTGCCGGGGGGCTGACCACCACGGCCAAGCGCGAAGGCGACACCTGGATCCTCAACGGCCAGAAGAAGTGGATCGGCAACGCCACCTGGGGCGACCTGACGATTGTCTGGGCGCGCGACGTCGATGACGGCCAGGTCAAGGGTTTCATCGTCCAGAACAAGTCCGCCGGTTTCCACGTGGAAAAGATCCTCCACAAGATGGCGCTGCGGGTGGTGCAGAACGGCCTGATCACGCTCACGGACTGCCGCGTCAGCGAATCCGACCGGCTGCAGAACGCCAACACCTTCAAGGACACGGCGCGCGTGCTGGCAATGACCCGGGCCGGCGTGGCCTGGGAGTCGGTGGGCTGCGCCAGGGGCGCCTACGAGCATGCCCTGCGGTATGCGCAGCGACGAATGCAGTTCGGCAGGCCCATCGCAGGATTCCAGCTGGTGCAGGACCTGCTGTTCCGCATGCTGTGCAACATCACCTCGAGCCAGGCCGTCTGCGTGCGCCTTTCGCAGATGCAGGACCAGGGGCTGATGCGCGACGAGCACGCGTCCCTCGCCAAGGGTGTCTGCACGGTGCGCATGCGCGAGACCGTGGGCCTGGCAAGGGAACTGCTGGGAGCGAACGGCATCCTGCTCGACCAGCAGGTGGGACGGTTCGTGGCCGATGCCGAGGCGCTGTACTCCTACGAGGGCACGCGCGAGATGAACGCGCTCATCGTGGGCAGGGCGATCACCGGCTTCAGTGCATTCGTGTAGATCCGCGTCGCGACTCCGTCGCGGTTTCTGAACGGGCTTGAGGGCGATCGCGGCCGCAGCCCTGTCCGGTCCAGCGCGATCAGGTCGTTGGCTCCTCACGCACAGGACGAGCGGGAGAAGGCAGATGAGCGTGATCGTCATCGATCCGGGCCATGGCGGCACACAGGTGATCGGCGGTTCCAGTCCGAACAACGCCACCGGGCCGCAAGGCACCAAGGAAAAGAACCTGACCCTCGATGTCGCGCGGCGGATCGTGCCGCTGCTCACGGCAAAGGGTCATACGGCGGTGCTGACACGCGACAGCGACGTCAACCTGGGCCTCACTGCGCGCGCCCACGTCGCGCGCGACCGCAAGGCCGCGGCGTTCATCGCGATCCACTTCAACGGCTTCAACGGCCGCGCGCAGGGAACGGAGACCTTCGTCCACGCGCGTTCGGGCGCGGCGTCGACGGCGCTGGCCAAGCAGGTCCAGCAGTTCCTGCTGGCGGTGACCCAGCACGCCGACCGCGGCCTCAAGCGGGCGCAGTTCGGCGCGCTGTCGCCGGCCTCGCACCACGCCACTACCGCGGCGTGCCTGGTCGAGGTGAGCTTCATGGATGTCGCGCAGGAGGAGCAGCGGCTGCTGCAGGAGCCGTACCGGCAGGGCATCGCCGAGGCGCTGGCCGCGGCGGCGCAGGCTTTCGTGGAGTCGGCTTCGTTTGGCCTGGAGACGTCGGCGGACGAGGCTGAATTCCCCGAGCCGGAGGACGGATTCGAGCTGATCGTGCGCTGACGGCGACGGACGGTGTCCGTAAAGCCCGGTCCCCGGCGTTGCCAATGTTGGGGGGGCGCTTCTGGCGGAGGTCCAGATCATGTCCTACAGCGAGCTAGAACTGCGGATCCAGTGGCTCGACCCAGGCAAGTACTTCGTAGGCGGACGCTACATCGACCCGGAACAGGACCGGGAAACCGACCTGATCGATCCGGTCCGGATCGACATCGACCTGGCAACGCTCCAGGGCCATGCCCTGGACGGAGACGCCTACGGCGCCGCATTGACCGACATGGTCTTCGGCGGCCCCGGCAACCGCATCTTCGATGCCTTCGTGCAGGCGCGCACCGCTGCGGCGGCACGTGATGGCCTGCGCATCCGCCTGCATGTCCAGGCCAACGCACCTGAGCTGCACGCCGTGCGCTGGGAGTTGCTGCGCGAGCCGGGCAAGGCGACCTCGCTGCTGTCGAACCAGAACGTGTGGTTCTCGCGCTTCCTGAGCACCGACGACTTCCGCCTGCGGCCGCTGCAGGATCCCAACACGGTGCGGGTGCTGGTGGTGGTGGCCAATCCGTCCGACCTGGCGACGCGCTGGCAGCAACCGGCGATCGATGCCGATGAAGAATTCCGCCAGGCCGAGGAAGCAATCGCCTCACAGTACGGACGCAGCCCGCGCGAGATCGTGGTGCGACGCCTGGCCGGCCGCGCGTCGGTCTACAGCATTGTCTCCGACCTGCGCGACAACTACTCCGACGTGCTGTATCTGGCCTGCCACGGCACCATCACCCAGGAGGGCGAGCCGCGGCTGCTGCTGGAAGGCGACACTGGCCTGGGCGAGATGGTCCGCGGCGAAGAGCTGGTGCAGCGTTTCGCCGCCACCGAGGACCGCCCGCGGCTGGTGATCCTGGCGTCATGCAAGAGCGCCGGTGGCGGCGGCGCCCAGGGACTGGCGGCACTGGCGCCGCGACTGGCGCAGGCGGGCGTCCCCAACGTGCTGGCGATGCAGGGCGATGTCACCGTGGCCTCGGTCAATCGCTTCATGCCGCGCTTCTTCCGCGAGCTGGCCAGCGACGGGCAGATCGACCGCGCCGTCGCAGCCGCACGCTTCGACATCCTCGACCAGCCCGACTGGTGGATGCCGACGCTCTACACCCACTCCAAGAGCGGTGTCCTGTGGCCGCCGCGCAGCGTCGACATCGACGGGTTCGACCAGTGGGAAGCGGTCGTTTCCAACATCCGCAACAAGCGCTGCGTGCCGGTGCTGGGCCCGGGACTGGTCGAACCGGTGATCGGTTCGACCCGCGAGATCGCCCGCGCATGGGCCGAACGCTACGAGTTCCCGCTGGCGCCGCGCGACCGCGACGACCTGGCGCAGGTGGCCCAGCATCTGGCGTACCGCAACAGCCCGGGGTTTGTCGTCGATGCGATCCGCTCGTACGTCGTGCGCTACCTGCGGCGCAAGTTCCGCGACCAGCTCACCGACGAACTGATGCGCGAGCGCGTGCAGGAAGGCCTGGTCGACCGCATGGTGTCGCACATCGGCAAGGGCCTGCGTGCAGAAAATCCGGCCGAGGTGCACACGCTGCTGGCGCGCATGCCGGTGCCGATCTACGTCAACGCCAACCGCGACAACCTGCTCCACGACGCGCTCATCGAACAGGGCCGCAAGCCGCACATCCAGCTGTGCACCTGGCGCAGCAGCGGCGACCTCGGCATTGCCCACGGACCCGCTGTCGAGGACGGGTATGTCCCCAGTGTCGATGAGCCGCTGATCTTCCACGTCTTCGGCAACTACCAGTACCCCGAAAGCCTGGTGATCACCGAGGACGACTACTTCGAGTTCCTGATGGAGGTCACGCGCAACGAGACGCTGCGCGAGAACGGCATTCCGCATGCCGTCACCGCCGCGATCTCGACTTCGGGCTGGCTGCTGCTCGGCTTCCAGGCCGAGGACTGGGACTTCCGGGTCGTGCTGGGCAGCGTGTTGCGCCAGCCCGGCCGCGAGATCTCCCGGCGCCGGACCAGCGTCGCCATCCAGATGAATCCCGCCGGCGAGCGCATCGTTCCGGCGCGCATGTACAAGTACCTGCGCAAGTACTTCGAAGAACAGTCGCATGTGAACCTGTTCTGGAGTTCGCCGGAAGAATTCATGGTCGAACTGATGGAGCACTACGAGCGGGCAGTGAAGGCGGACGAAGAGGTGCCGGCGTGAACAATGCCGCAGGGAACGGTGCTGCCGGTGCTGCGGGCGTCAAGGCCGTGCCCGTTGCCGTGCCGGCAACGGCATCGCCTCCAGCCCTGCCGTCGAATCCCTTTGTCGGTCCGGTGCCGCTGGACGTCGGCCAGACCCTGCATGGCCGGCGCCGCGAGACCGAGGAACTGTCGGACCTGCTGGTCAGCAAGCGCATCGCGCTGCTGTTCTCCCCGTCTGGCGCGGGCAAGACGTCGCTGATCCGCGCAGGCCTGATTCCGAAGCTGGAGGACGCCTATGACATGGAGGCGCTGCCGATCGTCCGGCTCGGCCATCGCGACGCGGAGTGCGACAACAATCCGTCGATCAACCGCTACCGGCTGGCCACGTTGTACGCGCTGGAGAAGCTGCGCGGCGAGGACGATCGACGCCAGGCGCGCGACCTGTGCGGTTACACGCTCAAGCAGTACTTCGAGGAGTGCGTGTCCGCCGCGCTCGGCCGCGATGCCGAAGGCGAACCGCACTATCCGCTGCTGATCCTCGACCAGTTCGAGGAGCTGTTCGTCGCCGACCCGCTCGATGTCGACCGCAAGCGCGAGTACCTGGAAGAACTCGGCAACCTGCTGCGGGGGGCGACGCCAGGCCGTTGGGGTGGTGAAGCGGGCGCGCAGATCTGGGCCCTGTTCGCCATACGCGAGGATCGCCTGGCCGAGCTCCAGCCCTACCTGGACCTGATCCCGACCGCGCTGTCGTTCCGCTACCGGCTCGATGCACTCGGCGTGGACGCCGCGCGCGAGGCCATCGGCGAGACCGCCGGTCCGCAGTGGATGGCCCAGGACGTGCCGCCGCGCCTGGTCGAGGACCTGTGCCAGGTGTCGGTGCGTGGCGCCGACGGCAGGGACACGCTGCAGCCGGGACGCTTTGTCGAGCCGGTGCAGCTGCAGGTGGTGTGCCGGCGCCTGTGGACGAAGGTCGTGCTGCGTGAAGGACGCAGGATCGAGGTCGGTGACGTCACCGCGCGCGGCCTCAGCGAGGTCGACAGCGCGCTTCGCGAATTCTTCGATGACGAGATTGCCGCGGCGGCCGAGGAGTCCGGAGTTTCCGAGCGCACGCTGCGCGAGTGGATCGGGACCAGCCTGATATCCGAATCGGGCGTGCGCACCCAGGCCTTGCGCGACAGGACCCAGCTGGGACAGGTCGACGAAGCCGTCACCCGCCTGGTCGACGCCCACCTGCTGCGCTCGGACTCGCGCGCCGGGCGCGACTGGATCGAGCTCCCACACGATCGCCTGGTGGCGCCGGTGCTCGCCTCCAACAAGGCGTGGGAGCAGGCACACCTGCAGCCGTTTCAGGTTCGTTCCAGGCTTTGGCACGAAGCCAGCGGGGAATACGCGCGTCACCTGCTGCTGCCCGCTGAAGAGCTGGCGGCCGCCAACAGATGGGCGGCCGACCATCGCGGCGACATGAACGAAGACGAGGACGAGTTTTTGCGTACCAGCGCAGAGGAAGTTGCGCGGTCCAACCGCGCGCGCAGGGATCGCAATCTGTTGCGCGGGGTGATCGGTGCCAGCGCGGTGGCGATCATCGCCGTGGTCAGTGCATGGGGGCTGGTCGAACGGAAACAGAAGGCGCAGGCGGTGAAACGCTCGGCCCTGTACCAGACGGTCGCTTCGACCCGCGACATGACCGCACCCGGGGAGGCGCTCAACATGCTCTTGCCGCTGAGGGAACAGGCCGATGAGCTGGACAAGGAGGGCAACCTCAAGCGTGCCGTCGACAACGCCATCGCGATGCAGCTGACACGTGCACAGGCGGCGGTGATCCGCGAGCTGGCGCCGCGCGACCACATCGTCTGGTCTGTTGCATTCAGCCCCGATGGCGACCGCGTGCTTGCCGGATCCTGGGACGGACACATCTCGGTCCAGAACATCGCGGTGCCGGGGTCGGATGTGTACGTCACACCGGATCTGCGCACGCAGACCTACGCCGTGGCGGTTCACGGGGACCTGATCGCGTCGTCGCACTGGGACGGCCGCGTGCTGCTTTGGCGAATGGACAAGGGAAAGCTGCGGCAGGTCGCGGTGCTCGTGCCGGTCCCCAATCGCGGGCGCCTGACAACGGCCGCCTTCAGCGACGACGGCCGCTGGCTGGCCGCTTCGGGTTGGGGCAAGAGGGTGGAAGTCTGGGACCTGGTCAACCCCGCGGCACCGATCCACGTCGCTTCGTTCGGAAAAGGTGGCGCTCCGGTCCAGAGCATCGCATTCCTGCCGCGCGGCGCTGCGCAGCAGCAAAGGCTCGCGTCCACCGACTACGACGGAAACGTCCGTCTGTGGTCAGTGGGCGGCGACCAGGCTGAACCACAGCAGCCGCAGCAGGAGTTCAGCATCAAGGACCACCTTGGAAGAGAGGTGGGCATTTCCGCGTCTGCCGCCGATCCGTCGGGACGCTACTTCATCGCCGGCGATACCGAAGGATCGCTGCACGTGTGGGACCTTGCGTCAGCGGACCGTACACGCAATGGAATCCGACTGGATCGGGCGTCGCATGGAGGCAGCGAGAGTCCGAGCGACCGGGCCGTCAAGGGCCTGGCCTTTGCATCCGGTTCGAACGATTTTGTCAGCGTGGGGGTGGATGGCTACCTCGTGCGATGGCGGTTGCCGGCCGATGCCTCGGACCTGGCGGACTTGAACCGGCGCGCCTGGGCGCAGCGATTCAAGATCGGAGAGCGTCTGTTCAGCGTGGCCTACCGGCCGAAATCGCGCGCGCAGGTCGTGGTCGGCGGGACGCGGCAGATCCTGCTGCTCGACCTCGACAAGGGACGCGGCCCGGCGTTGTCGCATCAGTTCCCTGCTTCGCTCCAGAAGTCCTGGTCGGAGCTGTCGATGAACGTCGACGGCACCCGCATTGCCGCGCGTTCAACCGATGGAATCATCCAGCTGTGGCAGCGCGAGGGCAGCCGGGTCAAACCCATGCCGCAATGGACCCTGCAGGCGGCGGATGCGGGGAAGTTCGTACTCTCGGCCGATGGCCAGCGTCTGGTCACGGTCGGTTGTCATGGCATTCCGACCGAATGGGTGCTGCCGCCTGGAAAGGCTCCGCAGAATGCGGGCCCGCCGTCGGCGGTCCGGCAGACCCACTGCGACAACGACACCACAACGCCAGCCGTGAGCCCGGACGGAGACTTTCTGGCGACGTCCAGCAAGAACATCCTTCGCGTCTGGGCGCGCCGGGAGGGAGCGTCGGGGCCGTGGGTCGAAGTGGCGTCGACTTCGCTTCGGCAACGCGTGGGCGACAGCTCGATCGCCCCGGACGCGGACAGGATCTCGGCCATCGCATTCGACCCTCACTCGCGGCGACTGGCCGTCGGCTCGGCCTACGGCACGGTGCGCCTGTGGAACATCGCACGCGGCTCGTTCCCGAAGCCCTACTTGCCTGTGGCCTACAGCGACGTCGGGCAGCGCGTGTCCGAGCTGGCATTCCGTGGCGACGGAACCCTGTTGACCGGCGCCGATGACGGCCTGATCACCATGTGTTCGGTGCCGGGACTGGAGAAGCGGGAGATCTACCGGCGACACGAGCGTTCCATCACGGGGGTGGCGGCGGCAGGAACGGGCGACGGTGTACTGGTGACATCGGACGCCGACGGCAACCTGTTGCAATGGATCAAGCGCAACAAGCGTGTTTCGCCATTTGAGCTGGCAGCGCGTGGACGCGCTCCACTCAAGGCGATCGCCCTCAGTGGCGATGGGGCGTTCCTGGTGACCGCCGGTGACGACCTGCTCGCGTGGGACCTGGATCGCAGCCGCATGATCGCAACCGCCCGGCAGTACGCCAGGCGCAGTGTCGGCGACCCGACCGCGGACGGCGATGAGGACACCGGGCCATGAGCACCGAGCCCACCGGTTTCAACGGCATCGATGCCACCACGGGCGAGTACCTGCAGACGCCATCCGTCGAACAGATCTCGCGCGCGGCGCGTGGCGAGCCGGCGGAACCGGTCGTCGAGCGCGATGTGCTCGTCGCCAAGCAGCATGCGATGGCGCCCACGTTTGGCGTTCCCTTCGGCGTCGACCCTGCCGACCTGGCGCAGACCGGCTGGGGCATCGTCCCTGCCCACGATGCGCTGCCCGAAGTATTGGATGCTCTCAAGCCGTTGTGCGACCTGCGCAATGCGCAGGCAGGCGCGCGCTACAAGGCATTCACCGGACCGGCGGCCTACCGTCCGGATGACCGCGCCCGCACCTGGCTGGCGCGCCAGGGCGCGGCGCTCGGCCTGCCGCAGATCGACAAGGTGCCTTATTACCTGCTGATCGTGGGCGGCCCCGAATCGATTCCGTTCCGCTTCCAGTACGAACTCGGGATCAACTATGCGGTGGGCCGGCTGCATTTCGACTCGATCGACGGCTACCGCAACTACGCCGCCAGTGTCATCGCCAGCGAGCAGCGCAGCCCACAGCCTGGACCGAGACGGGCGAGCTTCTTCGCGGTCAACAACGACGATGACCGCGCGACGAAACTGAGCAGCCAGATGCTGGTCGCGCCGCTGGCCGACAAGCTCGCGACCCGGCAACCGCAATGGCAGCTGGAGCGCATCCTCGCCGCCGAGGCCACCAAGGCGCGGCTCGGCGCATGCCTGCAGTCGGCCCCTTCTATCGTGTTCACTGCCAGCCATGGCATGGGCTTCCCGCTGGGCGATGCAAGACAGCAGCGGCACCAGGGCGCGCTGCTGTGCCAGGACTGGCCCGGGCCGATCCGTCACCGCGGCGCGATCCCGGAGGCGTTCTACTTCTCCGGCGACGACGTCAGCGACAGCGCCGACCTGTCGGGCACGATCGCATTCCACTTCGCCTGCTATGGCGCCGGCACGCCGCAGCGCGACGACTACGCGCCGGCCGGCACCGTCCCGGCGACGATTGCCAGCGCCCCCTTCCTTGCGCATCTGCCGCAGCGACTTGCCGGCAAACCCGATGGCGGCGCGCTGGCGGTGATCGGGCACGTCGAGCGCGCCTGGACCTACTCGTTCTCCTGGCCGGGCGTCGGCGCGCAGACCAGCACCTTCGAGGAGTGCCTGCATGCGCTGATGTCGGGCGTGCGCGTAGGCGCGGCCATGGACGCGTTCGCGATGAAGCACGCCGACCTTGCGGTAACGCTCAACGGCGAGCTCGACGCCATCAAGTACGGCGCCGCCGTCGACGACTACACCCTGGCCGGTCTGTGGACCGCCCACCACGATGCGCGCAGCTACGTCGTCATCGGCGATCCCGCTGTCCGCCTTTCCGTTTGATGGAGCTTCGCCATGCCGATCGAGACCCTTGCAGCCACCGGAACCCGCTACTACCTCGTCGCGCTCGACGAGAAGGGCAGGGAGCGCAGCGACGACAGCGATGGCCGCATGCGCGACCGGATCCTGGAAGCGATCCGGGCCGAGCGCCCCACCGACATCTTCGTCTTCATCCACGGCTGGAAGGGCGACATGCCCGCGGCCAGGCAGCAGTACGCTTCGTGGATGGCGACCTTGATGGCGCAGTCCGGCGACATCGCCCGCGCCGGCCCGGACTTCGTCCCGTTGCTGATCGGTCTGCACTGGCCGAGCCTGCCGTTCGGTGAGGAGTCGCTGGCAGCCGCAGCCGGCGAGTCATTCGGTATCGGTGGCGATGCGATCGAGGCCGAGGTCGAGGCGGCCGCCATGCAGATAGCCGACACGCCTGCCGCGCGCGCGGCGCTGCGAACCATATTCGAAGCAGCGCAGGGCGAGTTCACGCCCGCCTCGCTCCCGGCGGAGGTCGCCGAGGCCTATCGCGTGCTCGACGGCGAGGCCGCACTGGGCGCGCAGGGCGTGGAAGGTGATCCGGGCTCGGATCGCGAGCCGTTCGACCCCGCCGCCGCCTACGCGCGCGCGCTGGAGGGGGCGGACAGCTTCGGCGGTGGTGGCGCGCGCAAGGCGCTGCTGTCGCCGCTGGTGCAGTTGTCGTTCTGGAAAATGAAGGAGCGCGCCAGGCGCATCGGCGAGAGCGGCGGCTTCGAACTGCTGTCGGCGCTGATGGCGGCCACCAGCGACCGCAACGTGCGCTTCCACCTGATGGGGCACAGCTTCGGCTCCATCGCCGCATCCGCGTCCGCGTGCGGGCCGGCCAATGCGAAGCTGCCGCGCCGCGTGCAGTCGGTGGTGCTGGTGCAGGGCGCGTTGTCGCTGTGGTCTTGCTGCGACAGCCTGCCCGATTCACCGCGCAAGGCCGGTTACTTCCGTCGCCTTGCCGCGGGCGACGTGGTGGCCGGCCCGATCGTCACCACGCGCTCGGAGCACGACATGGCCGTTGGTTCGCTGTATCCGGTCGCGGCCGGCGTCGCGCGCCAGGTCGATTTCGCGCCGGGAGCCTTCCCGAAGTACGGCGGCGTCGGCACCTTCGGCCTGCGTGGCGGTGGCCTGGAGATCGTCGACCTCGACGTGCAGGACGCGAGCTTCGCCTATGGCTTCAAGCCCGGGCACATCTACAACGTCAACTGCAATCGCGTCATCCGCGAAGGCGGCCCGCCGTCTGGCGCGCACAGCGACATCGCCAGGCCGGAAGTGGGTCACCTGGTCTGGTCGGCAGCGTTGAGCTGACCGGCACAAATGCAGACAGGGCCGCGAAGGCCCTGCCTGCATATGCCGGGCGAACGTCAGCTGCGGAAGAACGCCAGCAGGTCGGGGTTGATCACATCGGCGTGGGTCGTGCACATGCCGTGCGGATAGCCCTTGTAGATCTTGAGCGTGGCATTTCGCAGCAGTTTCGAAGAGAGCAGCGCCGAGTCGGCGATCGGCACGATCTGGTCGTCGTCGCCGTGCATGACCAGCGTGGGTACTTCTATACGCTTGAGATCGTCGGTGAAGTCTGTTTCCGAGAACGCGGCGATGCAGTCGTACTGCGCCTTGGCGCCACCCATCATGGCCTGGCGCCACCAGTTCGCCCGCACCGGTTCCGCAAGGGGCGTGCCGGGACGGTTGTAACCGTAGAACGGCACCGGGAAATCCCAATAGAAGCCGGCACGGTTGGCGGCAAGGCCCTTGCGGATGCCGTCGAACACCTCGCGCGGCAAGCCGCCCGGGTTGGCTGCCGTCTTCAGCATCTGCGGCGGCACCGCGCCGATGAGCGCCAGCTTGGCCACGCGACCTGCGCCGTGGCGGGCGACATAGTGAGCAGCCTCGCCGCCACCGGTGGAATGGCCGACGTGAATGGCATCGCGCAGGTCCAGGTGGGCAGCCAGCTCCGCGAAATCGGCGGCATAGGTGTCCATGTCGTTCCCGGTCGCCGTCTGGCTCGAGCGGCCGTGACCACGCCGGTCGTGGGCGATGACGCGATAGCCCTGGTCGAGGAAGTACAGCATCTGCGTGTCCCAGTCGTCGCTGGACAGCGGCCAGCCGTGATGGAAGACGATCGGCTGACCTTTACCCCAGTCCTTATAATAGATCTCGGTGCCGTCTTTGGTGGTGATCGATTGCATGTCGTGGTTCCTCGTGGGGGACGTGGTGCGCTTGGGGGGCTTGGCACGCATGCACCATAGAAATCAAACCGCGCCGGCGGTAGCCCCGCGCCAGTGCCCACGCTGTTGATTCCGGCGCACCAATGCCTGGCATGGCGTTGAACGCGATACACGCGGATTGATGCTTCACGGGCAACAGCGTGGGCCCGCTGCGGGCGCTACCGGTCGCGATTCGGGGGATCTAGCATCAATCGACCGCGCACAACCGGTGCGCCGGATCGACTGTTCAACTGGCGGAGCGCTGCCATGACATCCAGCAACACCACTGTCGGTTCATCACGCCTCCTGGCCGGTGTGACCGTGCCGGACACCGAGCTGGTCGCCGCGGCCATCGGGTTCGCCCGCGAGCACAGCGATGAGTACCTCTTCAACCACGTCATGCGCTCGTGGTTGTTCGCGACCCTGATCGCACAGAAGAAGGGCGAGCCCTTCGACGCCGAAGTGCTGGCGGTGTCCGCGCTGTTGCACGACATCGGTCTGACCCGGGCCGTCGACGGTCCGCTGCGGTTCGAAGTGGAAGGCGCCAATGCGGCGCGCACGTTCGCCCGTGGCCAGGGCGTGGACGAACGGCGGACCCAACTGATCTGGGACAGCATCGCGCTCAACTCCACGCCCTCGATCTGCCTGCACAAGGAGGCGGAAGCGGCCCTGTGCGTGATGGGCGTGGCGCTGGACTGGGGTGGATGGGGTTACGACAGCCTGGGCGCGGAGGAAATCGCGCGCATCGTCGCGGCGTACCCGCGTCTGCAGATGAAGCAGCGCTTCACCCAGGCTGTCTGCGGCATCTGCGAGCGCCACCCGGACACGACGTACGACAACTTCGCCCGCGATTTCGGTGAACGCTACGTGCCCGGTTACCGGGCGCCGTCCATGGTCGACGCGCTGCTGGCCGCGCCGTTCGAGGAGTAGCCGGTCAGTCGATGTCCGAAGACTGGTTCGCGGCGATGCGGCGCAACTTCTCCGGGTTGCGCTGCACGAAGACCTGCGTGATGCGCTCGCCATCGGTGTCGTAGGACTGCGCCGACTCCAGCTTCCCGTCGAAGTAACGCAGCACGCCCATGCGGCCGTTGATCTGCGTGAGCCGGATTTCCATCTTCTCGTTCCTGCGCAGGGTCCCTGCAAACAACAGCTGCGCGATGCGCTGCCCCCCGACCATCGGCTTGGGGAAGCTGGTGACGATACCGCCGCCGTCGCCGACCAGGGTCGCCGACTCGGCCATCATGTCCTTCATGGCGTGGAAGTCGGCATTGTTCCAGGCTTCGGCAAAGCGGCGCATCAGGCGCTGGTGCGCATCGGCGGAGACGACGTAGCGTGGCCGCTCCTCACGCAGCTGGCTCTTGGCGCGATGCACGATCTGCCGGCACGCCGCTTCGCTCTTGTCGAGCGTGGCGGCGATCTCGCCATAGTCGGCGTCGAACACCTCGCGCAGCAGGAACGCGGCGCGCGCCTCGGGAGCGAGCCGCTCCAGCACGGTCAGGAAGGCGATGGACAGGTCGCTCGAGGCTTCCTGCAATTGTTCGGGCGTGGTCGGCCCTTCCGTGAGCACCGGCTCGGGCAGCCAGATGCCGACATAGTGTTCGCGGTCGCTGCGCGCCTTGCGCAGCCGGTCGATGGCGCGTCGGGTGGTGGTGGTGACCAGCCAGGCCTCGGGGTCGGCGACGTCGGCGGACGCGTTGTGCCAGCCCAGCCATACATCCTGGACCACGTCTTCGGCCTCGGCCACTGAGCCGAGCATGCGATAGGCCACGCCCAGCAGGCGCGGCTGCAGGCGGGTGAAGATATCGGTGGCGCCTTCCATAAGACACAGGTCGTGGCAGAAGGCCGGATTGTGACGCAGACGGCATCAAACGGGAGCAACGGCCGTCGGCTGCCAGGGTACTCGGGCAGTGCCTGGGTCATGGCCGGGGGTAACGTCGGGGGGAGGAACCTCGTTACCGTGCTGGCCATGGACCCCGACACTGCCCGAGAACAACAGGGCAGCCAGGACCGGGACGATCACGCTCCGGGACGATCACGCGCCGGGACGATCACGCGCCGGGACGATCAGGCGCCGGGACGATCAGGCGCCCGGGATCACGGCGGGCTTGCCGGCGTCCTTGAGCAGGAACACGACGAACTTCGCCGGCTTGTCATTGCTGGCATTGCGGCTGACGGTGTGGATGTCGCCGGGTGCTTCGCTCCAGCTCTGGCCGGCGGTCAGGGTGACCTCCTTGCCTCCCTTCACCGCCATCACCACCGAGCCTTCGATCACGTAGACGAACGCGTAGGCGTCGTGGTGATGCAGCGGCGAGGAACCACCGGGCGGGTAGTCGACGGTGAGGACGAGGCCTTCCTTGCCCGGGTATTCGGGCAGCGCCTTGGTCAGGACCGGCTTCACGACCGGGCCCGGCGCCGGATGAGCCGGATGCTGGGCGAGGGCGCTGCCGGACAACAGCAGCGCGGCCAGGGCGAGGGAATGATGAACGCGCATGGGATGTCTCCTGTGTGGCGTGAGGAAGCGGTGCCTCAGGTCAGCTGTGCCTTGTCGAGCCCGAAGGCCTTGTCGGCGCTGCCCGGCTCGGTGCGGAACCCGACATTGACGCGGTTCCAGGCGTTGATCGCCATGACGTCGTAGGTGAGGTCGACGATTTCCTTTTCCGAAAACTGAGTGCGCACGCGCTCATAGACCTCATCCGGCACGCCCTGGGGCGACAGTTGCGTCAGTGCTTCAGTCCACGCCAGCGCGGCGCGCTCGCGCGGGATGAACAGCGTCGATTCGCGCCAGGAGGCGACGTGGTGCAGGCGCAGCGGACGCTCACCGTGGATGGTCGCTTCCTTGACGTGCATGTCCAGGCAAAACGTGCAGCCGTTGATCTGCGAGGCGCGGATGTTGACCAGGTCGCGGATCGGCTGCTCGATCGAGGACTTGTGGGTGAGCATGCTGAATTCCACGAACTTCTTGAACAGTTCCGGGGATTGCTTCTGGTAATCGAGGCGTTGGCTCATGGCAGGCGTTCCTGGCGTGAATGGGGGAGGGCGGGCCGGCACGACGCCGTCCGGCTGGACGCAAATCTAGGCACGGTGCCGTCGCGACGGTAGATCGCCCCGCGGACGCGCAGTGGTGAGCGCGACGCACCAATGGCGTGTCACAACCCGGGTTGCTGGCGCGACCTTGTTACATGACGAACCCATGGAAGCCCGGCCCCATGCCATCGAAGGCAGACCGCGTCTGGTCCGAGTTCATCTGCGCATTGGACAGACTTGAACCGGACATCCGCGCGGCGTTCCTGCTGCACGAGGTGTTCGAGGCCAGCTACGAGGAGATCGCCAGACTGATCGGGGAACCGGCCGAAACCTGCCGGGCCCACGTCGAGTACGCCCGCGAACATGCCGTCTTCCGCAAGTCGCCACTGAGAGACAAAACCAAGGTGCCCCCGCGATGAACACCAATCCGCACGTCGAATCCCAGGCCCAGACCGATCGCCAGGATCGGCTGTCGTCGAGTTTCTCTGCCAGCTACGCCGGCGTGGTGGCCTTCATCACGGTCGCCACCGAAGGCAGCTTCGCCCGCGCCGCCGACAGGCTCGGCGTCGGACGGTCGGCCGTCAGCCGCAGCGTGCAGAAACTCGAAGGGCAACTGGGCGCGCGCCTGTTCTCGCGGACGACGCGTTCGACCACGCTGACCGCGGAGGGCGAGTTGTTCTTCGAGAACTGCCGTCCCGGTGTGGAGCGCATCGTGCAGGCGCTGGACGAGATGCGCGACCTGCGTGACGGGCCGCCGCGCGGGCAACTGCGTATCAGCGCCACGCACGGCTTCGGGCGCAAGGTCATCGCGCCGATGATGAAGGAGTTCCACCTGCGCTATCCGGGCATTGCCATCGAACTGATGCTCGACGAGCGCGCCCCGGACCTGGCCGTCGACCGGATCGATGTCGCCTTCCGCGAGGGCCGCCTGGACGACAGCCAGGTCATCGCCAAGCAGCTCGTGCCGATGCAGATGCTGGTCTGCGCCTCGCCCGACCATGTGCGCCGGCACGGCCTGCCGACATCGGTCGAGGAGATCCAGACCCATGCCTGCATCAACCGGCGGCTGGCCAATGGCCGCCTGCGCAGCTGGGACTTCAAGGTCGATGGTCGCCCGGTCTCGATGACGCCGCAGGCAGACATCGTGCTCAACGACGACGACCTGATACGCCTGGCCGCCCTCAACGGCGAAGGGTTGGCACAGATGCCCGCATTCGAGGTCTGCGACGAGATCCGCAGGGGCACCCTGGTCAGTTGCCTTGCGCAATACACGCCGGACGACCGCGGCCACTATCTTTGCTACCTGAGCCGCCGGCAACTGCCCAAGCGCATCCGCGTCTTCATCGACTTCATCACCTCTCAGGTGCGGGCGCTCGACCTGGACTGCGCCAGCACGATGACGCGCACCGCGGTCATTCCCGAGAACGATGCGGCGACCAACGCCGACGCGCATCGCAACGATGAAGCCGCGGCCGCCGCCTGACGCCACCGCGATTGGTGCGCACCAGGAAACATCGTGCATCCGGCGCGAGGGCTACTGCGCACCCGACCACACTCCTAGCATCGCACTGCAATGCGAACGTGCGACACACGCGCAGACAGCAACACCCGTGAATGTCGGCATCGACAAGGAAAGCCCGTAGCCATGAGCCAGCTCAAGCCACCGCCGATAGGCCTCCTCGACAAGTACTACGGCGAGACGGCCGAGACGATCTACACAGGTCGCGTCCGGGTCACGGGCGGCGAAGCGGCGCACGGTCGCGCATCGGGGGTCGTCAGGTCCGACGACGGCACGCTCAACGTCAACCTGCGACTGCCCGCCGAACTGGGTGGAGAAGGCGGTGGCAGCAATCCGGAGCAATTGCTCGCTGCCGGCTACGGTGCCTGCTTCCACGGCGTACTGACGCTGCTGGCGATCCGGGCGGGCGTGCCAATGCACGATGCCACCGTCGACACTGCCGTGACGTTCGCGCGCGACCCGGTTGACGGTCTGTTCCTGCTCTCGGCCGAAATCCGCGTCGCCCTGCCAGGTGTGGAGCGCGCGCTGGCCGCCGAGCTGGTCCGCGACGCCGAACGCATCTGCCCCTACGCCAAGATGTTCAGGGACGGCATCGATCACGTGGTGGCGCTTGCATCGGAATCGTCATCGCCATCGCCGCCGCCACCGTCTGGCGACCCGGCCTGACCGCGCAGTGCGGCAGGAGATCATGCCATGACGCTGAAAGTCGTCCGCGTATATCCGAAGAACCGGCTGCTGGCCTGGATCGAGGACCGCCTGCCGGTCACCTCGTTCCTGGCCGCGCACACCAGCCGCTACTACGCGCCGAAGAACCTCAACATCTGGTACCTGTTCGGTGCGCTGGCCGGGCTGACGCTGGTCAACCAGCTGGTCACCGGCATCTTCCTGGCGATGCATTTCAAGCCATCGTCGCAGGAGGCCTTCGCCTCGGTCGAGTACATCATGCGCGATGTGGAGTGGGGCTGGCTGATCCGCTACATGCACTCCACTGGCGCGTCGCTGTTCTTCGTGGTCGTCTACCTGCACATGTTCCGCTCGCTGCTGTACGGCTCCTTCAAGCGCCCGCGCGAGCTGGTGTGGATCCTGGGCATGATGATCTACCTGGTGCTGATGGCCGAAGCCTTCATGGGCTACGTACTGCCGTGGGGCCAGATGTCGTTCTGGGGCGCCAAGGTGATCATCTCGCTGTTCGGGGCGATCCCGGTAGTCGGCGAGAGCCTGCGACACTGGGTCATGGGCGACTACGTGCCCGCCGACGCGACCCTCAACCGCTTCTTCTCGCTGCACGTGGTCGCGCTGCCGATCATCCTGCTGCTGCTGGTCACCGTGCATATCCTGGCGCTGCACGAGGTCAGCTCCAACAATCCCGACGGCATCGAGATCCACGACAACGAAGGACCCGACGGTCTGCCGCTGGACGGCATCCCGTTCCATCCCTACTACTCGGTCGAAGACGTGCTGAGCGCTGTGGTATTCGTGCTGGTGGCCGCGTTCCTGATCTTCTTCGTCCCGACCGTGGGCGGGCTGTTCCTGGAACACGACAACTTCACCGAAGCCAACCCGCTGGTCACGCCGGAGCACATCAAGCCGGTGTGGTACTTCACCCCGTACTACGCGATGTTGCGCGTGATCCCGCACAAGCTCAGTGGCGTCATCGTGATGGCGCTGGCCATCGGCGTGCTGTTCCTGTTGCCGTGGCTGGACCGCGGCAAGGTCCGCTCGATCCGTTATCGCGGGCTCGGCTACAAGATCGCGCTCGCGGTGTTCACGGTGTCGTTCGTCCTGCTCGGCGCGGTCGGCATCGGCGCGATGGCGCAGCTGCTGCCGCAGATCGTGGGCGAAGGCGTCGACATCAATTTCATCGAGAACTGGATCGGGCGCGTGCTGCTGGTTGGTTACTTCGGCTTCTTCGCCTTCACCTGGGTGTACACCCGCTTCGGCTTCGAGCGCACGCGTCCGCTGCCGGAGCGGCTGACCTGACCAGGCCCCACCCCCCACGGAGACAGACATGAAGATCGTAGTCATAGGCGGCACCGGACTGATCGGTACCAGGGTTTGCAACAATCTGCGCGGTCTCGGCCATGAAGCCGTGCCCGCATCGCCCAACACCGGCGTCAACACGCTCACCGGCGAAGGGCTCAAAGAGGTGCTGCAGGGCGCGGACGTCGTGGTCGATGTGTCCAACTCGCCATCGTTCGAGGAGAAGGCGGTGCTGGAGTTCTTCGAGACGTCCGGGCGCAACCTGCTCGCCGCCGAGGCCGCGGCCGGAGTGAAGCACCATGTCGCGCTGTCGGTCGTGGGCACCGACCGCAAGCCGGGCAACGCCTACTTCCGGGCGAAGCTCGCCCAGGAGAAGCTCATCCTCGAATCGGGCATGCCGTACTCGATCCTGCGCGCAACGCAGTTCTTCGAGTTCCTCAACGCCATCGCCCATTCCGGCGCCAAGGGCGAAGCCACCCACATCTCCACGGCCGCGTTCCAGCCGATCGCGGCCACCGACGTGGCAGCGGCTTTGACCAACGTGGCCGTCGCCGAACCGAAGAACCAGATCGTCGAGGTGGCCGGTCCGGATCGCCGGCCGATGGTGGCCTTCGTGCAGGAGTACCTGGCGTTCAACAAGGAAACGCGCGACGTGGTGGCTGACGCCAGTGCCGAATACTTCGGTGCACCGATCAACGATGAGTCGCTGACGCCCGGCGCCAATCCAATCATCGGCGCAATCAACTTCGAGACCTGGCTCAAGACGACTCCGCCGCCGCCGGCAGCATGAGCCTGCCGCGCAGACTGCCTGGACGGCGCTGTCCAGGCTCCTGCGGCGGGTCGTGGTCTATGCGGGCGAATCCATCGCCCCCATCGCCCCCATCGCCACGGCCAGCGCCGGCGCTTCGACCGCCACGGCCGCGTTGGGCTGATCGATCGCGCTCTGCTGCCTGAGTTCGCGAGTCGACGGGATGCCGAACACCGTCGCGTAGCGGTGCTCCCAGTCGGCGCGCCGGTAGTCGATCGGCTCGTGCGCCCAGCGCGTCCACGGCCAGTCGCCCTTGGTCGGATCGGCGGTGTGTATCTCCTCCAGGTAACGCGTCACCGGCTTGAGCCCGAGCGATTGGGTGACGCGCGCCTTGAGATCCAGGTCGAGCCCGTCGAGCACCAGGTAGCCGCCGGGGACGACCAGTTCCACCACGTTCCTCAGGCATGCCTCGGCCATCGCGTCGTCCATCGGGCCGAGCACGTTGCACGCCATCACCACGTCCTGCGGCCCCATCGTTGCGGCGAGTGCGGGGTCAGTCGCATCGGCGACGTTCCAGGTCACGCCTTCACGGATCCAGTCCTTGATCCGGAAGTCGCCCTCGGGCGTGACATCCATGATGTCGCCCAGCGCGCTGGGCACGGTGGTGAAGACCTTCGAACCCTTGAGTTCCAGAGTGCCGCCAAGCGACGAGGGAGTCCCCAGCCGGTAGACGCCCGTGCGGGCCACTTCGATCACATTCGCCGAAGCGTCGATCCCGCGCGCGACGACCTGCAGCCACGGGTGGTGCCGGCGCAACAGCCACAGCGTGGAGTAGAGCTCGGCGCCGACGCTGCATCCGATCGATGCGATCCGCAACGGCGCTCCACGCGGATGCGCGGAGACGACTTCGTTGAGCAGGCGCAGCTGCGGGATGTTGCGCAGGAACCAGGTGTAGTGCGTCTGGTTGCGGTCCGTGTCGCGAACGTAATGGTCGTAGAAGAATGCCCCGATCCTGCGGGCCTCCCGGGTCTGGCGCAGCGATGGCGGGAGGCGTCGCCAGGCATAGCGGACGAACGGGACAAACGGTTTGAGTGCGAATTCCAACAGCCTGCTCATCTGGAGTCCCCTGGGCCCCCACGCCACGCAACCGCACCCGGCCGCAAAGGGTCGTGCGCCGTCGTGGACGTCGGTAGCCACGGTTCATGCGATTCGACCGCGAGCGCAGTGGCGTGCGATTCGTGCCGGCCGCCAGTACCTGGCCGGCTCGACCGAACGGAGCGCTGCCTTGCGGGTCAACGGAGGTCAGACCGTCCCGGGACGGCCTCCGGCCTCAGGCAATGGGTGGCCTGAAGGGCACCGCACGTTGCAGCCGGGAGACCGGCACGCAACTGGGAGTGGGTACTGGCGAGGTCCGCGTGTCAGCCAGTACAAATGGTGCTGCCGACGCATCGACCGATGCGCCGGCAAAGTGCTGGTGCATCAGCGTGTGAGCACCTTTGGCATGCGTGTGGTCGCCCAGCGGGGCGTTGTGATCCGGGTGCACGTGACCCTGGCCGGACGACGCCGCCAGGATGGAGCCATGCTCCATGGCGAGCAGATCGCAGCCCAGCCCCGTTGCCGGCCTCGACACCAGCCCGAGCACCAGCAGCGCCAGGAAACTGGCGCGCAGGGCATTGGAGAGCGTGCGGAGAGAGCGTGACACTGGCGTGGGTTTGCGAGCGGGGTCGCGACCGGGTTTGGGGGATGCACCGGTTTCAACGCCTTGGGGGGCGGCGATCGGCCACGCGGTGGTCCGGACGGTGAATGCATCGACTGTGCCGATCATGGCGGCATGCGCCAGTCCAATACCTGGCAGACAGCGCGCAGCCCGTCCGCCGGGACGCACCGGCATGCGCAGACGCAGTCCACACTTCGGCGTATCAGCACTGTGAGGCCCAGTCATATAGCCCGAACGTCACTTGACGGGCCGCGGCCCCCCTGAGCACAGTCGCGGGGGGCTTTGCCTTCGACTCTATGCCTGGCTCGGCAGCCTCTGCCGCGCGGGCCTTTCCGGGGAGTTACACAAGTGGATAGACGCTCATTCCTGTCGATGTCCGGCATTGGTGTTGCCGGGCTCATGCTGCCCTTCGGTCGGACCATCGCCGCCGAAGCGCTGGTGGAGACGATCGACGTGGCCAAGAAGAAGCAGCTGGCCGACGCTGCCATGGGCGCGGCGACCGCTGCCGGCGCCTCCTACTGCGACGTGCGCATTGGCCGCTATCTGCGCCAGTTCGTGATCACGCGCGAGGACAAGGTCCAGAACGTGGTCAACACCGAGTCCACCGGCATCGGCATCCGCGTGCTGGTCAACGGTGCATGGGGCTTTGCCGCCACCAACGACCTGGGCACCCAGGGCGTGGTCAAGGCCGCCCAGCAGGCCGCCGCGATCGCCCGCGCCAACGCCAAGCACCAGACCACCCCGGTGCAGCTGGCCAAGGCGCCCGGCGTTGGTGAAGTGTCGTGGAAGACGCCGATCCGCAAGAACTCGATGGAAGTGCCGCTCAAGGACAAGGTCGACCTGCTGCTCGGCGTCAACGCCGCGGCGATCAATGCCGGTGGCAGCTTCGTCAACTCGATGCTGTTCCTGGTCAACGAGCAGAAGTACTTTGCCTCGACCGACGGCAGCTACATCGATCAGGACGTGCACCGCATCTGGGCGCCGATGACGGTCACCGCCATCGACAAGACCACCGGCAAGTTCCGCACCCGCGACGGTCTGTCCTCGCCGATGGGCATGGGCTTCGAGTACCTCGATGGCGCTGCCGCCGGCAAGGTGGTCTCGCCCAATGGCGTGGTCAACTACGGCCTGTCCTACGACATGGTCGAAGACGCCATCGCCTCGGCCAAGCAGGCCAAGGCCAAGCTGACCGCGCCGTCGGTCAAGCCGGGCAAGTACGACCTGGTCCTGGACCCGTCGCACACCTGGCTGACCATCCACGAATCCATCGGCCACCCGCTCGAACTCGACCGCGTGCTCGGCTACGAAGCCAACTACGCCGGCACCAGCTTCGCGACGATGGACAAGCTCAAGGACAAGTTCAAGTACGGTTCCGACAACGTCACCGTCTTCGCCGACAAGACCCAGCTGGGCAGCCTCGGCGCGGTCGGTTATGACGACGAAGGCGTCAAGACCAAGAAGTGGAACCTGATCAAGGACGGCACCCTGGTCGACTACCAGACCATCCGCGACCAGGCCCACATCCTCGGCAAGACCGAGTCCGATGGCTGCTGCTACGCCGACTCGTGGTCGAGCGTGCAGTTCCAGCGCATGGCCAACGTCTCGCTGGCGCCGGGCAAGAACAAGCTCAGCGTCGCCGACATGATCAAGGACGTCGAGAACGGCATCTACATCATCGGCGACGGTTCGTTCTCGATCGACCAGCAGCGCTACAACGCCCAGTTCGGCGGCCAGCTGTTCTACGAGATCAAGAACGGCAAGATCACCCAGCAGATCGAGGACGTGGCCTACCAGATCCGCACGCCGGAGTTCTGGAACGCCTGCGTCGCCGTCTGCGACGACAGCGACTACCGCCTCGGCGGCTCCTTCTTCGACGGCAAGGGGCAGCCCGGCCAGGTGTCGGCGGTCTCGCACGGCTCGAGCACGGCGCGCTTCAACGGCATCAACGTCATCAACACCGCCCGCAACCTCGGCTGAGCCTGGAGAACATCAATGAGCATCTTCACCGAAGAACAGGCCAAGGCGATCCTCGACAAGGTCATCAAGCTGTCCAAGGCCGACCAGTGCACGGCGCAGCTTGAGGGTTCGATCGACGGCAACATCCGCTTCGCCCTGAACAACATCTCCACCAGTGGTGTCGTCGACAACACCGAGCTGGCCGTGGAAGTGGCGTTCGGCAACCGCGTCGGCACCGCCACCATCAACGAGTTCGACGACGCCGCGCTCGAGCGCGTGGTCCGTCGCGCCGAAGACCTGGCCCGCCTCGCCCCGGAAAACCCGGAGTTCATGCCGGCGATCGAGAAGCAGACCTACAAGGCCAGCCCGACCTTCAGCCCGGCCACCGCCGCGATCAACCCGGAGTACCGCGCCCAGGTCGCAGCCAACTCGATCGGCCCGTGCAAGGCCGAGAAGCTGATCGCCGCCGGTTTCCTCGAGGACGGCCAGAGCTTCGTCGCCTTCGCCAACTCCAAGGGCAACTTCGGCTACCAGCAGGCCACGCGTTTCGACTACACCTGCACCGTGCGCACCGAAGACGGCCGCGGTTCGGGCTGGGTCGGCCGCAACCTCAAGGACTCCGGCGAGTTCAAGGTCGACAGCGACATCCACACCGCCATGCGCAAGGCCACCGATTCGGCCGAAGCCAAGGCACTGGAGCCGGGCAAGTACACCGTGATCCTGGAACCGGCCGCGGCCGCGGGCCTGATCTCGTTCATGATGAACTTCTTCGATGCGCGCCAGGCCGATGAAGGCCGCAGCTTCCTGTCCAAGAAGGGCGGCGGCAACAAGCTCGGCGAGCAGGTCTACGACCCGCGCGTGAACATCACCGCCGACCCGTGGGACGAGCGCGCACCGGTCATGCCGTGGGACGGCGAAGGCCTGCCGCGCGAGAAGATGGCGATCGTCGAGAACGGCAAGGTCGTGGCGATGCAGTACTCGCGCTACTGGGCCAAGAAGCAGGGCAAGCGCGCCGTCGGCGAGCCGGGCAACCTGCTGGTCGCCGGTGGCGACAAGACCACCGCGCAGCTGGTCGCCAGCACCCAGAAGGGCATCCTGGTCACCCGCACCTGGTACATCCGCATGGTCGATCCGCAGACCGTGCTGCTGACCGGCCTGACCCGCGACGGCACGTTCTACATCGAGAACGGCCAGATCAAGCACCCGGTGAAGAACTTCCGCTTCAACGAGTCGCCGGTGATCATGCTCAACAACATCGAAGAACTCGGCAAGCCGGTGCGCGTGGCCGGCGACGAGTCCTCGTTCGTGATGATGATCCCGCCGATGAAGCTGCGCGATTTCACCTTCACCTCGCTGTCGGATGCGGTCTGACGGGGATAGCGTCACAGTAAGACGTCAACTTGTCATTCCCGCGAAGGCGGGAACCCAGCGACGTCGCTTTGCCGCAAGGGGCAAAGTCACTGGGTCCCCGCCTTCGCGGGGATGACGGTAGTTGGCGGGAATGACGATCAACAGCGAGTACCTGCAAATGCAACGCCGCGATTTCCTGAATTTCACCGGTCTGTCGCTCGCCGGAATGCTGCTGCCTTACGGCCGCAGCATCGCCGCCGAGGCACTGCTCGAGCCGGTTGATGGTGCGCGGCGCCGGCTTCTTGCCGACACCGCGCTGACGGCCGCCCGCGCTGCGGGCGCGCAGTACTGCGATGTCCGCATTGGCCGCTACCTGCGCCAGTCGGTGATCACCCGCGAGGCGCGGGTGGAGAACATCGTCAACGGCGAGTCCTCCGGCATCGGCGTGCGCGTGCTGGTCGACGGTGCATGGGGCTTTGCCGCCACCAACATCGCGACCACCGATTCGGTTGCCGCGGTCGCTCGCCGCGCCGCGGACATCGCCCGGGCCAATTCGCGCCACCAGGCCCATCGGGTCGAACTGGCGCCGACGCCCGGCGTGGGTGAGGTCAGCTGGGCGACGCCGATCGGCAAGAACGCGATGGCGGTGCCGATCAAGGAGAAGGTCGACCTGTTGCTGGGCGTCAATGCCGCGGCGATGAAGGCCGGCGCCGACTTCTTCAATTCGACGCTGTTCGTGATCAACGAACAGAAGTACTTTGCCTCCACCGACGGCAGCTACATCGACCAGGACGTGCACCGGATCTGGTTGCCGATCACCGCCACGGCGGTGGACAAGGCGAGCGGCAAGTTCCGTACGCGCAACGGTCTGTCGGCGCCGATGGGCATGGGTTACGAGTACCTCGACGCCGATCCGGCGGGCAAGTTCAAGCTGCCCGGTGGCATCACTGCCTACGGCCGCAGCTACGACGTCATGGAAGACGCCATCGCCAGCGCCCGCGACGCCCGCGCCAAGCTCAAGGCGCCGTCGGTCAAGCCGGGCAAGTACGACCTGGTGATCGACCCGTCCAATCTGTTCCTGACCATCCACGAGAGCGTCGGCCACCCGCTCGAACTCGACCGCGTGCTCGGCTACGAGGCCAACTACGCCGGCACCAGCTTCGCCACCCTCGACAAGCGCGACGCCGGTTATCGCTGGGGCAGCGACATCGTCGACTTCGTCGCCGACAAGACCCGTCCGGGCAGCCTGGGCGCGGTGGGCTACGACGATGAAGGCGTGAAGACGAAGCAATGGGACCTGGTGCGCGACGGCATCCTCGTCGACTACCAGGCCACCCGCGACGAGGCGCACATCCTCGGCCACAAGGAGTCGCACGGCTGCAGCTATGCCGATTCGTGGTCGAGCGTGCAGTTCCAGCGCATGGCCAATGTCTCGCTGCAGCCGGGCAGGAAGCCGCTGAGCGTGGCCGACATGGTCAAGGACGTCGAGAACGGACTCTATGTCCACGGCCGCGGCTCGTATTCGATCGACCAGCAGCGCTACAACGCCCAGTTCGGCGGGCAGCTGTTCTATGAGATCAAGCAGGGCAGGGTGACCGGGCTGGTCGAGGACGCCGCGTACCAGATCCGCACGCCGGAATTCTGGAACGCCTGCACCGCGATCTGCGACGAGCGCGACTTCCGCCTCGGCGGTTCGTTCTTCGACGGCAAGGGCCAGCCCAGCCAGGTATCGGCGGTGTCGCACGGGTCGAGCACGACCCGCTTCAACGGCGTCAACATCATCAATACCGCGCGTTCGATATGAACCGCGCGCAGTTCCTCCGCCTGATGCTGGCGGGCGCGGCGGGGGCGCTGTTGCCTCCGCTGGCGCGCGCCGCCAGCGTCGAGTACGACTTCTGGCTGACCCGCCTGAAGTACGACTCGGGGGACTGGGACGTCGACCAGCGCATGCCGGCCAACCTGGTCACCTCGCTGATCGACTACACCAACCTGCGCGTAGACCCGAAGGAGCATGTGCTGGCGTTGGCCGACCCGAAGATGCTGACCGCGCCGTTCTGCTACCTGGCCGGGCACAAGCTGGTCGAGTTCAACCCGGACGAGCGCCGCAACTTCGAGCGCTACGTGCGCAATGGCGGCTTTGTCTTCGTCGACGACTGCAACCACGACATCGACGGCCTGTTCGCGCGTTCGTTCGAGGCGCAGATGGCGACGATCTTCGGGCCCAGGGCGCTGCGCAAGCTGCCCAACACGCACGCGCTGTACCGCAGTTTCTTCGAGTTCAAGGACGGGCCGCCGGCCACGGGCTTCGAGCTCAACGGCTGGGGCGACGACCTGGTGCACGACTACCTGCAGGGCATCGAGATCGACGGCCGGCTCGGCGTCCTCTACAGCAACAAGGACTACGGTTGCGAGTGGGACTACGACTGGCGCAACAAGCGTTTCCTGGCCGAGGACAATACGAAGTTCGCGGTCAATATCGTGATGTATGCGTTGAACAGCTGACGGTCGACAGATAACAGGAACTGCAATGAACACTAGCCCCACCGAAGCCGACATCCAGGCCCAGCTCGAAAAGCTCGGCAACCTGCGCGCCGCCATTGCCCAGGCCATCGTCGGCCAGGAAGCGGTCGTCGAGCAGTTGCTGATCGGCCTGCTCGCCGGCGGCCACTGCCTGCTCGAAGGCGTGCCGGGGCTGGGCAAGACGCTGCTCGTGCGCTCGCTCGGCCAGGCGCTGGAGCTGCAGTTCCGCCGCGTGCAGTTCACCCCCGACCTGATGCCCAGCGACATCCTGGGTACCGAACTGCTGGAAGAAGACCATGGCACCGGCCATCGTCACTTCCGTTTCCAGCCGGGCCCGATCTTCACCAACCTGCTGCTCGCCGACGAGCTCAACCGCACGCCTCCCAAGACCCAGGCGGCATTGCTGGAAGCGATGCAGGAACGCACCGTCAGCTACGCCGGCGTGACCCATTCGCTGCCGGCGCCGTTCTTCGTGCTCGCCACGCAGAACCCGCTCGAGCAGGCCGGCACGTATCCATTGCCGGAGGCGCAGCTCGACCGCTTCCTGCTGCACATCCGCGTCGACTATCCGACCGAGACCGAAGAGCGCGACATCCTCGCCCAGACCACCGGCACCCGCCACTCCGAAGTGCCGCGCGTGATGCACGGCGAGGAAGTGCTGGCGCTGCAGGCGCGTGTGCGCGAAGTGCACCTGGGCGACGACCTGCTCGCCTGGATCACCCGCCTGGTTCGCGCCAGCCGTCCGAATGAATCGGCGCCGGCGGAAGTGAAGCAGTGGGTGAAGTGGGGCGCCGGCCCGCGTGCCGGTCAGTCGCTGGTGCTTGCGGCCAAGGCGCGCGCGCTGCTGCAAGGCCGCCTGTCGGCTACGCGCGAGGACATCGTCGCGCTCGCCGCGCCGGTCATGCGCCATCGCCTGCTGCTGTCGTTCGCCGCCGAGGCCGAGCAGAAGAGCGCCGACGACGTGATCGCCGCGCTGCTGCGCAGCGTGCCGTTCGCCGGCTGATCGCCTGACCTGAAGACCTGACACGCGTGGCCAGTCCTGGTTCGAGCTTCGTCGACTTCATCCCGCCGCAGGTACGCGCGCGGTTGAAGGACCTGCGCCTGACCTCGCGCCGCGCGGTCGGATTGCAGGGCATCGGCCTGCACCACAGCCGCAGCCGCGGCGCCGGGTTGGAGTTCGCCCAGTACCGCGCTTACGAACCCGGCGACGAACTGCGCCAGGTCGACTGGAAACTCTACGCACGTTCCGACCGCTTCTTCGTCCGCGAAGCCGAGCGCGAAAGCCCGCTCGCAGTCTGGCTGCTGGTCGACGCGACCGCATCGATGGCGCAGGAAGACGCGGCCCGCCCGGGCTGGTCGCGGCTGTCGGCAGCCAAAGGCCTGGCCGCGTGCGTGGCCGAGCTGGCCCTGCGCCAGGGCGACCGCTTCGGGCTGGCCGTGCTGCACGGCGATGGCGTGCGCGTGCTCGCCCCCGGCGGCGGGCTGCGCCAGCGCGACCGCTTCCTGCTGGAGCTGCAGCGCGTGCAGGCCGGTGGCAGCTGGCCTTCGCCCGAACGGCTGCGGCCGCTGTGGGAGCGCATTGGCGCCGGCGACCTCGTCGTGCTGCTCAGCGATGCCTTCGACGAAGGCGCCCTGGAAGTGGTGACGCGACTGGCCGCCGCGCGACGCGAAGTCGCGGCGATCCAGATCCTGACCGCCGAAGAGCGCGACTTCCCGTTCCGCGGAGGCCATCTCTTCCGCGATCCCGAAACCGGCGAGGAACTGCGTGGCGATGGCGTGGCGATGCGCGAGGAGTTCCTGCGCCGCTTCGAAGTCGCACGCCGCGAACTCGACGCGCGCCTGGATGCCAGCGGCATCCGCCATGCCCGATACTTCCTTGACCAGGCGCTGGACTTGCCGTTGCGGCGGCTGTTCGGTTCCCGCGACGCGGCGGAGTACGCATGAGCCTGGCATTGCTGTTGCCGGCCGGGCTGGCCGCGCTCGCGGCGCTGTTGCTGCCGCTGTTGATCCACCTGGCGCGACGCAGCGAGCAGCGTCCGATCCAGTTCGCCGCGCTGCGCTGGTTGCGGCAGAAACCCAAACCGCGCCATCGCATCCGCTTCGACGAGTGGCTGCTGCTGGCGCTGCGGCTGTTGTTGCTGGCTGCATTGGCATTGCTGCTGGCGCGGCCGGTACTGGTCGGTGGCGCCAGCCAGTCGCCGTGGATCGCCGTCGTGCCGGGCGTCGATCTGCGGCAGGCGCGGGCCGTGCCTGCCGCCGGGGATGCGAGACGCCATTGGCTCGCACCCGGGTTCCCGTCATTGGACCAGCCTGCGCCTGCGACCACCGCATCGGTCACCAGCCTGCTGCGCGAGCTCGATGCTGGCCTGCCCGCGGGTGTTGCCTTGACCGTGCTCGTTCCGCAGCAACTCGATGGCGTCGATGCGCGGTTGCCGGCACTGAGCCGTCGCGTTGACTGGCGCGTGCTGCCTGGGGCGATGACGCTTGCACCGACCCGTGCGGCCACCGTCGCGTTCTCGCTGGCCATTCGTTACGCACCGCAACGCGAAGCATCGATACGCTACCTGCGTGCCGCGCAAACAGCGTGGAAGGGCGACGGCAAGGCCGCATCCGACCTGGCATCGCTCGCGCAACCGCTGCCCGCAAACGCGAGACAACTGATCTGGCTCGCGCCGGGGCCGCTGCCCGCCGCGGTCGATGGCTGGGTGCGCCAGGGCGGCGCGGTGCTGCTCGATCACGAGAGCACGCTCCCGAAGCTCCCGGCCACGACCGTGCTGTGGCGCGATGCCAGCGGAACGGCGCTGGTAGAAGGCGTGGCTTACGGCAAGGGCAGGGTGATGCGCTTCACCCGCGCACTGACGCCACAGGCAATGCCGGCGCTGCTCGAGCCCGATTTCCCCCAGCGCCTGCGCGCGCTGTTCGACCCGCCGCAGATCGCGCCGACGCGCGTGCTGTCGGCATCGCACGCACCGCTGACCGGCGGGCCTACCTTCCCGCAGTCGCCGCGCGACCTGCAGCCGTGGCTGGTGCTGCTGATCGCGCTGCTGTTCCTGGCCGAGCGCTGGCTCGCCACCGGTGCTCGCCGGACGGTGGCGCCATGAGCACGACGACCATGGGCGCAACCGCCATCCTGCAACGCACGCTGCAGCAGGCCCGACGCCGCCGCGGACTGGACGCCGCACTGCGCTGCCTTCCGTGGGTGGTGATGGCCACCACGCTGGCATGGCGCCTGGGCGGAACCGCGATCGCGCTGCTTCTGCTCCTGGTCACGATGGCAGCCACGCTGGCGTTCGCGATACAGCGTGCCCGCGCGCTCGATACGCGCTGGCTGGTGCGCGAGCTCGATGCGCGGCGCACCGACATGGACGACAGCACCGACCTGCTGTTCGCGTCGACGGCGAAGCTGACCGGACTGGAGCACCTGCAACGGCGTCGACTGCAAGAACGCATCGAGTCTGGCCCGGCCCCCGACCTGCGCCCGCGCTGGTCGGCACGTGCGCACGCCATCGGCGCCGGCATCGCCGCGCTGGCAGTCGCCGCGATCCTGCTGTGGCCGGCGCGCCCGGGCGAAACCTTCGACACCGTGCTGGCCAGCGTCGGCGTCACGCCGGCCGCACCGACGCAGACGACCATCGTCGCGCAACGCATGCAGGTCATCCCACCCGGCTATACGCGTCAGCCGCCACGCGATGAACCGACGCTCGACGCCAAGGCGCCGCAGGGCACGCGGCTGCAATGGACACTGCGCTTCGCGCCGCAGCCCAAGGGTGCGGAGCTGGCGTTCCACGACGGCCGCCGCATCAAACTGGTGCGCGAAGGTGACGAGTGGCGTGCCAGCGACGTGCTGGCGCGCTCGGCGCTGTACCGCATCGTACTGCAGGCGGACGCGCCGCCGTTGCAGCCTTCGACCCTGCACCGCCTCGACGCGATCCCGGACCGCGCCCCGCAACTGCGCGTGCTCGAACCGGATCGCAGCCTGAGCCTGGTTACACCGGGGCAGCGCAGCTGGCCACTCGCCTTCGAGGGCAGCGACGACTACGGCCTTGCCTCCACCGCGACCCTGCGCATCACCCTGGCCCAGGGCAGCGGGGAAAACATCACCTTCCGCGAGCAGACCATCAACATCGGCGGCAGTGGCAGCGCCACGGTCAAGCGCTACGCGCACCGTCTCGATCTGGCCGCGCTCGGACTGGCCGCCGGCGATGACCTGATCGTGCAGCTCGCCGTCAACGACAACCGCGCGCCCGACCCGCAGAGTGCGCGCAGCGCCAGCCTGATCCTGCGCTGGCCGTCCGACCTGGGCACCGAGACGACCGGCCTGGAAGGCATGGTCAAGAAGGTGTTGCCGGCGTACTTCCGCAGCCAGCGCCAGATCATCATCGATGCCGAGGCCCTGCTGAAGGAAAAGCGCAAGCTCGAAGCCGAGCGCTACGTGAAGCGCAGCGACGAGATCGGCGTCGACCAGCGCATCCTGCGCCTGCGCTACGGCCAGTTCCTCGGTGAAGAGGCCGAAGGCGAACCCAAGCCGCCGCCGACCAGCGATGCCGACACAGCCAAGACCGGCGAACACAGTGAAACCGGGACCAAGCCCGAAACCGCGCCCGCGCCGCAGGACGACCACGGCCACGCCGAAGCAGGCGCTGCGGGCAAGTTCGGCGAGGAAGGGGCGGTGCTCGAGGAATACGGCCATACCCACGATCACGCCGAGGCGGCGACGTTGCTGGATCCGGACACGCGCAAGATCCTGAAATCCGCACTCGACGAGATGTGGCAATCGGAAGGGCATCTGCGCCAGGGCCATCCGGAACTTGCATTGCCCTACGCCTACCGCGCACTTCGCTTCATCAAGCAGGTGCAGCAGGCCACGCGCATCTACCTGGCGCGTGTCGGACCCGAGCTCCCGCCGATCGACGAAAGCCGGCGCATGGGCGGCGACCGCGCGGGCCTGGCGCGGCGCGATGACCCGCTGGTCGCGGTGGAGGTCGCCGACCCGACGCTTGCGGCGCTGTGGCACTCGCTTGACGCCTCGCAGGTGCCGGCGGCCACCATCGATTTCACCGCGCTTGAGCGCTGGTTGCGCGAACACGAATCGCGCCTGGCCGATCCGCTGGCCTTCGTTGCGGCAATCGAAGCCCTGCGCGCGGATCCGGATTGCACGACCTGCCGCGCCGACCTGCGCGCGCTGCTGTGGCCCCTGCTGCCGCGCCCGGCCAGTGCCGTGCCGCGTCGCGATGCCGGCGACGCCACGGGGCGCCGTTACCTGGATGCGCTGCGCCAGGAGGAAGCGAAGTGACCGCGCCCCTCTTCGACGTGCCGATGCTGGTGGCGGCGCTGCTGCTCGTCGCCGTCATCGTCGCCTCGGCACGTTTGCTGTACCGGCAATGGCGTGCCGAACCGGCGCAGCGCTCGCTCGGCTGGCGCATCGCCGCGCTGTTGCTGGCGCAGCCGGCATGCGCCGCGCTGCTGTACTTCGCACTGGTGCCGCCGTCGTTGCCCGGAGAAGCGGGCACGCTGGTCGTGGCCACTGCCGGCACGACGCCCGCGCAACTGGGTGCAGGTCGCGGTGGCGAAGCCTTCGTTGCGCTGCCCGAAGCGCCTGCGCTGAACGAGGTCGAGCGCGTGCCCGACCTCGCCACCGCCTTGCGTCGCCATCCAGGCACGCGGCGCGTGCGGGTGGCAGGCGCCGGCCTGGAGGCGCGCGACCGCGATGCAATGCGCGGCCTGGCAGTGGAATTCAGCCCGCTTCCGCTACCGCGCGGATTGATCGAACTGCAACCGCCGCGCCAGGTCGTGGCCGGCGCGGACTTCCTCGTCGGCGGTCGCGCCAATGATCTGCCTGGCGGCTTTGCCGAGCTGCTCGACCCGGGCCGCCGTCGCGTCGATCGCGTCGCGCTGCCTGGCGACGGTCGCTTCACGCTGACCGCGAGCCCGCGCGTCGCAGGTACGGCGGGCTTCGTCGTCCGGCTGCGCGACGCCAAGCAGGCCGTCGTCGAGGATGTCGAACTGCCGTTGCAGGCGATCGCTGCGACTCCGCCGCGCGTGTTGCTGCTGGCCGGTGCGCCGGGTCCGGAGATCAAGTACCTGCGGCGCTGGGCGCGCGACGCCGGCCTGGGCCTGCAGACGCAGACGGCGGTGGGCGGCGGCATGCTGCTGGGCGATGCGCCAATCGCGATCAACGCCGCCAACCTCGGTCGCTTCGACCTGGTCATCCTCGACGAGCGCGCCTGGTCTGCGCTCGGCGACGGCCAGCGTGCGGCGCTGACGGAGGCGATCAACAACGGCCTGGGCGCATTGCTGCGCGTGACCGCGGCGCTTTCGCCGTCCGAGCGCCGCCGCCTGCAAACGCTCGGATTCGCGGTTGCCGCCGGTGGCGATTCGGTCACCACGACGCTGGCGCAGGCCGCTCTGGACGAGGACGCCATCCGCGCGCGCCTGGGCCCCGGTACACGCGACGCACCGAGGCTGCACGATGCTGCCTTGCCCGACGTACCCACCCTCACCCGGCGCGATCTGCGCATCCAGTCCACCGATGCCGTGCCGATGTTGCGCGACGCCGGTGGCGCCTGGCTCGGTGCCTGGCGCGCACAGGGACGCGGACGCATCGCGTTGTGGACGCTGACCGACAGCTATCGCCTGGTGCTGGCCGGACGCGATGACCTGCACGGCGAAATCTGGAGCAACGCGCTCGCCGCGACAGGTCGCGCGCAGGCGCGAAACGATCTCGTGATCGAAGGCGAGACGCGCCAGCGACAACGTGTCGCCCTGTGCGGCGTCGCGGTCGGCGCCAGCGTGAGCGCGCCGGACGGAAGCAGGACCACCCTGCTGCGCGATCCGGCAACCGGCGCGCGCAACTGCGCCGCGTTCTGGCCGCGCCTTGCAGGCTGGCACCAGCTTCTATCCGGCGACCGGTCGCTCCCGTTCTTCGTGCGTGCGGAAACGGTCGCGGCAGGCCTGCACGCAGGCGCCATGCGCGATGCAACCGCGCGCCTGGCTGCCGATTCGGCGATCAGCGAAGCCACGTCTGCGTCGGTCCCGGGGCATCCCGGCGAACGCTGGCCCTGGTGGCTGGGCTGGCTGCTGGCGAGCGCTGCCACGTGGTGGCTGGAGCGCTCGCGCTACGGTCGCCGTGCCTGATCGCAGGCGCGGGTGTCGGCGTTGCCGGCGTTACCGGCGTTACCTGGACTTGCCGTCGTACTCGTGCACCGGAATGGCCGCGAGGTCGATGCCTTCCAGGCAACGCAGGTTGATCGCCGCCGTGGGATTGCCCTTGGCATCGTTGGCCTCGCCATAGGCGTGGATGCCGCACTCCGGGCAGAAGCGGTGCCTGATCACGTGCCGGTTGAACAGGTATGTGCTGGCCGCATCCTCGGGCGTGGTCAGTCGCATCTGGTCGCGCGGCACGAACCACAGCAGCGAACCCTTGCGACTGCACATGGAACAGTTGCACGACAGTCCACTGTCGATGGTGCCTTCCACTTCGAACGCGACGCGGCCGCAATGGCAGCTGCCCTGGTACTTCATGTCTGATACCTCCGTGTGCCTGGGTGTCACTTGTTCTCGCGGTGCCCGTAACTGAGTACCCGCGTGATCTGCCATTTGCCGTTGTTGTTGTTCCACACGATCAGGAAGTCGGCGATGCCCTCGCACTTGCCCGAGTCGAACTGGCAGAAGCGATGCGTGCCCTGTTCGATCGCGCCGAAATCCTTGATCGGATAGACCTGCAGCGTGCCCGGCACCAGTTCGCGACGGAAGTGGCCGCACACGTACTTCCCGGTGTTGGCGAGCATCTCCTGGCGCGACCAGGTGACGCCGCCGGTGTCGTGATAGAACTCGACGTCAGGGGCGAAATAGCCGGCGTGCTTGAGCAGTTGCCCCGGCTGGTCGCAGGTGTTGAAAGCCTCGAATGCAGCCGTGTCCAGCGCCAGGACGGTATCGAACAGGGGATCGGCTGCCGGCTTTGCGGCGCTGCCCGGGCCCGACGCGAACGAAGCCCCCGCAGCCGCCACGGCGAGAAGTGCGGCAAACAATCCGATCGACTTCTTCGTGCCAGGCAGGACTTCGGAAAAACCCATCGTGTTCACCATTGTGGGGAAGGGGCGCAGGTGGCCCGGAGCATAGCAAGCCCCATCCCCGCCAGCCCCCGCTACCGCCGGTTGCGCCCGCCGGGCACAGCAGCAACCCTGCAGGTAAGATCCGACATCAGCACAGCAAGGCCCGGCGACTCTCGATTGACCGCCGATGGGGCCCTGCGCGGGGGAACCACATGACGAACGCGAAAGACCATTCGACCCTGACCGCATGGGAGGAGGGCGTCGACGACGCCACCTACCGGCTGCTGGTGGAGTCGGTGCGCGACTACGCGATCTTCCTGCTCGACGAAGACGGCTACATCCGCAGCTGGAACAAGGGCGCCGAGCGCATCAAGGGATACAAGGCAGGCGATATCGTCGGCCGCCACTTCTCGGTGTTCTATCCCCAGGATCGCATCGACCAGGGCTGGCCCGACCACGAACTGGCCGAGGCGCGCAGCAAGGGCCGGTTCGAGGATGAAGGCTGGCGCCTTCGCAAGGACGGCTCGCAGTTCTGGGCGAACCTGGTCCTCACCCGCATCGACCACCCCAATGGCGAGCTGCGCGGCTTCGCCAAGATCACCCGTGACCTGACCGATCGCCGTCGCATTCACGCGCTGGAGGACGAGGGTCGCAGGCTGACCACGTTCCTTGCCATGCTCGGCCATGAGCTGCGCAATCCACTCGCACCGATCGCCAACGCGGTCGCGATCATGCAAAGCGAATCCATCGAGTCGGAGTCGCTGCGGTTCTGTCGCGACGTGATCGGCCGCCAGGTCGCGCACATGACGCGGCTGGTGGACGACCTGCTCGATGTCAGCCGTATCACCAGCGGCAAGATCAGCCTGGAACTGAGCGTGCTCGACCTGCGCGAGGTGCTGGGCAATGCGATGGAAACCATCGAGCCGGAGGCGCGGCAACGCGGCCACGTCCTTCGCATCCAGCTCGCCGATGAACCGGTCTGGGTCTGCGGCGATCGCGCCCGTCTGCTGCAGGTGTTCAGCAACCTGCTCAACAACGCGGTCAAGTTCACTCCCGCAGGCGGCGTCATCACGGCATCGATGCGCCATGACAACGCGCATGCCGAGGTCTCGGTCCGCGACAACGGCCCGGGCATCCCGGTCGATCGCCTGGAAGAGGTCTTCGGCCTGTTCGTGCAGGGGCAGGCGCATTCGGCGCAGGCGCCGGGCGGTCTCGGGCTGGGCCTGAGCCTGGTGCAGCAGCTCGTCGCGCTGCATGGGGGCGAAGTGAGCGCCTTCAGCACCGGCGAAGCCGGCAAGGGCGTCGAGTTCGTGGTCAGGCTGTCCACGGTTACCGAGCCGGCACAGAACGCGATGGTCGAGTCCAGGCGTGCGCCGGCGCAGCCGCGCCATATCCTGATCGTCGACGACAACCGCGACGCCGCCGATTCACTGCAGCGCCTGCTGCAGCAATGGGGTTACCGCAGCAGCATGGTGTTCGACGGGCGCAGCGCGATGGACGCGATTCACGTCACCCGTTTCGATGCGGTGATCCTCGACGTGGGACTGCCGGACATCGACGGCCTCGAGGTCGCGCGCCGCCTGCGCAGCGAACTGCAGGATCCGCCACCGTTCATTGCCCTGACCGGTTACGGACAGGACAGCGACCGGCAGGCAAGCAGGGAAGCGGGAATCGGTGTCCACCTGACCAAGCCGCTGCTGGAAGGCGAGATCGAACAGGCGCTGCATGGGCTGTTCGGTGCCGACGACTGAGGCGCGGTGGTTTCGCGTGTGCCGGTGTCACGGCAGCAACTGCGACCACGTCGCAGGCTTGGCCACCATCAGGTAGAACACCGCCAGCATCGCGGCGAAGGCGGGATATCCGAGCGGGGATCAGTACCGCCGGGGTGGTGAACCACCAGTCGGCACGCACCACCAGCCGCGCCACGACCGCCTGCGCCTGCACATTGCCGCTGCGGTTACCGAAGAACAGATAGAAGGCTGTGCCGAACCCCGTGCCGACGAGCACGACGCTCGAGAGGATGTGGATCCACTTCACCAGCAGGTAGGTTGTCATGCCAACTCCGGGACGACTGTCGCTGAACCCGTCGGCACGTTCTCATCGATCGTGTCGGTCTGCATGCCCCAGCGTGCGAACTCCGGCGCGAACTCCGCCAATTCCAGCAGGCCCGTTGCGGTGAATGCACCGGCCGGCATCGCCTCTCCCGCTGCCAGCAGGCGTGCCAGTCGGCGCGCCAGCAGGATTGCCGGCATGCACGGGATCTCCGGACCATGATCGTCGCCCGCGGCAATGTGCCAGGCCCTGCGGGTCGGCTGCCCGGAAGCGTCGCGGCCTTCTACGCGGACAACCATTCCACCCAGTGCCGTGCCAAGGAAATCGAACAGGCCGGCGATCCGGTTCAACGCCGCGGCCCAGCGCTGCGGCCGGGGCAGCAGGCCCATCGATCGCAGCGCAGCGAGCATGGCGAACACCCGCTGCGTGAACCCGACTTCCAGCGCCGCACGGAACATCACCCGGTCGCGCACCCCATAGCGCGTCGGAAACAGTTCCAGATCAGGGATGTCGCACAGTGCGCCGATGCGCCCACGCAGGCGCAGGAAATTCACGCGCTCGGGCTTCGCCCAGCCCGGCGCATCGACCCATTGCCCACCGCGCCAGACTCGAACCGGCTCGCCGCAGTAGCTCAATACCGCGGCCATCGTCGCGGTGCCGCGCGGCGCGGTCTGGGCCGGTGCGATGCAGATGTCCACCGCATCGACCGCGTTCCACCCCTCGCACAGATGCCCGACCACGGCTGAAGACAGCGCGGGCACGGTGCTGGCGCCGGTGATCCCGACCTTGCCAGATGCCAGGAACGCTTCGTGCAGCGCCGCAGGAAAATCGCAGACAAAGCGCCGGCCATCGGCGAGGTCGACGTAGTGTGCGCCCGCTTCGGCCGCAGCATGGGCCACCGCATAGGACTGCTGCTGGAACGGTCCGGCGGCGTGGATGACCAGGCCGACTTCGAGCTGCCTCAGCGTTCGGGCGAAGTCCGGCGCGTTGAAGTCGATGGCCACGGCAGTGGCCCTGCCTCCGATCGAATCAACCAGGCGCTGCGCCGACTCGCGATTGCGGCCGGCAACCATCAGCTCGATCGCGGAATCGCTTGCAAGCGCGCGGCAGATGCGCGCGCCGAAGTTTCCGTAACCGCCAAGTACCAGTGCTTTCATCGCGCTTGCCCGGTCACGTCCCTGTCCGTCGTCGAATCCCCGGCGGCACGCTATCAGGCCGCCCGGAGGCCGGCAAGGCAGGCAAAAAAACAGCCGGCGGCAACCCCCCGATTGCCGCCGGCTTCCCTCACCCCCACACCTCTTGTCGCACCTGCCCCTTAGAACTTCTGCCCGAACCGGATGCCCAGCGTGCGCGGCTGGTTGGTCACGGTGTAGATCTGGCCGTTCGGGTACTCCGGCACCACGCCCGATGCACCGCAGACGGTTTCCGCACAGCTTGCGAAACGGTAGATGTCGGCGCGTTCGTCGAAGACGTTGTTGAGGTACACGCTCAACGTCCAGTTGTTGCGGCTGATGCCGGCCGACATGTCGGCGACGGTGTAGGCATCAAGCTCGCCGAGGATCTCCCGCTCGACGATGCGCAGGTCCGACTTGCGACCGCCCACATGCACCAGCGAGCCCTGCACGAAGGCATCCATCGTGCCCAGCGTGAAGTTGTAGCGGGCGATGACGTTGCCCTTGAACTCCGGCGTCACCGGCAACTGGGTGCCGTCCGGCGCTTCCGGGTCGGCGCAGTCGGTGACCGGATTGCCGTCGCCGTCGGTGAAGCCGCAGTAGTTCTCGGTCAGCTTCGGATCGTAGAACGCCAGGCCGGCGCCGATCTGCAGGTTGTAGGTCGCGGCCCAGTTGATGTCCATTTCCAGGCCGTCGATGCTGGCCTGGTTGGCGTTCTTGATCTCGGTCAGACCGTTCGCGCCAAGGATGCTGAACTGGAAGTCCTCCCACTCCTGGTGGAACACCGAGCCGTTGAAGGTGAAGCGGTTGTCGGCCCAGCTGGTCTTCCAGCCCATCTCGTAGTTGGTCAGGTAGTCCGACAGGTACGGCGGCAGCGTGCCGCGGCGGTTGATGCCGCCCGGACGGTAGCCTTCGGACCAGGTGGCGTAGATCATCTTGCTCGGCGTGATCTGCCAGGTCAGGTTGGCCTTGCCCAGGTTGCCGCTTTCCTTGACCGTCTTGTCGAAGATCTGGCACGGCGCGCCGTTGAACGAGGGCCAGTTGGCCGAGTCGGGACCGAACTGCTCGATACAGATCGACTCGCCGTACGACGAACCCGACGACCAGCCGTCACTGAAGCCGAAGAAGCCCTTGAGGCTGTTCTCCGAGCGGAAGTGGCGGCCGCCGATCGTGCCGATCAGCACTTCGGGGATGAAGTCGTACGAGAACTCGCCGAATATCGCTTCGTCCTTGTCCTCGCGGTCCTGCTTGGTCAGCCAGATGGTGTTGGGCCAGCCGGTGATCGAGAACTGCGAGCCGAAGCCGTCGATCTTGTAGCGCTGCTCGATGTCGTGCTTCTGGTCCTGGTAGAACAGGCCGGCGGTGAAGCGGAAACGGTCCTCGGCCGGCGAGCTCAGGCGCAGCTCGTGGCTGTCCTTCTTGTAGCGGTCCTTGCCGACGATGTACTGCGACGGGTTGATGAAGTTGTCGTTGTCGTCGTACGCGCTGTAGGAGGCCAGCGTGTCGTACCAGAAGCCGTAGTCGTTGTAGTCGGAGTCGACGTCGACGTCGCGCTTGAGGTGGCCGTAGGCGTAGGTCAGGTCGAAGTTGCCGATCTTGCCCTCGACCGTAAGTGCGGCCTGCCACCAGCGGTCGTCCGACTTCTCCTTGTAGAAGTGGCTGATCGCCAGGTCGCCGACTTCGCGGTCGGTGAAGAAGGCGCCGTTGGACTTCTCGGTCTGGCCCATCACCATCGGCGTGATCGACCAGTTGTCGTTCAGGTCGACCTTCAACGCCATGCGCGCACCGGTGGAGTCGACGTCGTTGTAGTCGTCCTTGGCGCGGCCGGTGCAGACCAGCAGGTCGGTGCTGGTGCAGTCGCGGTTGGTCAGCACGCCGCCCCAGCTGGCACGGGTGTCGTCGCTGGGGTCGTCGGGCGTGCCGCCGTCGTCGACGCGGACCGGGAACTGGCGATCCTGCGGCTTGTTGTCGATGTAACCGGCGTCGTGCTGGTTCCAGCCGACCAGGCGGATCGCGGCAGCCTCGCCGACCGGGATGTTGACGAAGCCTTCCTCGATATGGCCGATGCCGCCATCACTGACGCTGTTGAGCTCGAGGTCGTAACCGGCGGAGAACCCGCTGGCGTCGGGCTTGTTGGTGATGATGCGCAACGCGCCGGCCTGGGCGCTGGCGCCGTACAGCGTGCCCTGCGGGCCCGACAGCGCCTCGACGCGGGCGACGTCGTAGATGTGCAGGTCGAGCGGGCCCTGGATGGTGGTGATCGGCTGCTCGTCGAGATACACGCCCACGCTCGGCAGCGAGCCGGAGTGGTTGCCGTCGCCGCCGCTGGCGACGCCGCGCATGTAGATCTGGGCGAAGCCGGGACCAAAGGTCTGGTAGCTGACGCTCGGCAGGTACTTAACGTAATCCTCGAAATCGGTGACGTTGAGTTCGTCGAGCTTCTGCTCGCCCAGCACCTCGATGCTGATCGGCACCTTCTGCAGGTTTTCCGAACGCTTCTGCGAGGTCACCGTGACCGTGTCGAGGACCAGTGCCTCGCGCTGGCCAGCCGGCGTGGGTTGGGTTGCGGGCGCTGGCGTCGTCGCGTCCTGGGCAAACGCCGGCGAGGCGAAGGCCAGGCAGATGGCTGCCGTCAGCGGGAAGCGCGCGTAGCGTGCGGGTCGAAGCGGCACGGGTGCAACGCGTGTACGTGATCTACTGCCGGACTTCTGCATCGTTCTTCTCTCCCCAGACGGACGAAATGGAGCGGTACCGGAACTGACAAACCAGGTCTGACTTACTTCATGGGTCCCCAGGCGCCTCGGGGTACGCATCGAGCACCGGGCCGAGCGCTGCCTTGAGCGGCTCGAGCCAGGGTTCGTAGTGGCGCCACTGATCCAGGCCTTCGCGGAAGATCGGCTTGCGCACCTGTTCGGAGCTGGCCGTTCGCACCGGGCGGTCGTTCTCGAAGAAGCGCAGGCACTGCGGCTCGAACGGCAGGCCGCAGGCGTCGAGCAGGCGGCGCACCTCGTGTTCGGTGTCGTCGACCATGCGCTCGTAGATGACGCGGTGGACGCGGCCCGGCAGTACCTCGTCGAAATGCGCCATCAGCGCGACGTAGTCGCGGTAGAAGCGGCCGATGTCGTCGAGGCTGTAGCTGAAGCCCTGGCCGCGGGCGAAATGCTGCTTGAAGTTGGAGAAGCAGCACGCCAGCGGGTGGCGGCGCGCGTCGATGATGCGCGCGTTGGGCAGCATCAGCTGGATCAGGCCGACGTGCATGAAGTTGTTGGGCATCTTGTCGATGAACAACTTCGCATCGGTGTGGCGGTGGATGCGGGTGCGATCGAGGTAGCGGCGGCCGAGGGCGCGCAGTTCGTCGTGATCGAGCGTGGCCAGCACGTCGTGGTACCGCCCCGGGCCGCTGGCATCGGGGCCGGCGCGCGAACGCAGCTCGCGGCTGATGGAGGTGACTTCCGACAGCTCCATCGTGCCTTCGACCAGGCTGTGGCTGGACAGGATCTGCTCCAGCAGCGTCGAACCCGAACGCGGCAGGCCGACGATGAAGATCGGATCGCGCGCTTCGTCGCCACTTCCCGCGCGGCGCTCGAAGAACTCGCGCGTGTAAAGCTGGCGGACGTGGTTGACCTTGGCCGTGGTGGCGCCGGCGTTGTAGTCGATCTGGGTGCGGCGAAGCGCATTGGCGCGCGCGTAATGGCCGAACGAGGACTCGTGGTCGGCGGCGTCCTCGAGCGCCTTGCCGAGCGCGAACTCCAGGTGCAGGCGGTTGTCGTCCGACAGCCGCGGCTGCGCCAGCTGCGCGCGCATCGTCTCGATGTCGTGCGCGGTGAAGCGCAGCGTCTTCAGATTGGCCAGGCTCCACCAGGCTTCGCCCAGCGACGGTTCCAGCGCGATGCAGCGACGGTAGGCCGCGATCGAATCGTCCTGGCGGCCGGCGGTCTTGAGCGCGTGGCCGTAGCTCATCCACGCCCGCGTCTGCCGCGGGTAGGCGCGCAGGATGCCTTCGTACAGGCCGATGGCCGTGGCGTAGTCGCCGATGCGGCACAGCACGGCGGCCTTGAGGTTGCGGTAACCCGGGTTGTCCGGGGCGTGCGCGAGCAGCATGTCGATCTGCACCAGCGCCTGCCCGGACTTGTTGCCGCGGTGCAGGACCAGCGCGTAATGCTGACGTGCGGCATGGAAGTCCGGCGCCAGTTCCAGGCAGCGCGCCAGCAGGTTCTCGGCGTCGCTGCTGCGGTCCAGGCGCGCGGCCAGCTCGGCGAACATGCGGATCGCGGCGACGTCGTTGGGCGACTTCTGCAGGTGCGCGCGCAGCAGCGCCTCGGCTTCGGGGATGCGGTTCTCGGCCAGGGCCGCGCCTGCGCGCAGCAGGGACGGGTCGCGGCTGGAATAGCGGATGTGCTGGCTGTAGGCGGCTTCGGCGGCGGTGTTGTCGCCGGTGGCCGAGAGGTGCTCGCCCAGTGCCAGCCAGGCGCTGGGCAGGTCCGGCTTGAGCGCGACCGCGCGCTGCAACGCTTGCAGCGCCTCGTCGCCGCGGCTGCTGCGGCCAAGCGCGATGCCCAGTTCGAGCTGGGTCCGCGCCGAGCCCGGCTGCGCCTGCGCCAGTGGTTCGAGCACCGCCAGCGCGCCGGCGTTGTCGCCGCAGGCCGAGCGCGACGCACCCAGCACCAGCAGCGCGGTCGGATGGTTGGGCAGTGCCCGCAGGATCTCCGCGGCCTGCGCCTCGGCCAGCGCCGGCTGCTCATCCAGCAACCGCACGGCATGGGCCAGGGCGATTTCGAGGGAGGCAGAGGGCTCGGGTGCGACGCTCATGCGGGGTCTCACGCGTAACAGGACGGCGGGGGCAGGCAAAGCGGTGGCGCGACCCGACTATGCCGAATGTGGCGCCAACAATCACCAATTTTTAACACCATGCGGTCTGGGCGGGGCTGCGGCGTATTCATCCGACACGCTCCATGGCCAGGGCCACGCCCTGGCCGACGCCGACACACATCGACACCAGGGCGCGGCGCCGATCCGCCGCGTCCAGCTCGTGCATCGCCGTCAGGACCAGCCGCGCGCCGCTGGCGCCGAGCGGGTGACCGAGCGCGATCGCGCCACCGTTGCGGTTCACCCGCGTGCTGTCGTCGGCCAGGCCGAGCGCGCGGGTCACCGCCAGCACCTGGGCGGCGAAGGCCTCGTTGATCTCGATCGTGCCGAAGTCGTCCAGGGCCAGTCCCAGTCGCGGCAACAGGCGGCCAATGGCCGGTACCGGGCCGACTCCCATCGTCCGCGGCGCCACGCCGGTACTGGCCATGCCGAGCGCGCGCGCGCGCGGCACCAGGCCATGGCGCGCGGCCGCGTCCTCGCTGGCGAGCAGCAGCGCGCAGGCGCCGTCATTGAGGCCGGAGGCGTTGCCGGCGGTGATGCTGGTGCCGGCGCCGAGGGTTGGTACCAGCGCTGCCAGTTTGTCGGGCGAGGTGTCGCCGCGCGGCTGCTCGTCGTTCTCGAGCTTTCCGGCCGGCATCAGTTCGCGCGCGAAGCGGCCGCTGGCCATCGCCTGCGCCGTGCGCTGCTGCGAGCGCAGCGCAAATGCATCCTGGTCGGCGCGTTCGATGCCGTGTTCGTCGGCCAGGTTCTGCGCAGTGCGCATCATCGGGTCGACGCCGAACTGCGCCTGGAACCTTGGATTGACGAAGCGCCAGCCCAGGGTGGTGTCCTGCAGTGCCTGTTCGCGATCGAACGCGGCGTCGGCCTTGCCCATCACGTACGGCGCGCGCGACATGCTTTCCACGCCGCCGGCGATCACCAGTTCCGCTTCGCCTGCGGCGATCGCGCGCGCGGCCTGGCCGACCGCCTCCAGGCCCGACGCGCAGAGCCGGTTGACGGTGACGCCCGGCACCGACAGCGGCAGACCGGCCAGCAGCAGGGCCATGCGCGCGACGTTGCGGTTGTCCTCGCCGGACTGGTTGGCGCAGCCGAGGATGACCTCGTCGATGGCCGCCGGATCGAGGCCGGCGTTGCGCTGCAGCAGCTGCGCGATCGGCAGGGCGGCCAGGTCGTCGGCCCGGACCATCGACAGGCCGCCGCGATAGCGGCCAAACGGCGTGCGCACGCCGTCGCAGAGATAGACGGGGCGCAGGCCGGTCATGTCAGACGCCGACACTCACGCAGACACCGCCTGCAGGCGGTTCGCCGGCACGCACCCTTCGATTGCCGCGGCGGTCTGCTCCAGTTGCGGCAGCACGTTCTCGATCGCGTGGCGGCCGGCGTCCGGGTGGTAGGGCATGGAGACGTTGATTGCCGTGGCGATCTTTCCCTGCGCGTTACGCAGCGGCACCGCGATCGAACACAGGCCCAGTTCGAGCTCCTGCTCGACGTAGGCATAGCCCTGCATGCGCACGTCCGACACGATCCGGCGCAGCCGGCGCAGGTCGGTCTGCGTATGCGGGGTGAGCTTGCTCGGCTTGCACTGCGTCAGCCACGCGTCGAGCTCGGCGTCGTCCAGGCCCGACAGCAGCACCCGTCCCATCGCCGCGCAGAACGCAGGCAGGCGCGCGCCGACGCCCAGGCTCACGCTCATCACCCGCTGGCCGGGCACGCGCAGCACGTAGACGATCGACTGCCCGTCGAGCACCGCCATCGAACTGCTCTGGCGGACCTTGCGCGCAAGGTCTTCCATCAGCGGCTGGGCGAGGTCGGTCAGATTGAGCGAGCCGAGGTAGCCAAAGCCCAGCTCGAGCACGCGCGGGCCGAGCATGAATTCACGACCGACGGCGCGCACGTAGCCCAGGTGCTGCAGGGTCAGGACCAGTCGCCGCGCTGCGGCGCGCGACAGGCCGGTGCGCGCGGCGATGTCGGCCAGGCCCAGGCGGTTGCGGTCGCGGCCGAAGGCGGACAGCACCGACAGCCCGCGCGCCAGCGACTGCACGTAGTCGCCGCCGTCCTCGAACTGGTCCGAGCCCTCTGCTTTTCTCGGCATGCGTTGCGTCCTTCTCTCCGGGCCGGCTTGTGGGTGTTCGTCGCGGTGCTGGTCTTGCTTGTCGTGGGTCGCGCCCGGTCCATGCGAGCTTGTCGCGGACCGGATTGACGACGAGATTAGTGCTTCCGTAGAGTGGTGCGCAATACGCACATCCGTGCGCATAGCGCACAGATCGGTTGCCGGGGAGGGCGCGCAGTCCATGGTGAAGGCGAGGGTGCAGTCGTTGGCCACAGCTGAGCGGGACTGCGTCCTGCACAGCTGGTCGGTGCAGGCCGACTGGGATGCGCCGACCGTCGTCGGCGGCCGCGGCGCGCGGCTGCACCTGGCCGATGGCCGCGAAATCCTCGACATGAGCAGCCTGGCCGAGTGCAGCAACCTCGGCCACCAGCATCCGCGCCTGATCGAAGCGATCCGCGCCCAGGCCGAGCGCCTGTGCTTCGTCACCAACGCATGGGGAGCGCAACCGCGTGCCGAACTGGCGCAGGCGCTGCTGGAGCGGTCGGGGTTCGAGGGCGGGCGGGTGTTCTTCACCCTGGGCGGTGCCGATGCCAACGAACATGCGGTGCGGATCGCACGCCAGGCTGCGCGCAAGCCCGGCGGCGCGATCATCGCCCGCGAGCGCTCGTACCACGGCGCCACGCAACTGGCGATGGCGATGTCCGGCGACACCCGCGCCAAGGCGCTCGGCATCGACCCACGCGCACTGGGCGTTCATCACGTGCCGCCGCCGTATGGCTACCGTTGCCCGTTCGGTGGCCGCGACGAGGCGCAATGCGGAGAACGCGCGGCCGCAGCAGTGGCCGACCGCATCGACGACCTTGGCGCCGGAAACGTCGCCGCGGTGATCATGGAGCCCGATGCCGGCACCAACGGCATCGTCGCCCCCGACAACTACTGGCCGGCGCTGCGCATGCACACGGCCGACCGTGGTGTCTGGCTCATCGCCGACGAGGTGATGAGCGCATTCGGCCGCTGCGGTGAGTGGTTCGCCTGGCAGCGCCATGGCGAGGCCGGCCGTCCCGACCTGATGACGCTGGCCAAGGGCCTGACCGGCGCGGCGCTGCCGCTGGGCGCGGTCGTGCTCAGCCGCGAGGTCGCGGCAACGCTGGAACATGAAGTCCTGTATTCCGGGCTTACCTATTGCGGCCATCCGCTGGCCTGCGCCGCCGGCGTGGCGGCCCTGCAGGCCTATGAAGACGAAGGTTTGATCGAGCGATCGCGCGCGCTGGGTGTGCGCCTGCTCGCGCGGTTGCAGCAGCTGCAGACCAGGCACCGGGTGATCGGCGACGTCCGCGGAGGTCACGGTCTGTACGCAATCGTCGAACTGGTTTCCGATCGCCAAAGTCGCGCCGCGCTGGCGCCCTGGCCGCAGACGCCACCGGCCCTGAAGGCGCTGGTCGACGAGGCGATGGCGGCGGGCGTGTCGTTCGCCACGCGCGGCAATCTCATCGTGCTGGCGCCGCCGCTGGTGGTCAGCGAGGACGAGCTGGCCGACGCGATCTCGCTGCTCGACCGCCTGCTCGCGCGGTTCTTCCCGTAAATGCCCGTCCCACGATTCCAACCGGCGATCGTCGCGATCGCAGCGAGGCCGCAATGAGCTTCCGCCTGACCTACGCCACCATGTTCAACCCGCCCGAGGCGATGCACGAGCGCTTCGAGGCCGCGATGGCCCGGGTCAGTGCGGACCTTGGTCGCCGCCACGAACTGTTCATCGATGGCGAGGACCGAGCGGCGGCAAGCCATGCGCAGCGGCGCAGTCCGATCGACAGCACGCTGTCGCTGGGCGAGTTCGCGCTTGCCGACGCGGCCGATGTCGACCGCGCGACGCGCGCGGCGCATGCCGCATTCCCGGCCTGGCGCGCATTGCCGGCCGCCGAACGCGCGCGCCGGCTGCGCAAGGTCGGCGACCTGATGGAGGAGCGCGTCTACGACATCGCCGCGGCGCTGACCCTGGAGGTCGGCAAGAACCGCATGGAGGCGCTGGGCGAAGCGCAGGAGACGGTCGACTTCTTCCACTACTACGCCGACGACTACGAGCAGAACGCCGGCTTCGACCGGCCGCTGCCGAACGACCCGCTCGAAGGCGTGGTCTCGCGCAACCGCAGCGTGATGCGGCCGCATGGCGTGTGGGTGGTGATCGCGCCGTTCAACTTCCCGTTCGCGCTGGCCGGTGGCCCGGTCGCGGCGGCGCTGGTGACCGGCAACACGGTGGTGGTGAAGGCAGCGAGCGACACGCCGTGGTCCGGGCGCCTGCTCGCCGACTGCATCCGCGACGCCGGATTGCCGCCCGGCGTCTTCAACTACGTATCGGGCTCCGGCCGCGAAGTCGGCGAGGCACTGGCGCAGCATCCGCTGACCGCGGGCATCACCTTCACCGGTTCGGTCGGCGTGGGCATGCAACTGCTGCGGCAGATGGCCGGCGGCGCCTGGCCGCGGCCGTGCATCGCTGAAATGGGCGGCAAGAATCCGTGCATCGTCACCGAGCACGCCGACCTCGAGCGCGCCGCCACCGGCATCGTCCGTTCGGCCTTCGGCATGGGCGGTCAGAAGTGTTCGGCGCTGTCGCGGCTGTACGTTCACGACCGCGTCGCCGATGAACTCATCGCGTTGCTGCGCGGCAAGATCGAGGCGATCCGGATTGGCGATGCCCGCCAGCGCGAGAACTGGCTCGGCCCGGTCATCAACGAAAGCGCCTACGACAACTACGCCCGCTACATGGAGCAGTTGCAGTCCAGTGGTGCAACCCTGGTCGCCGGCGGCCGCCAGCTCCGTGACGGCGAACTGGGGCGCGGCTACTACGTCGAACCGGTCCTGGCCGAAGCCGACCTCGCCCATCCGTTGTGGAAGCAGGAGATGTTCCTGCCCATCGTGATGCTGCACCGCTACCGCGACCGTGAGCACGCGATGCGACTGGCCAACGACACCGACATGGGCCTGACCGCCGGCTTCTACGGCGGTGCCGACGAAGTGCCGTGGTTCCAGGATCGCATCGAGGCCGGCGTCACCTACGCCAACCGCCCGCAGGGCGCGACCACCGGCGCCTGGCCGGGCTACCAGCCGTTCGGTGGCTGGAAGGGTTCGGGCTCGACCGGCAAGGCGATCGCATCGTTCTATTACCTGCAGCAGTACCTGCGCGAACAGTCGCGCACGGTCGTGGAGTGAGCCGCCGATGCGCCTGATGTCGCTGCGCGAAGCGCTCGCCGCCCACGTCGCCGATGGCGACTGCATCGCGCTGGAAGGCTTCACCCATCTCATTCCGTTTGCCGCAGGCCATGAACTCATCCGCCTGGGGCGGCGCAACCTGCACCTGGTGCGGATGACGCCCGATCTCATCTACGACCAGATGATCGGCATGGGCTGCGCGCGCCGCCTGACGTTCTCCTGGGGTGGCAATCCCGGCATCGGCTCGCTGCACCGGTTGCGCGATGCGGTCGAGCATGGCTGGCCGCAGCCGCTGGAACTCGACGAGCACAGCCATGCCGGCATGGCCGCGGCTTACTGCGCCGGCGCGGCGCGGCTGCCGTTCGGCGTGCTGCGCGGCTACCTCGACAACGACCTGGACAAAGCCAACCCGCGCATCGGCCGCATCGAATGCCCGTTCACCGGCGAGCGCCTGGCGGCCGTGCCGGCGATCAATCCCGACGTGACCATCCTGCACGCGCAATGCGCCGACCGCGAAGGCAACGTCGCCATCCAGGGCATCGTCGGCGCGCAGCGCGAAGCGGCGCTCGCGGCCGGTGCGGTGGTGGTGACGGTCGAGGAGATCGTCGATCAGCTGGCGCCTGCGATGAACGGCATCGTCCTGCCGCACTGGACCGTCGACGCGGTGGTGCATTGCCCGGGCGGCGCGTATCCGTCGTATGCCCACGGCCACTACACCCGCGACAACGCCTTCTACCAGCGTTGGGATGCCATAGCGCGCGACCGCGACACCTTCAATGACTGGATGCGCGAACACGTGCTGGAAACCGATGACCACGCCGGCTTCCTGGCCAGCCTGCAGGCGAAGGCGGCATGAGCGAAGCCACCCGCGATGAGTGGATGACCGTGGCGGCCGCACGCATGCTGTGGAACCGCTGCGTCTGCTTCGTCGGCATCGGACTGCCCAGCGCGGCCTGCAACCTGGCGCGGTTCACGCATGCGCCCGACATCGTGCTGATCTACGAGTCGGGCACCATCGGCACGCGTCCGGACGTGCTGCCATTGTCGATCGGCGATGGCGAACTGGCCGAGACTGCCTCGTTCGTGGTGCCGCTGCCGGAGGTGTTCAGCCACTACCTGCAGGCCGGCCGTGTCGACGTCGGCTTCCTCGGCGCGGCCCAGGTCGACCGCTACGGCAACCTCAACAGCACGGTGATCGGGCCGTATGACGCACCGACCACGCGTCTGCCCGGCGCCGGTGGCGCGCCGGAAATCGCCGCGCATGCGCGCCAGACCTTCGTGATGCTGAAGGCTTCGCCGCGCAGCCTGGTCGAGCAGCTCGATTTCCGAACCTCCGCCGGCTATCTCGACGGCCATGGCGCGCGTGCAAGGACCAGCGCAACCGGCGATGGCCCGCGCGCGGTGATCACCGACTTCGGCATCCTCACCCCGCACCCGCGCAGCGACGAATTGCGGCTGAGCGCGCTGTACGCCGGCGCCACCGTCGAGGAGGCGAGGGCGGCGGTGGCCTGGCCGCTGCTGCTGGCCGAGACCGTCGAGACCATCGCCGCGCCGAGCGAGTCGGAACTGGCGATCCTGCGCGCGCTGCATGCGCGCACCCGCGAGGCGCATGCGCGGCCGGTCGTGCTGCCGCAGGTGACCGCATGACCCGTCAACCCTTCCACGAGCCCGCCATGCGCAACGACCTCAGCGGTACTGATCACATCCGAACGGAACTGCCCGGCCCGAAGGCGCGCGCGATGATCGCACGCGACGCGGAGGTGATTTCGCCGTCGTACCCGCGCGACTATCCGTTCGTGATGTCGCACGGCCGCGGCAGCGAGGTCTGGGACGTCGACGGCAACCGCTTCCTCGACTTTGCCGCCGGCATCGCCGTGTGCAGCACCGGCCACGCCCATCCGCAGGTCGTGCAGGCGGTCAAGGACGCCGCCGACCAGTTCCTGCACATCTCCAGCGACTACTGGCATGAGCAGATGACCGGGCTGGGCGAGCGCCTGGCGAAGATCGCGCCGATGAAAGGCGGCGAGGCGATGAGCTTCCTGTGCCAGTCCGGCACCGAGTCGGTCGAGGCGGCGATCAAGCTGGCGCGCTATGTCACCGGGCGCCCGCGCTTCATCGGCTTCCTCGGCGGCTTCCACGGTCGCTCGATGGGCTCGCTGGCGTTCACCTCCAGCAAGTACACCCAGCAGAAGGGCTTCTTCGCGACGATGCCGGGCGTCACCCACGTGCCGTATCCCAATCCGTACCGGCCGTTGTTCGCCGGTACCGACCAGGGCGTGGCCGTGCTCGACTACATCCGCATGCTGTTCGAACGCAGCGTGCCGGCGGCGGAAGTGGCCGGCATCCTGGTCGAGCCGATCCAGGGCGAGGGCGGCTACGTCGTCCCGCCCGATGGCTTCCTGGCCGGGCTGCGCGAGCTGTGCGACGAGCACGGCATCCTGCTGATCTTCGACGAAGTGCAATCGGGCATCGGCCGCAGCGGACGCATGTTCGCAAGCGAGCACTGGGGCGTGAAGCCGGACATCATGACCCTGGCCAAGGGCCTGGGCTCGGGCCTGCCGGTGGGGGCGATGGTCGCTTCGAAGTCGCTGATGTCGCAGTGGAAGCGCGGCGCGCACGGCAACACCTACGGCGGCAATCCGCTGGCCTGCGCGGCAGCCAATGCGACCATCGACCTGGTCGCCGGCGGTTTCGCCGACAACGCTGCGCAGGCGGGCGCCTACTTCTCTTCCAAACTGCGCGAGCTGATGCGCGACTACGCCTGCATCGGCGAAGTCCGCGGCCGCGGCCTGATGATCGGCATGGAGCTGGTCGAGTCCGATCCGGCACGCACGCCGGCGCGCGCGCTGTGCGACGCGGTCATCACCCGCGCCTTCCACAACGGTCTGTTGCTGCTGTCGTGCGGCACCAGCACCGTGCGCTTCATGCCGCCGCTGAATGTCGAGCGCGCGCAGATCGACGAGGCGGTGGCGCTGTTGCGCACCAGCCTCGACGAGGCGCTGAACGGAACTCAGGGCTGAGCCGCATGCGATTCCGTCACCGGTCAATCGCCGCCGCATTGCTGTTGGCGGCGGTCGGCGTCGGCGTGGCCGCCGCAAGCGGGCGCGAGCCGGTGCTCAAGCAGGTCGACCTGCCGCACAGTTACTACTGGCGCGAACTCTATCTGCCGCAGCTGACCACCGGCCCGTCGTCGCTGGCGTTCCTGCCTGACGGCCAGTCGCTGGTGTACAGCATGGCCGGCTCGCTCTGGCGCCAGCGCATCGGCGACGGCGAGGCGGTCGAGCTGACCCACGCGCAGGGCGGCTACGACTTCCAGCCCGATGTCGCCCGCGACGGACGCAGCGTCGTGTTCACCCGCTACGACGGCAAGGGCATGGAGCTGTGGCGCCTGGACCTGGCGAGCGGCCGCGCGCAGGCGCTGACCAGCGGCGGTGCCGTCAATGTCGAGCCGCGCCTGTCGCCCGACGGCAAGCGCATTGCCTGGGTGTCCACGCAGGGCACGGGACACTTCAACCTGTTCGTCGCCGACATCGACGGCGACGGCCTGCACCACCCGAAGCCGCTGCTGGGCGAGCGCAAGAGCACGCTCGACCGTTACTACTACTCGGCGTTCGACCATGCGATCAATCCGTCGTGGTCGCCGGACGGCAGGCGCATCGTCTTCGTCGGCAATGCCGAGATCGCCTGGGGCAGCGGCGACCTGTGGTCGGTCGACAGCACGCACCCGAAGGCGCCAACGCGGATCCTGCGCGAGGAGACCAGCTGGAGCGCGCGGCCGGAACTCGCGCCCGATGGCAAGCGCCTGCTCTACGCCGGCTACCGCGGCCGCCAGACGCACCAGCTTTGGCTGACCACGCTCGACGGCGCGCCGCCGTTGCCGCTGACGTTCGGCGATGATGAGCGCCGCAACGCGCGCTGGTCGCCCGACGGCCGCCGCGTCGCCTACATCGGCCAGGATGCGGTGGGCAACACCGCGCTGTCGGTGATCGACGTGATCGGCGGCGCCAGCCAGGCGGTAGTCGCAAAGCAGCGACGCACGCTGGCACCGACGGCGCGGCTGCAGATCCGGATCCGCGATGGCCAGGGCCGCGAGGTACCGGCGCGCGTCAGCGTGCAGGGCAGCGATGCCCGTGCGCAGGGACCGGCGGATGCCTGGATGCACGCCGACGACGGCTTCGATCGTGCCGTGCAGGCGACCGAGAGCCACTACTTCCACTGCGCCTCGCCCTGCAGCCTCGACGTGCCTGCCGGCGCGACATCGGTGACGGTGCAGCACGGCTTCGCCCACCTGCCGTGGTCGCGGACGCTCGATCTGGCCGCAGGCAGCACCACGACCGTGCGAGCCGACCTGCAGCCGCAGCCGCTTCCGGCCGCGTTTGGCCACTGGCGTAGCGCCGACCTGCACGTGCACATGAACTACGGCGGCCACTACCGCAACACGCCCGGGCACCTGGCCTTGCAGGCGCGCGCCGAGGACCTCGACGTGGTCGAGAACCTGATCGTCAACAAGGAGGAGCGCATCCCCGACATCGCCCGCTTCGGCACGTCGGATGCGACCGGAGCGGTGCGGATCGCCAACGCGCAGGAATTCCACACCAGTTTCTGGGGCCACCTGGGCCTGCTCGACCTGCGCGATCACTACATCACGCCCGACTTCGCCGCCTACCGCCATACCGCGATGGCAAGCCCGTATCCGCACAATGGCGTTATCGCCGACCTGGCGCACGCGCAGCAGGGCGTGGTCGGCTACGTGCATCCGTTCGACACCGTGCCCGATCCTGCGCACGATGCGGTGCTCAGCCACCAGCTGCCGGCCGATGTCGCCAACGGCAAGGTCGACTACCTGGAAGTCGTCGGCTTCAGCGACCACAAGGCCACCGCCGCAGTCTGGTACCGGTTGTTGAACCTCGGTTACCGCCTGCCGGCCGGCGCCGGCACCGATGCGATGGCCAACTACGCTTCGCTGCGCGGCCCGGTCGGACTGAACCGGGTGTTCCTGGAACAGCGCGGCAGCGACGGCGGCGATGCCGCGCTGCTGCAATCGTTGAAGCGGGGTCACAGCTTCGTCAGCAATGGCCCGCTGCTCGGCCTGCTGTTGTCGGGTCGCAAGCCTGGCGATACCCTGGCGATGACCGCGCCCGGGCGCGCGGGCTACCGCGTCGCCTTGCGCTCGCCGGTGGCGGTCGACCACCTCGAACTCGTCCAGAACGGCCGCGTCGTCAAGCAGTTCGACCTCGGCGGCGACCGCCGCAGTTTCGATGGCGAAGGCGAGCTCGAGCTGGCGCAGGGCGGCTGGATCCTGCTGCGCGCCTGGAACGACGGCGCTGACGCGCAGTTGCTGGACCTGTACCCGTACGCGACCACCAACCCGGTCTGGCTCGAACTGCCGGGCGGAGCGCCGCCGGCGCGCGAGGATGCGGCCTACTTCACGGCCTGGCTCGGCCGCGTGATCGAGGCCGCAGACGCGCGCGACGACTTCAACGACGCCGAAGAAAAACGTGCGACGCTCGACTACCTGCGCGCGGCGCAGGCCATCTACCAGGGCAAGGCCGGGGGACACTGATCGATGCAGACGCCACGCCGATGGATAGCGCTGTGCCTGGCCGTGACCGCACTGGCGGCGCAGGCCGCGCCACCGGCGCAGCTGGCCCGCTTCAGCATCGCCGACTACAACCGCCTGGCCGACGTCGCCGAGCCCGATCTGTCGGCGGACGGCGCGGCCGTGGTCTACAGCGTGCTGGCCGTCAACAATGCGCAGGACATGACCCAGAGCGACCTGTGGCGTGTCGGCTACGACGGCAGCGGGCGCAAGCAGTTGACGAACACCGCGGAGAACAGCGAATCGCGGCCGCTGTGGTCGCCCGACGGCAAATCGATCGCCTACCTGTCCGATGCGCCCGCGCCGCGCAAGCCAACCACTGGCAAGGATGGCGCCGGCAGCAAGGACGAAGACGAGGAAGAGATCAGCCAGGTCTGGCTGATGCCTGCCAGCGGCGGCGTTGGCCGACGCGTGACGACATTCGCCAGCGGTGTCGACGACTACGTGTGGTCGCCCGATGGCAGGCATCTGGCCGTCATCGTGCGTGATCCGGAGCGCCCTGCCGGCACGCCGGCGCCGAAGAACCCGCCGCCGATCGTCACCACGCGCTACCAGTTCAAGGAAGACGGCACCGGCTATCTGGACGGCCATCGCACCCATCTGTACGTGGTCGACATCGCCACCGGTCGCGCCGAGCAGATCACGACCGGCGACCACGACGAACTGCTGCCGTCCTGGTCGCCCGACGGCAAGCTGATCGCATACGTCACCAAGCGCGGCGTCGACCCGGACCGGCACCTCAACTACGACATCTATGTGGTCGAGCCGCGCGCCGGCGCCAGGGAGCGCCAGCTCACCACCTTCACCGGCTCCGACCTCGACCCGTACTGGGAAACGCGCCCGTCGTGGAGTCCGGACAGCCGCCGCATCGCCTACCTGCAAAGCGGCGAGGACAAGTGGATCTACTACGCGCCGTGGCAGCTGGCGGTGATCGATGTCGCCACTGGCGCGTCCCGCATGGCCGCTCCGATCGACCGTTGCATGAGCAAGCCGCGCTGGGCGGCAGATGGCCGCCACGTCTATGCGCTGGTCGAGCGCAGCCGCGTCACCCGCGTCGAGAAGATCGACGTCGACAGCGGCGAGCTGAGCGAACTCAGCCACGGCAACCGCTTCGACTACGACCTTGCGGTGTCGGCCAACGACCGCGTCGTCGTGCTCGGTGGCGACGACACCCATCCCTACGGCCTCTCGGCGGTGGAACCGCAGGGCCTGCGCGAGTTGACCGATCACAACGCCTTCCTGCGCGAACGCACCCTCGCGCAGGCAGAACCCATCGCCTTCAAGGTCGACGGTGTCGAGATCGAAGGCATCCTGGTCAAGCCGGTGGGCTACCAGCAAGGCCAGCGCTACCCGACGATCCTGCGGATCCATGGTGGGCCGGTGTACCAGTTCAGCCATGAGTTCATGCCCGACTGGCAGGTGTATGCGGCCAACGGCTACGCCGTGGTCGCGATCAATCCGCGCGGCAGTTCCGGCCGCGGCTTCGACTTCGCCCGCACCATCTATGCCGACTGGGGCAACGTCGACGTCCGCGATGTCGTCGCCGGTGTCGAGCATGTCGTGGCCATGGGCGTGGCCGATCCCGAACGCCTGGGCGTGGGCGGCTGGAGCTACGGTGGCATCCTGACCAATGCGGTGATCGCCCGCGAAACCCGCTTCAAGGCCGCCATCAGCGGCGCCGGCGCGTCCAACATGTACGCGATGTACGGCCACGACCAGTACGTGCGCGAGTACGCGCTGGAGCTGGGCACGCCTTGGCAGAACCGCGAACAGTACGACCGCGCCAGTTATCCGTTCCTGCACGCCGACCGCATCACCACGCCGACGATGTTCCAGTGCGGCGAAGCCGACTTCAACGTGCCGTGCCTGGGCGCCGAGCAGATGTACCAGGCGCTGCGCTCCCGCAACGTGCCCACGCAGCTGGTGGTCTATCCGGGCGAGAACCACCAGCTCAGCGTGCCGAGCTACCTGACCGATCGCCTGACCCGCAACCTGGCGTGGTACGACCGTTACCTGAAGGACGCTCCATGATGCGCAAGCAGATCTTGCTGTTGTCGCTGGCGTTGTGCGCGGCCTGCGCCGCGGCACACGCGGCGGAACCCCGTGCCCGCGATCTCGGCATCCCGTTCGAGGGCACGCCGGGCGCGCTCAATGCGATCACCGATGTCGCCGGTGTCACGGTCGGCCAGGTGACGCTGATCGAGGACCTGGCCGACGGCCACAAGGTGCGTACCGGCGTCACTGCGATCCTGCCGCGCGGCAAGGCCAGCCTCGACACGCCGGTGTTCGGCGGCTGGTTCGCGCTCAACGGCAATGGCGAGATGACCGGCACGGCCTGGATCGACGAGTCCGGGATGCTCGAAGGCCCGGTGATGCTGACCAACACCCACAGCGTCGGCGTGGTTCGCGATGCCGTGATTGCCGAACGCGTCAAGGCTGGCGGCGCCGATGCCAGCGGCTACTGGTGGTCGCTGCCGGTGGTGGCCGAAACCTGGGATGGCCACCTCAACGACATCAACGGTTTCCACGTCAAGCCAGAACACGTCGCCCAGGCGCTGGCCGGCGCCCGCAATGGCCCGGTCGCCGAAGGCAATGTCGGCGGCGGCACCGGCATGATCTGCCACGAGTTCAAGTGCGGCGTCGGCACGGCCTCGCGCCGCGTCAGTGGCGACGGACTGGACTACACCGTCGGCGTGCTGGTGCAGGCCAACTACGGCGTGCGCGATCCGCTGCGCATCGCCGGCGTGCCGGTCGGGCAGTTCCTGCGCGACGATCGCGTCTACACCGACGCGGCAATCACCGGCGACACCGGCTCGATCGTGATCGTGATCGCCACCGACGCACCGCTCCTGCCGCACCAGCTCAGGCGAATAGCCAAACGCGCTGGCATGGGCCTGGCGCGGATGGGCAGCTATGCCGGCAACGGATCCGGTGACCTCTTCCTCGCCTTCTCGACCGCCAATGCCACTGGCGCCGGCGAAGGTGCGCTGCACGAAGCCAGGTATCTGGGCAACGACAACGTCGACGGCCTGTTCGAGGCGACGGTGCAGGCCACCGAAGAAGCCATCGTCAACGCCATGATCGCCGCACGCGACATGCGCGGCGAAGGCGGACGCTATGCCAACGCGATTCCGCACGGGCCGCTGCTGAAGCTGCTCAAGCGCTACGGCCGCCTGGGCCCGACGCAGGCGCCGAAGTGAACCCGATCTTCCATCCGACTGCCACTGGCCCGAATCGATGACAAAGCTTCCCCTGAAAGCGCTTGCCGCCGTCCTGACTGCCGTCCTGTCCGGGGCGGGCATGGCTGCGCCGCCTGCCCAGAGCGTCGCCGCCCAGGCCATCGTGGTCCGTGCCGGTCACCTGGTCGACGTCGACAACGGTCGCGTGCTCAGCGATCAGGCGATCCGCATCGAAGGCCAACGCATCACCCGCGTCGAGCCGTTCTCGGCTGCCGCCGTCGGCGACGCCCGTGTCCTCGACTGGTCGGCCTACACGGTGCTGCCGGGCCTGATCGACCTGCACACCCACCTGGTCGGCGACATCCAGTCCGACAACGTCGCCGCGCCGCTGATGAGCACCTCCGCGCGCGACGCCCTGATTGGCGTGCGCAACGCCCGCGATACCCTCCGCGCCGGCTTCACCACCGTGCGCGATGTCGGCACCTACCGCGCCTTCACCGACGTCGCCCTGCGCAACGCCATCAACGAGGGCATCGTCGAAGGCCCGCGCATGTTCGTGGCCGGCACCTACGTCACCGTCAGCGGCGGCGGCGGCGAAGTCACCGGACTGGCGCCGGACGTCCAGGTCCCCGCCGACATGCGCCGCGGCGTCGCCAATTCCGAGGCCGAGATCCGCCAGCGCGTGCGCGAACTGATCGCCGGCGGCGCCGACTTCATCAAGATCATCGCCACCGGTGCGGTGCTCGCCAGCGGCACCGAGCCGGGCGCACCGGAGTACAGCGAGGCCGAGATCCATGCCGCGGTCGAGGAGGCGGCGTTGCACGGCACCTTCGTGGTCGCCCACGCACACGGCGCCGAGGGCATCAAGCGCGCCGTCCGCGCCGGCGTGCGTTCGATCGAACACGGCTCCTACCTCGACGACGAGGGCATCGCGCTGATGAAGAAGCACGGTACCTGGCTGGTCGCCGACGTCTACAACGGCGACTACATCGAGGAGATCGGCCGCCGCGACGGCTGGCCCGAAGAGATCCTGCGCAAGAACACCGAAACCACCCAGACCCAGCGCGACGGTTTCCGCAAGGCGGTGAAGGCGGGCGTGCGCATCGGCTTCGGCACCGACAGCGGCGTCTACCCGCACGGCCAGAATGCGCGCCAGTTCGCCTACATGGTGCGAAACGGGCAGACGCCGATGCAGGCGATCAGTTCGGCCACCATCAGCGCCGCCACGTCGCTCGGGCGCGAGAAGGAGTTGGGCTCAGTCGCCGTGGGCAAGTCCGCCGACCTGATCGCGGTCGCCGGCGATCCGTTGACCGACGTCGAAGTGCTGCGCCAGGTCGAGGCCGTGGTCGCCCAGGGCCGGCTGATCTGTGCCGCACCGGAGCAACGCTGCACGCGATCCCATTGAAGTCCATGATGGGGATCGAATACATAGTGGTTTGAAAGCTGGCGACACAATTCGCAGGACGCGCACCGCAGTACCAACTGAACAGGGGTGGCAAGGCATGCAGGACCCGCGCGTCAACGAGGCTGGCAACACGCAACACTGCGACACACGGCCGGAGCGCAAGCTCGGCTTCTGGATGTGCACGGCACTGGTGGTCGGCAACACCATCGGCATCGGCATCTTCCTGTTGCCCGCGTCGCTGGCGCCGTATGGCTACAGCGCGATGCTGGGCTGGGTCATCACCGTGTTCGGCTGCCTGGCCATGGCACGCGTGTTCGCGCGGCTCGCGCGCGACATGCCTTCGGCCGACGGCCCCTACGGCTATATCCGCGGCACGCTCGGCGAGATCCCCGCGTTCGTGGCGATGTGGTCGTACTGGATCGCGACGTGGATCACCAATGCCGCCATCGCCATAGGCGTGGTCGGCTACCTCGACACCCTGTTCCCGGCGCTGCGCGAGGTGCCCGCTGCGGTGCAGGCGGTGTCGCTGTTGTGGTTGTTCGTGCTCATCAACCTGCTCGGCGTGCGCGCCGGCGGGCGCGTGCAGATCGTGACCACCGTGCTGAAGCTGTTGCCGATGCTGTCGGTGGCCGGGCTCGGCATCTGGCTGCTGCTGACGCACCCATCGAGCTACACCGAAAACCTGCCGACCGAACCGGTCAGCCTGGCGCCACTGATGGCGGCGTCGACTATTGCCCTGTTCGCGATGCTCGGTTTCGAATCGGCGGCGGTGCCGGCCGACCGCGTGCGCGACCCGGGCTGGACCATCCCGCGCGCGACCATGGTCGGCACGATGATCACGGCTGTGATCTACCTCGTCGTCTCGTCCGTGCCGCTGCTGCTGATCCCGGCGGCGGAGCTGGCGCAATCGAAGGCGCCGTTCTCTGATCTGCTCGATCGGCTGGTCGGCGGCGGCTACGGCCGCGCCCTGTCGCTGTTCGTGGTCATCAGCGGCCTGGGTGCGTTGAACGGCTGGGTGCTGCTGGTCGGCGAGCTGACCCGCACCATCGCCTGCAACGGCGGCCTGCCGGCGTCGTTCTCGCGAAGCAACCGCTTCGGCGCGCCGGCGCTGGCGCTGGTCGCGACCGGTGCCCTCGCCAGCGCGATGATCCTGATGAACTACAGCAAGTCGCTGGTGCAGGGCTTCACCTTCATCACCACGGTCGTCACCGCCGCCAACCTGCCGCTGTACCTGTGCTGCGCGCTGGCGCTGCTGGTGCTGTGGCGCCGCGGCCAGCGGCCGGCCAACAGCGACATGCTGGTGCTCGCGGTGCCGGGCCTGGGGTATGTGACGTTCGCCTTCATCGGCCTTGGCAGCGAACCGTTCGGCTGGGCTATCGTACTGGCGGCCGCCGGATTGCCGGTGTACGCATTGCTGCGTCTGCGCAATGGCCGGGTCAGCCCGCTGCTGCCGCCGGCCGCGAAACCCTAGCCGTCCGCAGCACCGTCCGCACCACCGCCTTCCGGACCACCCGCAACACATAGCGCCACGCACGCAGGACTCCCATGCTGGAACTCAAACGCACGCCCTTCCACGAGCGCACCTCGCGCCTGTGCCTGCCGCAGAACTGGCGGCGCTGGGCCGGGCACATCGTTGCCGGCTCGTACGACCTGCACCTGGACCGCGAGTACTGGGCGATCCGCGACGGCGTCGCCGCGATCGACGTCTCGCCGCTGATGAAATACATCATCACCGGCCCCGACGCCGCCCGCCTGCTGCACAAGCTGACCCCGCGCGACGTGCAGAAGATGGCGGTGGGGCAGGTGGGCTACACCGGCTGGTGCGACGAGGAGGGCAAGCTGCTCGACGACGGCACGATCTCGCGCCTGGCCGAAGACACCTTCCGCCTGACTTCGGCCGAGCCGTCGCTGCGCTGGCTGTCGATGAACGCCGTCGGCATGGACGTGACGATCACCGAGGTCACCGAACTGGTTGCGGCACTGAGCCTGCAGGGACCGAAATCACGCGCGGTGCTCAACCGCTGCTGCGCCAAGACGCTCGACAAGCTCAAGTACTTCAAGGTGATGGCGAACACGCTGGCCGGCAAGCCGGTCACCATTTCGCGCACCGGCTACACCGGCGACCTCGGCTACGAGATCTGGATCGACAAGGCCGACGCGCTGCACGTGTGGGACGCGCTGATGGAAGCCGGCGCCGATTACGGCATCGTCCCGTGCGGAATTCTCGCGATGGACATGGCGCGCGTGGAAGCCGGCTTGTTCATGATCGATGTCGATTACACCGCCGCCAACCACGCCTGGATCGAAGGGCAGAAGTCGACGCCGCTGGAGATGGGACTGGACTGGGCGGTGCAACTGGACAAGCCCGGCTACTTCGTCGGCCGCCGCGCGCTCGAGCGCGAGAAGCGCGAAGGCTCTGCGTGGAAGCTGGTCGGTTTCGAGGTCGACTGGGAAAAGATGGAGCCGCTGTTCGCCCGCGTCGGCCTGCCGCCGCAGATTCCCGCGATGGCGGTGCGCGACAGCCTGCCGATGATGCAGGGTGACAAGCAAGTGGGCTACGCCTCCACGAGCACCTGGTCGCCGGTGCTGAAGAAGTACATCGCGCTGGTGCACCTGCAGCGCCCGTACTACGAGCCGGGAACCGCATTGACCATGGAAGTCACCGTCGAGCACAAGCGCCTGCAGGCGCCGGGCAAGGTGGTGAAGCTGCCGTTCTACGAGCCGGAGTGGAAGAAGAAGTGATGACCAACCAGTACGACGCCGTCGTCATCGGCGCCGGCCACAACGGCCTGATCGCCGCCGCCTACCTGGCGCGCGCGGGCAAGAAGGTGGCCGTTCTCGAACGCCGCGAAGTCGTCGGCGGCGCCGCGGTGACTGCCGAACCGTTCCCCGGCTATCGCTTCAGCCAGTTCTCCTACGTCGTCAGCCTGCTGCGGCCGGAGATCATCCGCGACCTCGAGTTGCCCAGGCACGGCCTGAAGATCCTGCCGCTGCCGAGCACAGTCACGCCGATGGACAACGGCGACTACCTGGCTGCGTGGGACGATCACGATCTCACCCGCCAGGAGCTCTACCGCCATTCACCGCGCGATGCCGAAGCCTCCGACGAGTACGGTCGGGTGATGGCGCGCGCCGCCAAGGCGATCAAGCCGATCATCGGCCTGGTGCCGCCCGATCCGTCGTCGCTGAGCCTGCGCGACCTCAAGGGCCTGCTCAAGCTTGGCCAGTACGGCAAGAGCCTGTCGGAAAAAGAGCTCTATCAGATCGCCAAGCTGCTCACCCAGTCGGCGGCCGACCTGCTCAACGACTGGTTCGAGTTCGATCCGCTCAAGGGCACCAAGTCCGCCAGCGGCATCATCGGCACGTTCCTCGGCCCGCATTCACCGGGCACCGCCTACGTGCTGCTGCACCACTACATGGGCGAGATCGACGGCGCCTTCCGCGCCTGGGGCTTCTGCAAGAACGGCAACGGTGGCGTCACCCAGGCGATCGCCAGCTCGGCGCGCGCGCTGGGCGTGGAGATCCGCACCAACGCCGCGGTCGAGCAGGTCGTCGTACGCGGTGGTCGCGCCTCGGGCGTCGCCCTGGCCAACGGCGACGAACTGCGCGCCAAGGTCGTCATTTCCGCAGCCGACCCGAAGCGCAGCTTCCTGCAGTTCGTCGAAGGCAAGCACCTGCCCGACGAATTCGTGCAGCAGATCAGGAACTTCCGCGTCCGCGGCTCCTCGGGCAAGGTCAACATCGCCTTCAGCGGATTGCCCGATTTCACCTGCCTGCCCGGCGAAGGCCCGCTGCACCGCGGCGCGGTGTCGATCAGCCCGAGCATGGAGTACATCGAGCGCGCCTACGACGAGGCCAAGTACGGCCAGTTCGCCAAGCAGCCGTACATCGACATGATCTTCCCGTCGATGATCGACCGCGACATGGCGCCTCCTGGCCACCACGTCGCCTCGTGCTTCGTGCAGTACGCGCCCTACGACATCGAGGGCGGCTGGGACGATGCCAAGCGCGACGCGTTCGGCGAGACCGTGATCTCAACGCTGGAGCGCTACGCCCCGGACATCCGCAGCAAGATCGTCGGCAAGCAGGTGATCACGCCCAAGGACATCGAACAGATCGCCGGCATCACCGGCGGCAACATCTTCCACGGCGAGCTTCTGCTGCACCAGCTGTTCTTCCTTCGCCCGGCGCCGCAGTGGGCCGACTTCCGCACGCCGCTGCCGGGCTACTACTTCGGTGCGTCCGGCGCGCACCCGGGCGGTGGCGTCATGGGCGCGGCCGGCAAGATGGCGGCGCAGGAAGTACTGAAGGACTGGAAGTGAGCGCGATGGCGATCAACATGACGAAACAGCGATACGACATCCTCATCGTCGGCGCCGGCCACAACGGTCTGGTCGCGGCGACCTACCTGGCCAAGGCCGGCAAGAAAGTGCTGGTGCTCGAACAGCGCGAGACCGCCGGCGGGCAGCTGGCCGCCGACACGATCGGCGACAGCGCGTTCGACCCATTGCACGCCGGCGCGCAGCTGCGGCCCGACATCGTCAGCGACCTCGGCCTGGGCAAGCACGGCGTGAGTCATGAGGCGGCCGCGCCGTACGTGTCGCTGCTCGCCGATGGCAAGCGCCTGCACCTGTCGACCGCGCCCGGCGACACCGCGACGCTCGAATCGATCCGCCAGTTCTCCGCCGCCGATGCCGCGCGCTGGCCCGAGTTCGTCGCCTTCATGGACCGCGCCGCGGCCTTCCTCGATGCCGCCTACCGCACGCCGATGCCGCGCCTGCCGCACGTCGGCATGGCCGAGGGCTGGCCGCTGGCGAAGCTGGCCTGGACGCTGCGCCGCCTCGGCGGCCGCGACATGTTCCGGGTGATCCGGGCGATGTCGATGTCGACGGTGGAGTTCACCGAAGAGTGGTTCGAGTCGGAGCAGCTCAAGTCCGCTATCGCCGCCGTCGGCATCCACGGCCACACGCTCGGTTCGATGTCGGCCGGCACCGGCTACACGCTGATGCACAACTGGCTCAACCGCGGCGGCCTTGCCCATCGCCAGGTGGCCGGCGGCAGCGGCAAGGTTGCCGAAGCGCTGGTGGCTGCGTTGAAGGCGGCCGGTGGCGAACTGCGCACCGGTACCGGCGTCGACCGCATCCTGGTCGACTCGCTGCGCGTGTCCGGCGTGCGACTGGCCAATGGCGAAGAGATCGCCGCGACCACGGTGCTGTCGGCCGCCGACCCGCGCCGCACGCTGCTGGGCCTGGTCGGCGCGCCGGAACTGCCGCCGGACTTCGTCTGGCAGGTGCAGTCGATCAAGATGCGCGGCGCCGTCGCCAAGGTGCACCTGCTGACCAACGGCAACCACAGCCTGCCATCAGGCACGCTGGCCGTGGCGCCGACCCTGAAGTTCCTCGAGCGCGCCTACGACGCGGCCAAGTACGGCGAGCTCTCGGCGCATCCGTACCTGGAAGTCACCACGGCCGGCAAGGTCGTCTCGATCCACGTGCAATCCGCGCCGTACAAGCTGCGCGGCATCGGCTGGGACGAAGCCCGCGAGACCATCGCGCGCACCGCGATCGCCACCGTGGCCGAGCACTTCCCGGCGCTGGAGGCTTCGATCCGCGAAGTGCGCACGATCACGCCGGCCGACCTGGAGCAGCAATACGGCCTGAGCGAGGGCGACCTCAACCATGGCCAGCTCATCCTCGACCAGATGTTCTTCATGCGCCCGCTGCCGGGCTGGTCGAACCATGCCACGCCGGTCGATGGCCTCTACCTGTGCGGCAGCGGCAGCCATGGCGGCGGCGGCATCAGCGGCGCGGCCGGACGCAATGCCGCGCAGGCGGTGTTGAAGGTCAAGCCAGGCGCGTAAAGTCGCAGGTGGCCGCGACGCCGCGGCCGCCTCGTTGGCACAGTCATGAAGGCGCCGGTCTCCGTCGGTGCGGCAGTCCAGGGGAAGCTGGCGCGAAGCGGCTTCCTCGACGGCGTGGTGCGGCACCGCTCGGGGCTGATCTGCCTTGTCGCCGTGCTGGTGTTCCTGGCAACCTGCCTCGTGCTGCAGTGGCTGCGCACCGACCTGGACTGGCGCCACGATCCGCTCAGCGCCTACCTCAAGGGACCCTACGGCGGCTGGCTGCGGATGGCCTATTACACGCTGAGCGCGGCCCTGGTCCTGCTCGGCGCAGGCCTGTACCGGAACCTGCAGCCGCAGGCGCGCAGCGCGGTGCCGGTGTTCCTGCTGACCGTGGCCGGCGTGGCGCTGGCGGTGACCGCGATCTCCGAAACCGACCTCCCGGGCCTGGACCATGGCCAGGAAAACCAGTTGCACCGGATCGCCGCGCTGACCACGTTCCTGTGCGTGACGCTGGCGATGATGGTGCAGTCCTGGCGCTTCCACTACGACCAGGCCTGGCGCGTCCACGTGGCATGGGCGCTGCCGTGGGCCGTGGCGACCTTCATCGCACTGTGGATCTATGCGTTGTGGCACGGCCTGCCGGAAGGTCTGCGACAGAAGACCGTGATCTCGATGATCCTGCTGTGGCTCGGGTTTGCCGCATCGTGGCTGCGCCAAGAACAACGGGTGCGGTTGCAGCCGGTGCAGGAGCGGCCGCCATTTCCGCAATAGTAGCGGCCCGTCATCCCCGCGAAGGCGGGGACCCGGCGACTTTGCTCCTGTGAGGGTTCAGTCGCCCGCGCTCAGATCCTCATGCAGCAACCGATGGAACAGATGCTCACCGGCTTCGCGCCGCACCGACAGCCGTCCGGTCGAATACGCGCGCGAGTGCAACCCGCGCTGCACCGACTTGCAGATCGCCATGTCCTCGTCCTGGATCTGCTGGCCAACATCGACACTGGCGCGATTGCGCGCATGGGCCGCCTCGGACACATCGTCGAACCAGAAGTCGAAGATCACCTCGGTCTTGTCCACGCCCAGCGGCAGCACGAGGTTGGTGTCCATCATGCCCTCGTACCAGTTGATCATCAGGTTCGGGTGCATCCAGTAGTAGAGCGCGCGATCGCCCTTGCGCACGGCGGCGTAGTCCTCCTGCGCCTTGGCCGTGGTCAGTGGACTGGACTGCAGGCAGAAGCGGCCGCCGTTTTCGATGGTGTAGTTCTTGTAGTCCAGCACGCTGTCCAGGCCCTTGTGCAGGTGCGGGACGTGGTAGCCGCCATCGAGGTAATTGTCGACGAACACCTTCCAGTTGCAGTCGAACAGGTAATGGCGGCGTTCGAAGAAATGCAGCTTCGACAGCTGCAGTGGGCGGATCTGCGCGATCAGGTCGGCACCGAGGAACTCCTCCAGGCTTGGCCCCTGCGCATCCAGCAGCACGAACACCCAGTTCTCCCAGACCGCGGTGGCGACAGGCGCCAGACCATGCTGCGAGCGGTCGAAGTGGCATTCGCTGTTGAAGCTCGGCGTGCCCTTGAGCGCGCCCTCCAGCGTGTAGGTCCAGCCGTGGTACGGGCAGCGCAGGTTCTGCGCGCAGCCGGAAGGCTCGGTCATCACCGCCGCGGCATGGTGGCGGCAGACATTGAAGAAACCGCGCAGCTCGCCGTCGCTGCCGCGCACGACCAGGATGGGTTCGCCCGCGATCTCGCAGGTGACGTACTGGCCGGGTTCGCGCAACTGGTCCAGGCGCGCGGCCATCTGCCAGGAGCGCGAGAACGTGGTACGCCGCTCGCGCTCGCTGATGCGCTCATCGACGTACCACGACGCCGGAATGGTCGAGGCCTCTTCCAGCGGCAACGTCGGATCGTACTGCCCAACCAGCTCTGCAACGGATGGATTCATTCGCCTCGCCCTGATGCGCGGGCCTGGCGGCCCGGACTGCTTCCCCGCCACATACTTTCCCGCGGCTGGCGACGGTGTCAATGCGGACCCTTCCGTGCGCACAGCGAACGCTTCCAGTCGCATTCGTGACGACGCCGTTCACTTCGACGGATGGGCGGATGTCGAAGGCGCCCACCGAATTTTCCACGTCCGGTTAACGCCGCGGTGTCTACACGTGGGTCTCCTTCAAATCAGTCAGTGGAGTCCCGGCAATGGCCAGGAAAGCAACGATCGAACAGGACCAGGTCAACGAACTGCTGTTTCAGGCGCTGGAGACCGAGCTGGGCGGCATCCAGATCTACGAAACCGCCATCGCCTGCGCGGTCAACGAAGACCTGCGCGAGGAATGGCAGGGATACCTGTCCGAGACCAAGACCCATCGCAAGGTCCTGCTCAGCGTCTTCGAAGCCCTGGGCCTGGATCCAGATACAAAGACGCCCGGTCGCGAGGTTGTCGGCCACATCGGCAAGTCGCTGGTCGAGGCGATGGCCATGGCGCGCAAGAACGGCACCCCCACCGCGGCCGAACTGGTGGCGACCGAATGCGTGGTGCTGGCCGAAACCAAGGATCACCACAACTGGGAGCTGATCGGACAGATCGCCGAACACACCACCGGCAACCTGGCGAGCGTGCTCAAGCAGGCATACGAGGCCGTGGAGAAAGACGAAGACCACCATCTGTACCACACCAAGGGCTGGAGCCGGGAGTTGTGGCTGCAGTCGCTCGGCATCCCCGCGGTGCTGCCGCCGCCGGAAGAGGTCAAGCAGGTCGAGACCGCCATTGGCGCGGCGCGTGCCGAGAAGGCGCGCGAATCGATGCCGAAGAAGCACTGATTGGACCTCAAGAGCGGATACCCGTACTGGGCCGTCAACAGCGGCCTGATGCATGCATTTCCGCGCCTGCAGGCCGACATCCGTTGTGACGTGGCGATCATCGGCGGCGGCATCACCGCCGCCCTGATCGCCGATGCCCTGGTCGAGGACGGACACGAGGTGGTCGTCCTCGAGCAGCGCGACATCGGCTGGGGCAGCACCGCGGCAAGCACCGCGCTGCTGCAGTACGAGAGCGATGTGACCCTGGGCGACCTGGCCCGCCAGTACGGAATGGACGAAGCGCTCAAGTCGTACCGGGCCTGCGCCGAAACCATCTGCGGCCTGGAAGCATTGTCGCGCCGGATCCGCGATGTCGGCTTCCAGCGCGTGAAGAGCGTGTACTACGCCAGCCGTGCCTGGCACGCGCGAGCGCTTCGCGACGAGTTCGAACTTCGTGCCGGGCACGGGTTCGACGTCGAATGGCTCGGACCGGACGAACTGCAGGAGCGTCATGGCTTCCGCGCGCCGGCGGCGATAGTCAGCACGCCGGCAGCCAGCATCGACCCGTACCGGCTGACGCTTCGATTGTTCCGCGCGCTGCAGGGCGAGGGCGCGCAGGTGTTCGATCGCACCTGCGTGGAAGCGGTCATCCCTTCCGCCCGCAAGGTCGAGCTGATCACCGCAGGCGGCCAGCGCGTTCGCGCCGGGCACGTCGTCATCGCCGCCGGCTACGCTTCCCAGAACTGGCTCAAGCGACGTTACGCCAGCAACCGCAGCAGCTATGCATTCATCTCGGACCCCTTCGATCCATCGGTGCTGGAGCCGCTCCGACGCACCGTCATGTGGGAAACCGCCAGACCGTATCTCTACCTGCGCACCACGCCCGACTACCGCGTGATCGTGGGCGGCGAGGACGACGCCGTCGACATCCCGGCCCGGCGGGACAGCCGGCTGGGCAAGAAGTCACGCAAGCTGATGGAGAAACTCGCCGCCCTGCTTCCACATCTGCAGCCATTGATTCCTGCCTTCTCCTGGGCCGGCACCTTCGCCGAGACCAAGGACGGCCTGCCCTTCATGGGCCCGCACCCGCAATGGGGCCCACGCGTCCTGTTCGCGATGGCCTACGGTGGAAACGGCATCACCTACTCGATGGTCGGTCGAGACCTGATCCGCGCCGCGATCAAGCGCCAACGTCATCCGCTGACGCAACTGTTCTCTTTCGACCGCCAAAAAGAAAGGCCCGACATCGCCGGGCCCTTCAATCACATCACCACAGCGCCGCCTCAGTCCATCGGCGCATAGCGCAGCGTCAGGAACCACTCCCGACCCGGCTGGTTGTAGAACGCCACCGTCTCGTAATCACGGTCGAACACGTTGGCCACCCGTGCCTGCAGCGTCAGATCGCGGGTAAGCGCGTACTCGGCGCGCAGATCGAGCGTGCCGTAGCCGCCGAGACGACGCGTATTGGCGACATCGTCGTAGCGCGAACCTTCGCCCACCGCAGTCAGGCCAACACGGAAATCACCAAAAGCGCGATCGACATCCAGGCGAGCACTGTTCTTGGCGCGGCGGGCCAGATCGTTGCCCTCATAGAACCCACGACGATTCTCGGTGTCGAGGAAACTGATCGCACCATTGATCGTCCAGTCCGCGAGCGCCGTGTCGGCCGACAGCTCCGCACCCTGCATGCGCGCCTTCTCGACATTGTTGGGCAGATTGATGGCCGCATCGAACGCGATCAGGTCGTCGACGTCGGTGCTGAACGTATCGAGGTGCACGTTGAAACCGTTACCCAGATAGGCCACGCCAAGCTCCCAGGTCTCCGAATCTTCCGGGCGCAGGTTGGGGTTGCCGAAGAACGGGTAGTACAACTCGTTGAACGTCGGCGCCTTGAACGCACTGCCGTAGCCAGCGGTGACGCGCCAGCTGTCGGCGAACACCAGGCCCCATGCCGCGCCGCCGGTGGTGTGGCCACCGAACTGCTCGTTGTCGTCGTGGCGCACGCTGGCCTCCAGCGACTGCGCGCCGAACTTGCCCTGGTACTGCACGAAGGCTGCCTTGTTGTCGCGCTCGTCCTCGTCGTAGCGCGTGGTGCTCTCGACGCTGTCGTTGAGCCAGTCCAGGCCGACGCTGACGAGCTGGTTGGCGGCGAGGCCGAAGTCGCCCTGCAGCGTGGCGCTGTCACGGTGGGTGCTGAAGAAATCGAGGTAGGTGTCGCCGAGGAAGTTGTCGGACGAGTCGACGTTGCGGCCGGCGGTCAGGTGCACATCGACGCGGTCGGACGGGTGCCAGCGCACCTTGCCGCCGATGACCTGCTGCACGGTTTCGGCGCGGTCGGTGAAGTCGCCGTCGAACTCGTTGTCGCCTTCGTTGCGCAGGGCATGGCCTTCCAGCGTCCACTGCTCGCCGAGGTTGATTCCACCGCGCAGCGACAGGGCGTCCTTCTCGTAGCCGTCGCGGTCGGGCTGGGAGTCGAGGGCGATGAAGCAACCGGCGCCGTCGAACGTGGCCGGGTCGAAGAAGCCGTTGCAGGCGTTGATGCCGCTGGTGCGCGTGTGCTGGTAGTCGGCGCCGAACCAGCCACGGTCATTGCCTCCGCCGAAGCCGACGCCATAGCCGAGGGTGTCGTTGCTGCCGCCGTCGAAGCGCACGCGCGGGGCGAATGCATGCTTGTCGCGGCGGGTGAACACCTGGATCACGCCGCCGATGGCGTCGGCGCCGTACAGGCTCGAGCGCGGGCCACGGACGATCTCGACGCGGTCGATCATCTCGATCGGCAGGTCCTGGAACGCGGTCAGGCCGGAGGTGGCCGAGCCGACTCGGATACCGTCGACAAGCACCAGCACGTGGTCGGATTCGGCGCCGCGCAGGAACAGCGTGGTCAGCTTGCCGTCGCCGCCCTGGTTCGACATCGAGATGCCGGCGCGACCGCGCAGCAGGTCGGGCAGCGAGCGCGCCTGGCTGGCGCGGATCTGTTCGGCGTCGATGACTTCCACCGGCGCCAGTGCGTCGTTGACGCTGACCGCGGTGCGGTTGGCGGTGACGATGACCTGGTCCAGGTCGGTGGCGCCGGCGGTGTCCTGCGCCTGGGCGAGCGCGGGCGCGGCGAACAGGCACGCGACAGCGAGGTGCACGGCCATCGACATCGGGGTACGCAATTGCATCGATATTTCTCCAACGCACGGCTCGTGCCGTGACGGGCAACTGGGGAAGTCGCGAGGAGAGTGCACGGGGCTGCGGTGTGGGCGCACGGCGCCAACGTCGCCGCCGCGATGCCCTCCGCATCGCAACCAGGGGTGGGCCCGTCCGTACTGTCATGTACAGGCGCGTGACCCTGCTTCCAGGCCGGTCTCCGGACTCGCGAGTGGAGGCATGTGCTCTCCGGCGCCGCGCCTTCCCGTGTCATGCACAGTGGCGGATGCAGCGCTTGTACTCGCTTACCGTTGCGGGGGCAGTGCCGGAATGATCCCTGCGGGGACGTCACCGGCTTCCCGTTTCAACCCGCCGGCAGACGCCGCCGGGTCACCTCGAAGCGGGCGCAGTCTACGCGATATGTTCCCCGCTGCCCAAATGGCCTCTCGTGATGCGGGGGCTTCGCATGGGCGGCGTCCGCCGGGCCGGGGATTGCTTCGGCGCGTTGCCCGGTCTTCGATCTGATGTCATCCCCGCGAAGGCGGGGATCCAGGGGCGTTGCTCGCGTCAATCCCGCTCGGCGGGCTCGTCCAGCAGCGACGGCATCTCCATCGTCTCTTCGGCGATCTGGGTCGTGGTCACCGGTCCCGCCGGTGGGCGGTAGCGCGGTGGCGGCAGCAGGGCGATTGCGGCTTCGGTGGCGGCAATCAGCTCGGCGCGGCGTTCGTCGGAGACTTCCTGCCAATGGCAGTCCTGCAGCGCGCCCTCGATGGCGTACAGCAGGTTCAAGGTCGGTTTGAAGCCGGCGCGCTTGACCCGCATGAACGCCTCCACCGTGCCCACTCCGGCCAGGTCCTCGCGCGTGCGCAATCCCACCTGGCGCAGCCAGGCCGCGGACTTGGGCCCGATGTTGCGCATCTTGTCGGTGCTGTTTGCGGCGTTTTTTGCGGTATTCATGCCAGCGACTCCACGAAGGCCTGGGCAATCGCCTCCAGGCCGCGCTGGTCGTCGGCGTCGAAGCGGTCGAAGTGCGGGCTGTCCAGATCGAACACGCCGATCAGCTGGCCATCCCCCCCCACAAGTGGCACGACCAGTTCGGAGTTAGACGCAGAATCGCACGCAATGTGGCCAGGGAAGGCGTGGACGTCGGCGATCCGCTGGGTCTGGCGGGTGGTCGCGGCAGCCCCGCACACCCCCTTGTCGAGCGGAATCCGGATGCAGGCGGGCAAGCCCTGGAAGGGGCCGACCACCAGTTCGGTGCCGTCATAGAGGTAGAAACCGACCCAGTTCAGGCCCGGCAGCGAGTTGTAGACCAGCGCCGAAAGGTTCGCGGCATTGGCGACACGGTCGCGCTCGCCATGCACGAGGGCGCGCGCCTGCTCGAGCAACTGTGCGTACTGTTCGGGCTTGGGCCCGCTTAGACTTTCGCTGGTGAACATAAGCGCCTCTTTCCCGCAGTCTACCAGCGTGCATGTCAGGCCCGGGTGCCGGCCATGAGCGACGCCACGTCCCATGAATGCGCGGGCTGGTTCATTACCGGCACCGATACCGGCATCGGCAAGTCCCTGGCCAGCGCGACCTTGCTGCACGCATTGCGCGGGCGCGGCCTGCGCGCGGTCGGGATGAAGCCGCTGGCGAGCGGCTGCGAGGTCACCTGCGATGGCCTGCGCAACGAGGATGCGTTGCTGCTGCAGGCGGCCAGTGCGCCGCGGCCGGACTACGACGACGTAAACCCCTATGCACTGTTGCAGCCGCTGGCGCCGGAACTGGCCGCCGCCGATGCCGGCGTGACGGTGCGACTGGAACCGATCCTCGATGCGCACGCGCGGCTGGCGGCGATGGCCGATGCCGTCGTCGTGGAAGGTGTGGGTGGCTGGGCTGCGCCGTTGTCGGCCACGGTCGACCAGGCCGACCTGGTGCGCGCGCTGAAACTGCCGGTGGTGATGGTCGTCGGCCTGCGCCTGGGTTGCATCAATCACGCGCGCCTGACTGCGCGTGCGATCGCTGCCGATGGTTTGCAGCTGGCCGGATGGATCGGCAACGACATCGATCCGCACATGGCGCGCGCGGACGACAACTTCACGCTGCTGCGGCAGCGCCTGCCGATACCTTGTTGGGGTCGCCTGCCATTCTGCGATCGGCCCGGGCCCGATCCCGCCGAACTGGCCCATTTGCTGGACCTGTCTGGCATCCAGCCTGGCATCCAGCCTGGAATCTGCTGAGCCGGCTTGTGCCTGATCCGGCGTGATTCCCCTCTGTGTGACTTCTGGGGGATTGGCAGAAAACTCAGAATGCTAGACTGGGCGGTATAGGAATTAAACCAATCTGAGCATCATCGCTCGTACATGACGGAACCGGAGTCCTCCCCCATGGTCAAGAACCCGCGCTCGGTGGCACTGGCCGCCGCGTTGGCCCTCGCACTCTCCGCCTGTGGTGGCGGCAAGGATCAGGCACAGGGGGGCGGCATGCCTCCTCCGGAAGTCGGCGTAGTCAAGCTGCAGCCCGGCAACGTGCCGCTGCAGAAGGATCTTGTCGGTCGCCTCGCGCCGTTCCGCAGCGCCGACGTGCGCGCCCGCGTGCCGGGCGTGCTCAAGCAGCGCCTGTATGCCGAAGGCACCGACGTGAAGGCGGGGCAGGTGCTGTTCCAGATCGATCCCGACCAGCTGCAGGCATCGACCGGCCAGTCCCAGGCCGCGCTCGCGGCGGCGGAGGCGAGCTACGCCAACGCCAAGTCAGCCGCTGACCGCGCCCGTCGCCTTGCGCCGCAGAAGTTCGTCTCGCAATCCGACCTCGACAACGCCCTGGCCGCCGAGCGCAGCTCCGCAGCTGCAGTGAAGCAGGCCAAGGCCGCGCTCGCCGATGCCCGCATCAACCTGGGCTACGCCACCGTGCGCGCGCCGATCAGCGGCCGCGCCGGCAAGCAGCAGGTCACCGAAGGCGCACTGGTCGGCCAGGACACGGCGACGCTGCTGACCACCGTCGACCAGATCGATCCGCTGTACGTGAACTTCTCGGTCAGCGTCACCGAGCTCGAGCAGATCCGTCGCGCCCGCACCGGCGCCGGCACCGGCCAGGGCGAGGTCCAGATCGTCCTGCCCGACGGCAGCACCTACCAGCGCACCGGCACGATGGACTTCTCCGGCGACGTGGTCGATCCGGCCACCGGCGCGATCGCGATGCGCGCGCGCATCCCCAACCCGGACAAGAACCTGCTGCCCGGTACCTATGTGACGCTGAAGGCGACGCTCGGCGAGCAGGCCAATGCCTACCTCGTGCCGCAGGTCGGCCTGCTGCGCGACGCCAAGAGCGCCTACGTGCTCGTCGTCGGCGGCGACGGCAAGGTCGCGCGCAAGGACGTCGTTACCGATCGCCTGCAGGGCGACAGCTGGGTCGTGAGCACGGGCCTGGCCGCTGGCGACCAGGTCATCGTCTCCGGCATCCAGCGCGCAACGCCGGGTCAGCCGGCCAAGGCCGCACCGGTCGCCGCCGATGGCAAGCCAGACCAGGGCGCCAAGCCCGACGCCAAGCCTGCCGCCGAGGCGCAGGCAAACAAGGACTGACCCCCAGCCATGTCCAGATTCTTCATCAACCACCCGGTATTCGCCTGGGTCATCGCGATCCTGATTTCGCTATGCGGCGTGCTGGCGATCGCCAACCTCGGCGTCGAGTCGTACCCGAGCATCGCCCCGCCGCAGGTCACCGTGTCGGCGTCGTACCCGGGCGCGAGCGCCGAGACGGCTGAAGGCGCGGTCACCCAGGTGATCGAGCAGCAGCTGACCGGCATCGACAACCTCGTCTACTTCAACTCGTCGTCCAGCTCCAGCGGCGGTTCCAACATCACCCTGACGTTCGCACCGGGCACCGACCCGGACATCGCCCAGGTGCAGGTGCAGAACAAGGTCGCACTGGCAACGCCGCGACTGCCGACCGAAGTGAACCAGCAGGGCGTGGTGGTGGCCAAGGCCAACGCCGGCTTCCTGATGGTGGTGGCGCTGCGCGCCGACAGCGAGACCTACGACCGCGACAGCCTCAGCGACATCATCGGCTCGCGCGTGCTCGACCAGATCGCGCGCGTACCGGGCGTGGGCAGCACCCAGCTGTTCGGCAGCGAATACGCCATGAACATCTGGCTGAACCCGGACAAGCTGCGTGGCTTCGGCCTGTCGGCGACGCAGGTGCTGACCGCCGTGCGCGGCCAGAACGTGCAGTTCGCGGCCGGCAAGATCGGCGCCGATCCGGCTCCGGCCGGACAGGCGTTCACCGCGACGGTGTCGGCCGAGGGCCGCTTCAGCACGCCCGAGCAGTTCGGCAACATCATCCTGCGCACCAACACCGATGGCACCAGCGTGCGCCTGCGTGACGTGGCACGCATCGGCCTGGGCGCGACGTCCTACGGCTTCGACAGCCGCTGGGACGGCAAGCCGGCCGCCGGCTTCGCCATCCAGCTGGCGCCGGGCGCCAACGCGCTGGGCGTGGCCAAGGCGGTCTATGCGCGCATGGAGGAACTGCAGAGCACCTTCCCGCCGGGCGTGAACTGGTTCTCGCCGTACGACAGCTCGACCTTCGTCTCGGTCTCGATCAAGGAAGTGATCAAGACCCTGGGCGAAGCGATCGTGCTGGTGTTCCTGGTGATGCTGATCTTCCTGCAGAACTTCCGGGCGACGCTGATCCCGACGCTGGTGATCCCGATCGCACTGCTCGGCACGTTCCTGGGCATGTACTTCATCGGCTTCACGATCAACCAGCTCAGTCTGTTCGGCATGGTGCTGGCGATCGGCATCGTGGTCGACGACGCGATCGTGGTGATCGAGAACGTCGAACGCATCATGACCGAGGAAGGCCTGTCGCCGAAGGCGGCCACGCGCAAGTCGATGAGCCAGATCAGCGGCGCGGTCGTGGCGATCACCGTGGTGCTGGCGGCGGTGTTCATCCCGTCGGCGTTCCAGGGCGGTTCGGCCGGTGAAATCTACAAGCAGTTCGCCATCACCATCGCCATGGCGATGTTCTTCTCGGCGTTCCTGGCGCTGGGCTTCACCCCGGCGCTGTGCGCGACGCTGCTCAAGCCCACCGCCGACCACCACCGCGACAACTTCATCTTCCGCAACTTCAACAAGCTGTACGACAAGGTCAGCCGCACCTACATCGGCCATATCGGCGGCGCGATCAAGCACACACCGCGCTGGATGATGGTGTTCGGGCTGCTGGTGGTGCTGTGCGGCTTCCTGTTCACGCGCATGCCGGGCAGCTTCCTGCCGGAGGAAGACCAGGGCTATGCGATCGCCCTGATCGGCCTGCCGCCGGGCGCGTCGATCACGCGCACCAACACCGTGCTCGACCAGGTACGCGAGACCATGCAGAAGCAGGAAGGCTTCGACGGCATCTTCCAGGTCTCGGGCTTCAGCTTCGTCGGCCAGGGCGAGAACGTCGGCATCGCCTTCATCCGCCTCAAGCCCTGGGACGAGCGCAAGGTCACCGCAAGCGAGTTCATCCAGAACGCCAACATGGCGCTGTATGGCATCCGCGACGCGCAGATCTTCGTGATCAACTTGCCCACGGTCAGCGGCCTGGGCCAGTTCGGCGGCTTCGACATGTACCTGCAGGACCGTAGCGGCAAGGGCCGGGAGGCGTTGGCCGAGGCGCGCAATACGCTGCTGGGCAAGGCCAACCAGAACCCGGCGCTGACCGCGGTGCGTCCCAACCAGCTCGAGGAGTCGCCCCAGCTCAAGCTCGACGTCGACCGCGTACAGGCGCAGTCGATGGGCCTGTCGGTGTCGGACATCTACAACTCGATCCAGCTGATGCTGGCGCCGGTGTACGTCAACGACTTCGTCGACTCCGGCCGCGTCAAGCGCGTGACCATGCAGGCCGATGCGCCGTACCGCACCGGTCCGGGTTCGCTGGCGAACTTCTACACGCCCAGCCCCGACGGCGACGCCGACGACACCGATCCCAATGGCGCGATGATCCCGTTGTCGAACGTGGTCAAGAGCCACTGGATCACCGCCTCGCCGTCGCTGACCCGCTACAACGGTTACTCGGCGGTGGAGATCGTCGGTTCGCAGGCACCGGGCCACAGCTCGGGCGAGGCGATGAAGGAGATGCAGAACATCGTCGAGGAAGACCTGCCGGAAGGCTTCGGTTACGACTGGACCGGCCAGTCGTACCAGGAAATCCTCTCGGGCAACCAGGCGCCGGCGCTGCTGGCGCTGTCGATCCTGGTGGTGTTCCTGTGCCTGGCGGCGTTGTACGAAAGCTGGTCGGTGCCGGTGGCGGTGCTGCTGGTGGTGCCGCTGGGTGCGCTGGGTGCGGTGCTGTTCTCGCTGATGCGCGGCCTGCCCAACGACATCTACTTCAAGATCGGCCTGATCACGGTGATTGGCCTTGCCGCCAAGAACGCGATCCTGATCGTGGAGTTCGCGATCGAGCAGCGCCAGCATGGCAAGACGCTGCGCGAGGCCACGATCGAGGCGGCGCACCTGCGCCTGCGTCCGATCCTGATGACCTCGTTCGCCTTCATCATGGGCGTGTTCCCGCTGGCGATTTCCAGCGGCGCCGGCGCCAACTCGCGCCACGCGATCGGCACGGGCGTGATCGGCGGCATGATCTTCGCCACATTCCTGGGCCTGCTGCTGATCCCGGTGTTCTACGTGGCGGTCCGGCGCGTGCTGGGCGACAAGCTCGACGAGAAGCCGGTGCTGGTCCACGACGAAGACGAAGAACCGGTGCCGCGACCGGCGACCTGATCGCCGCTCGCGTCCGAACGCAAACAGCCCGCCATTCGGCGGGCTGTTTGTTTCCGGAGTCAGTCATTCGCGCGAAGGCTGGAATCCACGGACGTCGCCCCAGGCCGCGCAAAAGAAAAAACCCGACAGCTTTCGCTGCCGGGCTTCCATACCACCGCCGGGAGGGGTTGGCGGGGAGAGAGAATAGAAATCAGTTGGCCTGGAGAGAGGCGCCTGTTTCGACTTGCTTGGACTTACTTGGCAGCCTTGCCGGCAGCCTTGAGGGTGTTGTCGACGCTGGTCTGCACCGAGGTCTGCACGCCCTTGGCGGCGGACTCGAACTGGGCCTTGGCCAGCTCGGTGATCGCACCGTGCGTCTTGAGCGAACGGCCGAAAACTTCCTGGCCGGTGCTGACGCTGCGCTCGAGATTCTCGCGGGCGACCTGCACGCCCTTCGGCAGCAGCGACTTGGCGCTGTCGAAATCGCGCACTTCGGCGGCTTCGCCGAGGAAGGCGAAGGTCGCGTTGACGCGCTCTTCGATCGCGGCAAGCTGCAGGCCGAACACGGCCTCGGCGTTGTCGAGGGCGAGGCGGTTCACCTGCGCGGCGGTCTCCGCGAACTGGCGCGTCGCGGCGGCAAATTGCTCGTTGAACGGCTGGTACATGGTTGACTCCGTTAGGTGGATCAATCCGGGGAGGGAGTTCGGATTGTGCGGTGCAGCATAATCCCGATTGTGTTGCAGTGCAACATGGCCGGAAGGGAGGGTTCAGGCGGCGGTCAAAACCGTGGCGGGTTGCCCGGACCGGCTGCCAGAATCCATCCACACCGCGGGCCGGAACTGGGGCAAGAACTGAAGCCGGAACCGCGTCACACGACCCACAGGGCCCTTCTGTCACGGTCTGAATGCGCCGGAACAAGGATGATGGGCCTTCAGGATGACCAAACGATGATCCCAGACCCCATGCCTGGAACCCGCCTGCCTGGCGACGCTGTGCCCGGATCCCGCTTCCCGCGCCTGTTCCGGGCCGCGATCGGCCGTCTCGCCGTCCTCGCCGTGCTGGCCCTCCCGCTCGCGGCCGCTGCCCAGCAGCTAACCCCGCAGCCCACCCCGCAGCCCACCCCGCAGCCCACCCCGCAGCCCACCCCGCAGCCGGCCCAGCCTGCCGATCTCCCCTGCGTCGGCCTGGTCCTGGGCGGCGGTGGCGCCCGCGGTTCTGCCCACGTCGGCGTCCTCAAGGTCCTGGAGCGCGAGCGCATCCCGGTGTGCAAGGTCGCCGGCACCAGCATGGGCTCGATAGTGGGTGGCCTCTACGCCACCGGCTACACCCCGGCAGAGATGGAAAAGCTGATCGAGACCATCGACTGGGCCGACATGTTCGTCGACGACCCGCCGCGCCCCGGCCAGCCGATGCGCCGCAAGGACGCCGACTTCCGCTACCTGCTCGACCTGGAGATCGGCTACGCCGAAGGCCGCGTGGTGCTCCCGGTCGGCATCGTGCAAGGGCAGAAGCTGTTGATGCTGCTGCGCCGGCTGACGCTCTCGACCTGGGACGTGAAGAACTTTGACGAGCTGCCGGTGCCGTTCCGCGCCGTCGCCGCCGACATCATCACCGGCGACAAGGTCGTGTTCGACGACGGTGACCTGGCGCTGGCGATCCGCTCGAGCATGTCCGTGCCGGGCGCGTTCGCGCCGGTTCGCATCGGCGACCGCCTGCTCGTCGATGGCGGCATGGCCGACAACGTGCCGGTCGACGTGGTCCGCAAGATGGGCGCGCAACGCCTGATCGTGGTCGACGTCGGTTCGCCGCTGCACACCGAGGCGACCCTGACCAATCCGCTGGCGATCATGGACCAGATGATCTCCGCGCTGATGGCCGAGAAGGTACGCGCGCAGCTGGCCACGCTCGGCGACCAGGACGTGCTGATCCGGCCCGAGCTGGGCGACATCACCGCATCGGAATTCAACCGCGGCGCCGAAGCGATCGCGATCGGCGAGCGCGCGGCCGAAGCCATGCTGCCGCAACTGCGCACGATGGCGGTCGACGAGAAGACCTACGCCGCCTACCGTGCCAACCAGCGACAACGCAACTTCGACGTGGGGCTGGTGAAGTTCCTCGACGTCAGCAAGGGCAATTCGCCATCGGCCAATCGCCAGGTGGAGCGCGCCGTCGCCGACAACCTGGACAAGCCGTTCAACGTCGACGAGGTCGAGAAGGACATCGGCACTGCCTACGGCGACGGCCGCTTCCAGCAGATCGACTACCGCCTGGCCCAGCACGATGGCGAACTCGGCCTGGAGATCATCCCCGTCGACAAGCCGTGGCGCGCGTTCGGCAAGCTCGGCTTCCAGCTCGACGACAACTTCAACGGCCGCAGCAGCTACATGGTCTCGGCCGAGCTGACCTTCAACAACATCAACAGCCTCGGTGCGGAATGGCGCAACGTGGCGCGCCTGGGTCGCATCACCGGCCTGTTGTCGGAGTTCTACCAGCCCTTCGGCGAGACCGGCGAGTTCTACCTGAAGCCGTCGATCGAATTCCGCAACGAGTCGCTGCCGCTGTGGCTCAACGGCAACCAGCTGGCGGAATTCCGCATCAACCGTCGCGAGGCCGCCCTTGAGGCGGGCTATTCGCCGCAACCGGAGTGGCGCGTATCCGCCCAGCTCGTGCGCGGCCGCGACGAGGCCGATCTGCTGATCGGCAATCCCAACGACTTCAAGGGTGGCGACGAGAGTTTCGCCGGCGTCGACTACAACGCCACCTGGGACACGCTCGACAACATCAACTTCCCGACGAAGGGCACGCGCGTCAGCGTCGACCTGGAGACCTACTACGACGTGCTGGGGGCCAACATCGAGGGCAACGTGGCACGGGCGACGGTGGACTGGGCCCATGCGTGGGGCCGTTACCACCTGCTGCTGGGCGCGCGCACGAGCAGTGCGCTCGAGGACGACACCTTCTTCGAGACCCAGGGCTTCCTGGGCGGCTTCCTCAACCTCTCGGGTTTCGACGAGCGCGCACTGTTCGGCAACCAGACCGCGCTGGCGCGCGCTGTCCTGTACCGGCGCACCGGCAACACCAGCCGCCTGTTCTCGCTGCCGATGTACGTCGGCGCCAGTCTGGAGACGGGCAATGTCTGGCGGAGCAAGGACGAGGTCGATGCCGACGATCTGATCCTCGCCGGCAGCCTTTTCATCGGTTTCAGCACGCCGCTGGGACCGATGTTCCTGGCCTATGGCGGCAACGACGACGGCGAGAGCTCGTGGTACCTGACCTTCGGCTCGCTGTTGCGTCCGACGGTTAAGTAGCGCCGGTCAGCTGCCGCGGTAACGGCAGCCCGACGTGCAGGTCTCGTGCACGACGATCTCCGACAGCAGCGGCAGCGACGACTTGAGGTGATCCCAGATCCACACGGCCAGGCGTTCGCTGGTCGGATTGTCGAGGCCGTCGATGTCGTTGAGGTAGTGGTGGTCGAGGCGGTCGTAGAGCGGCTGGAAGGCCGTCTTGACGTCGCCGAAATCCATTACCCAGCCCGCATGCGGGTCGATCTCGCCCTCGACGTGGATCTCGATGCGGAAACTGTGCCCGTGCAGGCGCGCGCATTTGTGCCCCGGCGGCACGTTCGGCAGGCGGTGCGCGGCCTCGAGGGTGAAAGCCTTGAATATCTTCATGGCGCCAGTTTACTCCGCAGCGCCCCCGGGCCGGACCGCGGGCGCGGTCAGCTGCCGCAGCCGGCCTTGGCGCCGGCGCGGGCCGCGGCATTGGCCGCGCCGACATAGCGGCCAACCAGTGCCTTGAGCTGGTCGAACTCCTCGCGGCGGGTGACCGCTCCGGCGATGGTCCGGCCCGAGACCGGTTCGCGCACCACCAGCGTGCCCCAGAACCCGGAGTGGCCCGTCGCGCCGACGCCGTCGAAGGTGTAGGTGAGCAGGCCCAGGCGGTAGGGGCTGTCGGCGGGCAGGCCCACCGGCGACTGCATCAGCGCCAGCGTGGCGCTGTCCTTGAACACCCGGCCGGCCAGCAGTGCCTCGAAGAAGGTCGCCATGTCGGCCGGCGTGGCCACGATGCCGCCGCCGCCGAACAGGTCCATCGATGGATCCCAGTCGTAGGTGTCGTCGCCCTCGAAGAACTGATGTGCGCGCGTCCGGCCTCTGGCGGACTCGGCGCGCTCCCACCAGGTATCGGGAAGGCCGCGCTTGTCCAATGCGAGCTGGCTGCGCACCGCTTTCGGCAGCGACTGTCCGCTGACGCGCTCGATGATCGTGCCGAGCAGGATGTAGCCGGTGTCGGAGTACGAATACTTCTCGCCCGGCTTGCCGACCGGCTGCGTCCACTCCACCAGGTGCGCGACATCCTCCGCCGGCGTCCACTTCGTGCTGGGGTTGGCCTTGACCGCGGCGATGAACTGCGGCGCCTGGGCGTGATCGGCCAGCCCGGAGGTGTGGCTGAGCAACTGCCGCACGGTCATCGCGCCGGGGTCGTAGCCATCGCTCTTGAGCTGGTCGAGCCAGGGCTGCGGAAGGTAGCGATCGATGGTGCTGCGCAGGTCGAGCTTGCCGGCCTCGTGCAGTCGCAGCGCGGTGGCGGCGACGTAGGTCTTGGTCACGCTGGCGATGCGGAAGGCTTCGTCGCCTTTCAGTGGCGTTGCCGTGGGCGCCGCCAGCACGCGCGTGTCGCGTGCGCCATCGGGCGCCAGCGTCGATACCACGATCTGTCCCTTGAGGGCGGCGGCGTCGAGCGAAGACGCGGCCTGGGCCAGGCAGGCATCGGCCGCCGATGCAGCGAACGCGGCGGGGTAGAGCAGTGCAAAAAGGGCGATACGGGGCAGAGGCATGGTGGTCGGCTCGATCCGGGCGCAGTGGCGACATCTTGAACCGCTCGGGCACGGCCCGACCATGGCATTGGTCACGTCAGGGAGGTTCGCCAGCGCAACGTGGCGTTCCATGACGTTGCATGCCCACGCTGTGCACGCGACGCTCGCATCGATGAACCCCACCCGAGCGTCAACGTGCGGCTATCGATGTCTTCACGCGACGATACACGCCGATTTCCACACTGGCCCCACACCAGAGCGGGAGGAATGCATGAGGATGAAGTCCAAGACGATGAAGGCGAAGCTGCCAGTGATCGTGGCTGCGTCGCTGCTGTTTGCAGCGGCCATGCCGATGCAGGCACTGGCCCAGGACAAGACGATGGAAGCCGAGGAAGGCGATGCGTCGCAGGCCGCCAGTGACACCTGGATCACCACCAAGGTCAAGACGGACCTGATGGCGACGTCGAATGTGCCGGGCACGACGATCGATGTTGAAACGGTGAACGGCAGGGTGTCCCTGGCCGGCACCGTCGACAGCAAGGCCAGTGCCGACAAGGCGGTCACTGTCGCCAAGGGAATCAAGGGCGTCAAGAGCGTCGATGCCTCCGCGTTGAAGGTCGCCAAGAAGTAGAAGTGAAGTTGCGCGACGACCGCAACGCGCTGCCCCTCTCCCGCCCTCCGCGGGAGGGGGGTTTTTATTTGGGGGTTCCTACCCTTTGAAGGAGTCCGATCATGGCCATGAAGAAAGCCGCGAAGAAGACCGCTGCCAGGAAGCAGGCGGCATCCGCGACCACTGCCACCGTCGCCCGCCAGCGCAAGATCCAGAAACAGGTCGACACCCGCGACAAGGCCAAGCCGAAGGCGGACAAGCCTGAAGAGAAGAAGCCCGTCCAGGCAGGCGAACGCAGGCAACCGCAGAATCCGTTGCCGCGCCAGCATCTGCGCAAGCCCGGCAACGAGCACGAACTCACGCCCAGCCCGCGTTACCTGGCGCCTGACTATCGCGGCAGCGGCAAGCTAGACGGCATGCATGCACTCGTTACCGGGGGCGACTCCGGCATCGGCCGTGCGGTCGCGGTGCTGTTCGCCCGCGAGGGCGCGGACGTGGCCATCGTCTACCTCAACGAACACGTCGATGCGGAAGCCACCTGCAAGCAGATCGAAAGGGAGGGGCAGCGCTGCCTGCTGATCCCGGGCGACGTCAAGGACTCCATCTTCTGCAACGCTGCCGTGGCGGCGGCGGTGGAAGCCTTCGGCGGCCTCGACATCCTGGTCAACAACGCGGCCTTCCAGGAGCACGCCGACACGCTGGAGGCGCTGACCGACCAGCACCTGCAGGAAACGCTGCAGACCAACATCGCCGGTTACTTCCACATGGCGCGCGCCGCGCTGCCGCACCTCAAGCGCGGAAGCAGCATCATCAACTGCGGTTCGGAGACCGGCATCTTCGGCAGCAAGCACCTGCTCGACTATTCCGCAACCAAGGGTGCGATACACGCCTTCACCCGCTCGCTGGCCAGCAATCTGCTCGAGCGCGGCATCCGCGTGAACGCGGTCGCGCCGGGCCCGGTCTGGACGCCGCTCAATCCTGCCGACCGGTCGGCCGACGACGTGTCGAAGTTCGGCCAGGACAGCGACATGGGTCGCCCGGCGCAACCGGAGGAGATCTCGCCGGCGTTTGTCTTCCTCGCTTCGCCGGTGTGCGCCTCCTATGTCAACGGCGTGATCCTGCCGGTGATGGGCGGGCCGCGCGGGTGAACCGCGCCGACGCCGGACGTCACGGACCAGACCTCCACGGACGCGACCTCAGGGACGCGACGGTTCCACCCTGCCGCGCTCGCGCATGCGCAGGCCCGCGGCTTCCTCGCGCGCGCCCATGATCATCTCGCTCAGCCACTTGATCAGGATCGCGGTGTAGGCCTTCTGCGCGGGCTTGTCCGTGAACGCATGATCGGCATTGTCGACGGTGCGCCGGGTCAGCGAGCGCGCGTGCCGGAACGCCTCGGCGTAGTTGTCGATCACCGCCTCGGGCACGATCTCGTCGTGTTCGGCGGCGACCAGCAACGCATGCCCGCGGTAATCGGCACAGGCGCGCAGGGCGCGGTTCTGATCCCAGCGCAGCGTGCTGCGGCGGTACGCACGCAGGTCGGTGTCGACGTGCAGGCGCAGCTTCGGCAGGTCCCAGCCTTCGTCCTTGTAGAGGGCCGGTGAGCGCAGCGCCAGCCAGTGCACGGGGCGCAGCGCGGTCAGCAGCGCCGCCAGGTAGCCGCCGTAGCTGATGCCGACCACCGCCACGGCGGTCGGGTCGACGTTGGGCCGGCGCACCAGCCAGTCATAGGCGGCGACGAGGTCGGCCAGGTTCTGCGGCCGGTTCACGTTTTCCCAGTGGCGCGCGGTGCGCTCGTGCCCGCGCAGGTCGAAGGTCAGGCAGACGCAGCCAATGCCGGCCGCTTCGCGCGCACGCACCAGGTCGTGCTCCTGGCTGCCGCCCCAGCCGTGCACGAACAGCACGCCGGGAAGGCGCGCGGCTGGGGAGAGGACGGTGCCGCAGATGCGCTCGTCCTCGACATCGAGTTCGACGGTCTCAAGCCGGATGTCCATGACGCTCGGTGCCCTGGAGATCGCTGCCGGATTCAGATGCGCATGCCGGTGCATCGTCGGGTTCGACGATGCCGTACTTGGTGATCGCGCCCACCACCGGGTCCTCCGCGCGGAACGACACTTCGGCGCCATCCGGAACGTCGATCAGCGCGTAAACCTCGCACGAGGACACGCAGATTCGCTGCAGCCCGGGGTCGGCCTTGAACGCCTGCAGCGCGAGGACCTCGGCCGGCGATGCGCCGCCGATCCGCCACGACTGCTCCAGCACGCCGCAGCGCATGGCGCCACTGCTGTCCTCGCCGACGACGATGTCGTAGTTGCGGCGCGAGGCGAAGAACTGCGGATACGCGCGGCCGACTTCGCGGTCGTAGCCGATCGCGCTGGCAATGGCGTGGCTTTCGTCTTCGTTGCGGCTGGCCCGCAGCAGGTCGTCGAGACCCCCACGCAGGCAACGCAGCGTCGATCCGCCGTATACCTCGTGCCCGGCGTGGTTGTGCGTGGTGCGCTGGGTGCCGCTGTAGGCCAGGCCGATCGCGCCGACCGTCAACACGCCGACGCTGTAGGTGACCGCATTGGCCAGGTTCAATTCCAGTCCCAGCCCGAACTCGCGCATCGCCCCGGCATCGAGCGCGGACACGGCGGCGTCGAGTTCATCGAAGTCGGCAACCACGCGCTGGCCGGAGCCGCCGATGCCCTGGCCCGGCTTGGTCCGGATTGGCGCGCCCACCGCCAGCAACGAGCGGCCCGCGCGACGCCCGTCGTCCGGGTTGAACACGCTCATGCCGGGCAGCACGAACGGCGCCAGCGCCTCACCGAGCGAACGCGACCAGCCCTCGGGAAGATCGCGCGCGTCTGCAGGCGCCGGATGCGTGATCGACTTGGTGGCCACGAAGGGGTGGGGCACCACGCCGCCGAACAGGTCGCCGGGGCCGCGGATGCCCAGTTGCGCCGCTTCGGAAACCAGAAGGGTGCGATCGGGGACGAAGTAGAGCGGGCCAGCGTAGGCGCGATCGGGCACGTACTCGCCGGCGAAGGCCGCACCTGTCAGATCGGCCAGCCGCTGCGCGGCCCATTGCCGCGTCGCCTTCTCGTGGATACCGCGCTTGCGCGTGAGGATCAGGTCGAGCACCGATCCGCGAGCATCTGCGCCGCGACCGAACGCCATCGCGGTTCAGTCCCGCGGTTTGGCCGGCACGAACGGAGACACCGGATCGCTGGCCGGAAAGGTTTCGTTCAACGCCTCGTCGAGATTGTCGCTTTCGTGGCGCTTGCGTCGCGCCCGTTCCCCTGCGCCCTTGTCGCCAGGCGTGGCGGTGTCGGAACGGCGCGAACGATGGATCGGCGGATCTTTCCGGTCCTGATGGCCAGCCATCGCGTACTCCGTGTCTTGGGGCGTCTTCGACGATACGGACGCGACGCTAATGCCACGTGAGGACTGCGCTGCCTGCGCGTGCACGCGCGTTGCGATGCGGTGAAGAACTCAATGCCAGGCGCTGCCGACCTGGATGTAGAACGTCTCGTCTTCAGGCCCCCACGCGTAGTCGATGCCGGTGTAGAGGCCAAGCTGGCGCGCGATCAGATAGCGCACGCCGGTGCCCTTGGAGACCTGGCTCTGGCCGTCGCCGAAACTGTTGTGTCGGCCCCAGGTGCGGCCTGCGCCGGCGAAACCGATCAGGGCCCAGCGCGGAGTCACGTTCCAGCGCAGCTCCGTTTCCAGCGTGGCCGCACGCGTGTCCTGGTAGCGGGCCGAACCGATGCCGCGCAGGTCGATGTAGGGCAGGCGGTAGAATGGAACGTCGCCGTTGGCCCAGCGCACGTCCGCGCGACCGCCCAGGACGAAGCGCTTGTCGCCGAACGGCAGATACCCGAAGGCGTGGCCGCGATAGCTCTGGAAGTCGTTGTCGCTGCCGATCAGGTCGTCGTAGAAGTTGCCCTCGATCATGCCCAGCCAGCCGCTGTTGGGCGTGAACGTGTTGTCGCGGTCGTCGAACTCCAGCGACAGGCCCAACCCGGAGCTGCGCTCGTTCAGCTCCTTGTCCGTGAACAGGTTGCGATCGGACTCGATATCGAAGCCGATATCCAGGTCCATGTAGATCCACGCCAGTCCGAGGAACAGATCCTTCTTGCCCAGGCGCCTGAACACCTGCTGCAGCGACATGATGCCGTCCATGTTGTAGCCGATCTGCTGCGGCGGCAGGAAGCGGCCTTGCGTGTAGAAGTCGAGGTTGATGTCGGCCTTGGCGACGCCACCGCGATAACGCCAGCGGTCGTCGTCGAAATGCAGGATCGCACCGGCGCCGTAGGCCTGGCTGCCGTTGGAGGTGCGAATGGCGCCGAAGCCGTAGATATCAGGCGTCACCATCATCTTGCGCCCGTCCTCGCTGGTGCGCGCGGTCGAGCCCTCGGGCTTGTGGAAGAACGTCAACGCGATGCCGCCACCGGTGCCCACGGCCGGGTCGGTGATGATGATCGGCACCGGCAGGAAGCCCTTGTGCTCCAGCAGCCAGCGCGACATGTCGAACTTGCCGTCGGCGGGATCGTGCAGCAGTTCGAGGAAGCCCGGCTTGACCGGGCCGTCGGATGTCACCTCGTCAGCGGCATGCGCCGGCGTCAAAGTGGCAATTGCGAACAAGAGCGGGAAAATGGCAATCGGTGCCAGTGGTGATTTCATCCATCGTCCTTGCGGCAATCCGTTCGCAGTTCAGAACGTGATGCTGGCCGAGAGCATGAACGGCTCGCCCTTGAGCCGGTTCTCCACGTCGAACTCCTTGAGCCAGCGTGCGGAGAACTCGACCTGGCCGCCGTCCCACTTCTTCGCGTACGTGGCGATCGGGCCAAGCGCCAGCGAGTGGCCCTTGAAGCCGTCAAGGCGATCGGCGATGGCGCTGTCGTCGTCCTCGATCTGTTCGATCCAGCCACCGACGCCGCCAATGCCCCAGCCGTTGGCGAAGCGTTTGACCAGCAGCGAGTCGACGCGGAACACGGCGCCGTTCTGGTAATCGGTGGCGTCGTTCTCGGTGTAGATGTCGACCGCGGTGGTGGTGCTCCATTCCAGCGTGCCCTTCTGGAACAGCTGGGTGTAGCCAACGGTCGGCGAGAACGTCCAGTTGTTGAGGCTGGGGTTGGCCAGTCGCCCGACTTCGTAGTCACCGGTCGGCGCGTAGATGTACAGCGACAGAGAGACGTGGCGCAGCTGGTCGATGTGGTAGCTGGCGATCACAGGCGCGAAGAAGGCGTCGAACAACCCCGTGTCGCTGTCGCTGCGGCTGCCGCTGATCGGCCCCAGGCGCAGGTCGGCATCGGCGCTGACATCGATGAACGGAATCGTCGCCATCGAGGCGAAGTTCCAGCGGCCTTCGCCGGTGTCCCAGATGTACAGCCCAGTAAAGGTGAGCATGTCGAACGTGCCGGTCAGTCCGACCGCGCTGACGCCACCGATCGGGATCTCGCGCTGGCCGCCGATCTCGCCCGAGTAGTAGGCGTAGCCGATCTGCATGTTCCAGCCGGGTGTCGGTGGGATCAGTCCCGAATAGGACGCCGCCTGCAGGCCGGTGATCGGACGTCCGACCGCGCCTTCAGTTGCATGCGCCGGCGCGAAGACTGCAGCGGCGCCGACGGCCGCTGCAAGGATGGTTCCACGAATGCTTTTGTTCATCAGGCCCCCCGGCCGTCATCGAGAATCAGCGCCGCCGGAAGCCGCCGCCGCCGCGACCGCCGCCCATGCTCGGACGGAATCCGCCGACGGGTCGGTTGTAGCCGCCGGCAGGACGGTTGTAGCCACCTGCAGGGCGGTTGTAGCCGCCGGCAGGACGGTTGTAGTTGCCGCCACCCGAACCCATGTTCGAAGGCCGGCCGCCATAGCTGCCGCCAGTGATGCGTTCGTTGCCGCGATCACGCGCCATGCGTTCGCTGTCGAGGTCGCGGGTCTCGCCGCCCAGGTTCCTGGACGAGTCCGGACGCGTGACCTGGCTCCAGCCGTTCTCGTCGTGCTTGTAGACGTTGCCGTCCTTGCCGGCATAGACGTTGTCGTTGACGTTGACCACGCCACCGTGGCTGAGCGTTCCGGTGTCGGCGTTGTAGTGGAAGCCACCTGCACCCTTCGCGTCGACACGATTTCCCTGGCTGTCGAATGCGCCAGCACCGGCCGCACCGTTCGGGCCGGCAACCGCGCCGCCTGCGCTCTGGGTGACGCGGCCGGTGTTGGTATTGACCGTTGTGCGGCTGCCGCCGGCCGCTGCCTGCCCGGTGTAGGGATTGACTGCCACGGCGCCACCGCCGGCGACCGCGCGGCCGGTCTGCGGGTTGTAGCGGATGCCCTGCGCTCCTGCGGTCGTGGTGCCGGTGTAGATGTTGGTGTTGACGCCGGCGCGGCCGACGCCGCGACCGCCGGTGGCTTCGTTGTAGTAGCCACCGCGTCCACCGCGACCGACATTGCCGGTCCACGGATCGGCCCAGGCTGCGGCGGTGCCGCGAACAGCGGCGTTGCCCCAGTGGCCGTAGACATTCCACGCGGCCGCGCCGCCACCCCAGTAGCCCCAGCCGTAACCCGGGCCGTACCACGGGCCCCACCATGGGCTGTAAGGCCCGTACCAGCCGCCGTACCAGCCCCAGCCGTAGCCGAACGTCCAGCCGACCCAGGCATTCCAGCCGAAGTACACGCCCATGCCATAGGTGGCAGGGCAGCCGTACCAGTACGCACCGACCCAGGGATCGCAGGCGTAGCCGGTGCCGTAGACAACGACGTTGTCGGTGACCACCGTGCCGTAGTAGCCCGGCGTGTAGCCGACATACACCTCGTCATCGCTGCTGCCATACACGCGCACGTAGGTGACGTAATGCAACGGCGAACTGGTCGGGATCGAATAGATCTCGGCCGGCACGCTGGTCGCCACGGCCCACGGTCCGGTCGCGGAGCTGGAGGAGAACCAGATGCCCTTGTCGACTGCATAGAAACTGTTGGCCGTGACCTTGATCACCGGCACGGCGGTGTTGTGCGCGTACTGCAGGCTGGTGCCGCCGATCGAGACGAACTGCGGCGCACCGTCGTACTGCACGTTGAGCTTGGCTTCGTTGCGCTTGACCGTGGCGTTCTGCGGGATGTCGTTGGCGATCAGCGCCTCACGCGATTCGGGCGTGTTGGGGATCGAGGCCAGCACGCCGCTCTTCGCGCTGTCGGGCGGGATCTTCGCGAACTCGGCCGGCAAGCTCGCCGGTGGCACATAGCGCCACGGCCCCTTGCTGGTCGCCGCGGTGAACCAGCGGCCAGACACCAGCACGTACCAGGCGTTGTCGGCGGCGCCGTCGAGTAGAACGTCTGCGCCGGTGTTGTCGATGTAGCTCAGCTTGGTGCCCGGGATGGCGACGAACTGCGGCTCGCCCTGCACCGAAATAAGTTCTGCCGGGTGCGTGCGCACGAAGATGTCGGGGGCCCTGCCGGCGGCAAAGTCCTGCTTGAGCGCATCGGGCGGATCGTCGAACGTGTCGGCCTCCTTGCCCACCTTCGCCATCGCCTGGGTCAGCGCGGCATCGACACTGGCCGCTGCCGTCCACGGACCGCTCAGCGCGGGCGCGGTCGACCAGTGGCCGGCAACGTTGGTGTAGTACTTGCCACCCTGCTGCAACAGCAGCGAACGGGTGTTGATCACCCGCTGCACGCCCGAAACGCCGCTGGGCTTGAGCGCGGGCTCGCCATCCACCAGCACCAGCACGGCCGGCGTGGTGCTGAAGATGATGTCGGGCGGATCGTTCTTCACCGGCAGCGACGGCGGCATCTTCGCGTCGACCTTGGCAATGGCCATCGCCGACTCGAGCATGTCCAGCGACACGGTCAGGGTCGACTTGGTCTTCAACTGCTGGCGTGCCAGCTCCAGGTACTGGACCTGCTTCGCGGTTGCGGTGGGGAAGCTGGCCGAGGGCAGTTCGAGGTCGGTCAGCACCACCGCGCGCGCTTCCTTGTCGATCTCGGTGCGGGCCTGGAACTGGACCACGCCGTAGTCGAACGCGGGCTCGGACTTGCCGCTCTTGCCGGTATGGACGCCCGACTTCACCGCCATCACGAAGCGGCCCTTGAGCTGGTTGCCTTCCCAGCTGTCGTACTGCGGCTGGTGGACGCTGAAGCTGGTGCCCTGCACGGTGAAGTCACGCGGGAACGGGCGCGCGTCGATGCTGGTTGCGCCCGTGCCCGAGGCCGCCGTCCCCTGCGCGGCTACCTGCGGGATGCCGATTGCGGCGGATCCGATGAGCACTGCAATGGCCAGGCTCAGGACGGGCAGGAAGGGGTGGATGCGCATGGAAGGCCTCAATGCAGTGAAACTGGATGATTCGTTGCTGGGCGCGCGCCGTTACGCGCACTGGGATGGGCAACCGCCCGGCTCAGCCGGGCGGATTGACCACGACGTACTGGACGCTGGTGCCCGCGTACTGCGGCTGGTACCAGGTGCTGCCGCATTGCTGGTAGGCGACCCCGTTGATCACGCTGGTCACGCAGCTGGGCGGCACGGTGTTGACGATCGATCCCACCGCGGCGGCGGTAAGCGCCACCGCACCGGTGACGGCCGCGGCAGTGGCGATCGGGTGATCGTCCCAGCCGCCATTCCAGCCGTTGTCGACATCGATGTTGACGTCGTTGTGGATGTTGGTATTGCGGTTGACGTTGGTATTGCGATTGACGTTGGTGTTGCGGTTGACGTTGGCGTTGGCATTGCGGTTGACGTTGGCGTTGCCGCCGCGATTCACGTTGGCCGCGTGACCGCCGCCGCCGCCCGCCCGGGCGCCTGATGCGTGGTTGACGCTGGTGCGTGCGCCGCCGCGGGCGTCGGCGTCGAAGCTGACCGCCATCAGTGCGGTGGTGCCGGCCAGCAAGCCAAGGCCCAGGCCGATCGCGGTGACGTTGTGACGAATGCTCATGGCGACTTCTCCTCGACGGCGACCACGTCCACCGCGACCATCTCGATGCGATGCGAGTCCTTGGGCGGAGTGAACGTGAAGGCGCTGTCCTTGAGTCCGGCAGCGGTGTTCCAGGTCAGCGTGCTCGCGTACTGCGGCTGCGCCGGATCATCGGTGGTGGTGATGACCAGGCGACGCGGCAGCGGCTTGGGACCGGATTCGATCCAGACCTGCCAGTCGACGCCTTCCTGGCGGAACGCGTACTGCGACGTGACGGTTCCATTGATGCGCGCCGGGCCCACGCGCGTCGCCGCCTTCAGCGCCGACGTCGGCGCCTGGTCGGTTCCCCACAGGAACAGGTCCGCCAGCGGCATCTCGATGCCGTACTTCTGCTCGACGCTGCCAAGCATCTCGCGGATCGTCGGCGGTGCGTCGACGGTGGCGTAGTACTTCGCCTTCGGCCCGTACACCGTCAGCGACTTGCCGTCGTAGAACAGCTGGCGATTCTTGCGATCGCTGTGCAGGTCTAGCTGCAGCTTGTCGGGCGCGCGCACCTTGTAGTCCAGGTCACCGGCGAACTGCAGCTTCTGCCCGTCCTCCACCACCACGTCGAGTGTGGTGTCGGCGTGCACGGTGAAGTCCTTCAGCGAACGAAGGTACTTGCCCATCGCTTCCAGTGCGGCCACCGCCTCGGGCTCCACATCCGGTGCAGCCGCGGGTGCCGCGGCAGGCGCCTTGGCGGCCTTGGGCGGCGCGGCAGCGGCAGCCATGGCCATCGGCGCGGCGAGCGCCAGGCACAGACCTGTGATCAACGCGGGGTGACGCATGTCGTTCTCCTCGATGTGGACGGCCGTCGGCCGCCGTCAGTTCGTGCCTGCGCAGCGGGGGCGCGCAGGCACCGGTGCGATCACGGAGTCGGGGTGGCCGCTTCTTGCGCGTCATGCGTGCCGCATGCGGGAAGCAGCAATGCCGCCGCCACCGCCAACGCAATGACTGCAATCGACGGGCGGGTATGGAGTTGTGCGACGGTCATTCCCTTGTCCTTTGATGAGTATGTGCCGCGGCAACGCCATCCATGCCTGCGTTCACCGCTTGCCGGGGGCTGTGTATCGTCATTGCGTCCTCGGCGGCGGCGATGCGATCAGAACTACCCGCACCCGACAGGTGCAGGACCATTCCCCGTTCCAACAGACGGCCAGAGCGGACGCTGTATGTCGCGCCGTTGCCCGGGCCGGATGATTCATAGCTGGTACATTTCTGCCCGCGAAGCGTGAAAAGACCGTGATGGCTTTGCGCGGCAACGGCTGCGGGAAAAACGCAGCTCGGGAAGTGCGCCGCCGCCGTTCATGCGCGCGTTGATGGAAATGAACAAGGAAGGCGCGATGCGCGCGGTGTGCGCGCCAATTCGGCGAACGCGTACGAACTCGCGCATCGCATTCGTCGCGGGTCGTGTGCGGAAATGATTCCGCAGGGCACGCAATCCGTGCGTGACTGCGGTTCGTCGACACCGGTATCGGCAACGCGATCCGGTGGCGCCGCGCGACAACGCGCGGTCGATGGCGGCGACGGCGCTGCACGGTGCCCGAGATTGCCGGCTCGTTCGGGCACCGGCAGGCGCCTGGGCCAGAACGCAAAAAACCCCGCACAGGGCGGGGTTCTTGCGAAACCGAATGGTGGCTATGGGTGGACTCGAACCACCGACCCCAGCATTATGAGTGCTGTGCTCTAACCGGCTGAGCTACATAGCCACGCGGTGAACCGCGAATTATTCATGCCGAGGGGGTCCGCGTCAATCGTCTTTTGACGGTCCCTGAGCCATCGGCTTTGCAAGGCCCGCCTTTGCAAAGCCCGCCTTTGCAAAGCTTGTCGTCCCGGCGTACGGCATGGCAGAGTCGGACACAGTGAATTCAGGAGTCCGCATCGTGATCGATCCGGACGGCTACCGACCCAATGTCGGCATTGTACTGATGCACCCCGACGGACGCCTGTTCTGGGCGCGCCGGGTGCATCGCGACGGCTGGCAGTTCCCCCAGGGCGGGATGAACAGCGACGAGACGCCGCTGGAGGCCATGTATCGCGAGTTGCGCGAGGAAACCGGCCTGCTCCCCGAGCACGTCGAAGTCCTCGGCGCGACCCCCGGCTGGCTGCGCTACCGGCTGCCGCAGCGGGCGATCCGCCGCCACGACCGCCTGGTCTGCATCGGCCAGAAACAGGTCTGGTTCCTGCTGCGCCTGACCGGCCAGGAGTCGGACCTGCGCCTGGACCTCACCGACAAGCCCGAATTCGACAACTGGCGCTGGGTCGATTTCTGGTACCCGATCGAGCACGTGGTGATGTTCAAGCGCGGGGTCTATGCCCGCGCCCTGAACCACCTGGCCCCGGTCGCCCGCCAGATCGCCGGCGCCCAGGCGGTGCCGGCACCCGGCCCGGAGTGCCGCTGCCAGGATCCCCGGGCGCCCGCCCGGGGTCGCCCGCGGGCGCGCTGGAGGGGCCCAGGCGGGGCTGAACCGGGGCAGGGCTCGCGTTAATGACAATCACTGCCCGAATCAATTGACAATCATTCGCATCCATGGCGAAATGGCTCCCGTAGCCACTCCGGCTGCCAGCCCGAACCAACCGCCGTGTACGTCTGCATCTGCAATGGGGTTACCGATCACGACATCCGCCAGGCCGCTGACGCGGGCTGCAGCAGCGTGACCGAACTGACCATGCGCACCGGCGCCGGCGCCAACTGCGGCAGCTGCCTGGACATGGCCGCGTCGATGCTCGACGCCGCCCGCTCGGTCCGCGAGCTGCCTTTCGCAGTGATGCAGCAAGCCGCCTGACGCGGCACCTGCGGGCCCGCGCCCGCCCCCAATCGCCACTGATTCCTGCTCGCGGCTGCAGTCGATTCGCGTTCCGTCACGTCTTGCGTGAACGGGGTAGAGTCCGCCCATTGCACGCACAAGGAGCCGGGCCATGAAGGGCGACGCCAAGGTCATCGAATACCTCAACAAGGCGCTCTACAACGAGCTGACCGCGATCAACCAGTATTTCCTGCACGCCAAGATGCTGAAGAACTGGGGCCTGAAGGAACTCGCCGACCACGAGTACCACGAGTCGATCGACGAGATGAAGCACGCCGACAAGTTGTCGGAACGCATCCTCTTCCTCGACGGCCTGCCGAACTTCCAGGCTCTGGGCAAACTGCGCATCGGCGAGAACCCGCGCGAAGTGCTGTCGTGCGACCTTGCACTCGAGCTCGAGGCGCTGCCGATGCTTCGCGAGGCGATCAAGTACTGCGAGACGGTGGGCGACTATGTCAGCCGCAAACTGTTCGCCGACATCCTCGACTCCGAGGAAGAACACGTCGACTGGATCGAGACCCAGCTGTCGCTGATCGAGCGCCTGGGCGAACAGAACTACCTGCTGACCAAGATGGAGGAGTGAGCCGGGCGCGTCCCGCACTCATCTCCTGAGCAACGCCGCCGGCAACACCGGCGGCGTTCTTGTTTGCTTCGCGGTCAGGCCGCCCCGGGCCGCGGTGCGCGCCGGAACAGCGTCCGCCATACCCACCACAGCAGCAGCGCCAACACCACGCTGATCAGCACCACGATCGACAGCGCGATCCACGGATGAGCGAAAACCAGCGCAAGACCGCCGACCGTGGCCACGTCCTCGGTGATCGACGCGGTCCAGTTGCTTACCGGTTCGGGCGAGGTGTTTAACAACGCGCGCGAACCGGACTTGAGCACGTGGCTGGTCAGCGCCACTCCCGCGCCCGCGGCGAGGGCGCCTGCCCCCAGATGACCGTCCGGCGACAGGGTCGCAGCGGCCAGGAAAGCGCCCGCCGGAACCCGCAGCAGCGTGTGCAGCAGGTCCCAGCCCGAATCCACTCCGGGGATCTTGTCGGCAAGGAATTCCGCGGCTGCCAGCACCCCCGACACCCCCAGCACCCACGGCGAGGCCGTCACCTGCAGGGCCTGCGGCAGGTCCAGCCAGCCGAAAAAGCCGGCCAGGCCGACGCCAAAGACGGTCAGGTAGACCCGGATGCCGGCAAGCCAGGCCAGGACTACACCAATTGCGAACAGGTGCGCATCCGTCACGGCTTTTACCTCGCTAGACTGTGGTCCGAGTATAGGGGGCAGGGGATCGATGGCGCAGGCCATCGGCACGCACGCTGATGAACAAGCCGCCACGCAGGGCGCCACCGCCGCGCTTCACCATCGTCCAGCAGCGCCCCGACCGGCGGCCGCTGATCGTCACCGTGCTCGTGCTGGCCTGGGTGGCCACGCTTACGGCGGCCTGGATCGGCGCCGAACGCCGCGCCGCGCCGCGACTGCCCGAACTGACCGCACAGCTCGACGCCACCCGCGTCGAGCTCGACCACTGGCGCGACAAGGCCGAGACGCTGGAGCAGCGCGAAGCGACGCTGGCGCGCTCGGACCAGATCAGCCGCGTCGCCAACAAGCAGGTGCAGAGCGAGCTGGCCGAGCGCGAAGAGGAAATCTCCGACCTGCGCTCCAACATCGCCTTCTACGAGCGGCTGGTCGGCGCGACCGGCCAGGCCAAGGGGCTGAGCGTGCATTCGGCGCAGTTCTCGCCCGAGGCCGGCGGCACCTGGCGCTACCAGATCGTGCTCACGCAGAACCTCAACAAGGGCGCGATCAGCCGCGGCAAGCTGCGCTTCAACGTCGAGGGCGTGCGCGACGGCAAGCTCGCCTCGATTGGCTGGGACGAATTGCACCAGCGCCAGGCCTGGCCCGCGCAGGACTACTCGTTCCGCTATTTCCAGCAGCTCGGCGGCAGCGTCATGCTGCCGGCCGGCTTCACGCCGCAGCGGGTGCGGGTGTCGCTGCAGAACGGCGACGTCGCCATCGAACAGAGTCTGGGCTGGAGCCACGGTGGCACGATCGCCAGCCTCTGACTGCACTCTCTCCTACAGCACGCTTTCCTACAGCACGCATACGTAGCAACGGCCCGCTCGCGCGGGCCAACAACCGGAAGTACTGACTGATGTTCAAGAACAAGACGGCCGTGCACGATGGCCAGGTCGATACCCTGATCGGGCCGCAGGTGGTGATCCGCGGCGACCTGCTGTTCAGCGGCGGGCTCCATGTCGAAGGCCGCATCATCGGCAAGGTGATCGCGCAGGAAGGGCAGAAGGCGACCCTGACCCTGGCCGAGCAGGGCAGCATCGAAGGCGAGGTGCGCGCGCCGGTGGTGATCCTCAACGGTCAGCTCAGCGGCGATGTGTACGCCAGCGAGCGCGTCGAACTGGCAGCCATGGCACGCGTCCAGGGCAACGTCCACTATCAGGTGGTCGAGATGCTGGCCGGCTCGGTGCTGACCGGCCGCCTGATCCATGCCGAGGCGCATGCCGAAGCCGGCGCCCTGGCTGAAGGACATCTGGACGCCCACGCCGCTTTGGGCTGACCGTCACAGTCAGGCGCGGTAGGCTGGTCGCTGGAGCATCCCACCAGCGGCCGGCATGACCCACCCCGAGAACCACCCCGAAAGCGCAGTTCCCGATGGCCCGGAGCCCGCCACAGCGGCAACCCCGGCGGCGCCCGCATGGCCGGTGATGCAAGTCCAGACGCGCTGGGTCACGATTGCCGGCGTGGTTTTTGCCCTGGCCCTGGCGGTGGGCGGCTGGGGCCTGTGGCAGGTGCTCGCGCCCGCCCCGGACGATCCGCGCGCCCAGCTCGACGAAAGCCAGCGCACCAGCCGCGGCCAGCAGACGCAGATCGACCAGTTGCAGCAACGCGTCTCGACCCTGACCCGCTCCGACCAGATCAGTCGCGAGGCCAACCGCGACCTGCAGAGCACCCTGGCCGAGCGCGACGAGGAGGTCGCCGCGTTGCGCGCCGACGTGGCCTTCTACGAACGCCTGGTCGGCAGCACCGCCCAGCGCCGTGGCCTGGCCGTGCATGCGCTGCGGCTGCAGCCGCAGAACGACACCGCCTGGCACTTCACCACCACCCTGACCCAGAACCTCAACCGCGGCGCGGTCAGCACCGGCGAACTGAGCCTGACCATCGAGGGCACGCGCGCCGGCAAGCTGCAGAAACTGGTCTGGGGCGACCTGCGCCAGCAGCCGGGCGCAACCGGCGTGCCCTATTCGTTCAAGTACTTCCAGCAGGTCGAGGGCGACGTGTTCCTGCCCGCCGACTTCACCCCGGTGCGGGTGAGCGTGCGCCTGGTGCCCAGATCCGGGGCCGCGATCGAGCAGTCCTTCACCTGGGCCGATGCGATCCGCGACGTCGCCCCGGCAACGGCGGCCGAGCCGGGCTGACAGCCGTCGCGGAGGCCGCCAGGCGGCCCTCGCGCGTCGAGCGTCGCCCGTTGCGGCAGGGTGCTGGCGGCATCAAGGCTTGAACACCGTCGCGCGGCCCCCCATCCTGATCGGATGGAAACGCTCATCCCCACGCTCGCGACGCCGGACTACCAGTCGCTCGATCGCCCCCTGCAGTTCACCTCCGCAGCCGCCAGCAAGGTCCGCGAACTGATCGCCGAGGAGGGCAACGCCGCCCTCAAGCTGCGCGTCTACATCCAGGGCGGCGGTTGTTCGGGATTCCAGTACGGGTTCGAGTTCGACGACCAGCAGGGCGAAGATGACCTCGCCGTGCACACCGACGGCGTCACCCTGCTGGTCGATCCACTGAGCCTGCAGTACCTGATGGGCGCGCAGGTCGACTACACCGAAAGCCTGCACGGCGCACAGTTCGTCATCCGCAATCCGAATGCGAAGACGACCTGCGGCTGCGGCTCTTCGTTCGCGGTGTGAGTATCGAACCGGCTCCCTTCGCTTTCGTGGAGGCGGGCGTCGATGCCGCCTGCCGCGCCGCGCTCGACCGCGCCGATCGCCTGCGCGACGACCCTGATGCGCTCAACGCGTTGTGGGCGCGTGGCCATGTCGTGCTGCTCGATGAGCACGGCCACGCCTATGCCGACGATGCCGGCCAGCTGCTGGCCCCGCACGGCGAGCAGATCAGCGAAGGACCCGGCGGGATAGGCGCTGCCGTCTTCCTTGGACTGGACGCGCGGCAGCGCGCATGGTTCGCGCTGGAAGGTGCGTTGACTGCATTCTTCGCGCCGCGCCGGGTCGACCTGCGCAGTGCCGCGTCGTTGTGGCCGGGATTCGATGCCAGCGTGTTCGCGCAGGCGCGCGCGCTGCAGCACTGGCGCAGCCGCCACCGTCATTGCGGCGTCTGTGGCGGCGAAGTCGCGTTGTCTCGCGCGGGCTGGCAGGGGCGCTGCAGCCAATGCGGCGCCGAACATTACCCGCGCACCGACCCGGCCGTGATCGTGGCCGTCAGCGACGGCGCCCGCCTGCTGCTGGGGCGCCAGAAGTCCTGGCCGGCGCGGCGCTATTCGGTGATTGCCGGGTTCGTCGAACCGGGCGAATCGCTCGAGCAGACCGTGGCGCGCGAAGTGCTGGAGGAAACCGGCGTACGCGTGCGGCGCTGCCGCTATCTCGCCTCGCAGCCGTGGCCGTTTCCCGGCGCGCTGATGCTCGGCTTCAGTGCCGACGCCGAACCCGACGAGCCGCAGGTCGGCGACGAACTCGAGGAAGCGCGCTGGTTCACCCGCGAGGACGTGCTTGCGGCGCGCGCCCGTGGCGAGTGGGGCGGAGCCCAGGACGACGGCCAGGGCGCGGTGCTGTCGCCGGGCATTTCGATCTCGCGATGGCTGATCGAGCAGTGGTTGCAGGCTGGAGAGCCCACCTCGGCGCGTTGACCCCATGGTCGCGCGCGCCAGCTAGAATCGACCCGCGGGCGCATGGGCGCCTGCCCGGAGAGTCTGCTCAATGTCCGCAACCCTGATCGCCGTCGTCGTCGCGCTAGTGCTGGGCCATCTGGCGCAGTCGCTGGCCGCGTCGGTGCGCGACTACGGCTGGTATCGCAACTGGTTGCGGTGGCTGGGCGGGCGCCTGTCGGCGAATGAATTCTGGCGCGGTCGCTGGGGCATCCTCATCGCCCTGGTGCCGCCGTTGCTCGCGATCGGCCTGTTCCAGCTCGCCCTGCTGGAGCCGCTGTGGGGCCTGGCCGGCGTCGCCTTCTCCATCGCCGTCCTGTTCTATGCCTGGGGACCCCGCGACCTCGACCTCGACGTCGAGGCCATCGCCGCTGCCGGCGACACGACGTCGCGGCGCACGGCTGCCGCCCGCTTGTGGCCGGAAGGCGAAATGCCGGCGACGCTGGACGGCGCCTCGCTGATCGAGGCGGTGTTCGGCAACGCGCAGCAACGCTGGTTCGGCGTGCTGTTCTGGTTCCTCGTGCTCGGGCCGCTCGGCGCGCTGCTGTACAGGTTCACGGTACTGGCCGCGCAAGGCGAGGCGGCGAGCGAATTGCCCGGCGAGACGCGACTCGGTGCGCGCAAGCTGCTGGCCCTGCTCGATTGGCCGGTGGCGCAGTTGCTGACCTTGTCGCTGGCGCTGGTTGGCAACTTCGACACCGTCCTGGGCGCCTGGCGCGAGGCCGGGGGTGCGTCCTTCGATCTCGACCGGCCGTTCCTTGGCGCCGTCGCGCGCGCCAGCGTGAAATGCGAACTGGCCGATGAAGCCGCCGACTACGCCGATTACGGCGACGACGTCGGCAGCGTGCAAGCCGGCGAAGGTGGCCTGCCGGTGCCGCCGCCGATGCCGCCGGCCTGGTCGGCCGACCTGCCGGAACTGCGCGATGCGATGAGCCTGGTCTGGCGCAGCCTGCTGGTGTGGCTGGCGGTGCTGGCGCTGTTCGTGATCGCCGGCTGGGTCAGCTAGCCCGTCTTCATCCGTGCAGGTGGATGCGCTGGAGCTCTTCCATCATCTGCTGGTACTTCGCCCAGCCGCCGCTGTAGACGAAGAGCGTCGCCACGCACAGACCGACGATCAGCAGGACCGTGGTGATCCAGCACCACACCTTGGCGCTGCGCGATGCCTCGATGGCCCCGGTGTCGTCGCCGGCGCCGAACCTGCGCCTGGCCAGCGCCGCATACACGATCGCGACGACGCCCGAGACCATGCCGAGGATGCAGAACAGGAACACCGACGCGACCGTGGCCGCGATGGCCCACACCAGGTGAGTGGACAACGAGGGCTGCGACTGTGGCGTTGCCGATGGCGGCAGGCTCATGGTCGGTCCCTCGCAGGTGGTCCCGACCGATCCTAGGCAGTGGCCTGTCGCGGCCGTGTGGTGATGCGCGGACGGGTCAGGCGGCGTCGCCGCGCAGCTCGCGGACCCGCGCTTCCAGCATCGGCGCGTCGGCGACCGAGCCGTCGATGGGCGCCTGCGCGATCACCTCGACCGTCGCGCGCAGACGCCGCGGCACCCGCATCCGGCCCAGGCGGCCATCTCGGCGGCTCCACATGCTGGTCCACATGTTGCGCAGGGCCATCGGCACCACCGGCACCGGGCGCTGTTCGAGGATCCGCTCGACGCCGGACTTGAAGGGCGCGATCGCGCCGTCCTTGCTCAGTCCGCCTTCCGGGAAGATGCAGACCAGCTCGCCTTCGGCCAGGGCCGCGTCGATTTCGTCGAACGCGCGCTGCATCAGCACAGGGTGCTCCTTGGCGCCGGCGATCGGGATCGCCTTGGCGGTCCGGAAGATCCAGCTCATGACCGGGATGTTGAAGATCCGGTAGTACATGACGAAGCGCACCGGTCGCGGGATGCTGGCGGCCAGGATCAGCGCGTCCATGTAGCTGACGTGGTTGCACACGATCAGCGCCGCGCCTTCGTCGGGCACGTGCTTCTCCACGCCGTGCACCTTCAAGCGGTACAGGCTGCGCACCAGCACCCAGCTGAGGAAGCGCATCAGGAACTCGGGCACGATCGTGAAGATGTAGATGGCGACCACGATGTTCGCGATCGCCAGTGCCAGGAACACCTGCGGGATCGACCAGCCCAGGAAGCGCTGCACGGCGATGGCCAGCACGGCGGCGAGCACGATGAAGCCGGCATTCTGGATATTCATGCCGGCGATCACGCGCGAAACCTCGCTGCGCGGCGTGCGGCTCTGGATCAGGGCGAACAGCGGCACCACGAAGAAGCCGGTGAACATGCCGATGCCGACCAGGTCGATGACGATCCGCCAGCTGCCCGGTTGCGCCATGAACCCGGCGACCGTGCCGACCTGCGCCGGCGCGGCGCCGCTGCGGGCGAAGTACAGATCGACCATGAAGGCGCTGATGCCGAACGCGCCCAGCGGCACCAGGCCGATCTCGACGGTGCGCGCCGACAGCTTCTCGCACAGGATCGAGCCGACGCCGGTGCCGATCGAGAACAGCGCCAGCACGAACAGGTAGAGCGTGCCGCTGCCACCCAGGTTGACCTCGGCGTAGGTCGGCAACTGCGACGTCAGCACCGTGCCGATGAACCAGAACCAGGACACGCCCAGGATGGCGTTGCGCACCGCCGGCTGCTTCCTGGACAGGCGCAGGATTTCGATCGACTCGGGGATCGGGTTCCAGTTGATCTTCAGGTCCGGTGCGCCCGGTTCGGCGCGCGGGATCGCGCGGCTGACCAGGTTGCCGGCGACGGCCAGGGCGATGATCGAGACGGCCGCCACGATCGGGCCGTGCGCGCCGGCGACGGCGAAGATCAGGCCGCCGAAGATCATGCCGGCGAGGATCGAGATCGACGTGCCCATCTCGACCAGGCCGTTGCCGCCGGTGAGTTCCTCGGGCTTGAGCACCGATGGCAGGATCGAATACTTCACCGGCCCGAACAGCGTCGACTGCAGGCCGGTGCAGAACAGCGCGACCAGCAGCACGATCATGTTCTGGGTCAGGAAGCCGACCGCGGCCAGCGACATGATCGCGATTTCCATCGACGTGGTGATGCGGATCAGCCGCGACTTCTCGAGCTTCTCGGCGATCTGCCCGGCGGTGGCCGAGAACAGGAAGTAGGGCAGGATGAACAACGCCGGCGCGAGGTTGGTGTAGAGCGTGCGCTGCTCGGGACTGACGCCCAGGTAGAACAGCAGGCCGATGACGGCCTGGCGGTAGACGTTGTCGTTGAAGGCACCGAATGCCTGGGTGGCGAAAAACGGCAGGAAGCGGCGCTGCCGCAGAAGTTCGAACTGGTTGTGCGCCATGCGCTGGGGTGGTCCGTTCTCGGTTCGGGCGAGACTAGCAAACGCGCGTGCCAGGCGTCAGCGCGAGTGTTGCCAGACCGGCCGGAGAGTTGCCCGTTCGTCCTGAGCGTAGCGGCGCAGCCGCGAAGTCGAAGGACCCACCTCAGCGGACACGCCTGATCCTTCGACTTCGGCCTGCGGCCTACGCTCAGGACGAACGGGTGATGGGGCGACGGCGTGAAGACCACGCATACGCGCCCATTCCGCTCCCAGCCAGCTTCCCCCGCCTACCCTGCGGCGGACACCCTTGCAGAAGGAGGCGTCATGACCGCGGACACCAAGACCCCGCTCGAGCACGTCAACGACACCGTGCTGCAGCTCAAGGAGATGCGCCATTACTCGAAGAACAACGTCGAGCTGCTGACCACGCAATGGCTGCTGTTCGACGGCGAGCTGTCCAAGCTCAAGAAGGCGCAGGCGATCGAAGACCTGATGTCGCGCCAGGCCGAATTCCACGATGCGCTGGAAACGGCGATCACCGACCTGGAAGAGGTCGCGGTGAGCCTGCAGCCGCCGCCGGAAGAGGCGGCGGGCTGAGCGCGCTTGTGTAAGTGAGTAAGCGCGCCTCAGGCCGGCTCGAGGTCGGCGGTCTCGCGCTCGATCGCGCGCCAGCCGATGTCGTGGCGATGGAACTCGCCGTGCCAGGAGATGCCGGCGATCTCGGCGTAGGCGCGGCGCTGTGCATCGAGCACGCTGTCGCCGAGCGCGCATACGCACAGCACCCGGCCACCGGAGGTAACCACATGGTCGCCTTCGATCTTCGTTCCGGCGTGGAAGACCTTGGTGTCGTCCAGGTCGGGGGCATCCCATGCGCCGATCACGTCGCCCAGTCGCGGCGTGCCCGGGTAGCCTTCGGCCGCCATCACCACGCCCAGCGACGGGCGCGGATCCCACTTCGCCGTGACTTCATGCAGGCGCTCGTCGATCGCCGCCTCCACCAGGTCGAGCAGATCCGACTCCAGGCGCAGCATGATCGGTTGCGTCTCCGGGTCGCCGAAGCGGACGTTGAACTCGATCACCTTCGGCGCGCCTGAGGCGTCGATCATCAGGCCGGCGTAGAGGAAGCCGGTGAACGGCACGCCGTCGGCGGCCATGCCGCGCACGGTCGGCTCGACCACTTCGCGCATGATGCGCGCGTGCACCTCGGGGGTGACGACAGGCGCCGGTGAATACGCGCCCATGCCACCGGTGTTGGGGCCGGTGTCGCGGTCGCCCACGCGCTTGTGGTCCTGGCTGGTCGCCATCGGCAATGCGGTGGTGCCGTCGACCATCGAGATGAAGCTGGCTTCCTCGCCGTCGAGGAACTCCTCGATCACCACGCGCGCGCCGGCCGCGCCGAAGGCGTAATCGGAGAGCATGTCGGTGATCGCCGCCTCGGCCTCGGCCAGGGTCATCGCCACGATCACGCCCTTGCCGGCGGCCAGGCCGTCGGCCTTGATGACGATGGGTGCGCCTTTCTCCTGGATGTAGTCGAGCGCGGCATCGGCTTCGGTGAACACCGCGTAGTGCGCGGTCGGGATGCCGTGGCGGGCGAGGAAGTGCTTGGCGTACGCCTTGCTGCCTTCCAGCTGCGCGGCCTGCGCGCTCGGCCCGAAGATGCGCTTGCCGGCGGTGCGGAAGCGGTCGACCACGCCGGCGACCAGCGGGCCCTCGGGGCCGACGATGGTCACGGCCACGCCTTCGCTCTCGACCAGGGCAAGCAGGCCATCGATGTCGTTGGCGCCGACATCGACATTGCGGCACTTAAGCTCGGCCGCGGTACCGGCGTTGCCGGGCGCGACCAGCACTTCATCGATGCGCGGCGACTGCGCCAGTTTCCACGCCAGCGCGTGCTCGCGACCACCGGAACCGATTACGAGGACTTTCATGCGTGCTCCTGGTGCGTTTCGCGGGCGTGGGGCTGGAATTTTACGGGACGCGCCGTGCAGCCGCGACCGCGCCGTCGCCGCGTCCAGCGCCGGCAAGGCACTGCGAGTGACCGCAATGCCCCGATCGACTGGCCCTGCTATGGATTGAACGCTCTTCTGTGCGCAGATCGGCCTGATGAACAGACGCGGCAAGGACGAGCTGCTACGGCGCGGTGAAGCTGGCGTGGTAGGTCACCTCGCCCTCGGCGACACGATCGCCGAATGCCAGCGCCTGGAGGTACTGCGGCGGCACGTCACCGAACGTCAGGCCCGGTTCGTTGCGGAAGCCGAAGCGCTGGTAGTACGCCGGATCGCCCAGCACGACGCAACCACGCGCACCGCGCTCGGCGATTTCGCTCAGGCCGGCACGGATGAGGGCGGTGCCAACGCCGTTGCGCTGGTCGCCCGGCGCAACCGCGACCGGGCCCAGGCCATACCAGCCCACGGCGCCATCGCCGACGCGCACGGCCGAGAACGCCACATGCCCGGCAATGCGACCGTCGATATCGGCCACCAGCGACAGGCTCAGCGCCCCGTCCGCACGCAGGGCGTCGACGATGCGCTGTTCAGTCGCGCCCTCGCCGGGCTGGTCGGCGAAGGCGGCCGCGATCAGCTTGCTGATGGCCGTGTGGTCGGCCTGGCTTTCGGTTCTGATCCACATGACTGGGCACGCCTGGCAGTGTCCACGCAGTGTGCCGGAGCAACGGTTATGGCGCGGTCAGTGGCGGAAATGGCGCACGCCGGTGAAGACCATGGCGATGCCGTGCTCGTCGGCGGCGGCGATGACCTCGCCGTCGCGCATCGAACCACCGGGCTGGATCACCGCCTTGATGCCGGCCTCGGCCGCCGCGTCGATGCCGTCGCGGAACGGGAAGAACGCGTCGCTCGCCATCACCGATCCGGGCACGACCAGGCCCGCGTCGGTTGCCTTGATGCCGGCGATGCGGGCCGAATACACGCGGCTCATCTGGCCAGCACCGACGCCGATGGTGCGGTGATCCTTCGCATAGACGATCGCGTTGGACTTGACGAACTTCGCCACGCGCCAGGCGAACAGCAGGTCGGCCATCTGCTCGGCGGTGGGCGCAAGCTTGCTGACCACCTTCAGCTCGCCTGGCGTGACCTCGCGGATGTCGCTGGTCTGCATCAGCAGGCCGGAGCCAACGCGCTTGATGTCGAAGTTGTTGCGGCCCTCGCCGTGCGGGATGCGCAGCACGCGGACATTGGCCTTCTTGCGGGCGTAGTCGAGCGCGCCTTCTTCGTAGTCCGGCGCGATCAGCACTTCGACGAACTGGCGGTCGAGGATCGCCTTGGCCGTGGCCGCGTCGAGCGTGCGGTTGAACGCGATGATGCCGCCGAACGCGGACGTCGGGTCGGTCGCGTAGGCCAGCTCGTAGGCATCGCCGCACGCCACGCCCTCGGCGACGCCACAGGGATTGGCATGCTTGACGATAACGCAGGCCGGGCGCTCGAACTGGCGCACGCATTCCCATGCGGCGTCGGCGTCGGCGAGGTTGTTGAAGCTCAGCTCCTTGCCCTGCAGCTGGGTGAAGGTGGCCAGCGTGCCGGGCACCGGATACAGGTCGCGGTAGAACGCGCCGTGCTGGTGCGGGTTTTCGCCGTAGCGCAGGTCCATGACCTTGACGAAGTTGCTGTTCTGCTGCGCCGGGAACAGCGCGCGGCTGCCATCGGACTGCAGCGCCGACAGGTAGTCGCTGATGCAGGCGTCGTACTGGGCGACACGGTTGAACGCGGCCACCGACAGCGCGAAGCGCGTGGCTGCGGCAAGCGCGCCGTCATTGGCCTGCAGCTCGGCGACGATGCCGGCGTACTGTGCCGGATCGGTGGCGACGGCGACACGGGCGAAGTTCTTCGCCGCCGAGCGCAACATCGCGGGGCCGCCGATGTCGATGTTCTCGACGATGTCTTCCATCGAGCTGTCGGGGTCGACGGAGACCTTCTCGAACGGATAGAGATTCAGCACCAGCAGGTCGATCGCGCCGATGCCGTGCTGCGCCATTACCGCGTCATCGACGCCGGCGCGTCCGAGCAGGCCGCCGTGCACCAGCGGGTGCAGGGTCTTGACCCGGCCGTCCATCATCTCGGGAAAGCCGGTCACGTCCGAGACGTCCTTGACCGCCAGTCCGGCGTCGCGGATGGCCTTGGCTGTGCCGCCGGTGGACAGCAGCTCCACGCCGTGGGCGGCGAGCGCCCGGGCAAGTTCAATCAGGCCGGTCTTGTCGGACACGGAAATCAGCGCGCGGCGGAGTTTCACCGGCGAGGCAGCGGCTTCGATGCTCATGGGGGGCTTGGGAGGCGGAAAACCCCGGAATTATACGCCGGCGTTCGTTGACGCCGGGCCGGTAGTGGCCGGCGTCGCGCAGCCGGTCTGGCTGCGCGGGCCTTATGGCGCCATGCCCCGCGGGGCTACTTCGTGGCGCCGCCAGCGACGGCCTTGGCCGGAGCAGGCGGGAAGTAGAAGTCGATCTCGTCGCGCACGGCCAGCATGGCCGGGTCGTGCGGCAACTTGGCGGCCACTTCCACGGCTGTCGTCTTCAGCCATTCCAGGCCGGCCTTGCCGAGCCCGTCATCGCCCTGGGTGCCCATGGTCCACAGGTTCTGCGCGCGCGTGGCGGTGCGCTCGAAGCTGTAGGTGGTGACCGTCTTGCCGTTGAGCAGGACCTCGTAACGGATGACCAGCCGGTCGTTGGTGACGACCGGGATGATGCCCAGCGTGCTGCCCGACAGGACCGCACTGAGCAGGCCTGCGGCGGTGCCGCCGGCGGTCGGACGCACGGTGTGGGTCACGATCAGCGACAAGGGGCTGCCGGCCAGTTCCTTGTCGAGCGCCGACAGCGCCGGGTCGGCCTTGAGGACGGTGAACACCTCGTCGCCGGCAAGCGAGCTGAGGAACTTCATCGGCGGCAGCGTCGCCACCTTCTGTACGGGCACAACGGCCACCGCTACCGGCGCGGGTATCGAGGGTACCGCCGAAGGTTCGGCGGCCAGCACCTGCAACGGCAGCATCAGGGCGAGGGCGAGCACCGTTTCCCGGATCATGCCTTCCCGGACCACGCTCTCTCGGATCACGCTCTCTCGGATCACGCTATTTCGGATCATGGCGCGCCTCACTGGTAGCAGTTCAACTGGACGGTGTTGCCGAGCGCGGCCTTGTTGGCCACCTGCATGCTGCCTGCGCCGGGCGCCCGCATCGATTCGAACGGCACCTTCTCGCGGCGCAGGAACATCGCCACGTAGCGCGCGTCGAGGGCGAAGTTGACGTTCTGCGGAATCTGCCCGGTCTGGGCGAGCGACGCGGCGTTGAGCGTGCTCACGGCCATGCCGAGCAGTTCGCCGTTGTCGGACACGATCGGGCCGCCGCTGTTGCCGGGCTGGATCGGCGCCGAGAACTGGAACATGCCCAGGGAACCGCGCAGGCCCTTGCTGGCGCTGATGTTGCCGCGGGTCACGTTGGGCGAATCGCCGAGCAGTCCCTGAAGCGGATAACCGACGCTGGTGACCGATTCGCCGAGGATGATCTCGTTGCCTTCGCGCAGGGCGATGGCGCCGGCATGGGGCTTGCCCGAGTCGAGCACGGCGACATCGAGCAGGTCGCTGTAGGCCTTGGCCTTGACCGGGAACGTCTCGCCGTCCTGGTGCGCCTCGATCACCACGCAGTCGCGCGACACGTGGGCGGCGGTCAGCAGCTGGCCGCTGCCGTTGACGAAGAAGGCAGTGCCGGTGCGGACCGGTTTTTCGCGATCGACCAGCGGCGCCAGGTCGATCGCGGCGACCGAACCGGTGGCCGGCATGCGCGTCGGGTCGGGCTTGGCCCGGTACTGGATGTCGCTCATGATCTGCTGGATCGCCACCACCGAAGCACCGCTGGCGGTGGCATTGAGGTTGCCGCGCAGCGGCACGAGTTCGTCGCTGGTGCCGCTGATCAGTTTCTTGCCGTCGACGGCATAGACGTCGTACTTCACCGTCAGGCGGATCTTGCCCGCTTCACGCTTCCATTCCGGATCCATGTCGACGAGCAGTGCGTAGTGCGAATCCGCGGTCGACGGGACCACATGCAGGTTGGGGAAGTAACGCTGGCCCACCTCCGTCAGCGCATCGGAGAACGCCTTGCCGGGCTCGACCCACATGTTCGAGGCCGCCACGTACGATCTGGCGCTCAAGGCGGCAGGTGGCACGTAGACGGCGATTTCCGTGGCGTTTGCCACCACCGGGGCCGAGCGGGGCGTGGCCGAACCGGCCGGCGGCGCCGCAATGACGGATGCAACGAGCACCAGCACGGGGATCACCCGCGCAGGTGTGGACACGACAGCTCGCATTTGGACAGCCTCCCCAGACTGTTGCGCGGCAGCGGCATGCTGCGCCGTTGCGCGACGTGATCGCTTGGATTTGTTGCACTGGTCGAAGTGCTCTGGCCGGCCTGTCTGCGGCACCCCTGCCTTGGACAGCCCGGTGGCGCGAGTCTAGCCGATCGCTGTGGGCGCTGGACAAGCCGACGCCAGGCAGGCGGTGCCGGAAGGCCGGCGCCAGGACCGGGGTACGGACGGCTGTTGAAGCCGGAGCCGTCGGCTCAGTCGAGGCCGTACTCGCGCAGCTTCTTGCGCAGCGTGGCGCGATGGATGCCGAGCATCGATGCGGCGCGGCTCTGGTTGCCGTCGCAATGCTGCAGGACTTCGATGAAGAGCGGGATCTCGAGTTCGCGCAGGGCGATCTCGTAGAGGTTCTCGGTCTCGCTGCCGTCCAGGTCGCCGAGGAAGCGGCGGATCGACGTGGCGACATGATCGCGCAACGGTACGCGCGGTGCGCTACGTGCGGAGTCGTTGCGGTCGGCGGCTGCGTTCAACTTGATCCCCAAGTGCTTCGTGCTGTTCGTGTTCGATGTTCGGTGTTGCGGGCGTCGCCGGTGTTGCGGGCGCTGCCGTCGGTCCGGGCAAGGGACGACGGGCAGGGGACGACGGGAAGCGGAGTCTAGCGCGGCCCCGTCGCAGGCGACAATGTGATGGACGGTGTCATCGGAAGTCGAAGGTGAACGCAACGATTCGCGGCGCCGGTTCGATGACCTCGAGCGTCACGGTCGTACTTTGTCCGGGCAGCAGCACGTCGCTGGCCTCCTGGCCGGGACGGTACTCGTCAGGGGTGAACGCGCGCTGTCCGGCCAGGCGGCCGTCGACATCGGACAAACCCAGTAAAAGGGTCGGCCACGGCTGCGGCCAGTGCGCGTCGTTGCGGAAGCTGGCCTCGACCGACAGCACGCCGGCACTGCCCGGTTTGGCCCGCACGTTGCGCTGGATCATGGTGAAGGCGGCCGGTTCGCGCCAGGGCGGCAGGTCACAGCCGGCAACGCGGCACAGCGCGGAAACGTACGGTCGCCAGCGCGCGTCGGCGGCAAGTTCGTGGCGCTGCGCCAGCATCAGTTGCAAGGCGAGCATCACGACCAGTCCGGCCATTGCCGCATACCAGCGCCAATGCAGGCGGGTGGACGCGTAGGCGGCATGGCGGCTGGCAAAACTCGGCGCGTCCTGGCGGCGCGGTCGCGTGCCACGGCGCGAGCGCCGCGGCGAAACGGGGCGGACGGCCGCGGCCTCGATGGCCTGTTCGAATGTCGGCGTTGCGTGCTGGTCGTGCACCGCCGCGACGTCAGTCGCTGTGTGTTCCTGCGCCGGCGCGTCGGACGGTTCAATAGCGGTGCCGTCGACTGCAGCGTCGTCGATTGCCGCGCTGTCGACTGCGTCCACCGCGACATCGTGCGGCGCCTGCACCAGGCCATCGCATCGCGGGCACCGCTGCGATGCGCGATCGCGTGCGGCGATCAGCGCAACCAGGAATCCGCAATGAGGGCACGGTACGAACATGGCGTGGGTCGAATCGAAACCAGGAAAGACGACGTGGAGTGGCGAAGTGCAACGAGCAGGGGGACGGATCGCTGGAGCAGGCGGCTGCCGGCCCCGAGCCGGGCACGTGCAGTGCCCGCGAAGGCTGCAGGCGCTGCCGCTCCACGGTAATGCGTTCCGGTCGATCCCCGGTCGTATTCAATCACGTCGACGCGGTCAGCGGCGACGCACGCCTGTGACGCGCATCCAGTCTTCGAGCCGGTCCGCCTGCAGCGACTCGAACTCGGCGGAATAGCGCGCCATGACCTCGTCCTCCTGGCCGGCGAGGATGCCGGACATGGCGATGCGGCCGCCGGGCGCGACCCGCGCCGCCAGGGTATCGGCCAGCGCGACCAGGGCCGAGGCCAGGATGTTGGCGACCACGACCGGATAGGTCGCGACCGGCTCCTGGTCGGGCATGAAGGCATGCAGGCGCTCGCCCACGCCGTTGCGTTCGGCGTTGTCGGCTGTGGCCAGCAGGGCCTGGGGATCGTTGTCGACCCCGATGGCCTCGGCCGCCCCGAGCTTGAGCGCGGCCAGGGCGAGGATGCCCGAGCCGCAACCGAAATCCAGGAGACGGTTGCCGGCCAGGGCGCCTTCGCCGGCGAGCCGGTCGAGCCATTGCAGGCACAGGGCCGTGGTCGGGTGCGTGCCCGAACCGAACGCCAGGCCCGGATCCAGTCGCACCACCGCCGCATCGTTGGCGTCGGCGCCGGCGGGCAGGTCGTGGTTCCAGGGGACGATCCAGGTCCGTGCGCCGAAGTGCAGCGGCTCGTACTGGTCCATCCAGGCCCGTTCCCAGTCCTGGTCGGCCACATCGCGGAACGTCGCACGCGACCAGTCCAGGCCCTCGTCGGCGGCGCTGAGTGCATACAGCAGCAGCTCCTGGGGCGTGCCGCCCTCGAACAGCGCCGTCAGCGTCAGCTCGTGCCACAGCGGTGTCTCGCCGACGCCGGGCTCGAAGATCGCCTGTTCGTCGGGGGCGTCGGCATGGGCGTCGGCCAGGGTGACGGCCAGCGCGCCGACGTTTTCCAGGGCGCGTTCGTAGCGGGGCTGCTGGACTTCGGAACAGGGAAGGGTGAGTTCGAGGTACGGCATGGTGGCGGGCGCGATGGCGGCGCGAGGGAGGGGGGCGGCCATGTTGCCCCCGGCACGTGGGAATCGCCAGCCCGTTCAGTCGGACCGCACCGTATGGGGTGGCCTGTTGCCAGTAGAATGGCCGCCTTGATCGCAGGGGCCGCCGCACCACGCCGCACATACGGATGTCAGACACGTTGCAAACCGGGTTCAGGGCTCGACCCCCCATGGCTATGGGCACGCGCATGCGTGTATCGGCCGTGGTGGTTGCGCTTGCGATCCTGGCGGTTGCCGGCGTGGCCTGGGTCCGCAGCCACCGCACCGTCGGCGTCGACAGCGGGCTGGTGACGCTGGACGCGGTCGATGCGGCCCTGGTCGAGCGTTCCAACGGCGGCGACGTACCGCCGTCGCAGGCGATCACCGTGGCGCGCGTTGCCGCACACGTCCCGCAGATCCGCGTCGAGTTCGAGCGCAGCGACGATCTGTTCGCCTACATGCAGTCGCTGGAACCGGCCGTGCGCAGCGGCGATGCCGATGCGATGTGGATGGTGAGCCGCGTCTACGACTACTGCTCCGGCTATTCCATGGCGCCGACCGCGTACGCGCGCGACACCCAGGTGATCCGCGACATGGCCATGCGTGGCTCGCCGGCGATGGCGTCCGCGCGTGAGCGGGTCAGCCGCCGTTGCGCCCGCTTCGTGCCGCAGGACGATCTGTCGCCGCGCATGATCGTGGTCAAGCGCACTGAAGCGGCGCAGGCGGGCAGCATCGCCGCCGAGGCCTCGCTGATGGCGTCGGGCAAGCCGGTCAAGGAAGGCGAGGCGTATGCACGCGACCTCGTCCAGCGTGTGCAGGAATCGAAGGATCCCGACGCCTATTCGGCGCTTTCGCCGGGCATGGGGATTGCAGCCAGCGGACGCGTCGCGCTGTCCGACCAGGTCGCCGGCACCCAGTTCTCCGAACTGGCGTGGCAACTGGCGGCGTGCCGGATGGGTCTGGATTGCGGGCCGCAGAGTTCGCTGATGACCTCCTACTGCGCCAACGGCGGGATCTGCTCGACCGATCCCTCGCAGGATTTCCAGAGTTTCGTTTACGACGCCGCGATTCCGCGCCAGGGCGTCGATGTGGTCAATGCAATGGTCGACTCGCTGATGGGCGAGAAGAGGGCAAAAGAATGAAGAAGCTTCAATTCAGCGACAAGGCGCGCCGCTATTTCTGGGTGCTGCTGTTCGCCACGTATTCGGTTTCGGCAGCAGGCGTGGTGATCGATGTGCTCGGCGACGAGTACCGTCATCTGTCGCAGGTCTCCGTCACGACGGTCAAATCTTCCGAAGCGGTGCGCATGTCCGGCGCGGCCCAGGTCGCGGCGGTTTACCGGGCCAGCAGTGGCGCGCCGTTTTCGACCCTGCCGCCGGGGAGCACCTTCAAGGTGCTCTGGCCAGACGGCTCGAGCGAGTACGTGATGATCATCAGTCCGGCCTCGGCCGACGGCGTCAGTTCGATCCCCGGCAGTGCACAGCCGGCGAAGGCGGAACCGGGCGACGTCGAGGCGACTGCAGACGCGTCGCAGGTCGTGGGCGCGCGCTGACAGCTCACACTGCGGACAAAAGAACGGCGCCTTTCGGCGCCGTCTTCATGTCAGCCAGCTTCATGTCAGCCAGCTTCATGTCACCTGGTACGACGTCGATCAGACGATCGACAGCGCCTTTTCCTTCTGTTCCTTCAGGCGCTTTTCCAGGTAGTGGATGTTCATTCCACCCTGCTGGAAACCGGCATCGGACATGATTCGCTGCTGCAGCGGCACGTTGGTCTTGATGCCGTCGACGACCATCTCGCTCAGCGCCACGCGCATGCGCGCGATCGCGGTCTCGCGGTCGGGGCCGTGCACGATCAGCTTGCCGATCATCGAGTCGTAGTTCGGCGGCACGCGATAGCCCTCGTAGATGTGGCTGTCGACGCGCACGCCCGGGCCGCCCGGGGCATGGAAGTGCTGGATCAGGCCCGGGAACGGCATGAACGTCTCCGGATCCTCGGCGTTGATGCGGCATTCGATCGCATGGCCTTCCAGCACCACGTCGCTCTGCTTGATCGACAGCTTGTGGCCAGCGGCGATGTTGAGCTGCTCGCGCACCAGGTCGATGCCGGTGACCATCTCGGTGACCGGATGCTCGACCTGGATGCGGGTGTTCATCTCGATGAAGTAGAAGCGGCCGTTCTCGTACAGGAACTCGAACGTGCCGGCGCCGCGGTAGCCGATGCGCAGGCAGGCCTCGACGCAGACCTTGCCGATCTCCGCGCGCTGCTCGGGCGTGATGCCCGGCGCCGGCGCTTCCTCGACCACCTTCTGGTGGCGGCGCTGCATCGAGCAGTCGCGTTCGCCCAGATGGATCGCCTGGCCCTGGCCGTCGGCGAGCACCTGGATCTCCACGTGGCGCGGATTCTCCAGGAACTTCTCCATGTAGACCATGTCGTTGCCGAACGCGGCCTTGGCCTCGGACTTCGTGGTCTGGATGGCAACCGTGAGGTGCGCTTCGGTGTGGACCACGCGCATGCCGCGGCCGCCGCCGCCACCGGCGGCCTTGACGATGATCGGGTAGCCGATCTCGCGCGCGATCTTGACGTTGGTCGCCGGGTCGTCGCCGAGCGGGCCACCGCTGCCGGGCACGCACGGCACGCCAGCGGCCTTCATCGCGCGGATCGCCTCGACCTTGTCGCCCATCAGGCGGATCGTGTCGGCCTTGGGCCCGATGAAGATGAAGCCCGACTGCTCCACGCGCTCGGCGAAGTCGGCGTTCTCCGACAGGAAGCCGTAGCCCGGGTGGATTGCCTGGGCGTCGGTCACCTCGGCAGCGGCAATGATCTGCGCCATGTTGAGGTAGCTGTCGGTCGACGGTGCCGGGCCGATGCAGACCGACTCGTCGGCCATGGCGACGTGCTTGAGGTTGCGGTCGACGGTGGAATGCACCGCGACCGTACGGATGCCCAGCGCGTGGCACGCGCGCAGGATGCGCAGCGCGATCTCACCGCGGTTGGCGATTACGACTTTATCGAGCATGGGCTGATCTCACCCGATGACGAACAGCGGCTGGTCGAACTCGATCGGCTGGCCGTTCTCGACCATCACCTTGAGCACGGTGCCGGCGACGTCGGCCTCGATCGGGTTGAACATCTTCATTGCTTCAATGATGCCGAGCGTGTCGCCGGCCTTGACCGCCTGGCCGACGCTGACGAATGCCGGCTTGTCCGGCGACGGCGAGCCGTAGAAGGTGCCGACCATCGGTGCGCGCACGATGTGGCCTTCGGGCAGGTCGGCGTGCGGCTTGGCGTGGCCGCCGGTGGCGGCCTCGGTCGGGCCCTGCATCGGCATCACCGGGGCGTGCGCGACCGGTGCGGCGTGCATGACTGGTGCGGCCGCGGCGACGCCACGCGGTGTGCGGGCGAGGCGGACGGACTCTTCGCCTTCCTTGATCTCGATCTCGGCGAGGTTGGACTCCTCGAGCAGGTCGATGAGTTTCTTGATTTTGCGCAGGTCCATGGTGGGCCTCAGGTAGTCAGGTGATGTTTCGTCCGGACAGGACGGTCGAACGTAAAGGGCTGTCGGGGCTGGCCGCGGCGCGGCTCAGCCCAGGCGCTTGAGTGCGGCGTCGAGGGCGTAGCGGTAACTGTCGGCTCCGAAGCCGCAGACCACGCCGACCGCGAGGTCGCTGAAGTAGCTGGTGTGGCGGAACGGTTCGCGCCGGTGTGGGTTGGACAGGTGCACTTCGAAGAAAGGGATGGCGACCGCCGCCAGCGCGTCGCGGATGGCCACGCTGGTGTGGGTGAAGGCGGCCGGGTTGATCAGGACCAGGGCCGTGCCGTCATCACGGGCGGCCTGGATGCGATCGACCAGCACGTGCTCGGCGTTGGCCTGCAGGCTTTCGAAGGCGTGCCCGGCGGCCTCGGTGCGCTGGCGCAGGTCGCTGTCGATGTCGGCCAGGGTGGCATGGCCGTACACCTCCGGCTCGCGGCTGCCGAGCAGATTGAGGTTGGGGCCGTGCAGAACCAACAGCTTCGCCATGGCGGACCGTGACGCTCCTGACTAACAACTCTAAAGGCCGGCAGTGTGCGCGAAGCCGGGCGGGGAGTCCAGACGTTCGCTACCGTATCGGCGGAGTTCTCAGGATTTAAGCAGTTGTTTGAGTGGACGCTCTAATCTGCGACCCAGTCGTCGATTTCGCCGTGCGTAAACGGCCCGATCTTCTGCTTGAGCAGGCGCCCATCGGCGGAAATCAGCACCGTATAGGGCAAAACGCCCTTGGGATTGCCCAGTTGCACGCCGGCATCGCGCGGGCCGGCGTGGTCGAGGGCGATCGGGTAGCCGACCGGGATCCGCTGCAGGAAGGCCTGGACCGAGGCGGCATCATCCAGGGCGATGCCGACCACTTGCGTGCCGTTGGCGCCCTGGCTGGCGGCGAAGCGGTCCAGCTCCGGCATCTCCTCGATGCACGGCCCACACCAGCTCGCCCACAGGTTGATCAGGATCGGCCGGCCGGCATAGTCGGCCGGAAGGCGGAGCGGGCGGCCGTCGAGCCCGGTCAGCTGCAACGCGGGGATGGCCTCGCCACGACGGGCGACCGCCAGGCCGGCCGGTGGCGGCGGCGCGGTCGCTTCCATGGCCGTCTGCAGCGCGCGCTGGCCGACCTCGCTGCGCAACAGCGGTCCCGGGCCGTTCGACCACAGCCCGGCGATGACGCCCAGGCCGCCGGCGGCGACCGCGACGAGCAGGATCCTGGTGGTGGCGCTCAATGCCATGAGAGTCGGGCCATCAGAGGCGGGCCATCACAGGCAGGCCATCACAGGCAGGCCATCAGCGGCTGGCCTTGCCGATTCGCTCGACGAACGGCCCGGCCTTCTCGAAGCCGAAAAGCCGCAGGTTGCGGCGTTCGGCGCCGTCGACGTAATAGAGCGTCGCCGGCGGGCCGACGATCCCCAGCTGCTTCATCAGCGCCTGGTCGACATCGTCATTGGCGGTGACGTCGGCCTTGAGCAGGACGAAGCCCGAGAGCGCCGACTGCACCGAGGCATCGGGGAAGGTGTACTTCTCCATTTCCTTGCACGACACGCACCAGTCGGCATAGAAGTCGAGCATCACTGGCTTGCCCGCGGCCTTGGCCGCAGCGACTTCGCGGTCGAGATCGGCCAGCGACTTGATCGTGCGGAACGGCAGTTCGGCCGCATGGGCTTCGCCGCCGCCGCGCAGGCCGGCGAGTGGCTGCAGCGGATCGCTGGAGCCGGCCATCGCACCGAGCAGCTGACCCGCGCCGACCACACCCAGCAGCAATGCAGCCGTCGATCCGAGCACGCGAATTGCAAAACCCTGCGTCGCCTTGAGCGCCACGGAGATGGTCGCCGCGGCCGCCAGCAGCAACACGCCCCACAGCGCCAGCGTCGCCGCGCCCGGCAGCACGCGCGACAGCATCCACACCGCCAGGCCAAGGAAGATGAAACCGAACACGCGCTGCACCGCGACCATCCACGGGCCGCTGGTGGGCAGGCCCTTGCCGGCGGCAACGCCGAAGGCGAGCAGCGGCACGCCCATGCCCATCGCCAGCAGGAACAGCGCGGCGCCGCCGAATAACGGATCCTGGGTCTGGCCGATGTAGAGCACGCCGGCCGCCAGCGGCGGTGCCACGCATGGCCCGACGATCAGGGCCGACAGCGCGCCCATCACGGCAACACCGGCCCATGAGCCACCGCGTTGCTGGTCGCTCATCGAGCCGAGCCGGTTGCGAAGTCCGGCCGGCAACTGCAGTTCGTACAGGCCGAAGCTGGACAACGACAGCACCACGAACAGCAGCGCGAATGCGCCGATCACCCACGGATTCTGGAACGCGATCTGCAGGTTGGCGCCGACCAGGCCGGCGACCACGCCGGCGACGGTGAACACCAGCGCGCTGGACAGCACGTAGACGAACGACAACGCGAATGCGCGGCGCGCGCCCAGGCCCGGGCCATGGCCGGCGATCAGGCCCGACAGGATCGGGATCATCGGCAGCACGCAGGGCGTGAACGAAAGCAGCAGGCCAAAGCCGAAGAAGCTCGCCAGTGCCCACCAGCGGTTCGGCCCGGCGAGCGAGGCCGCAAGGCGGCTGTCCTCGGCCAGGTCAGAAGCGGGCGCGACAGCAGCGCCGCCGCTTTGCTCGCTCCCCTTCAAGGGGAGGGCCGGGGAGGCGATGGGCTGTCGGTCAGCCGCCGCCGCAACCGCCCCCACCGCAACCACCCCCGCCGGCAACGCAACCTCCACCGTCCGCGTCATCGGCGGATAGCAGATGCCGTCGGTCTGGCATCCCTGGAAGCCGGCCGTGAGCCGCACCGTCGCCGCATCGGCCTTGCTGCGCGTCAGTGCGATCGGCAACTCGACCTGGTCGAAATAGACAATGACGTTGCCGAAGTGTTCGTCGCGATGAGCCACGCCCTGCGGCCAGTGCGGGCTCCCCAGCGCGATGCCGGCCTTGCCCGCGGCCTCGTCGAGACGCAGCGTGGTCTTGTCGCGATACAGGTAATAGCCCCGCGCCGGAGTGAAGCGCAGCAGCAGGGTGTTGCCGTCGCCGGCGATCGCCTCGAAACCGAATGCCTGTTCCGGCGGCAGCGGCAGCGCATCGGCAGCGCCGCTGCCAGCCACCATGCCACCGCCAAGCGCGGCGCCACCGCGCGCCGGACCGAAGGCGACGACGGGTTCGCCGGAAGCGGCGGCGTTGGCCGTTGGCAGTGTCACGGTCAGGTTGCGCGTCTGCGGCGGATAGCAGATGCCGACGTCCGCGCAGCCCTGGTAGCGGATCTTCAGCGTGACCTGGCCAGGTCTGGCGCCGCCCGTGCCCGCGGTGCCTGGGAGCACCGCCGTGAGCGCCTGCCGGTAGGTCTCCACGCGCCCGAAGAACTCGTCCTGATGGGCTTTGCCAGGCGGCAGCTGCAACGGCTGCGCGGCAAAGGCCGGGTCGGCCTGCACGGCGATGCGGTGCTTGTAGAGGTAGTAACCGTCGGCGATATGCCAGCGGATCTCGATGCGGTCGGCGCTGGGCGCTTCGGCGCGCAGCGCGAAGGCCTCGTCGACCGGCAGCAGGTCGTCGGGGTTGATCGCGGCAAATGCCGGCGCCGTCGTCAGCCCGGAGGCGACCAGGAAGGTCTTCAGCAGCGCGGCGCGCAGTCGTGGTCGCAGTCGAATCGATTCAGTCATGTTCACGGGTCTGTTCGGCCACCCACTGCAGGTAGGGGGCAAGGCCGCCAACGGCTTCGACCGCGACCGCCTCGGGCAGTTCATAGGAATGCAGGGCCTGCAGCCTGGCGATCAGCGCGTCCTGGCGGTCGGCAGTGGTCTTGATCACCAGCAGCACTTCATGCGCCTGCTCGATCGCGTCGTTCCAGCGGTAGGTCGAGGCCACCCCGGGGAGCACGTTGACGCAGGCGGCCAGGCGCTCGCCGACCAGGGCCCTGGCAATGGCGTCGGCGCTTTGCGGGTCGGCGCAGGTGCTGAGAACCAGCCGTACGGGCGATGCGGGGGGCGGGGTCATGAGGGGCGCAAGTGTAGCTGCCGCCTCCGGGGTGGGCGAATGACCCGGTGCAACGGCCTGTGTTGCCCAATGCGCCGGTGGATGCCGTAGGCTGCCGGCGCCGGCACCCGTCCGGCCGCGCCGGAGGAGGTTCGATGTCCCATCGCCACTGCCCACGCCCGCTGCCGACCGTCCCGGTCGCGTTGTTGTTCGCGCTCGCCTGTGCCGCCCCGGTCATGGCTGCAGCCCAGCCGGCCTACGGCATCCGCGTGCATGCGGCCTGCCAGCTGGCCGATGCCGCGGCGCCGCGGGTGCTGGCCGACCTCAGCTGCGAAAACGCGATGACTTGCTGGAGCGAGCCGGAGACGATGAGCCTGCTGGACGCAGCCAGCGCCGAAGGCGTCGCCTCGGCGCCGGGCCAGCTGCTGTACGTCGATGCCAGCGGCAACCCGCTGGCCGAGCCGCCCATGCAGGGGACCATCCGCGCGGTCTGGGCAGCCACGATCAGTGCGCCGCCGGTGCCCAGGCGCCTGCAACTGGCGATCGACGGCGCCGCCGCAACCGCCCCGTTCGAACCGGCCGGCGACTGCTCGGCGCTGCCGCCGGCTGTGGTGAAACGGCTCGGCGGCGGCTGAGCCGCTACGGCGCCGGTGCCCGCCCGCGGCCGCGCCCGGTTCGCAACTGCGCCAGTTGTTCGACCACCTCCACCAGTGGCGCCTTCGAGCGGGTCGGCGCTTCGCGGAAGGCCGCCAGCAACCGCAGCTCGAGCGGATCATCGACCAGCAGCGCGTCGGCAGCGGCGACCGAATCCAGGGCGGTATCTGCCGACAGCCCCATGGTTCCGCGCCCGGTGGCCAGCCACTCGAACTGCACGCCGGTGACCAGCGCGATCTCGCGGAGGTGGGCCACGCTCGGGTACTTGCCCCGCGCCGCCTCCCAGTGCCCCACCGCGCTGCGCTGCACGCCCACGGCGGCCCCCAGGGCGGCCTGCGAAAGCCCGCAATGACGGCGGGCGAGTCGAATGCGCTGTTGCGGAGTCATGTCGGGTTGCTACCGTTACTCACGTAGTGAACAAAATTCACCCATTGCTGTGTCCAATGGGTAGCGCAGTGCGTCAATACCTGCAACGGAGACCAACGATTTCAAGCTTTTCCGGAACGTCACGCTACCAGAATTCAACACACCGACGCTGGCCGAACTGTGCCGAAGCGCAGAGTATTGAGCCCTGCCGACAAGGGCGTTGGTAGTGACAAGGCGTCGGTTCGGGGCCGTGCGCAGGACGCGACGAGCACAGGACAGCCACCTCCGTACCAGAAAGAGCGCGTCCCTTCGGGGCCGCGCTCTTTCCTTTTGTGGCCAGGTCCCACCCCAGGCTCGGGCCTCAAACGCATGAGCCCCTTGAAAGCCCTCCGCGCGGACCCAATCTCCCCCGCTGTCCCGGTTCGCCGGGTTTCTTCGTCCCTGACATTGGCACTCATCAGGGTCGACTGCTAAAATTCGATCACTTTTCCCGTTCGTTCAACAACTTACGTACATCCCTCGGAGATTTGTCGCGATGAATATCAAGCCGCTCTACGACCGCGTGGTCATCAAGCGCATGGAAGAAGAAAAGATGTCCGCTGGCGGCATCGTGATTCCGGACTCGGCTACCGAGAAGCCGATCAAGGGTGAAGTCGTCGCCGTCGGCGGCGGCAAGGTCCTCGACAACGGCACCGTCCGCCCGACCTCGGTCAAGGTTGGCGACAAGGTCCTGTTCGGCAAGTACAGCGGCACCGAAGTGAAGCTCGACGGCACCGAATACCTGGTGGTCAAGGAAGACGACATCTTCGCGGTGCTCGCCTGAGAGCCACTGCGGCAATCGGGAATCGGGAAACGGGAACGTAGCGCATCGCGCACTTCCCCCTCCCGCCCCATTCCCGCCGCGAACCTTTCGTTCCCAATTCCCAATTCCCAATTCCCGCTTTTGAGGTAATAGAAAATGGCTGCCAAGGAAATTCGTTTCGGTGAGGACGCGCGCGTCAAGATGCTGCGCGGCGTCAATGTGCTCGCCAATGCCGTCAAGGCCACGCTCGGCCCGAAGGGTCGCAACGTCGTGCTCGAGAAGAGCTTCGGCGCCCCGACCATCACCAAGGACGGCGTCTCCGTCGCCAAGGAAATCGAGCTTGCCGACAAGTTCGAGAACATGGGCGCGCAGATGGTGAAGGAAGTCGCTTCCAAGACCTCCGACAACGCCGGTGACGGCACCACCACCGCCACCGTCCTCGCCCAGGCGCTGATCCGCGAAGGCATGAAGGCCGTCGCTGCCGGCATGAACCCGATGGACCTCAAGCGCGGTATCGACAAGGCCGTCGTCGCTGCTGTCGACGAGCTCAAGAAGATCTCCAAGCCGTCCTCGACCAGCAAGGAAATCGCCCAGGTCGGTACGATCTCGGCCAACTCCGACGCCAACATCGGCGACCTGATCGCCCAGGCGATGGACAAGGTCGGCAAGGAAGGCGTGATCACCGTTGAAGACGGTTCGGGCCTGGAGAACGAGCTCGACGTCGTCGAGGGCATGCAGTTCGACCGCGGCTACCTGTCGCCGTACTTCATCAACAACCAGCAGTCGATGCAGGCCGAACTGGATGATCCGTTCATCCTGCTGTACGACAAGAAGATCTCCAACGTGCGCGACCTGCTGCCCGTCCTCGAGGGCGTGGCCAAGGCCGGCAAGCCGCTGCTGATCGTCGCCGAGGAAGTCGAAGGCGAAGCGCTGGCGACCCTGGTGGTCAACACCATCCGCGGCATCGTCAAGGTCTGCGCCGTCAAGGCGCCGGGCTTCGGCGACCGTCGCAAGGCGATGCTGGAAGACATGGCCGTCCTCACCGGCGGCACCGTGATCTCCGAGGAAGTCGGCCTGCAGCTCGAGAAGGCCACGATCAAGGATCTGGGCCGCGCGAAGAAGGTGCAGGTCTCCAAGGAGAACACCACCATCATCGACGGCGCCGGCGAAGCCGACGGCATCCAGTCGCGCATCAAGCAGATCAAGGCGCAGATCGAGGAGACCTCTTCCGACTACGACCGCGAGAAGCTGCAGGAGCGCGTGGCCAAGCTGGCCGGCGGCGTTGCGGTGATCAAGGTCGGCGCTTCGACCGAGATCGAGATGAAGGAAAAGAAGGCACGCGTCGAAGACGCCCTGCACGCCACGCGTGCTGCCGTTGAAGAGGGCATCGTCCCGGGCGGCGGCGTTGCACTGCTGCGCGCCAAGGCTGCGATCGCCAACCTCAAGGGTGCCAACGAAGACCAGAACCACGGCATCCAGATCGCCCTGCGCGCGATGGAAGCGCCGCTGCGCGAGATCGTCACCAACGCCGGTGAAGAGCCGTCGGTCATCGTCAACAAGGTCGCCGAGGGCAAGGGCAGCTTCGGCTACAACGCCGCCAACGGCGAGTTCGGCGACATGATCGAGCTGGGCATCCTGGACCCGACCAAGGTCACCCGCACCGCGCTGCAGAACGCAGCGTCCATCGCCGGCCTGATGATCACGACCGAAGCAATGGTCGCCGAGCTGCCGAAGAAGGACGAGCCGGCGATGCCGGGCGGCGGCATGGGCGGCATGGGCGGCATGGACTTCTGATCCAGCCTCCAGCGCTGATGTAGCGATACCAAAGCAACACGAAAAGCCCCGCAGCGATGCGGGGCTTTTTTTTGTGCGCGACCGCAATTGCGCGATTCGCTTTTTGGATGGCAATTTCCATGCCATCCAGATGCGCCCATTCACTGGCCGACGCACCACTGCTTGCGCGTTTGACTCCTTGCGCTATCGCTCGAGCCCCGGGCAGGCGTGAAGCCATTGTGAAGACCGGCGCAGTCATGTTGCTGCCCCGGGGCAGGCGCGTTTTCTTGTTGCATCGCCGCGCGCGGAGACTGCCAATTTCAGGCAACAATGGCACCACAGGGGGCTGTTCCATTTTGCGTCATCACCTACTTTGAAGAAGGGGATTCGCAGTGAAGAAGCCAACCGTACTTGTAGTTACGGCGATTGCCAGCGCCTGCATGGCCGCCCTCGCCGCGCCGGTGTCGACGGCGCTGAAACAGGTATTTCCCGACGATCCCCCCGCTCAGCCCGAGGCCGGACCGCCCAAGGATGAAAGCCCGCAACGCTGGTTCGTGGAACTCAGCGCTTCACCCAAGGCAGACGGCGGCTCGGCGGCATCGCTGGATGCCGAGAAGAAAGCCTTCCGCGACGGCGCGCGCGCCGCGGGCGTGAGGTACCGCGAGAACTTCGCCTACAACGATCTGTTCAACGGTCTGTCGCTGACGGTCACGCGCAGCCAGCTGAGCACGGTCGCGCGCCTGCCCGGCGTCAAGGCAATCTATCCGGTCGAGGTCATGCAGATGCCCGATCCGGAAACCAACCCGCATCCGGACCTGATCACCGCGCTGACGATGACCGGCGCCGACATCGCCCAGAACGAACTCGGCCTCGACGGCCGCGGCATCCGCGTGGCGGTGATGGATACCGGCATCGACATCGACCATCCCGACCTGGGTGGCAATGGCACCAATCACAGCACGCCGTTTCCGACCTCGCGCGTGATCAAGGGTTGGGACTTTGTCGGCGACGCGTTCAACGCCGATCCGGATTCGCCGACCTACAACCCGGTCGCAACGCCGGACAGCAACCCCGACGACTGCAACGGCCATGGCACGCACGTGTCGGGCATCATCGGCGCCAACGGCGCGGTGAAGGGCGTTGCGCCGAAGGTGAAGTTCGGCGCCTATCGCGTCTTCGGCTGCGAAGGCTCGACCACTGCCGACATCATGATCGCGGCCATGGAACGCGCGGACCACGATGGCATGGACGTGCTCAACATGAGCATCGGCTCGACCTACCAGTGGCCAGACTACCCGACCGCGAAGGCGGCATCGCGACTGGTCAACAAGGGCATCGTGGTCGTTGCCTCCGCTGGCAACAGCGGCGCCACCGGCATGTATTCCACGGGTGCCCCGAGCACCGGCGACAAGGTCATCAGTGTGGCCTCGTTCGACAACATCTCGGCCCGCCAGCGTTACTTCACCGCATCGCCTGACAACCTGAAGGTCGGTTTCAACCCGGCCACCGGTTCGCCGAATGCACCGGTGTCCGGCAGTCTGCCGCTGGGTCGCGTCGGCACCGCGGCCAGCGTCGATGCGGCTTGCCTCGCGCTTCCCGCCGGCAGCCTCACCGGCCAGGCAGTGCTGATCCGTCGCGGTGGCTGCACGTTCTACATCAAGGCCATCAATGCGCAGAACGCAGGCGCCGCTGCAGTGGTGATCTACGACAACGTCTCCGCCGCACCGTTGAACCCGACCGTGGCCGGCGTCCCGTCGGTGAACATCCCGACCGTGGGCACGACCAAGGCCTTCGGCGACCTGCTCGATGGTCGCGTCGCCGGTGGACCGGTGCAGCTGACCTGGAGCGGCGATACCGACTCGTTCCCGAACGTGGCCGGTGGCCTGATTTCCAGCTTCAGCGCCTATGGCCTGTCGCCGGACCTGCAGCTCAAGCCGGACATCGGTGCGCCGGGCGGTTCGATCTGGTCGACCTATCCGCTGGAAAGTGGCGGTTACGCATCGATCAGCGGCACGTCGATGGCATCGCCGCACGTGGCCGGTGCTGCCGCGTTGTTGCTGCAGTCGGCGCCGGACACCAACCCGCAGGCAGTCGCCAGGATCCTGCAGAACTCCGCCGTGCCCAAGCCCTGGTCGCTCGCTCCGACCGCCGGCTACCTCGACAACGTGCACCGTCAGGGTGCGGGCATGCTGCGCATCGACGATGCGGTGACGGCAGCAGTGCGCATCAACCCCGGCAAGCTGTCGCTGGGTGAAGGTGCCAGCGGTGCGACCACGCAGGCGATCACGCTGAAGAACACCGGCAAGACGACGGTGACCTACACGCTGTCGTATGAGAACGCACTGACCACAGGGCCCAACACGTTCACGCCGAGCTTCTTCGAAGGCGATGCCGGAGTGACCTTCTACGCGTCGACGGTGACGCTGACGAAGAAGCAGAGCGTGACCATCCCGGTGACGATCGCACCGCCGGCCGAGCCGGTGGGTGGCCAGTACGGTGGCTACCTGGTGTTCACGCCGAACGATGGCAGCCCGACGCTGCGTGTGCCGTTTGCCGGCTACATCGGCGATTACCAGCTGCGTCAGGTGCTGGTGCCGACCGTCAATGGCTTCCCGTGGCTGGCCAAGCTGTCGGGTGGGTTCTTCAACAACCAGCCGGCCGGTGCGACCTACTCGATGGTTGGCGACGACATCCCGTTCTTCCTCGTCCACCACGATCACCAGGCGCGCGAGATGCGGCTTGATGTCTACGAGGCCGGTTCGGGCAAGCTCTGGTACACCGCGTACAAGGAAGAGTTCCTGGGCCGCAATTCGACTTCGACCGGCTTCTTCGCCTATTCGTGGGATGGCGTGACCACGAAGAACAAGAACAAGCAGATCGTCGTGCCCAACGGCAGCTACATCCTGCGGCTGTATGTCCTCAAGGCCCTGGGTGATGAAAACAACCCGGCGCACTGGGAGCAGTGGCAGTCGCCGGTGGTGACCATCGCCCGTCCCTGATCCCCTGTTCAGGTACTGATGGCCAGCAGGCCCCGCCGCAAGGCGGGGCCTGTGTTTTTTGCACCTTCGTATGCAATTGCGCTGACAAATCCCTATTCATGAAAAGGTGGGGTGGCTGGCTCAAAGCGGCTGTTTTCAGGGCTTTCTATACCCGTGAGTTCTTTTTTGCAGTGCAGCGTGCAAGGCCCTAACGGTTCCTTCACGATCGGCCCCGCATCCCGACGTGGGGGAGGGAGCAGGCCCGCAACCGGTTCGACCGGGGCGGGCTTTTTTATTGCCCGCTGTTTGGTGAGGCGTCTTTTTGCGGCCATGTGGTCGCGTGATCGCGTGGTCGGTGGGGGAGGGGGTGGGGTGCATTTCGCGAACCTCCGCTTCGCTCCGTTAATCGTTCACGAAATACACCCCACCCCCTCCTTCACAACGTTTTCGCCAATTTATTGACTTCGCGTGTTGGTGCTCTTGCGCTGCCCGCGTGAGGTCGCTGCAAGGATGGGACTCGGGCTGGTTGGATACAGGGCGGTGTCCGTGCCCTCGACTCATTCGCGCGTCCGCTCGGTGAGCTCGGTCCCGAACGCCCGCGAAAGGCTCCAGTGGTTCAAAAAACGCGCGCCCGTCATTCCCGCGAAGGCGGGAACCCAGCGACGTTGCCCCTGACCGTCATCCCGGCGAACGCCGGGATCCGCGTTGATCTTCGCTGTCGCCGATGAGGTCTACGTCCCTGGGTTCCCGCCTTCGCGGGAATGACGGTTTTCGGACGAAGACCGGGCAATGAATTGGCAGAGCGTTGTCCGTCGGGTCGGGGATTGCGTAGCAGCGGGACATGGATGTCCCGCGCCCCGCATCGGACAAGGATGTCCGATTAAGGGGCGGAGCAATCCCCGGCCCGGCGGACAGCGCCCCACCGCAGCCAGCAGCCCCGCACCGCACCGCACCGCAGCAGCAAGGCGTCCGCCAACGCCAATGCCAACGCCAACTCCGACCCGCACACGTGCGTGCCATCATTTGGCGATGACCGATGTCGAACCCTTCGTCGCGCGCGCACTCGCCCGCCTTCGCGCTGCCGCCCCCGAGGCATGGCACAACGATCCCGAGCTTGATGCACGCCTGACCGCGCTGGCGCGCGCCAGCGACTTCGCCGTGGAGACCCTGCTGCGGCAGCCAGACCTGCTACTGCGACTGTCCGTCGATGCCGATGCACCGCCGGCACCGCCGCCGGAACTGCTGGCTGGCCAGCGCGAACAGTGGCCGGCACTGCTGCGCCGCTACCGCACGGCCGAATCGACGCGAATGATCTGGCGCGACGTCCTCGGCCTCGACGACGTCGATGCCACGCTCGCGGCAAGCACGCGCCTGGCCGAACAATGCCTGCAACTGGGCCTGGCCGCGATCGAAGAGGAATTCGCGCAGCGCCACGGCGTGATCCGCGACAGCGAGGGTCGCCCGCAGCGACTCGTGGTGTTCGGGCTGGGCAAGCTCGGCGGCGAAGAACTGAATTTCAGTTCCGACGTCGACCTGGTCTATGCCTACGAACACGACGGCGGCGCATCGTCTCCAGGCAGCGACGGCCCGCGCCCGCTCGACGCCGAGCACTACTTCGCCCGCCTTGGCCAGCAACTGGCCAAGTTGCTCGACGAACCCACCGTCGACGGCTTCTGCCATCGCGTCGACCTGCGCCTGCGGCCGTACGGCAATGCCGGCCGCGTGGCGTGGTCATTCAACGCCATGGAACAGTACTTCCAGCGCGAAGGCCGCGACTGGGAACGCTACGCCTGGCAGAAGGCGCGCCCGGTGGCCGGCGACATCGAAGCCGGCGAACGCTTCCTCGAGAGCCTGCGGCCGTTCGTCTACCGCCGCTACCTCGACTTCGGCGCACTCGATGGACTGCGTGCGATGAAAGCGGCGATCAGTGCCGAAGTCGCGCGCAAGGAACTGGCCGACGACATCAAGCGCGGCCCGGGCGGCATCCGCGAGATCGAATTCCTCGTACAGGCGCTGCAACTGATCTACGGCGGTCGCGAACCGGCACTGCGCGGCCGGCGCCTGTTGCCGGCGCTGCAGGCGCTGGTCGAGGCGCGACAGGTCAGCGAAGAGGCCGCCGCCCTGTTGGCGCAGGCCTATCGCTACCTGCGCCAGCTGGAAAACCGGTTGCAGATGTTGCGCGATGCGCAGACGCACGCCTTGCCGGAGGCAATCGAGGACCGCGCACGCATCGCCACCGCGCTGGCCTACGCCGACTGGGACACCCTGCGCGACTCGCTGGACGTCCAGCGCGGCCGCGTCACGGCCGAGTTCGAAGCCCTGCTGGCGCCGCGCCGTCGCCGCAGCGCGCCCGATGCGCTGACCGCCTACTGGCGCGCGCTGCCCGACGGCGGCGATAGCGCGGTGCTTGGCGATGCAGGGTTCATCGAGGCCGGCAACGCCGACGGCGTCCTGCGCGATTTCGCCCGCAGCCCCGGCGTGCGGGGCCTGTCCGACAGTGCGCGATCGCGCCTGGACCGGGTATTGCCGGCGCTGTTGCAGGCCGCTGCCGCCTCCAGCGAACCGATGCTCGCGCTGCGCCGCCTGCTGGCGCTGCTGCACAACGTACTGCGTCGCAGCGCTTACCTGGCGCTGCTCGACGAACAACCGGCGGCGCTGGCGCGGCTGGTCGAAGTGGTCGGCCGCAGTGCGCTGCTGGCCGAACGCCTGGCGGCGCATCCGCTGCTGCTGGATGAACTGCTCGATGCGCGCGTGGCCGGTCCGCTGCCCGGGCGCGACGCATTGCATGCGGCGTGCTTCGCCGTGGCGCAAGGCGCGGACGACGACGCCGAAGCCGTGCTGCAGGCCCTCAACGAAGTGCGCCAGGCGCTGAGCTTTCGCATTGCGATGGCATTGCGCGATGGCCGCCAGCCGGCGGCGGAATGCGCACGCCAGCTCGCCTGGCTGGCCGACGGCGTGGTGATGCGGGTGTTGCACCTGGCCGACCACGAGGTCGCCAGCGCGCACGGTCGCGTCGCCGGCGCGCGATTTGCGGTGATCGGCTACGGCAGCCTGGGCGGCGAAGAGCTCGGCTTCGGCTCCGATCTCGACCTGGTATTCCTCTACGAAGCGCCCGGTGGCGAGAGCGCGGCCTCCGACGGCGCGCACTCCGACGGCGCGCGCCCGCTGGAAGCGTCGCGCTGGTTTGCCCGGCTGGCGCAGAAGGTGGTCGCGCTGCTGGGTGCGGTCACCGGCGCCGGACGCCTGTTCGATGTCGACGTGCGCCTGCGGCCCGACGGCGCCAAGGGCCTGCTCGTGTCGAGCCTGGCCAGTTATCGCGACTACCAGCGCGAGCGTGCGTGGACGTGGGAGCACCAGGCGCTGGTGCGCGCGCGATTCGTTGCCGGCGACGCCACGCTGGCTGCCGATTTCGAGGACGTGCGCGCGCAGACGCTGGCACGCACGCGCGACGCGGCGGCCCTGCGCGGCGATGTGGTGGCGATGCGGCGGCGCATGCGTGCCGAGCTCGACCGCAGCGACGCGGCCGCGTTCGACCTCAAGCAGGGCGAGGGCGGGCTGGTCGACCTGGAGTTCCTGCTGCAGTACGCGGTACTGGCCGAGTCGGAAGCGCATCGTGACTGGCTGCAGCCGCGCAGCACGCCGGAGCTGATCCGAGTCATGGGCAGCAGCGGCTGGTTCGGCGAAGCGGAAACCGATGCGCTGCTGCAGGCGCATGCGGTGCTGCTCGAAGCCGGCCTGGCCTGCACGCTCGATCGCCGCCCGCGGCGGTTGCCGGTGACCGACGCCATTGCCGATGCGCGCCGGGTCATCACCGAAGCGGCGGCGCAGCGCGGACTTACATTCGACGCCGGGCCGGCCGCGTTGTCGTAGATGCGGTCCGTCAGGCAGCTGCGCTACACGCGCAGCCGCGCCTGCACCTGCGCAGCCACGCGCGCGGTTTCGCGCAACGGATTCACCGGGAAAGCATCTGGCGCGGCGTCGAGCGTGCGGATGCGTCCACGTTCCAGCAGGCTGTCGAGGAAGCGTCGCGGCCGACCGTCGATACGCTCCAGCCCGGCGACGAACACCGGCGCCCACGTCGCCGCGGCCTCCGACAGCATGTTGACCGAGTCGGCCGTGCAGACGATCCGGTCGGCCCAGCCGAGCAGGCCGTGGTACGGGTTGGCGCCGTCTTCCTCGCCGCGCCATACCACCCCCGGCAGTGCCGACAGCCGCTCGCGCAGACCCTGGCGAACCCTCGCCGGCGTGCGTCGCGACGCCGTCGCCAGCAGGCTTCCGCCTTCGTCGCGCACGATCGCCTCGACGCGGGCGAGAACCTGTTCGTAGAGGGCGTCGTCGAACCGCGCATGCGCGCTCGCGCCGCCGAGCAGCAACGCGGTGCGCGGGCCGGGCAGGGCGGCGTAGCCTGCGAACTCCTGCCGCGCCGCCGCCAGCCAGAGGTCGTCGACCGGATGCAGGCTGCCCACCATCGCAATGACATTCTCGCCATACAGGCGGTCGTGTTCCGGCGCGACCACCAGGTCCCAATGCGTGGTGGCCATGCGTGGATCCAGGATCTGCACCGTGCGTGCGCCGCGCTCGCGCAGCAGGCGCGTGGCCAGCCCGGCCTGGCGCCCGCAGCCGATGGCCAACCGCGGCGGCGCAGCCAGCGCCTGGGCGAAGCCGGCGCCGAAGGCGCGCCCGGATCCCGGCCAGCGGCGCGGCGCCAGCCATTGCCAGGGTGCCTGTGGCGACAGCGACCACTCGCGGAACGGCTGCCCCAGCGCGCCCGCCAGCGCATTGGACTGGCGGCGATTGCCGGCCTTGCCGTCGCTGATCGACCAGACCGTGGTGCTGTCGGTGGAAGTCGCAACATTCATGGTGCTGGAACCTGGTTGTTGCACGATTGTGCTCAATCCGTTCTGGAAGCGTCGAGTGTTGCGATCGCGCCAGACTCTACACTTTCATTCCTCGGCCGCGGGGCACTCCCGGCGGCTTCACATGGAGTATTTGATGTCGCACCCCTCCCACGCCGCGCTCGACGAGGCCACCCTCGACCGCCTGTTCCGCACCGCCCGCACGCACAACGAGCTTGCCGGCGAGGTCAGCGACGAAACCCTGCACCAGCTGTACGAGCTGGCCAAGTGGGGTCCGACCAGCGCCAACATGTCGCCGCTGCGGCTGGTGTTCGTGAAGTCGGCCGAAGCCAAGGCGCGGCTGGCGCCGGCCCTGGACGAGGGCAACCTGGCCAAGTCGATCGCCGCGCCGGTGACGGTGATCGTCGGCTTCGACATGGCCTTCTACGAAAAACTCCCCTATCTGTTCCCGCATGCCGACGCGCGCTCCTGGTTCGAAGGCCGGCCGGCGCATGACCTGGAGGTCATCGCCCTGCGCAACGGCAGCCTGCAGGGCGCCTACGTGCTGATGGCGGCGCGGGCGCTGGGCCTGGATACCGGCCCGATGTCGGGCTTCAAGAACCATGTGGTCGACGAGACGTTCTTCGCCGGCACCCAGGTCAAGTCCAATTTCCTGATCAACCTCGGCCACGGCGACCCCGCCAAGCTGTTCCCGCGCTCGCCACGGCTTTCGTTCGACGAAGCCGCCCAGATTCTCTGAGCCTCGCTCCCATGAACTGCGCCGCACGCCCCATCCACAAGGAGATCCACACCATGTTCAAGCGCATTGCCCTGGTCGTCGCCCTCGCCGCCGCCAGCACCGTCGCCTTTGCCGCGCCGGTGACCTACAAGATCGACCCCAACCACACCGACGTGATCGCCAGTTGGAGCCACTTCGGTTTCTCCAACCCGATCGCCCATTTCGGCGAAGTCGATGGCTTCGTCACCTACGACCCCGACCACGTCGGCGCGTCGAAGGTCGAGGTGACCATTCCGATGTCGGGTCTGGAAGCGCACGTGTCGGACTTCAACGAGCACCTGCGCAGCGCCGATTTCTTCGACGCCGAGAAGTACCCGACCATCACCTTCAAGAGCACCAAGGTCGAAGCCGCGGGCAGCAACAAGCTGCGCGTGTTCGGTGACCTGACCCTGCACGGCGTGACCAAGCCGGTCGTGCTCGACACGACCATCAACAAGGTCGGCGAGAACCCGATCTCCAAGCGCGCCGCCGCCGGCTTCGATGCCACCACCACCATCAACCGCAGCGATTTCGGCATCGCCAAGTACGTGCCCAACGTCAGCGACGCAGTCACCATCCGCATCACCACCGAAGCCAACGTGCCCAAGCCCGACGCCAAGAAGTAAGCTTGGGCAATGATCATCGAACGCCCATCCAGTGCCCGGGGCCATGTCCGCACGGACTGGCTCGACAGCCGCCACACGTTTTCGTTCGGCGGCTATTACGACCCGGCCTGGATGGGCTTCGGACCGTTGCGGGTGATCAACGAAGACCGCGTCGATGCCGGCGCGGGTTTCCCGCCGCACCGCCACGCCAACATGGAAATCCTCAGCTACGTCATCTCCGGTGGCCTGGCGCACAAGGACAGTTCCGGTGGCGGTGGCCTCATCGGTCCGGGTGAGTTGCAGTGGATGAGCGCCGGCCACGGCGTGGAGCACAGCGAGTACAACGGCTCGCCGACGCAGCCGGTGCACTTCCTGCAGATCTGGATCCAGCCCTCGCGGCTCAACCACGAGCCGGCCTACGCGCAGCGCGCGGCGGTAGCCGCCGATGCCCGCGGCTGGACCCTTCTGGCCGCGCCGGATGGCCGCAACGGAAGCGTGCCGCTGCGCCAGGATGCGATCGTGCGCGACGTGCGCCTGGACCAGGGCGAGTCCGCCGAGCACGTGCTCGACCCGGCCCGCCTGTACTGGCTGCAGGTGGTGCAGGGCACGGTCAGCGCCAACGGCCGCGAGTTGCAGGCCGGTGACGCGCTCGGTTTCCAGGACGAATCGGGCCCGTTGCGACTGCACGGAGGCGGCCAGGGCCGCGCCGACGTGCTGTTGTTCGACCTGGGCCACTGACGCCGTCCGAGGCTACAGTTGGCGATCAGGGTGAGGGTGAGGGTGTCGGCAGGCTGCTAAACTAGCCGTCCCGCGTCGCCACCTGTCCAGTCCCATGACCGCAGCCACCGCCCATCCGACCCAGGCCAATGCCGAGCTGCGCTATGTCGTGCATCGCAGCGACCTGCCGCTGAGCTGCCCGCTGCCGTCGATGGGCCTGTGGAACTCGCACCCGCGCGTCTACCTGCCAGTCGAGGCCGAGGGCGAGGTGCAGTGCCCGTACTGCGGCTCGCATTTCGTCCTGGAAGACTGACGACGCCGGCTCGCCGCCATTCCTCCGGGCATGCGCCGCCTGACCGTCGTCCAGCTGCTGCCCGCGCTTGAATCCGGCGGCGTCGAACGTTCCACCCTCGAAATTGCCCAGGCCCTGGTCGCGGCCGGACATCGCGCGATCGTCGTCTCTGCCGGTGGCCGTCTGGTGCCACGGTTGCAGGCGCTCGGCGCCGAGCACGTCACCCTCGATGTCGGTCGCAAGTCGCTGCTGACGTTGCGCCATGTCCGCACGCTGCGCGCGCTGCTGCTGCGCGAGGGCGCCGACGTGGTGCATGCACGTTCGCGCCTGCCGGCCTGGATCGGCGTGCTGGCGCTGCGTGGCATCGATGCCGCGCGGCGGCCGCACCTGGTGACCACCGTCCACGGCCTCAATTCGCCGTCGCGCTACAGCGCGGTGATGACGCGCGGCGAGCGCGTGATCTGCGTATCGCAGACCGTGCGCGACTACGTGCTCCGGCATTATTCCGACACCGACGCCGCCAAGCTTCGCGTCATCGAACGCGGCATCGACCCGACCCAGTTTCCACGCGCACCGCTGCCCGATGCGGCGGCGCGCGCATGGGCCGCGTCCCTGCATCCGGCGCTGGGCGGCAATGGGCCGCTGCTGCTGCTGCCCGGTCGCGGCACGCGCCTGAAGGGCCACGCCGATGCGCTGGAACTGCTGGCGCGGCTGCGCGGCGATGGCCTGGATGCGCGACTGTGGTTGCCGGGTGCGCGCGAGGCAGGGCGCGAGGCCTACGTCGCCGAGCTCGAGGCCGATGCACGCGCGCGCGGCATCGACGCCGCGGTCGCCTTCACCGCCCCGACCGATGCCATTGCCCGTGCCTACGCCGCCAGCGACCTGGTGCTGCAGCTGTCGCGCAAACCCGAGTCATTCGGACGCACCGTGCTGGAGGCGCTGTCGGTGGGTCGTCCGCTGCTGGGCTGGGGCCATGGCGGCGTCGGCGAACTGCTTGCGCGCTGGCAGCCCGATGGCGCGGTGACACCGTTCGACCAGGGTGCGCTGCATCACAGAGCCCACGAACTTCTTACGCATCCGTCCGCGCCAACGGCTAGGATTCCCGATTCCTTGCGCGCGATGCAGGAGGCCACGCTTGCCGTCTACGCCGAGTTCGCCGATGAACCCAGCCGCCGCTGACCACGCTGTCATGGACACGGGCATGGGTGGCGCGGCGCCGCGCGCGCACGGCTGGCGCTGGGCGCCGGCGTGGATCCTGACCTATGTCGCCCTGTGGCCGGCCCCGGGCTATGCCGAGGGCGTGCTGGTGCTGGGTGCGCTGGCGGCGATCATCCGCCTGGCCCTGTCGCGCTTTCGCGGCGGCACGCAGTTGCTGAGCAACCCGGCGTGGGCGCTGACCAGCGTGCTGTTCTTCGCCTACTGGACGCCGGAACTGGTGTCGGCCATCGACGCCATCGACCCGGCCCGCGCCCTGCGCGAAGCGGCGGTGGACCTGCGTTACCTGCCGTTCCTGTGGCTGGTGGCGTCGGCCGTGGCCGATCCGCGCGGACGCCGCATCACCTTCGGCGGGCTGGCGGTGATCGTCGCGATCTGGACCGTCGACGCGCTGCTGCAGGCGGCCACCGGCAGCAGCCCGTTGTTCTCGGGCATCGATGCCATCAAGCATGCGATCAGCAACCACGGCATGTGCACGCCGCAGGAGATCGCCGGCGTGGATCGCCTGAGCGGCGTGCTCGGGCCGTGCAACCTCAAGCTGGGGCCGGTGCTGGCGAGCCTGTCGCCGTTCGTGCTGTTCGCTGGCGGCCGTCGCCTGGGAACGCTGGGCTGGCTGGTTGCCGCCGCCTCGGTCGGCGTCGTGCTGGTGCTGGCCGGTTCGCGCGCATCGTGGATCACCTTCTCCGTTGCGCTGGCGCTGTCGGGCTGGCGCCTGCTGGGCTGGAAGAAGCTGGCCGCCGTGTTCGTGTTCGGCGCGATCGCGGTGGTGGCGCTGGGCACCTCGGTGCCGCAGGTGCGCGAGCGCATCGCCCGCACCACGCACGTGCTGGCTGCCGATGTCGAAGGCGTCGACAGCGCGCTGTCGGGGCGGGCACGGATCTGGACGGCGGCCGGGTGCATGGTGCGCGAGCATCCGTTCAACGGCGTCGGTGCGCGCGGCTTCCGCGAGGCGTTCCCGCATTGCGATCCGGCACCGGGGCAGGTCGCTGCCTGGGGTACTGGACCTGCGCTGCATGCGCACCAGATCGTGCTCGAGGTGATGAGCGAGACCGGTGTTTTCGGCCTGCTGATGTGGCTGGCCGGTGTCGCCCTGGCGTGGCGCGCGTGGAGCTTCGCCGACGAGCAGGCGCGCGAGCGCGCGCGTCCGGCGCTGTGGGCATTGGCGGCAACGGTATTCCCGTTCAACACCCACCTGGCGTTCTATTCGACGTTCTGGGGCGGGCTGACCCTGCTGCTGGCGGCGTTGTATGCGGGCAGCCTGCTGGCGCGGGAGTAGCGACAGCCTGCGGTGCATGTCAGCGGTGGTGACGCCGAGTGGACGGCCGCCAAGCCGCGCCAAGGCACGTGCAGGAAAGCCACGGAGAATCGCATCCGTGATCGTCATGAGCGTTGATAGCCAATGAGCTTCGGCCCAGCTTTGCGTCCTTCCCGGTGGTTGCATACGGTGGCGGCGGCGCTGCTCTTCTGCACGCTTGCGCAACCCGCGCGGGCGAATTCACCGGCCGTTGCGGCGCCGCTGGAGATGGTCGTACTCGGCTCCGGCGGGCCCGGCGCCAGTGGCCGCGCCGGCGCAGGCTACGTCCTGCTGGTCGATGGCGAGCCGCGCATTGTGGTGGATGCGGGGCCGGGAACGCTGGTGCGCCTGGGTGAGGCAAAACTCGACATCCGCCATCTGGACACCGTGCTGTTGACCCACCTTCATGCCGATCACGCGGCCGAACTGCCCGGGATCGTCAAGGCGCGCGCCGTCAGCGCCCGCACCGACATCGACTTCCGGGTATTCGGCCCCGATGGCGCGCAAGGCGATGGCGACGCCGCCCGGTTTCCATCCACCCGTGACTACATCGGATTGCTGTTCGGCAAGGCTGGCGCCTACAGCTACCTGGCCGACTTCGCCGGGACCGTAAACTTCAATGCCGAAGACCTCTTCCCCGCGGGAAGCGCATCCTCAGCACCCCAGGTCATCCATCGCATCGACGGCCTGGTCATCAGCGCCATCGCAGGCCATCACCGCGATGCGCCTGCGGTGATCTACCGCGTCGACTACAAGGGAAAGAGCATCACGTTCAGTGGCGACATCGACGCCCAGGGACATGCCGCCCTGACGCGGATCGCCAAAGGCTCCGGCCTGCTCGTGTTCAACGCCGTCGTCCTCGACCCGCCCGACGCTCCGCCGGCGCTCTATACCCTGCACACCTCGCCTGGCGATATCGGCCGGATCGCGGCCTCGGCCGGGGTCGGCGCGGTGCTGCTCAGCCACCTTTCGGCGAGTGTCGATACGTCGCGCGGGCGCGTCACCCGATCCATTCGCAGGCACTACCAGGGAAGGTTGCAGTTTGCCGAAGACGGGATGCGAATCGAACCCTGACCGGGGCTTCGTTCCGCGTTCAACTCAATCGCGGCGCGCGTACGGCGACGTCATCCCTGGCGGTCGCCGCTTGAAGCGGCGATGGATCCACAGGTACTGGCTCGGCGCTTCGCGCACCATCGCCTCGATCGCGGCGTTGACGCGGGTGCTGTCGACGGTGGCGTCGGCGGACGGGAAGTCGGCCAGCGGCGCGCCAATGCGCAGCACGTAGTCGCCGCCCTCGCGACGGTGGAAGAACGGCACGACCGCGCTGCCGCTCAGGCGCGCGAACTGGTGGGTGGCGGTGATGGTGGCGGCGGCGACGCCGAAGAACGGCGCGAACACGGTGTCCTTGCCGCGCATGTCCTGGTCCGGCGCGTACCACAGGAAGCCGCCCTGCTTGAGGTGGCGTATCGCCGGACGCACTTCCTCGTTGGTGAACATCGCCTTGGCGTAGCGCAGGCGACCGCGCTTGACCGCCCACTCCATCACCGGGCTGCGGTGGCGGCGGTACATGCCGGTCAGCGGCAGGTGGTCGCACATCAGCCGGCCGCACATTTCCAGGGTCATGAAATGGCCCGACACCATCAGCACGCCACGGCCCTGGGCGCGGATGTCGTCGAGCAGTTCCAGGCCCTCGATCCGCACCGTGCGCCGCATCGCCGCAGCCGAGCCCCACCATGCGCGCGAGAACTCGAACAGGCCGATGCCCAGGTCGCGGAAGCTGTCGCGGAGCAGGGTCTCGCGTTCGTCCGGCGTCTTCTCCGGGAAGCACAGCGCGAGGTTGATCCGCGCGGCGCGGCGGCGATCGGCGGCGACCAGGAACGCCACTGCGCCGATGCCGCGGCCGAGCCAGCGCTGCAGCGCCCACGGCAGGCGGGCGCCCAGGCACATCACGGCCAGCGCCAGCCACATCGGCCAGTGTCGCGGGCCGAGCGGCGGGGAGGGCGGCGAGGTGGGGGATTCGATGGCCTTGGGCATGGGTGGATTCTAGGCATCCGGGCGCGATTGGTCTGCCCCGCTCTCCTTTCCCTCATGCGCCTTGGTTATCCTAGTGTCGATGTCGACAGACCCTATCGAGCGCGTAATGCGTGGCCTGTACTCGGTCGCGCTCTATCTTTTGGCGCCCATTACGGTCTACCACCTGATCTGGCGTGGCCTGCGCCAGCCGTCGTATTTCCTGCGCTGGCAGGAGCGCTATGCGTTCTATGCCCAGCGACCGGACCTGCGGACGCTGTGGGTGCATGCGGTGTCGGTGGGCGAGGTCAACGCGGCGGTGCCGCTGATCAATGCGCTGCGCCGCACCCGGCCGGACCTGCGCCTGCTGGTCACCACCATCACGCCGACCGGGTCTGAGCGTGTGCAGGCGCTGTGGGGCAACACGGTCGAGCATGTCTACCTGCCCTACGATCTGCCCGGCGCGGTCGGGCGCTTCCTCGCGCACTATCGGCCGCACGCGGCGCTGATCATGGAAACCGAGCTGTGGCCGAACCTGTTGTTCGGCTGCCGCGACCACGGCATCCCGGTGCTGATCCTCAATGCGCGGTTGTCGGAGCGTTCGCTGCGCGGTTACCGGGTGCTGGCGCCGCTGGTGGCGCGCGCGCTGCGGACGGTGCGTACGGTGGCGGCGCAGTCGCGTGCCGACGGTGAGCGTTTCCAGCGCCTGGGGGCGCGTGCCGATCAGGTTGTCGAGGTCGGCAACCTGAAGTTCGACGTGGCGGTGCCGGAAAATATCGCGGTGTTCGCGGCGCAGTGCCGCAGTGAGGCCGGCGCGCGTCCGGTGTGGATTGCCGCGAGCACGCACGAGGACGAGGAGATGGCGGTCATCACCATCCATCGTCGGCTGCGCGCGCTGTTTCCCGATCTGCTGTTGCTGTGGGCGCCGCGCCATCCGGAGCGGTTCCGCATGGTCGCCGACACGGCGCGTGCGGCAGGCTGGCAGGTGTCGACGCGTTCGCGGGCGCAATGGCCGAAGGCGGACGATGCGGTGTTCGTGATCGATACGCTGGGTGAGTTGATGAGTTTCTACGCCTGTGCCGACGTGGCATTCGTCGGCGGCAGTCTGCAGGCGATCGGTGGCCACAATCTGCTCGAGCCGGCCGCAACCGGGACGGCCATCGTCACGGGTCCGCATCTGCACAATTTCGTCGAGATCGCGCAACGTCTGCAGGATGCCGGGGCGGTGCGGGTGGTGAAGGATGCCGACGCGGTGCGCGAGGCGCTGGAGGAACTGCTCGGCGATCGCCAGGCGCGTGAGCGCATGGCGGCGGCAGGACGGGCGCTGGTGGAGACGGGTCGGGGTGCGCTGGCGCGGACGTTGGCGCTGTTGCAGCCGCTGTTGCCGCCTGCTCCGTAGTACCGCGGGCGCGTCGGTCTTCGTGGGGGCAATCCCCGGCCCGGCGGACGACGCTCCAGCGTTTTGTTGCCCGGTCTTCGTCCTCAAGCCGTCATTCCCGCGAAGGCGGGAACCCGGCGACGTTGCCTTTGATCCGCCCAACAAAAAACCGCCGGAGGTCCGGCGGTTTTTCTTTCGCTGCCGATGTCGCTGCGACTCAGCCCTTCACGTCGCCCGGTGCCACGTACGACTCGGTGTCGAGCGTGAGCAGGCGGTTGATGTCCTGCACGTCGGCGATGTCGAGCGTGCCGGCGGCCTGTTCCAGGAGCAGGCGGTTCTGCAGGTGGTTGTAGCGGGCGCGGGCGTACTCGAGCTGGGCGCGGAAGAGGTTGTTCTGGTTCTGCAGGACGTCCAGCACGGTGCGGGTACCGACTTCCAGGCCGACCTGCGAGGCGTCGTACGCGCTCTTGGCCGAGACCAGCGCCAGGCGGCGGGCTTCGACTTCGCTGACGCTGGCGACCAGGGTCTGGTAGGCGTTGCGGGTGTTGCGGATCAGTGCGCGCTTCTGCGACTCAAGCTCGTCGTTGGCGACGTCGTGGCGGGCCAGGGCCTGGCGCACGCCGGACTGGGTGGCGCCACCGGCGAAGATCGGCACCGACAGGGTCACGCCGACGGCCGGGCCGTACTGGCGGCTGTCGTTGTCGCGGGTGATGCCCAGGTCGCGCAGGGTGCTGTCGCCCCAGGCGGTGGAGTCGCCGTAGCTGCCGTTGAGGTACAGGCGCGGCCAGTGGCCGGCGCGTGCGGTCTCGATGTCGGCCTCGGTCGACTGCACCTGCAGGTCCTTGGCACGCAGCGCCGGGTTGTTCTCGATGGCGGTCTGCACCCAGCCTTCGGCGTCGCGCGATTCCGGCAGCACCGGCTGGAAGTCCTTGGGCAGGCCCTTCACTCCGCGCACGTCCTTGCCGGTCAGCTCGGTCAGGCCCTGGTAGGCGTCTTCGAGGATGTTGCGGGCGAGGATCGTGTTGGCGCGGGCGCTGTCGTACTGGGCGCGCGCTTCGTGCACGTCGGTGATCGGCGCCAGGCCGACTTCCAGGCGCTTGGAGGCGTAGTCGAACTGCTTCTTCAGCGCGGTCTCGGCGGCTTCGGCCGCGACCAGCGATTCCAGGGCGATGAGGACGTTGAAGTACGCCGCCGAGGTGCGCGTGATCAGGTCGTTGCCGGCTGCCGCAAGCTGGAAGTCGCTGGCTTCGCTCAGCGCCTTCTGGCTCTTGTGGCGGGTGAAGTTGGCGCGGTCGTAGATCATCTGGCTCAGACGGACCTCGCTGCTGCGCGTGGTCGTGTCGGTCTGGCTGTTGCCGCCGCTGACGGTGCCGTCGGGGTTGAGGGCCAGGTCGCCGCGGTTGTGGTTCTCCGAGCGGCCCAGCGATGCGGTGCCGTCGATCTGCGGCAGCATCGCGGCGCGGGTCTGCACCGCGCCTTCCTTGACGGCCAGGCGGCTGGCTTCGGAGGCGGACAGTTGCGGGTCGCTATCGCGCGCCAGCTCGTAGGTCTGCAAGAGGTCTTCGGCGGCAGCCGTGGCCGGCATCAGGGCCGACAGGCCCATTGCAGTGGCGAGGGCGATTACGAGCGGGCGGCGGATCATGCGATGTCCTTGTCCGTGTCTATGAACCGTCGGCATGCGTCATGCAGACGTGTGAAGGGGCTTCAGAACGTGAAAGTCGGGGCGGGGGCCGCACCGGCGAGGTAAGGCAGATCGGTTTCGAACAACGATTGGATGCGCGAAGCGTTGACATCGTTGCGCAGCAGCACCGCTTCCATGACCGGCGAGCGGCCGCGCACGACGAACAGTCGGCCGTCCGGCTGCAGCCAGTCGATGAAGCGCTGCGGGATGGCATCGACCGCACCGGTGACGCAGATCGCGCTGAAGCGGCGATCGGGCGTCCACGAAAAGGCATCGGCGCTGATGACCTGGGTGTTGTCGACGCCCTGCTGCGCCAGAACTGCGCGCGCGCTGTCGGCCAGGTCGGCGTGGCGTTCGATGCTGACCACTTCGCGCGCCAGGCGGCCCAGGCAGGCGGTCAGGAAGCCGCTGCCGGTGCCGATCTCGAGTACGTCGTCGCCCGGGTCGATCGCCAGCGCCTGCAGGGTGCGGCCTTCGACCACCGGCTTCATCATCGCTTCGCCATGGGCCAGCGGCAGGGCCAGGTCGGCGTAGGCCAGGCGGCGGTGTTCAGCGCCAACGAAGGCCTCGCGCGGCAGCGCCGCCAGCACCTCGAGCACGCGCGGATCGAGCACGTCCCAGGGACGTACCTGCTGCTCGACCATCAGTTCGCGTGCCTTGATGTAATCCATGGGGGTCATTGGGGGAAATCTCGCGCGGAAGACCGCGAATTGTACCGGTAATGCCTCATCGGGCCGGTGTCGGCGCGGCGCACAGGATGGCCGAGCGCAGGCACGGGGACTGAGTGCCGGAAGTAATCAACACCAGTCACCCTCCCGCGACAAACCGCCAGATCTGGCCATATCGAGCCTGCAAGTTGCCTCGGCAAGTTGTCACTTTCCGTCATCAACGCGCTGGCCGCGCGGACCGGGCCGGCGCCTCTGCCCGCACCGCGTAGGCGCGCAGGAACAGGTCGACCGACGCGGCCAGGTGCGCTTGGATTTCCTCCGCTTCCGGCCCCGGGCCGCCGAACACCAGGCAGGCATGCGGCTCGCCCTTGAGCAGGGCGAAGAACTGCCCGGCCGCGCGCGGCACGTCGCCGATGTCGAGCTCGCCGGCGCCGATCCGGCGCTCCAGCAGCGTGGCGAAATCGCCCTGCACGCGCATCGGGCCGGCTTCCCAGAACAGCTTGGGCAGCGCCGAGTTGGCGACCTGCGGGGTGCACAGCATGCGGTGCCCGGCAACGGCTTCGGGGGCGCTGATCATGGCGTAGAAGGCGTGGGCGATGGTCATCAGGCGCTCGCGCAGCGGCGTCGCCGGCGAGGGCTCGAACAGCGACGACGGCAGCGACTGCTCGCAATGCGCCTCGATGGCGGCCGCGAACAGCGCGTCCTTGTCGCCGAAGTGGCTGTAGACGGTGAGTTTGGAGACTCCGGCCTCGGCGGCGATCTGGTCCATGCTCGAACCGTCGTAGCCGTGCTGAGTAAACATTCTTTTGGCCGCCTCCAGGATGGCGGCGCGCTTTCCCAGATCCTTGGGACGACCCGGTCCGGTGGACTTCGGGGGGCTGGGCTGGCGTGAAGCGATCATGCAGGAATACTAGACTATTGAGTTTGATATTTATACAGTACCGCCAGGTACATTAATTAACCTCGAGGTCGCCCGCAATGCGCAGCACGCTTGGCCAGGATGCCCCTACCGCTGCCCGACTCGCGATCGCCGCGATGCTCGCCCTGTCGACCCTGGCCCTGGTGGCCTGCGGCAAGGATGCCAAGCCCGAGGAGGAAGCCCGGCCGGTCCTGGTGACCCACCCCGGGGAGTCGAACCAGACCGCTACCGCCTTTGCCGGTGAAGTGCGTGCCCGCGAGGAGAGTCCGCTGTCGTTCCGCGTCGGCGGCAAGCTGATCGAACGCAAGGTCGATGTCGGCGCCCATGTCCGCAAGGGCGACCTGCTGGCGACGCTGGACCCGGGCGATCTGCAGGCGCAGGCACGCGCCGCGCAGGCGCAGCTGACGGCGGCGCAGGCCGAACTCAGCCGCGCCCGGGCCGACCAGGCCCGCTTCACCCGCCTCGCCAATGACCAGCTGGTCAGCCGCTCCACGCTGGATGCGCAGAACGCCGCGACCCAGGCCGCCCAGGAGCAGGTCAACTCCGCCCGCGCCAACCTCGAGGTCGCGCGCAACCAGGCCGCGTACTCGCAATTGCGCGCGCCGGCCGATGGCGTGATCGCCACGCGCAGCGCCGAAGCCGGGCAGGTGGTCGCCGCCGGCCAGGCCGTGTTCTCGCTGGCCGCCGACGGCGTGCGCGAAGTCGCGTTCGCCCTTCCAGAAGGCATCGTGTCCGACATCAAGCCCGGTCAGCCGGTGCTGGTGGAATCGTGGTCGCAGACCGGAAAGCGCTGGCCCGGCCGCATCCGCGAGATTTCGCCCGCCGCCGATCCGGCCTCGCGCACGTACGCGGCGCGGATCAGCGTCGATGCGCCGGAAGGTGCGCTCGAACTGGGCCAGAGCGCGCGCGTCTACCTGCCGGGCGATGGCCAGGGCGGGTTGAGCGTGCCGCTGGCGGCGGTGCAGCGCGGCGCCAACGGCAGCGCGGTGTTCGTGGTCGACCCGAAGACGTCGACGCTGAAGCTGCAGCCGGTGCAGACCGGCCCGTTCGGCGAGGATCGCGTGCCGGTGATCAGCGGCATCGACGCCGATGACTGGGTGGTCGCGGCCGGTGGTCATCTGCTGCGCGTCGGCCAGAAAGTGCAGCCGGTCGATCGCGACAACCGTCCCGTGGCGGCGAACTGAGCCATGCGCTTCAATCTCTCCGAGTGGGCCCTGCGTCATCGCAGCCTCATCATCTACGCGATGCTGGTGTGCGCCATCGCCGGCACGTTCTCGTACCTGCGCCTGGGGCGCAGCGAGGATCCCTCGTTCACCTTCAAGGTGATGGTCATCCGCACGCTGTGGCCCGGCGCCACGGCCGAAGAGGTCTCGCGCCAGGTCACCGAGCGCGTCGAGAAGAAGCTGATGGAGACCGGCCAGTACGAGTTCATCCGCTCGTACTCGCGCGCCGGAGAATCGCAGGTGATGTTCATCGCCAAGGATTCGCTGCGCTCCAAGGACATCGGCCCGCTGTGGTACCAGGTGCGCAAGAAGATCGGCGACATCCGCCCGACCTTGCCCAGCGACGTCGTCGGGCCGTTCTTCAATGACGAGTTCGGCGACACTTTCGGCAACATCTACGCGCTGACCGGCAAGGGCTTCGACTACGCCGTGCTCAAGGACTACGCCGAGCGCGTGCAACTTGCGCTGCAGTCGCAACCCGACGTCGGCAAGATCGAACTGTTCGGGGTGCAGGACGAAAAGGTCTGGATCGAGCTGTCGAACGTCAAGCTGGCCACGCTCGGCATCCCGGCCTCGGCGGTGCAGCAGGCGCTGGACGAGCAGAACGCGATGGTGCCGGCCGGTTTCTTCGAGACCGGCAGCACGCGCGTGCCGCTGCGCGTGGGCGGCAAGTTCAAGACCGTCGAGGAGATCCGCGAATTTCCGATCCGCGTCGGCGACCGCACCTTCCGCCTCGGCGACGTCGCCGACGTGCGCCGTGGCTTCTCCGACCCGCCGGCGCCGCGCATGCGCTTCATGGGCGAGGACGCGATCGGGATAGGGGTCGCGATGAAGGAGGGTGGCGACATCCTCAAGCTCGGCAAGACCCTGGAAGGCGAGTTCGACAAGCTGCAGAAGACGCTGCCGGCAGGCATGCAGCTGCGCAAGGTCGCCGACCAGCCGGCTGCCGTCGAGGAATCGGTGGGCGAGTTCATCAAGGTGCTGACCGAGGCGGTCGCCATCGTGCTGCTGGTGAGCTTCTTCTCGCTCGGCCTGCGCACCGGCCTGGTGGTGGCGCTGTCGATCCCGCTGGTGCTGGCGATGACCTTCGCGGTGATGTCGTTCTTCGACGTCGGCCTGCACAAGATCTCGCTGGGTGCGCTGGTGCTGGCGCTGGGCCTGCTCGTCGACGACGCGATCATCGCGGTGGAGATGATGGCCATCAAGATGGAGCAGGGCTTCAGCCGGTTGAAGGCGGCCGCGTTCGCCTGGGAAAGCACCGCGTTCCCGATGCTGACCGGCACCCTGATCACCGCCGCGGGTTTCCTGCCGATCGCCACCGCGCGCTCGAGCACCGGCGAGTACACGCGCTCGCTGTTCGAGGTGGTCACCATTGCACTGGTGGTGTCGTGGATCGCCGCGGTGGCGTTCATTCCGTTCCTCGGCGACAAGCTGCTGCCGGACTACGGGCATGCCGCGGCGCCGCCGAAGCCCGGCTCGCTGCCGGCGCGCTGGCACGGTTTCCGTGAACGCCTGGCCGATCGCTTCCCGGCGTTCCACGACTACCTCGCGCCGAAGCCGCCGATCGACGGGCACGTCCACGATCCGTACGCGAGCAGGTTCTATACGCGTTTCCGCAGCTGGGTCACGTTCTGCGTGCGCCGCCGCTGGCTGGTCATCGGCATCACGGTTGCCGCGTTCGTCGCGGCGGTATTCGCCTTCCGCTTCGTGCCGCAGCAGTTCTTCCCGGATTCGACCCGGCCGGAGCTGATGGTCGATGTCGAACTGGCCGAAGGCAGCTCGTTGCGCGCCACCGCCGAGCAGTCCGAGCACCTCGAGAAGATCCTCGCCGGCCGCAAGGATCTGGCGAGCTATGTCTCCTACGTCGGCACCGGCTCGCCGCGTTACTACCTGCCGCTGGACCAGCAACTGCCGGCGGCGAACTTCGCCCAGTTCGTGCTGACACCGAAGAGCCTGGAGGCGCGCGAGGACATCCGCCACTGGTTGATCGAGGACGTGTTCAAGCGCTTCCCGGACCTGCAGATGCGGGTGACGCGACTGGAGAACGGCCCGCCGGTTGGCTATCCGGTGCAGTTCCGCGTCTCCGGCGAGCACATCGACCAGGTGCGGAAGATCGCCTACCAGGTGCAGCAGAAGATCCGCGCCAACGCGCATGTGGTCAACGTCAACTTCGACTGGGACGAGCCCAACAAGGTGGTGCGCCTGGTCGTCGACCAGGAGCGTGCGCGCGCGCTGGGCGTGAGCTCGGCGCGTCTGGCGCAGTTCCTGTCGAGTTCGCTGTCGGGATCGCACGTCAGCACCTACCGCGAGGGCAACGAGCTGGTCGAGATGCTGTTGCGCGGTCCGGCCGAGGAGCGCCTGCGCCTGGAGATGCTCAGCAGCCTGATGGTGCCGACGCAAAGCGGCCAGAGCGTGCCGCTGACCCAGATCGCCACGCTCGAATACGGTTTCGAGGAAGGCATCATCTGGCATCGCGACCGCAGCCCGACCATGACCGTGCGCGCCGACATCTACGACGGCACGCAGCCGGCGACGGTGACCGCGCAGATCTCGCCGACCCTGGATGAGTTGCGCGCCAAGCTGCCCTACGGCTACTCGATCGATGTCGGCGGCAGCGTCGAGGACTCCGCGCGTGGGCAGAACTCGATCGTCGCCGGCGTGCCGCTGTTCCTGTTCGTGGTGTTCACGTTGCTGATGGTGCAGCTGCGCAGTTTCTCGCGCAGCTTCATGGTGCTGCTGACCGCGCCGCTGGGATTGATCGGCGTGACGCTGTTCCTGCTGGTGTTCCGGGTGCCGTTCGGATTTGTCGCGATGCTCGGCACGATCGCGCTGGCGGGCATGATCATGCGCAACTCGGTGATCCTGGTCGACCAGATCGAGCACGACATCGGCGCCGGCGCGGAGCACTGGCAGGCCATCGTCGAAGCCACCGTGCGCCGCTTCCGGCCGATCGTGCTGACTGCGCTGGCGGCCATCCTGGCGATGATCCCACTGTCGCGCAGCGCCTTCTTCGGGCCGATGGCGGTGGCGATCATGGGCGGCCTGACGGTGGCGACATTCCTGACGCTGCTGTTCCTGCCGGCGCTGTACGCGGCGTGGTTCCGGGTGAAGGCGCCCGCTTAGCGAAGGGCGCCTACCAGCCCCACGGTGCCGGCGGCGCCGGCACCGGCCGGGTCAGGTCGAACTCGATGCGGAACCGCCGGCCCGGGCGCGAGCGTTCGTAGGCGGCGATCCGGCCCGGCTCGATCTCCAGCGTCCAGACATTGCTGAGCAGGTCGCTGCGCTCGTTGCGCTGGAACAGCGCCTTGGACTGTGCGTCGATCGGAAACACCTGGCGGGTGGAGCTGCCGCTGTCGACCGTCTTTCCGCCGTACATCGACAGGATGTCCTCGCCACCGTCGCGATGGCGACGGTCGTGGTCGAGGGTGATGCCGGATTTCGTGCGTGTCAGCAACAGCGTGCGCGAGTGGTCGTCGCCAACGTGGAAAGGGATGGCGATGCGGTCGTGCTCGCACTGGCGCACGTGCATGATCAGCGCCTTGCCGGCGAACGGCGCACCCGGCGTCGGCGGCTCGTCGATCACGATCCGTCCGACGAACGCCTTGCCGCACAGGGTCTGCAGATTGGCGAAGAAGGCGTCCGCGGGCTGTTGCCGCTCGCCGCCGGAGGCAGGCGGCGTCTCCTGCCTGGTCCACGCGGAGTGACACCCCGACAGGACCAGCGCGGTGGCAATGGCTGCGGCAGCGAGGCTGAGGATGCGCGTCATGCGCGCACCCTAGCTGCGGGGATGTGACTGCGTGATCACGCTGGCGGCGCCAGGCAATCGGCCAACGGAACCTTCAGTCGCGCATCACGACCGGCTCACATTCGATCTGCAGCTGCGCCAGTACCGCCGCCGTCGCCGCCTGGGTGCCGACGCCACGTCCGGCTGCGGCGATGTCGGCGGTGAACACCCCGGCGTCGAGCGCCGCCCCGACCGCCTTCTCGATGCAACGCGCCTCGCTTTCCAGCCCCAGCGAGTGGCGCAGCAGCAGCGCCGTGCTGAGGATCGTGGCGTAGGGATTGGCGATGCCGCGGCCGGCGATGTCCGGCGCGGAGCCGTGGATCGGCTCGTAAAGTCCGACCCGACCCTCTCCGAGCGATGCCGACGGCAGCAGTCCCAGCGAACCGGCCAGCATCGAGGCCTCGTCGGTGAGGATGTCGCCGAACATGTTCTCGGTGACGATCACGTCGTACTCGCGCGGCTTGGCCAGCAGGTGCATGGCCATCGAATCGACCAGCTGGTGCTCGAGGGTGATGTCGGCGAACTCGTCGCGAACCACGCGCGTCGTCACTTCCCGCCACAACCGCGAAGTCTCCAGCACATTGGCCTTGTCGACCGAGGTGACGTGCCCACGACGCTCGCGCGCCAGTGCGCACGCGCGGCGGACCACACGCTCGATCTCGGCGACGGTGTACTCGCACAGGTCGCTGGCCGAGGTGTCGCTGCGTTGCTTGCTGCCGAAGTAGATGCCGCCGGTCAGTTCGCGCACCACCACCAGGTCGACACCGTTGAGCAGGTGCGGCTTGATCGGCGATGCGCCGAGCGCGGCCGGATGTGGCTTCACCGGTCGCAGGTTGGCGTACAGGCCCAGGGCTTTGCGGATCGCCAGCAATCCCTGTTCGGGGCGGACAGCCGCCTTGGGATCGGACCATTTCGGTCCGCCCACGGCGCCCAGCAATACCGCATCGGCACGCTGCGCGGCCGCCAGGGTTTCAGGCGGCAGCGGCGAGCCGGTGGCGTCGATCGCGGCGCCGCCGATCAGGTGCTGTTCGAAGCGGAAACTGTGGCCGTAGCGTTGCGCGACGGCGCGCAGCACCTCGACCGCGGCGGCGGTGACCTCCGGGCCAATGCCGTCGCCGGGCAGAACGACGATGTCAGCTTGCATGGGCGAACTCCTGGTGGGATGGCGACTGGCGTTGCGATTCGAAGCCGGTGATGGCCGCGTCCTGGCGCAGCAGGTAGCCGAGCTGGTCGACGCCTTCGAGCAGGCAGGTGCGGGCGAACGCATCGAGCGGGAACTCGACGCGGCTGCCGCCGGGCAGCACCACGCAGCGTTCGGCCACCTCGATGCGCAGCTCGATGCCAGGCCTGTCGAGCAGTTCGTCAACGACGGCCTCGTCGAGCACGATCGGCAGCAGGCCGTTCTTCAATGCGTTGCTGCGGAAGATGTCGGCGATCTCGGCGCTGATCACCGCGCGCAGGCCGAGGTCGGCCAGTGCCCACGGTGCATGCTCTCGCGATGAGCCGCAGCCGAAGTTGCGACCGGCGACGAGGATCGCGGCGCGGGCATTCTCGGCCCGGTTGAACGCGAACTCCGGGTTCAGCGAACCGTCGGCCAGGCGCCGCCAGTCGTTGAAGGCGAACTGGCCCAGGCCCTGGCGCTGGGTGGTGGTCAGGAACCGCGCCGGGATGATCTGGTCGGTGTCGATGTTGCGCTCGCGCAGGACGACGGTGCGCGAAGTGAGTTCGGTAAAGGGGCGCATCAGGCCACCTCCATGATGTCGGTGGGCGTGGCCGGTGCGGTGGTCAGGTACGGGCGCGGGTCGGTGATTTCGCCGGCGACCGCGCAGGCCGCGGCGGTCAGCGGCGAGGCCAGTACCGTGCGCGCGCCCTTGCCCTGGCGGCCCTCGAAATTGCGGTTGCTGGTCGACACCGCAAGCTGCCCCGGACCGACCAGGTCGCCGTTCATGGCGATGCACATCGAGCACCCGGGCTCGCGCCATTCCGCGCCGGCGGCCCGTACGACCTGGTCGATGCCCTCGGCCTCGGCCTCGCGCTTGACCTGTTCCGAGCCCGGCACCACCAGCATGCGCACGCGGGGATGCACACGGCGGCCACGCAGCACGCTCGCGGTTTCGCGCAGGTCCGACAGGCGCGAATTGGTGCAGCTGCCGACGAAGACGACATCGACCGGGCGACCGGCCAGCGCCGCGCCGGCCTGCCAGCCCATGTAGTCGCGCGCCTTGGCCTCGTCGCCGCCGCTGCCGGAAGGCACGTGAGCAGCGATGGCGGCGACCTGGCCGGGGTGGGTGCCCCAGGTCACCGTGGGCTGGATGTCGGCGGCATCGATCCGCACTTCGCGGTCGAAGCGGGCACCGGCGTCGCTGTGGAATTGCCGCCATTGCGCAATGGCCGCATCGAAGTCGGCGCCTTGCGGTGCGCGCGGGCGCCCGCGCAGGTAATCGAAAGTGACGTCGTCCGGTGCGACCAGACCGGCGCGGGCACCGGCCTCGATCGACATGTTGCACACCGTCATCCGCTGCTCCATCGACAGCGCACGGACCGTGGAGCCGCGGTACTCGATGACATGGCCGGTGCCGCCGTTGACGCCGATCACGCCGATCACGTGCAGGATCAGGTCCTTGGCGCTGACGCCTGGTGCAAGCGCACCGTCGATGATGATCGACAGCGTCTTCGCCTTGCGCTGCAGCAGGCACTGCGTCGCCAGCACATGGCCGACTTCGCTGGTGCCGATGCCGAACGCCAGCGCGCCGAATGCGCCGTGGGTGGCGGTGTGGCTGTCGCCGCAGACGATGGTCTGGCCGGGCTGGGTCAGGCCCAGCTCCGGTCCCATCACGTGGACGATGCCGCGCTGCGGGCTGTCGTAGTCGAACAGCTCGACACCGAACTGCGCGCAGTTCTCACGCAGCCGCTCGACCTGCGCGCGCGCTTCGTCGTTGACGTACGGTTGCTGACCATCGGCGCCGGCCGGCAGCGTCGGCGTGGAGTGGTCGAGCGTACCCTTGGTGCGCTCCGGGCGACGCACCGCCAGGCCGCGCTCGGCGAGTTCGGCGAAGGCCTGTGGCGTGGTGACTTCGTGGATCAGGTGCAGGTCGATGTAGAGCGTCGCCGGCGCGGTCTCGCTCTCGGGCGTGACGACGTGGGCGTCCCACAGTTTGTCGAACAAGGTTCTGGGTGCGTGGCTGGTCATTGGCTGGCTTGTAGGTGTGTTTTCAAAGCCCTTCTCCCGCATGCGGGAGAGGGTTGGGATGGGGGCGTTCTTGCGCTAGGCGATCGCAGCCGTCCTGCGCTCGGGCTCCACCTCGCCGGCCGCTCGCGTGCGCGTCACCCGGTTGGCGATATCCAGCCATGCCAGCGCGCTGGCCTCGAGGATGTCGGTGCTGGTGGCGGACCCGGTGACCTCGACGCCGTCGACGCGGGCGATCAGGCTGGCCTGTCCCTGCGCGTCGTCGCCGGTGGTGACGCTCGATACCTGGTAGCTGTCGATCTCCAGCGCCAGTCCGGTCGCGCGCGCAAGCGCGGCGAACAGCGCATGCACCGGGCCATCGCCCACTGCCGCTTCGCTGACAGTCGCGCCGTCGGCGTCCACCAGCTGCACGCTGGCGGTCGGCAGGCTGTCCTGGTTCACACCCGTGCTGACGTGCAGGCGGGTGAGGCGATGGCCGCGGGCCGCGCGCGCATCGGCGCCGAGCACGAGCGCCTCCAGGTCGGCGTCGAATACTTCGCGCTTCTTCTCGGCCAGCGCCTTGAAGCCGGCGAACACCGAGTTGAGTTGTACTTCGTCGAGGGCGAAGCCCAGTGTCTGCAGGCGGTCGCTCAGCGCGGCGCGGCCGCTGTGGCGGCCCATCACCATCTGCGACTGCGCCCAGCCGACATCCTCCGGACGCATGATCTCGTACGTGCCGCGGTGCTTGAGCATGCCGTGCTGGTGGATGCCCGATTCGTGCGCGAACGCGTTCTGGCCGACCACGGCCTTGTTGCGCTGCACCGACATGCCGGTGATGCGCGACAACAGGCGCGAGGTCGGCACCAGTCGGCGGCTGTCGATGCGGGTCTGCGCGCCGTAATACTCGCCACGCACGCGCAGCGCCATCACCAGTTCCTCGAGCGCGCAGTTGCCGGCGCGCTCGCCGATGCCGTTGATGGTGCATTCGACCTGGCGCGCGCCGCCTTCGATTGCGGCCAGCGAGTTGGCGACGGCCAGGCCGAGGTCGTTGTGGCAGTGCGCGGAGAACACGGCCTGGTCGGCGCCCGCCACATTCGCGCGCAGGTACTCGAACAGCGCACGGATCTCGCTGGGCGTGGTGTAGCCGACGGTGTCGGGGATGTTCAGCGTGCGCGCGCCGGCGGCCACTGCGGCGCTGCAGATCTGCGCGAGGAACTCCGGCTCGGTGCGCAGCGCGTCCTCGGCCGAGAACTCGACGTCGTCGGCATGCCTGCGTGCAAGTTCGACGCCCATGACCGCGCGTTCGAGCACCTGTTCGCGGCTTAGTCCGAGCTTGTGCTCGCGGTGCAGCGGGCTGGTCGAGATGAAGACATGGATGCGTGGGGCCAGTGCGCCTTCGAGCGCACGTGCGCAGGCTTCGATGTCGCCCTCGTGGCAACGCGCCAGCGTCGCCACGGTGGCGCCACGCACTTCGCGGGCTATGGCGCGCACGGCGCCCATGTCGGCCTCGGAGCTGGCCGGGAATCCGGCCTCGATCACGTCCACACCCAGTTCCGACAGCGCATGTGCGAAGCGAAGCTTCTGCGCCGGCGTCATGCTGCAGCCGGGCGACTGCTCGCCGTCGCGCAGGCTGGTGTCAAAGATGCGGATCCTGGAGGCCGGTACTCGGGATGCGGGGTCGTTCATGCGGTGAGCTCCTCGTTGCGGATGCGCACGGCAACGGCGCGAATGGGTGGGTTGGATTGGGTGGCGCTTCGGAGCGAGACGATGGCCGGCTCCAGTGACGCCTGCGCTGGCTGCTCGCGATGGCGGCGGCGCGGACGTCGCGGCGCACGCGGGCGGACTTCGGAAAGCAGTTGCGCCAGCACGCCGGCATCGAGGTTGCCGCCGGAGACCACCGCGCACTTGCGCTTGCCGGCAACGCGACGCCCGGCGGCCAGGGCCAGCGCGCCGGCGCCTTCGGCGATGACGTGTTCTTCCAGGGCCAGGCGAACCAGGGTTTCGCGCAGCTCGGCCTCGCGCACCACGACCACGTCGTCGAGGTACTGCGCCAGCAGCTGGCGGGTCAGCTGGCCCGGCACCTTGACGCGCACGCCGTCGGCCAGCGTCGCTGCCGGTTCGCGCAATGTGTTGTCGCCGCGCAGCGCGCGCAGCATCGAATCGACGCCCTCGACCTGGGCGCCGATCACGCGCACACCCTGGGACTTCAACGCCAGCACCACGCCGGAGGCCAGGCCGCCGCCGCCAATGGGCACCAGCACCACGTCCGGGGCCAGCGCGGCCAGCTCCAGGCCGACCGTGCCCTGGCCGGCGATCACGTCGGGATCGTCGAACGCCGACAGCACGCGGTAGTCGTTCTGCAGGGCCAGTTCGGCGGCGAATGCCTTGGCCTCGTCGTAGCTGTCGCCGTGCAGGCGCACCGTCGCGCCCCAATGGGCGACGCCGGCGATCTTGGTCTGCGGCGCGCAGCGCGGCATCACCGTGATCGCCTGCACGCCGAGCCGATAGGCCGCCCAGGCCAGGCCCTGTGCATGGTTGCCAGCGGACGCGGCGATGACCGTGCGATGGTCGCCGCGTTCGCGCGCAGCCAGCAGCGCGTTGAGTGCGCCGCGCACCTTGTAGGAGCCGGTGCGCTGCAGGTTCTCCAGCTTCAGCCAGCAGCCGAAGCGCTCGGCGTAGTGGAGCGGGGTCGGCGGCAGGTAGCGGCGCAGGCGTGCCTGCGCGGCCAGCACATCGCCTGCGTCCACGGTCTGTGCATGGGAGATGGCCTCTACGTGGCTTACGTCGCCGTCCATGGCATCAGACCGCCGTCAACCAGCCGGCATGCGCCGGCTCTTCACCACGAACCACGCGCGCATACAGCGCCGAGATCTCGCGCGTCACCGGGTTGTCGCCGAACTCGCGACGGTCGAGCGCGCTGATCGGCGCCGCCTCGGCGGCCGTGCCGCAGACGAACACTTCGTCGGCATCGAGCAGCTCGTGATGGGTGACCGCGCGCGACTGCGCTCCGGTGAGCCTGATCAGCGTGTCGCGGGTGATGCCCGGCAGCGCGTCGCGGTGCTCGACGGCAGTGACCTGGCTGTTGCGGACCATGAACACATTGGCTCCGGTGCACTCGACCACGTTGCCGTCGTCGTCGACGAACAGCGCCTCGTCGAAGCCGCGCGACTTGGCTTCGCGCTTGGCCAGGATCGAGTTGACGTAGCCACCGCACAGTTTCAGCGGCGGCAGCGCGCTGGCCGGATTGCGCCGCCACGGAGACACCGTCAGGCGGGTGCGGTCGCCGGCCAGGTGCACGCGCTGGGCCATCGTCGCGACCATGAAGTGCTGGGTCAGCAGCGACACGTCCAGACCGATCGAGCCGGTACCGAACCACGCCAGCGGGCGGATATAGGCGTCGCGGTGGTCATTGGCGCGCAGCGTTTCCAGCGTCGCCTCGAAGGCGCGGTCGATGTCGAAGTCCAGGCCGATCAGCTCGGCGCCCTTGCGCATGCGCTGCAGATGCTCGGTCAGGCGGAACACGGCGGCGCCGTTGCGCGTGGCGTAGCTGCGGATGCCTTCGAACACGCCGGTGCCGTAATGCATGGCATGCGTGGTCAGCGGCGCCTGCAACGCGTCGGCGCTGGCCAGTTCGCCATCGAACCACAGCATCGGGGTCGTATCGGTCGGAGTCTGGCGACGACGCGCGTCGTCCAGCATCGACAGCGGCATGGCGGTGCCGCGCTGGCGCGTGCCCTGTTGACTCTCGGTGACGGTCATTGACACGGCGACACCTCCACCGAGAGGCAGTCGTAAAGCTTGGCGAGCTGGGTCTGCAGGCTGGTGTCGGCGCGATCGCCTTCGACGGTCAGGCGCAGGTACCAGCGGTCACCGTCGGGCTGTGCCTCGCCATCGACGGCAAGCGGGCGGAAGCCGCGACGTTCGGCGGCGCCAAGTACACGCGCCAGCGCACCTTCGGCCTGACGCAGGGTGAGATCAAGCTGGTATCGCATGGCGGGGGTCCTCGGCGGTGGGGGTGGCAATGGCATTGCGCGCGTCCGCTTCCGGATCGAGCATCTGCGCGTTGTTGTGGTTGGGCGGCACCAGCGGCCACACGTTCGCGGCCTGGTCGATGGCCACGTGCAGCAGCGCCGGGCCGGGCGCGGCCAGCAGCTGTTGCAGGGCGTCCTCGACGCCATCGGCGCGATCGACGTGCAGCGCCTGCACGCCGAAGGCGGCGGCAACGGCGACGAAATCGGGGTTGTCGGACAGGTCGATCTCGGAATAGCGGCGCTCGAAGAACAGCTCCTGCCACTGCCGGACCATGCCCAGCGCCTGGTTGTCGAGCAGCACTATCTTCACCGGCAGCCCGTAGCGGCGCAGCGTCGCCAGCTCCTGCACGTTCATCAGGAACGACCCGTCGCCGCTGACGCACACGACCTGCGCCGACGGCTCCTGCATCTGCGCGCCGATCGCCGCAGGCAGGCCGAAGCCCATCGCGCCGAGCGCGCCGCTGGTCAGGTGCTGGCGCGGATGCTTCATGCGCCAGTGCTGGGCGACCCACATCTGGTGTTGGCCGACGTCGCAGGCGACGACGGCGTTGGGCGCCAGCTCCGACAGGCGCTTGAGCAGCGCCGGCGCGTAGACCGTTTCACCGGGCGCGTCGTAGCGCGCGGCATGGTCGCGTGCGCGCTGCTGGCAGGTCGCGCGCCAGGCGCGGCGGGCGATGCCGTTGCGGCCATGCAGGTGCGCCGCGCACGGCAGGGTCAGCGCGGTCAGCGTGGTGCCGATGTCGCCGCGCACGCCGACGTCGGCATGGCGCAACTTGCCGATCTCGCAGGCGTCCAGGTCCATATGGACGACGCGTGCGTTCGGTGCGAACTCGGCCAGCTTGCCGGTGGCGCGGTCGTCGAAGCGGGCGCCGACGACGATCAGCAGGTCGGCTTCCTGCACCGCCAGGTTGGCGGCACGGCTGCCGTGCATGCCGAGCATGCCCAGGTTCAATGCGTGGCCCGACGACAAGGCGCCCAGGCCTTTCAATGTCAGCACCGTCGGGATCTGGGTGGCATCGACGAAGGTGCGGAACGCCGCCACGGCATCGCCCAGTGCGATGCCGCCACCGCCATAGACCAGCGGCCGCTGCGCCTGCGAGATCAACGCCAGCGCCGCGTGCAGCGAGGCGTCCATCGGCGCCTCCACGTCGTCGATCTGCGCCGGCACGTGCGTCGGCAACTGCGAGGCATCGCCGAACTGCACGTCCTTGGGCAGGTCGATCAGCACCGGCCCCGGGCGACCGGAGCGGGCGATGCGGAAGGCCTCGGTGACCATCCGCGGCAGGTCTTCGACCCGCCGCGGCAGAAAGCTGTGCTTGACGATCGGCATGGTCATGCCGAACACGTCCAGCTCCTGGAAGGCATCCGTGCCCATCAGCGCGGTCGGCACCTGGCCGGTGATGACCACCATCGGCACCGAGTCGAGCATCGCGTCGGCGATGCCCGTCACCAGGTTCGAGGCGCCAGGACCGGAGGTGGCGACGCATACACCGACCCGCCCACTTGCTCGTGCATAGCCATTGGCCGCGAATGCCGCGCCCTGTTCGTGGCGGACCAGCACATGGCGCAGGTCCGACCCGTGCAGGGCGTCGTAGAAGGGCATGATCGCGCCGCCCGGGTAGCCGAAGAGCGTGTCGACGCCTTCGGCCACCAGAGCCTGCACCAGCCAGCGGGCACCGTTCATCACGCGGCCTCGGTCTGCGCCGGGCGCGCGGTGGCGGCTGCTGCCTGCTGCTGTGGCGATGCCAGCCACTTCATGTTGGCGCGCAGCTTCTTGCCGACGGCCTCGATCGGATGGTCGAGGTCGGCCTGCTTGAGCGCCTTGTAGTTGGCGTTGCCGGCCGCGTACTCGGCGATCCATTGGCGCGCGAACGTGCCGTCCTGGATTTCGGTCAGCACCTTCTTCATCTGCGCGCGCGTGTTGTCGTCGACGACGTAGGTGCCGCGGGTGAGCGCGCCGTACTGCGCGGTCTCGCTGATGAACTCGTGCATGCGGGTGATGCCGCCTTCGTAGAACAGGTCGACGATCAGCTTCAGTTCGTGCAGGCACTCGTAGTAGGCGACTTCCGGTTGATAACCGGCTTCGACCAGCGTTTCCCAGCCGGCCTGGACCAGCTTGGTCGCGCCGCCGCAGAGCACGGCCTGCTCGCCGAACAGGTCGGTCTCGGTCTCTTCCTTGAAGGTGGTCTGGATGGCGTTCTGGCGTGCGCCGCCGATGCCGGCGCAGTAGGTCAGCGCCAGCTGCTCGGCGTTGCCGCTGCGGTCCTGGTGGACGGCGTAGACCGAAGGAACGCCGCGGCCGATCTCGTACTCGCGACGCACCAGCGCGCCCGGGCCCTTGGGCGCGACCAGCACCACATCGAGGTCCTCGCGCGGCGTGATCTGGCCGTAGTGGACGTTGAAGCCGTGCGCGAACAGCAGGCAGGCGCCCGGCGCGATGTTTGGCTCGATCACTTCGCCGTAGAGCTGCGGCTGGACCATGTCCGGGGTGAGCACGGCAACGAGCTGCGCGCCCTTGACCGCCTCGGCCGGCGTGGTGACGGTGAAGCCGTCGGCCCTGGCCTTGATCTCGGTCGGGCCGCCCGGTCGCAGGCCGATGGTGACGTCGAAACCGGAGTCGCGCAGGTTCAGTGCATGGGCGCGGCCCTGGCTGCCGTAACCGACGATGGCGACGCGGGGTTTGGAGCTGGTGGTCATTGCAAAGTCCTTGTGGTGTTCACGAGCGGGATTGGAGGGAGCAGATGAAGGGCAGGGACGAACGACTTCAGTTCAGGCCGGGACGGGTTCACGGGGTGCAGCGGCGTTGCTCGCGCCGGCATCGATCAGCTGGCTGGCGATGCGGCGGTCATCGAGCGGACCGGGCGCGGTAACTGCGCCGCGCGAGGCCGAGCTGACCAGACGCGCGTACTTGGCCAGCACGCCGGTGGTGACACGCGGCGCAATGCGCGTAGCGGTGCGCGCCGACAGATCGGCATCGACATCGATGCGACGCGTGCCGACATCGATCCGCACCCGGTCGCCTTCGTGCAGCTTCGCGATCGGGCCGCCATGCGCGGCCTCCGGCGAGATGTGGCCGACCATGAAGCCGTGCGTGGCGCCGCTGAAGCGGCCGTCGGTGATCAGGGCGACGTCGTTGCCCAGGCCCTGGCCGACCAGCGCCGCGGTAACCGCCAGCATCTCGCGCATGCCCGGGCCGCCGGCCGGGCCCTCGAAGCGGATCACCACGACGTCGCCGGCATTGACCTGCCTTGCCTGCACCGCCGCGAACGCCGCTTCCTCGGAATCGAACACGCGCGCGGTGCCTTCGAAATGCTCGCGGCCGTGACCGGCCAACTTGACGATGCAGCCTTCAGGGGCGAGGTCGCCGTAGAGAATCGAGTAACCGCCGCGCGGCTTGATCGGGTCATGGATCGGGCGCACGACATCCTGCGTCGCCGGTGCGGGGATCTCGTCGAGTTCGGTGAAGAACGAACGGCCGGTGACGGTGGGGATGTCGTCGATCAGGCCGGCCGCGCGCAGCTCGCGTGCGACCAGCGCAGTGCCGCCCTGCTCGAACATCTCCGCGGCGGTGTAGCGGCCACCGGGCTTGAGGTCGGCGATCACCGGCGTCATCCGTGACGCCTCTTCGAACTCTTCCAGGCCGAAAGCAACGCCGGCTTCGTGCGCGATCGCCAGCAGGTGCAGTGCGGCATTGGTGGAGCCGGCAGTGGCCGAGACCGCGCGGGCCGCGTTGCGCAGCGCAGCTGGGGAGAGGATGTCGCGCGGTCCCGGCCCGCCGTTGCGCAAGCGGTCCATCACCAGCGCGCCGCAGGCCCGCGCGGCGGCGGGCTTGTCGGCGTGGATCGCCGGGATGTCGTTCAACTGCAGCGGCGACAGGCCGAGGAAGGTCAGCACCATCGCCATCGTGTTGGCGGTGAACTGGCCGCCGCAGGCACCGGCGCCGGGGCAGGCATGGGATTCGATGCGGTGCAGCTCGGCGTCGTCGATGCGGCCGGCCGAGTGCGCGCCGACGGCCTCGAAGACGTCCTGCACGGTGAGGGGGCGATCGCTCTCGCCCAGGCTGGCTTCGCCCTGCTTGGACGGGCAGTGGCCCGGCATGATCGTGCCGCCGTAGAGGATCACGGTGGGGATATCCATGCGCGCCGCCGCCATCGCTGCGGCCGGGATCGTCTTGTCGCAGCCGACCAGCAGCACCATCGCGTCGAGGCAGTGGCCGTTGACCGCCAGCTCGATCGAGTCGGCGATGGTCTCGCGCGAGGCCAGCGAGGCGCGCATGCCGTCCGAGCCCATGGCGATGCCGTCGGTCACGGCGATGGTGTTGAACTCGATGGGCGTGCCGCCGTTGTCGATCACGCCGCGGCGCACGTCCTGCGCCAGGTCGCGCAGGGTGAAGTTGCACGGCGACACGTCCGACCAGGTGTGGACGACGGCGACCAGCGGTCTGGCGATCGCGGCGTCGTCCAGGCCGGTGGCGCGCAGCATCGCGCGCGCCGGTGCGTGTGCGGGGCCTTGCTTGATGGCGTTGCTTCTCACGAACTGGCGTCCTTGATGGATTCCAGGCCCGTAAAAACAAAAACCCCGCGCCGTTTCGGGCGCGGGGTCTTGGTGTTTCAGACCTGGGTGGTGTGGTGTTGCTTACACGAACCCGTACCCCGCGCTGGCATGCCCGGTAATAAGTACGAGTACAAGAATGAGTGCCGCCGATGCGGTCAGGGTCAACGCAAGTCGCAGCGACTCGACCGTGCCTTGCGGCCGGGCCTGAGCGGTCTGCGGGTGGTTGTTGCGCTGCGTCATGGAACTGAGGGAAACATGCCCGGCGCGGGCATGTCAACAGTTTCGTTTGAAACGGCGCATGACATGGCGCGAGGGCGTGACGGGATGCTCATCGCCTCAGAAGACGCTCGCGCAACGCCGCATAGTCCACTGCCAGAGACTCGGCAGACGCCGGCCATGACAGCGTCCGGGCCAGCTCCGGCGGTGGCTCGACGGCATGGCCGACGAGCGGCTCGACGATGCTCTCGAACTTGGCCGGATGGGCCGTGGACACGACCGCCCAGGGCCGGCGGTCGCCCTGCGTGCGGATGCCTTCGAGCACGTGCAGACCGGTGGCGGTATGCGGGCAGGGCACCACGCCATGACGCTGCGGCGCATCGCGGATGGTGGCGGTGATGGTGCTGTCGTAGACCGCCTGCGCGCGCATTGCCGCACGCAACTCCATATCGCTGTCATGCCAGTGACGAAGCCGTTCGAAGTTGCTCGGTGCGCCGACGTCCATGGCGTTGGCCAGCGTTGCGCGCGTCGTCTGCGGTGCGTAGTCCTCGCCCGCGAAATAGCGCGGCAGCACGTCGTTGGCGTTGCTGGCCAGCACCAGGTCGCCGACAGGCACGCCCATCCTTCGCGCCAGAAACGCGGCGCAGGCATTGCCGAGGTTGCCGGTGGGCACGATGAAGTTCAGCGCCTGGCCGTGCTGTGCGTGGTAGGTCAGGGCGGCATGCGCGTAGTAGCCCACCTGCGGCAGCAAGCGGCCGAGGCTGATGCTGTTGGCCGAGCTGAGCGACATCGACTGCCGCAACGATTCGTCCGACAGCGCCTGCTTGGCCAGCCGCTGGCAGTCGTCGAAACTGCCGGCTACCCGGTAAGTGCGCACGTTGTCGCCCCAGCACTCCAGCCCATGCGCCTGTCGCGGCGAGACGCGACCCTCGGGATAGAGGATCACCACTTCGAAACCCGGGCGGCGGTGGAAGGCTGCCGCGACGGCGGCGCCGGTATCGCCGGAGGTCGCCACCAGGATGGTGGTCGGCGCGGCGCCATCGTCGCGCAGACGCGACAGCGATTCGGCGAGAAAGCGCGCGGCGTAGTCCTTGAATGCCGCGGTGGGCCCATGGAACAGCTCGAGCAGGTAATCGCCTTCGCCCGACATCGGCCGCAGCGGGGCTGCGAAGGAGTAGGCGTGTTCGCAGATCGCCGCGAGTGAGCCGTGCAGCGACGAGTCTTCGAAGTAGGACGCCAGTGCGGCGTGCGCAGTGTCGGCCAGCGTCGCGCCCGGCTGCAGTTGAAGCAACGGGACGCTCTCGGGCACGTACAGGCCGCCATCGGGCGCGAGGCCGGCGACAAGGGCCTCGTCGATGGCGGTGGAGGGCGTGTTGCCGCGGGTGCTGGTGAAGTTCATGCCGGCAGCGCGATCAGATCGGCCCGCGGCCCCGCCACCGGCGTCACGTACGCGCGCGAGCCGTATCCGGCCAGCGCAAACGCCGCCTGCATCGCCGGCGCCGACGCCTCCGCTTCGGCCTTGGATGCGAACCACGCGAACGTGCTCGGGCCGGCGCCGGAGATGCTCGCGCCCAGTGCGCCGTGCTCGAGCGCCGCCGCCTTGGCCTCGACGAATCCGGGAATGAGCGGCGCGCGCCGCGGTTCCACCAGCAGGTCGTGCAGCCCTTCGCGCAGCAGCGATGCATCGCCGCGTTGCAGTCCGGTCAGGAACAGCGCCAGGTGCGAGCTCTGCTCCACGACCAGCGACAGCGGATACGGTTCGGCCAGCACCGCGCGTGCGCGGCGCGTCTCCAGCACCTGGTCGGGGTGCACGACCACTGCATACAACCATTCGGGCACCGCCAGCGGGATCATCCGCGTGGCCGTGGCCATCACCACGCCGCCGAGCAGCATCGGTGCGACGTTGTCGCCGTGGCGGCTGCCGCTGGACACCGACTCGCCATCGAGGGCGAACTCGTAGAGCGCCTCGCGCGGCAGAGGTGCATCCAGCAGCGCGTTGGCCGCGACCAGTGCGGCGACGCACGACGCGGCCGAGCCGCCCAGGCCGGAGCCCAGCGGTATGCCTTTCTCCAGTTCCAGCTCGAAGCCGTGGTCGAGGCCGAGCCTGGCCCGCAGCGAGACCAGCGCCTGCCCGGCGGTGTTGCGCGAGGCTTCGAGAGGCAGCGATGCGGCGCCGGCGACATCGCCGCGGATCGCCGCGATGCGGACTTCGGCAGCGGGGATGCGGCGGACCAGGGCGACATCGCGCACGCCGGCGATGGTATGGCCGAGCAGATCGAAGCCGACGCCGATGTTGCCGACGCTGCCCGGTGCGAACGCGCGGCACTGCAGGCGCTGGCCATGCCCGGCCCGGTCGTGCCCGGCCCGGCCATGCCCAGCCCGATCATGCCCAGCCCGGTCCGGCGATGCCTCGATGTCGACGTTCATGCGCGCGCCTCGGCCGGTACGCCGGCATGCAGCAGCGGCATCCCGCACGGCGATCCCAGCGACTGCGCGATCGCCAGCACATCGCCGAAGACGCCGGCGGCGGTGACGTCCGGACCGGCGCCAGGGCCCTGCACGACGAGCGGATTGTCGGCGTAGCGGCGCGTGCTGAACTGCACCAGGTTGTCGGTCAGGCGGGTATGGCAGCAGGCGTGCTCGCGCGGCAGTGCGACCACGCCCACGCTGGCGCGACCGTCGCGGTCGAGGCGGGCGAGATGGCGCAGCGCCCGCTGCTGCGCATCGGCTTGGCGGAAGCGCGCGAGCATCGGTGCGTCCATGTCCTCAAGCCGGGCCAGGAACTCGTCCCGACTGACCGCGCGCAGCGCCTGTGGCACCAGGTTCTCCACTTCCACATCCTCCAGCGACAACGCGCGACCGGCTTCGCGCGCCAGGATCACCAGTTTGCGCGCGACATCGAGGCCGGACAGGTCGTCGCGCGGATCGGGTTCGGTATAGCCCAGCGCCTGCGCCTCGCGCACCAGCTGCGAGAACGGCACGCTGCCGTCGAAACGGTTGAACAACCACGCCAGTGTGCCCGAGAGCATGCCGTCGATGCCGAACAGTTCGTCGCCGGTATCGAGCAGGTTGCGCAGGGTCAGCATCACCGGCAGGCCGGCGCCGACCGTGGCTTCGTAACGGAAGTGGCCGCCGCCGCTGCGGCTGGCGTCCTGGATGGCGGCGTAGCGGGCCCAGTCGCCGCTGCCGGCATGTTTGTTCGGGGTGACCACATGGATGCCGGCGGCCAGCCACTGCGGGTACAGCGACGCCACCGCCGGGCTGGCGCTGCAGTCGACGATCAGGGCATGCGGCAGGTGTTCGCCGCGGACGTGCTGGGCGAAGCGCTCGAGGTCGACCGGCTCGGCTGCGCCGCCGTCCAGGCGCGCCACCGCGTCGGCCGGCTCGATGCCGCGTTCGTCGAGGTGCATCGCGCGGCTGTTGGCGAGCGCGCGCAGGCGCAGGTCGAGGCCCGAGCGCCTGCGCAGCTGCGGCAGCGCCGCCGACAGCTGCGACAGCAGCGCGCGGCCGACCTGGCCCGGGCCGATCACGCCGACCGACAGGCTCTGCGGCGACAGCCAGAACGCGGCATGTGCCGCACGCAGCGCACGGGTGGCGTCCTTGTCGCCGATGGCGACGGAGATGTTGCGCTCGCCGGCGCCCTGGGCGATCGCGCGGGCATTCACGCGCGCCTGGGCAAGGCCGCCGAGCAGCCGCGCCGCCACGCCCGGCGTGCCGACCATGCCATCACCCACCGCGGCCAGCACCGCGATGCCGTCGGTGAGGGTGACGCCCTGTGCCTGGCTGTCGGCGATGGCATCGGCGAATGCGCTGGCGACGGCATCGCGCGCACGCGGCGCCTGGTCGGCGCGGACCACGCAGCAGATGGAGTGTTCGGAGGAACCCTGCGAGATCATCGTCACCGATACACCGGCGCCGCGCAGCGCGCCGAACAGGCGCTCGGCCGCGCCGGGCACGCCGACCATGCCGTTGCCGACCAGCTCGATGATCGCCATGTCGCGGACCAGGCTGAGGCCTTTCACCGGCGCGCCATCGGGGTCGCTTTCCGGGCTGATCAGAGTGCCCGCCAGCTGCGGCCGGCGGGTGTTGCGGATCCGCAGCGGGATGCCGCGCTCCTGCACCGGCGCCAGCGTCTGCGGGTGCAGCACCTTGGCGCCGAAATACGCCAGCTCGCAGGCTTCGGCGTAGGACATCGACGGCAGGCAGACCGCTTCGGGCACCAGCCGCGGGTCGGCCGAGAGCACGCCGTCGACATCGGTCCAGATGGTCAGCGCGTCGGCATCGAACAGGTTGGCGAAGATCGCCGCGGAGTAGTCGCTGCCGTTGCGGCCCAGCGTGGTGGCGCGTCCCTGCGTGTCGCGGGCGACAAAGCCGGTGACGACGACGTGGCCGCTGCCGTGCTGCGCGCGCCAGTCCGCCAGTCGCGCGCGGCTGGCGGCCCAGTCCACCGCCATGCCCATTTCACCGGGGTGCACGACCAGTACATCGCGCGCGTCCAGCCGCAGCCAGCCCTGGCCGGGCGTGGCGACGGCGGCATGCATGAGTCGCGATGACCAGACCTCGCCCCATCCGGGCAGCGCAGCCGCGATCGGGTCCGCATCCGCGCCGTTGCCGGCCACGACTGCGAGCTGTCCACGGACCGACTCGAAGTCCTCATCCAGGGCCGCCTGCAGTGCCTGCGCGCCGTCGCCGCCGAGCGCGTCGGCCGCGACGCGGTGGCGCTGTCGCAGTGCTGCCCATGCCGGCGCCCAGTCCTGTCCGGATCGCGCCCCGGCCACCAGCGCGATCAGCGCATCGGTGACGCCCTGCATCGCCGAGACCACCACCACCCGCGTGCGGGCCGGCCCATCAAGCAGGCCGGCGGCGACGCGATACAGCGCGGCGTCGGCGAGGCTGCTGCCGCCGAACTTGTGGACGTGGCAGTGCGTGGAGGGTTTCCGGGGAACGGGCGGTGCAGCATCGGCGGAAGGCATCGGTCGGGCTCCTTGTGGGCCCCGCTTCCGGTCCGGGTGCCAGGCCAGCGCACCCGGGTCGGGTGCGGAGGCGTGGTCTGGTTCAGCTGGACACGCCCGTCCGCACCCCGAAAGGAGTGGTACCGGTACCAGTGGTAATCGCAATGGCCACGACGGCGGCGGCCTGGTCATCGACCAGGCTGGGCGGCGTCTGTGGCGGCATGTTGCGATGCGTCATGGAAGCGAGAGAACCACGCGCTTTCCGTGGCTGTCAACAGTTGCAAACGAAACCTGCGCTGGCGCTCGGCCGCCCCGTGCTGGCCCGCATCGCGTTCGCGTGGTCAAATGCGCACTGAAGCGGGGGTACCTGCGCCAGGTGGCGCCGGTTGAGACAGACCCTTCGAACCTGATGCGGTTGAGACCGCCGTAGGGAAGCTTCGCGACACCGCCATCGCCGCGGTGCGCGCCGCCGCTTCGTCCCGCCCCCATCCGGACGAACGTCATGAATGCAGTCCCCTCCGAGTTGATCCGCCAGGCCGAGCAGTTGTCCGGCGACGTCACCCGCCCGATCCCGGGTTCGCACAAGATCCATGTCGAGGGCTCGCGTCCCGATATCCGCGTGCCGATGCGCGAAATCGCGCTGGCGCGCACGCCGACCATGTTCGGCGGCGAGGACAATGCGCCGCTGGCGGTGTACGACACGTCCGGTGCGTACACCGACAGCAACGCGGTGATCGATCTCGCCCAGGGCCTGGCGCCTTTGCGCGCGCAGTGGATCGCCGAGCGCGGCGATACCGAGGCGCTGACGGGGCTGTCGTCGGAGTTCGGCCGCAAGCGCGAGCACGATCCCAAGCTCGATGCCGTGCGTTTCGGCAACCGCCCGCTGCCGCGCCGCGCGATCGCAGGCGCCAACGTCACCCAGATGCACTACGCGCGCCGCGGCATTGTCACGCCGGAGATGGAGTTCATCGCCATTCGCGAGAACCAGCGCCTGGAGTCGATCCGCGAGGCGCACCTGTTGCGCCAGCACGCCGGCGAGACCTTCGGCGCCAACATCCAGCAGATCATCACGCCGCAATTCGTGCGCGACGAAGTGGCCCGCGGCCGCGCCATCATTCCCAACAACATCAACCACCCGGAAAGCGAGCCGATGATCATCGGCCGCAATTTCCTGACCAAGGTCAACGCCAACATCGGCAATTCCGCGGTCTCCTCGGGCATCGCCGAGGAAGTCGAGAAGCTGGTGTGGTCGATGCGCTGGGGCGCCGACACGGTCATGGACCTGTCGACCGGCAAGCACATCCACGAGACCCGCGAGTGGATCATCCGCAACTCGCCGGTGCCGATCGGCACGGTGCCGATCTACCAGGCGCTGGAAAAGGTCGACGGCCGCGCCGAGGAACTGACCTGGGAGATCTTCCGCGACACGCTGATCGAGCAGGCAGAGCAGGGCGTGGACTACTTCACCATCCACGCCGGCGTGCTGCTGCGCTACGTACCGCTCACCGCCAAGCGCGTCACCGGCATCGTCTCGCGCGGCGGCTCGATCCTGGCCAAGTGGTGCCTGGCGCATCACCGCGAGAATTTCCTCTATACGCACTTCGAGGACATCTGCGACATCATGAAGGCGTACGACGTGGCGTTTTCGCTCGGCGACGGCCTGCGTCCTGGCTCGATCGCCGACGCCAACGACGCTGCCCAGTTCGGCGAACTCGAAACCCTTGGCGAGCTCACCAAGATCGCCTGGAAGCACGACGTACAGACCATGATCGAAGGCCCCGGCCACGTGCCGATGCAGCTGATCAAGGAGAACATGGATAAACAGCTGCGCGAGTGCGGCGAGGCGCCGTTCTACACGCTCGGGCCGCTGACCACCGACATCGCGCCGGGCTACGACCACATCACCAGCGCCATTGGCGCGGCGATGATCGGCTGGTTCGGCACCGCGATGCTCTGCTACGTCACGCCCAAGGAGCACCTGGGCCTGCCCAACAAGCACGACGTGCGTGAGGGCCTGATGGCCTACAAGATCGCCGCGCATGCAGCGGACCTGGCCAAGGGGCATCCGGGCGCGCAGGCGCGCGACAACGCCATGAGCAAGGCGCGCTTCGAATTCCGCTGGGAGGACCAGTTCAACCTTGGCCTGGATCCGGAGCGTGCCCGCGAGTACCACGACGAGACGTTGCCCAAGGATGCGCACAAGGTCGCGCACTTCTGCTCGATGTGCGGCCCGCACTTCTGCTCGATGAAGATCACCCAGGATGTGCGCGACTACGCCAAGGAGCACGGCGTCGACGAACAGGTCGCGCTCGACGAGGGCATGGCCGAGAAGTCGGCCGAGTTCCTCGCCCAGGGCGCGCAGGTCTACCACAAGGCCTGATCGCCCCCGGGGAGTGTCGTCACCGCGGGCCGTCACCGCGCGCCATCACCACGCGGTGGCGCGCGGTTCGGCTACGCTCTGCCGCAATCACACGGACGAGGTGAGCAGATGGCCGAGACCCACATGGGCTGGTTGCGCTGGCGGGTGCGGGCGCGCCGCAATCCGTCGGCGTTCCTGCTCGGCGTGCAGCTGCTGAGCCTGGTGCTGTACCCGCTGTTCGACGAGATGCGCGCCGGCCGCGTCTTGTTCAGCGCGTTCGGCGTGGTGGTGATCGTGCTTGCGGTGTTGGTGGTCAACCACAGCCCGGCCAAGAACTGGATCGCCTGGGTGCTGGCGGTGCCGGCGCTGTTGCTGTCGATCGTCGGCGTGCTGATCGACGACCACTCGCTGGTGACGGTGTCCGCCGCGCTGGAAGCGTTGCTGTACCTGTATGCGGCCACCAGCCTGATCTCCTACATGCTCGGCGACCACAAGGTGACCACCGACGAGTTGTTTGCTGCCGGCGCCACCTTCACCCTGCTGGCCTGGGGCTTTGCCTACGTCTTCTTCGTCTGCCAGGCGCTGCATCCGGGCAGTTTCACCGGCGCGGTAAACCCGGGCCAGCCGCGGCCATGGCTGGAGCTGCTGTTCCTGAGCTTCACCACGCTGTCGGCGACCGGCCTGGGCGACGTCCTGCCGATCTCGTCGCCGGCGCGGGTGCTGGTGATGCTCGAGCAGTTCGCCGGCGTGGCCTATATCGCGGTGGTGGTGTCGCGCCTGATCGGACTGACGATCCTGCGCAAGTGAGGCGCGCCGGCTGGGCGGCCTGGCCGTTCCGGGAGCTCCAGCCCGCCCCGGCGGCCTCGCGGGGGCGCAGCGGGCAAAAAAAACGCGCCGAAGCGCGAATGGTGGAACAGAGAATTCTGTAGGACGTCGGCGAGAGAGGGCCTGGAGCCACCCCAATGAATGGGGTTAAGCCTCTCAGACGTTAGAATGTCTTCCTGAGCAGCGCTTTCCCGATAGCGCCCACGCGATTTGCCGCATCGGTCAATTGGAAGGATCCAGACCGAACGGCACATGACGGCTGTTCAGTTTGCTGTCCACCATTTCGGATCCATGCCCCGACCCATCGAGCCAATATCGCAACCGCTACCGTCTGAGCGGTTGCGCGTGGGCGATTGTCTGGTGGACGTGCCGCTACGCGAGATCCGGGCGCCCGGCAAACGGCGGCCGCTGCGCATCACTCCCAAGTCCATGGCCGTCCTGCTGGTGCTCATCGAGCAGGCCGGCCGTGTGGTCAGCCGTGACGCACTGATGGCCGAAGTGTGGCCCGACACGCTGCCGACCAATGACGTCGTCACCCAGGCCATCACCCAGTTGCGCAAGGCCTTCGATGACGAGCGCGGCAATCCGCGCTACATCGAGACCATCGCCAAGAACGGTTACCGCCTGCTGGCACCGGTGGAATGGTTGTACGCGCAGGCCGCGGCGATGGCCGCCGAGCAGGCCGATGCGCGCTGGGCCGATCCGTCGCGGACCACATCCAAGTACCCGGCGATCGCGCCGGCCGATCCCAGTGAACCACTGGCGCCGGTGCCGCTGCCGGCGTCATCGATGCCGCGCGGCAACTGGGTCTCGCTGGCGGCAGCCGTCGGTGCGGTGGCGGTGCTGGTGTCGGCGCTGCTGGGCTGGGCGCTGTTCCGCGATGGCAAGAGCCTGCATGGCGGCGCCGCGGCGGCGCCGCCCGCGGTGTCGCAGGGGCTGCGGATCGAGCGCCCGTACCGCCTGATCACGTCGATGCCGGGCTTCGAGCTGTCGCCGACGCTGTCGCCCGACGCCGGAATGGTCGCCTACGTTGCCCTGCCCGAAGGCCAGCGCGGCACCTCGATCATGGTCCAGACCACCGAACAGACCCAGCCGCGCCTGCTGACCCGGCCGCCCGAGGGCGCTGACGACAGCGCCCCGGTGTGGTCGCCGGACGGGCGCTGGATCGCCTTCATCCGCACCGCCGGCACTACCTGCAGCGTCCGTGTGGTCACCCCCAACGCGCGCGGCGAGCACGAGGTGGGCAACTGCGACTACCGCAGCCCGCCCACCTTCGACTGGACGCCCGATGGCAATGGCCTCTTGTTCGGTGGCATGCCCGGCGATCGCGGCAGCCTCGGCCTGCGCCTGCTCGACCTGGACAGTGGCGACTGGCGCGCGCTGCCTTACGACCACGACGCGGATGATCTGGATTCGTCGCCGCGCTATTCGCCCGACGGCCAGTGGATCGTGTTCGTGCGCAATTCGCCGCTGGGAGATTTCTGGCGCATCCCCGCCGCCGGCGGCAGGGCCGAACGGCTGAGCCACCTGCGCGCCGACATGCGCGGCTGGGACTGGCTGCCCAACGGCCAGACCCTGTTGTTCAGCGTGATGATCGACGGCGACTACCGGATGTTCCAGCTCGACAGCGGCACCGGCGAGGCGCAGCCGATGGGACTGGACGACGCGCAGTCGCCGGTCACCGCCAAGGCCCGCCGGGCCATGGCCTTCGTCCAGCGGCGGCCATACTTCGGCCTGTACCGGGTCGCCCTGGCGCCGGAAGGCAAGGGCAGCGTCCACGTGGTCGAGCCGCTGTTCGCCTCGACCTCGCGCGACCTGCTGCCGACCATCGCCCCGGACGGCCGCCAGCTCGCCTTCGTTTCCGACCGCTCCGGCAGCAATGCCCTGTGGTGGGGCGACCTGACCCAGCCCGACACGCTGCGGATGATGAGCGGGGTGCGGCCGGGCACGCGCTACGCCCCCTCCTGGTCGAGCGACAGTTCACGGATGCTGGCCACCGGTGTCGATGCCACCGGCCACGGCGTGCTGCACGAAGTCACCCCCGCCAATGGCCGCGTGGTCCGTCTCGAGCTGCCCGAACCGGACCCGCTGCAGGCCCGCTACACACCGGACCCGAAGCGCCTGCTGGTGCTGTCGGCCAACGCCGACGGCCACCCGCAGCTGCGGCTGTACGACCGCAGCCTGACGCCGTGGCGGTCGCTGGCGCGGATCAGTGGCGTCTCCAACTTCCAGGTAGATGGCGAGCGCAACCGGATCCTGTTCACCCGCCTCACCGAGAGCGGCCTGTGGCAGGCCGACCTGGACCTGAGCGCCGCCAGCGTCACCCGTATCGACGAAGTCGAGCCGACGTCCGACCGCTATCGCCTGTGGGCGCTGGCGCCCGACGGCGAGGTCCGTTACCTGGAACAACTGCAGGGTTGCGCGGCCAGCCTGCGCCGGATCGTCCCGGCCGACACCGCCGCCGTGGCGAGCTGCATGGACCAGACCCGGCGCTCGGCGATCAACGGTTTCAGCCTCGGTGGCCCGCGCGGAGATGTGGCCTACGTCGCACTTATCGAGTGGGACGGCGCCGATATCGGTTACATGGAGCTGCCGGAAGAACCGAAAGCATTTGTCCCCGGATGGGGCAGGTGATTGAAAGAAAAGAGGAAAGTGCTTTCGGAAGTCCTTCGGTTAATCGTTCGGTGCGAATTCGTATAAGTCTCCGCCAACTTTCCTGACGTAGACGGCCGTCTCAGGCAAATCCATTAGCCATTCTCGGCACATGAGGTGGACCAAATGGAGCAAGTGCAATGGGCGGACCGCGGGCAGCTACTGCAGCTCGACACGCCGGAAGGCGCGGTTCAAGGTGGTTGCATCGGCGTTTCGCGCCTGGGCAGCGTGCAGCTGGCGGGCGGCTTCTCGATCTGGGTGCAGATGCATGGCAGCTCGTGGGTCGAGGCGAAGGAAGGCAAGTTCCGGCTGCGACGCGGTGACTGGATCGCCTTCGAGAAGGACTCCAAGCCCAACGTCCAGGCCGACCGTTTCGGTGTCTGCGTGGGTCTCACCCTGTCCGGAGATGCCCTGCGCGAAATGACCCGGTTCGCCGATCGCGGCCTCTATGCCGGCCGCGGCAGCATGCCGCGCCGCGATGCCCGGATCGCCCTGCACCTGTGGCGCGAGGCTGCCGCCCGCCTGGCCGACTCGTCGGCTGCGACCCTCGATACCGCCTCGCTGCGGCCGATCCTGCTGCACCTGGCCGGCGTCCAGGGCGAACTGGCCGCGCGCATCCCGCGATGCCCGGGCCGCTCGCGCAGCCGCAAGCGCCAGGTGTTCGGACGCCTCCAGCGTGCGCGCCTGTACCTGGAAGGCAATTGCGACCGCGTGGTCCGCATCAGCGAGCTGGCCGAGCTGACCAGCTTCTCCAGCTGGTACTTCTCCAAGACCTTCCACAGTCTCTATGAGGAAAGCCCGCAGGCGGCCTCCGCGCGCATGCGCCTGGAGCACGCGGCCGACCTGCTGACCAGCACCTCGATGATGATCGGCGAAGTGGCCGCGGCCAGCGGATTCGACAACTGCTGCAGTTTCGCCCGCGCCTTCCGCGCCCGTTTCGGCCAGTCGGCGAGCCGCTACCGGAGCGCTTCCGTTCCGGCGCGGGTCGCTGCCGCGAAGTCCAGCAGCAAGGCGCTGGGGCGCACCGGTACCTGACCGGCCACGCGCCTGGCAGCACACATGTCCACGCGGTCTTGCCAACGTTGGCGAGACCGCCGACGGCATGCCACACGATTCCCAGGCGGCCGCAACGGCCGCTTTTCTTTTATGCCTCCCGGACTGCGGAAGTGCCCTCGCAGACCGATTGAGCAAAGTCTCTCAGCGCTACCCGCAAAGCGGCAGAGCCTCCCGGAACGTAAGTTTGATCGGCGTTTAACACGCCCATAACAGTTATCTGGAGAGAGATAAATGAATCATCGCAATCTGCGCACCGCGATGCGCGTCGGCATGCTGCCGGCAGGCATCGCGATCGCATTGGCGCCGGCGTTTGCCAGCGCCCAGGAAGCTGCCGCCGAGCAGCAGGGCGCTACCACCCTCGATCGCATCGAAGTCACCGGCTCGCGCATCCGCCAGGTCGACCTCGAGACCGCCGCACCGGTGCTCCAGCTCACCCGCGAAGATATCGAGAACCAGGGCTTCAGCTCGGTTGCCGACATCCTGCAGAACATCACCGCCGTCGGTTCGCCGGCGATCAGCCGTACCTCGCCGCTGTCCTCGGGCGAAGCCGTCGGTGGCCAGTACATCGACCTGCGCAACCTCGGTGCCAACCGCACCTTGATCCTGGTCAACGGCAAGCGCCTGGGCATCACCAACGACGGTCTGCAGGACGTCGCGCAGATCCCGGCGTCGATGGTCGAGCGCATCGAAGTCCTGAAGGACGGCGCCTCCACCATCTACGGTTCCGACGCCATTGCCGGCGTGGTGAACATCATCACCCGCAAGAACTTCGACGGCGCGGAAGCCAATGCCTACATGGGTCAGTACGACCAGGGCGACGGCACCCGCCAGGTCTATGACTTCGTCATGGGCTTCACCGGCGACCGCGGTTCGGTCACGGCCGGCGTCGAGTACTCGAAGGAAGATCCGGTGTGGGCGCGTGACCGCTGGTTCAGCGAAGTGCGCTTCCCGACCGGCGAGAAGAGCACGCCGCGTCCGGGCGGCCTGTCGGCCACCAACCAGTTCGGCACGATGATCCGCGCCGACGGCAGCCGCTGGAACCTGATCCGTGACGGACAGGACCGCGATGCTTCCGACTTCGCCAACTACCGTCCGCGCAACGGCACCGACGTCAGCAACCCGAACCAGCAGTCGACCGTCTATTCGGGCATCGAGCGTCGTTCGGTGTTCTTGAATGGCACCTTCGACATCACCGACAACATCCATTTCGACACGGATGTGCTGTACACCGACCGCGATTCGTTCGCACAGAACGCCGGTTACCCGTACCAGTCGGTCGATCCGGGTGGCAACTGGCACACCCCGATCTCGGCTGACAGCTACTACAACCCGGTCGGCAACCGCGCCAACCCGGGTGCTGGCGAAGACGTCGAGTTCATCCGCCGTGGCTGGGACGTGCCGCGTGAAGTCAACAACAGCCTGACCACGTTCCGCTTCACCGGTGCCTTTAGCGGTTCGTTCCAGACCGGCGAGCACTTCTGGGACTGGGATGTCGGCTACCTGTACAACCAGAACGAAGGCAAGCAGATCAGCACCGGCAACCTCAACACTGCCGCTGTTGCCAAGGCTGTGGGCCCGTCGTTCCTCAATGCACAGGGCGTTGTCCAGTGCGGTACCGCTGCTGATCCGATCCCGCTGGGCTTCGGTCCGGGCGCGTGCACGCCGTGGAACCCGATGGTTCCGGCCGGCGTGACCGGCCAGGGCGGTCTGGCTGACCCGGGCGTGCAGGCATTCCTGTACCTGCCTGGCCAGGCACTGTCGGAAACCGAGACCAAGAGCTACTTCGCCAACATCTCCGGCACGCTGTTCACCCTGCCGGCCGGCGACGTCGGCGTTGCAGTGGGTTACGAGTACCGCAGTGAAAGCGGCTACTTCTCGCCCGACGCACTGGCCCAGACCGGCATCTCGACCGACCTGGCCTCGGGCCCGACCAGCGGTGGCTACTCGCTCGACGAAGTCTATGCCGAGTTGAGCATCCCGCTGCTGGCCGACCTGCCGTTCGCGAAGGAACTGAGCGTCAGCCTCGCAACCCGTTACTCGGATTACGACACCTTCGGCGACACCACCAACAGCAAGTTCGGCTTCACCTGGAAGCCGCTCGACCAGCTGCTGGTGCGTGGTACCTGGTCTGAAGGCTTCCGTGCTCCGACCGTGGCCGACCTGTACGGCGGCGTCTCGCAGAGCTTCGAGGACTACACCGACCCGTGCGATACCTCGTTCGGTTCGGCCGCAGGCAGCGCAGCATGCTTGGCCGACGTTCCGGCCGGTTACCGCCAGCCGGCGCAGTCCGGTGGCGTCGCCGCCGGTCCGGGTGAGCAGTCGCCGATCCCGTTCCTGTCCGGTTCCAACCCGAACCTGACGCCGGAAACCTCCGAGTCCAAGACCCTGGGCTTCGTGTGGAGCCCGACGTTCGCCGAAGGTCTGAACCTGACGCTGGACTGGTGGAACATCCGCATCGACAACACGATCGTGCCGGATAGCCCGACCGACATCCTCAACGACTGCTACATCCGTGGCATCGGTTCGCGTTGCCAGAGCGCCACCACGTTCATGCGTGACCCGAACACCGGTGAGCTGACCTTCCTGTCGTTCGGCGGCCGCAACGCCGGCTTCCAGGAGACCGAAGGCTTCGACTTCGACGTCAACTACAGCCTGGCGACCGACTACGGCAAGTTCTCGGTGGCATGGCTCAACACCTACGTCAGCAAGAACGAGCTCAAGACCGACAGCCTGGAAGGCGCACCGCAGCAGCTCAACGGCTTCGACGGCAACTTCCGCCTGCGTTCGAACATGAACCTGACGTGGGAGAAGGGTGCATTCGGCGTGAGCTGGGGCATGCGCTACTACTCGGGCACGAAGGAAGATTGCTACTTCGACGACCGCTGCAGCCTGCCGAACTACCAGGCTCCGGACACCAACGGCACCGTCGTTCCGATGAACGAGCTGGGTTCCAACACCTTCCACGACCTGCAGGTCCGTTGGAATGCACCGTGGAACGCCACCGTTGCAGTGGGCGCGAACAACGTGTTCGAGCACTACGCAGCTCCGGCCTACAACCAGCCGAACTCGGGCTTCTCGTACTACGGCGGCTTCGACATCGGTCGCTTCATGTACCTCAAGTACCAGCAGCGCTTCTGATAGGCTGAAAAGCAAGACGCAAGACCACTACGGCCCCGAAAGGGGCCGTAGTTCTTTCTGGCCCCGTGCCGAGTCCCTGGGGCTGGCGATGCGCTGGATGCTGGCAGGCCAGGTCTGGCGGCGGGCGCTGCGGACGGTACGATAGCCGCAGTCTTTCCGGCCGGATCCGCAATGAAACTGCAGGTGCCCTTCATCCAGTTGCCCCTGGTCTTCGACGCCGGCGTGCTCGCCGCGGAGATCGCCGCCCTCGGCGAGGGCCCGTGGCGACCGCACCCGCAGGGGTTTCCGGGCAACTCGATGCTGCCGCTGGTGGCGGTCAATGGCGATGCCGGCAATGAGGCGTTTTCCGGCCCGATGGCACCCACGCCCGAGCTGCAGCGCTGCCCGTACCTGAGCCAGGTCTTCGCCAGCCTGGGCGTCACCGCCGGTCGCAGCCGGCTGATGCGCCTGTCCGGCCACGCCGAGGTCACCCGCCACGCCGACCAGGGCTACTACTGGGCCGAGCGGGTGCGCGTGCACATCCCGGTGGTGACCCAGCCGACCGTGCGCTTCGAATGCGGTGATGCCGCGATCAACATGGCGGCCGGCGAATGCTGGATCTTCGACACCTGGCGCCAGCACCGCGTGCTCAATGACGCCGTGGAATCGCGCGTGCACCTGGTGGTCGACACGGTCGGCGGCGGCCTGTTCTGGGACATGGTCAACCGTGGCCGTCCGCACGATGCGCCCCGGCTTGGCTGGCAGCAGCAGGCCGTGCCGATACAGCCGGGCGTGGTCGCCCGCTTCCCGTGCGAGACGGTCAACGTGCCGGCGGTGATGACGCCGTGGGAGCTCAACGATCACCTCGGCCTGCTGTTCGCCGACGCCGTGCCGCATCCGAACCTGGCGCAGGCCCGGCAGATCACGACGCGCTTCGCCAGGACCTGGCAGGGCCTGTGGTTCCAGTACGGCGATCGCCCGGAAGGGCACGCAAGCTACCGCGCGGTGCTGCAGCGCTTCATCGAAGAGATCAAGACGCCGGCCCAGCCGATGGTGCTGAAGAACGAACTGCGCTGGTACAACGCGCTGATGACGATCGTGTGCAAGTTCGCGGTGAGCGCCGAACAGGCGCAGGCCGAATCGGCCGCGCAGCAGCGCGACGTCGGCGACAACGCCTAGCGCACGCGCGCTGCAAGGCACGCGCCGCACCAAACGAAGAAGGCCGCCCTGCGGCGGCCTTCGCTGCTCACGGCCTGGTGGCCGCGCTCAGAACTTCGGCTTGTCTTCTTCCGATGTCGCGTTGTAGCGCTCGATCGCGTCGTTGAGGATCGACTTGGCTTCAACGGCATTGCCCCAGCCCTCGATCTTGACCCACTTGCCCTTCTCGAGATCCTTGTAGTGCTCGAAGAAGTGGCCGATGCGATCGAGCCAGTGCTGCGAGACCTGCTCGATGTCGGTGATGTGGGCGTAGCCGCCGAAGATCTTCGGCACCGGCACGGCAATGATCTTCTCGTCGCTGCCGGCCTCGTCGCTCATCTTCAGCACGCCGACCGGCACGGCACGGATGACCGAACCGGGCACCAGCGGCAGCGGCAGGATCACCAGCACGTCGGCCGGGTCGCCATCCCCGCACAGGGTGTGCGGGACGTAGCCGTAGTTGCACGGGTAGCGCATCGGCGTGGACAGGATGCGATCGACGAAGATCGCGCCCGAAGCCTTGTCGACTTCGTACTTGACCGGCTCGGCATCCTTGGGGATTTCGATGATGACGTTGATCTCATCCGGCGGGTTCTTGCCGGTGGGGACGAGGTCCAGACCCATGCGTTGCTCCAACTTCTGATGGCCGCGCCAGGACGGCGGGGCGGGGGATTTGATGTGCGGGCCGGGCATTTTACGCGGCTGGCTGCTGCGGCGCAGCAGCGGGGGCTTCAGGAGCCCGCGAGGCGGGCAGGCCGGGGTTGAGCCCCCAGGAGCGGGCTTCCGTCTGCGGAGCGGCGCCGTCCGCCGGGCCGGGGATTGCTCCGCCCCTTAATCGGACATCCATGTCCGATGCGGGGCGCGGGACATCCATGTCCCGCTGCGGATCAATCCCCGGCCCGTCGAACGACGCTCCAGCAATTCATTGCCCGGCCTTCGTCCCAACGCCGTCATTCCCGCGAAGGCGGGAACCCAGCGTCGTGGCTCCTCAGTGGTTCTAAAACCACCTGATCCTTTCGCGGGCGTCCGGGCCCGAGCTCACCGAGCGGACGCGCGAATGAGTAGGGCACGGACCCCGCCCTGTGTCTCGGCAGCTCGAGTCCCAACCTTGCAGGCGCATCACGCGCACAGCGCAAGAGCACCAACACGCGAAGTCAATAAAACGGCTGCAGCTTCGGAAAGGAGGGGGTGGGGTGTATTCCGCGAACGATTAACGGAGCGAAGCGGAGGTTCGCGGAATACGCCCCACCTCCTCCCCCATGAACCACCAACCACCAACCACCAACCAGGCGCACAAATGAAAACGGGCCGCGTCGCGGCCCGGTTTGCCCTCACCCAACCCCTCTCCCGCGAGCGGGAGAGGGGCTAAATCAAGCACTCAGAGCAGCGGCACCATCAGCAGCGCCACGATGTTGATGATCTTGATCAGCGGATTGATCGCCGGGCCAGCGGTGTCCTTGTACGGATCGCCGACCGTGTCGCCGGTGACCGCCGCCTTGTGCGCATCGGAACCCTTGCCACCGTGATGACCGTCCTCGATGTACTTCTTGGCGTTGTCCCACGCACCACCGCCGGTGGTCATCGAGATCGCGACGAACAAGCCTGTCACGATCGTGCCGATCAACAGACCACCCAGCGCCGTCGGACCCAGCAGCAGCCCGACCACGATCGGCACCGCGACCGGCAACAGCGACGGCACGATCATTTCCTTGATCGCCGACTTGGTCAGCATGTCGACCGCCTTGTCGTACTCCGGTTTGCCCGTGCCCTCCATGATCCCCGGGATCTGGCGGAACTGGCGGCGCACTTCCTCGACCACCGCACCAGCGGCGCGACCGACTGCTTCCATCGCCATCGCACCGAACAGGTACGGAATCAGGCCGCCGATCAGCAGACCGATGATCACCAGATGGTCCGACAGGTCGAACGCGAACGTCGCACCCTGATGGGTGGCCGACAGGTTGTGCGTGTAATCGGCAAACAGCACCAGCGCAGCCAGCGCCGCCGAACCGATCGCATAGCCCTTGGTCACCGCCTTGGTGGTGTTGCCGACCGCATCGAGCGGGTCGGTGACGTTGCGCACCTCGGGCGGCAGCTCCGCCATTTCGGCGATGCCACCGGCGTTGTCGGTGATCGGGCCGTAGGCATCGAGCGCGACGATCATGCCCGCCATCGACAGCATTGCCGTTGCGGCGATGGCGATGCCGTACAGGCCGGCCAGCGCGAATGCACCCCAGATCGCCGCGCACACCGCGACCACCGGTAGCGCGGTCGACTTCATCGACACGCCCAGGCCGGCGATGATGTTGGTGCCGTGGCCGGTGGTGGAAGCCGCCGCGATATGGCGCACCGGACCGTACTGCGTGCCGGTGTAGTACTCGGTGATCCACACGATCGCACCGGTCAGCACCAGGCCGATCAGCGCGCACCAGTACAGGTTCATCGCACCGTGGCTGTTGTCGGCCATCAGCTGGGTGGTGATCGGGTAGAACGCGATCGCCGCCAGCACCGCCGAAACAATGACGCCGCGGTACAGCGCGCCCATGATCGAGCCGCCTTCCTTCACCTTGACGAAGAACGCGCCGATGATCGAAGCGATGATCGACACGCCGCCGAGCACCAGCGGATACAGCACCGCGTTGTGGCCGGCATCGGCAGCCATCAGCCCGCCCAGCAGCATCGTCGCGATCACGGTGACCGCATAGGTCTCGAACAGGTCGGCGGCCATGCCGGCGCAGTCGCCGACGTTGTCGCCGACGTTGTCGGCGATCACCGCCGGATTGCGCGGGTCGTCCTCGGGAATACCGGCTTCGACCTTGCCCACCAGGTCCGCGCCAACGTCGGCGCCCTTGGTGAAGATGCCGCCGCCCAGTCGCGCGAAGATCGAGATCAGCGAGGAACCAAACGCCAGGCCGACCAGGGCGTGCAGCGCCGCTTCACCGGTGACGCCCAGGTGGCGCGTCAGCACCACGTAGTAACCGGCCACGCCGAGCAGGCCCAGGCCCACCACCAGCATGCCGGTGATCGCGCCGCCGCGGAATGCCACGTCCATCGCCGGGCCGATGCCTTTGCGCGCGGCTTCGGCGGTGCGCACGTTGGCGCGCACCGAAACGTTCATGCCGATGTAGCCGGCGGCACCTGACAGCACTGCGCCGATCAGGAAACCGATCGCCGTGTACCAGCTCAGGAAGAAGCCGATCAGCACGAACAGCACCGCGCCGGCTATGGCGATGGTCGTGTACTGGCGATTGAGGTAGGCGCGGGCGCCTTCCTGGATCGCGCCGGCGATCTGTTGCATTCGTTCGTTGCCGGCGGGCTGCGCGCTGATCCAGCGCGCGGAAATGATCCCGTAAAGGATCGCGATGACGGCGCAAACCAGCGCCAATGCCAAACCGTACTGCTCCAGCATGAACCCCTCCCCTTAAGAGTGGACACATCAGGAATTTCGAGTCGATCACCTTGAGTTGTAGTGCTGCACGGGCCGTGGGGCCTCCGCCGCAACGGTCCGACTATCGCACAGACCCTGCGTCGCCCGCACCCTCGCACGCCGGTTGGCACGCATATCGGCGCGCGGGCGCTGTGACCTCCGTCGCAGCCGTGAATTCGTCGTTCAGCGCCGCCATGCCAGCCTTCTTGGCCTGTGCCACCAAGGGGGCTGCCCCTGCCATGCGACTGTTGCCCGTAGTGTTGTCGACCAGCCTTGCCCTGATCTGCGGCCAGGCGCTGGCGGCCCACCCCAAGACCGACGCCAAGCCCGAGATCACGCGCGAGCCGGCCCAGCCGCAGGCCCTCAACAGCGTGCACACGCTGCGCCAGATCCCCGAGGCCTGCGCGCGCCTGGAAGGCATGTTCACCGGCCAGGCCAACGACCCCTACGCCTTCGCCGTGGTGCGCACCAGCGAGACCTGCCAGCCGCGTGCGCGTTTCGTCGATGCGGCCAAGGTCAAGCCATCGGAAAAGGCCGGCTGGAAACTCAACGACCTGATCCGCGTGCCCAGCGCCGCCTGCGGCACGCAGTTCGCGGTGGTGAAGGTGTGGCGCAAGCCGGCCAGCGTGGCGACGCCGACGCTGGATGCCCAGGGGCGTTCGCGAATCTATCTTGAAGAGGCGCGCCAGCAGGCGCAGACCGGGCAGATGGCGGCGGTGCCGATGTTTGCCGCGGAGATGGCGGTTGAAGGCACGCCCTGCCGTTAGGCCAACAGGCCAGGGCCGCATGCGCGGCCCTGGCATGACGTTGCTTAGTGGTTGCTGCCGCCGGCGCTGGCGTCCGTGCTGTCGCCAGTGATTTCCTTCACGGCTTCGACAACAGGTGCCGATGCATTGGCGGGTGCTGCAGCCGTGGCGTCGGTCGCCGGCGTCGGCGCGGCGTTGGCAGCAGCCACCGTTGCCGCCGTGGCGGTCTCGGCGGCCACGCCCAGTGGATCGGCGAACTGCGCCGGCGTTGCGGCAACCTTGTCGGCCGGGATGCGGAACTCGTCCTTGGCCAGCAACTGCGTGCAGGTCCAGCCCAGTGCGGCCGTCACGTCCTTGAGCAATTGCGCGTTGTCGGCATGCAGCTGCTCGCGGCTCGGCGGATGCTTGTTGTCGCGGGTGTGCGTGTTGCAGGCGGCATTGGCCAGCTGGCGGCCGCTCTTGTCGACCAGCTGTACCTGGGCGCTGTAACCGACCCAGTACGTGCCCCACTGCGTCGGGAAGTAGGCATACATCCACCCGGCCGAGCGCACGTCCAGCACGTAGTCGGCTTCCGGATGCGTTGCCGCGACTTCCTTGGCCTTCTTGGCTTCGCTCGGCGTGGTGTCGGCGGCCAGCACGTTGGCGCCATAGGCGCTGGCCAGCGATGCAGCAAGCTGCGTGCGGACGATTTCGGCCGGGTCCTTGATGTCGTTGTCCCTGACCAGCGTGTTGCCTGCCGAGTACATCGCGGCGGCACCGAGCAGGCCGAACGTGGCCTTGCCCGCGGTCATCGCCGAGAAGCCCGGGCGCTCGTGGATGGTCACGGCAACCGATTTGCCCTGCATCGCGGCGGCATCGGTATCGGAAAGCGCAATCAGCTTGTCCTTGGCACTCGCCGACATGGCGAACAGCATCAAGGCGCTCGCAAGCGTCGTCTTTGTCACTGTGGTTTTCCCCTGTGTGATGGTTTGGCCGCGCATCGATTGCGCAAACGGGCACGACGCGGCCAGGCGTTGTCCCCCGACAACGCCCGCCGATTTGAGCACGCAGCCAATCGGCTTAGCTAGTCGCGCAGGGGAGAAAGTTTCTTGGTCACCGCGACATTCTTCAGCACCACGTACTTGGGGATGCCATCGCGCCCATACGGCGGTGGCGCCTCGCCGCGGATCAACGGCTCCAGGTAGCGGCGCGCCGCGGCGGTGATGCCATAGCCATCCTTGCGGATGAACCCCGCCGGCATCTTCTTCTCGTGGTTGGCGACCTTCGACAACGGTGCCGCCTCGATCTTCCACCGGTACGGCGAATCGCTGCTGCGCACGATCACCGGCATCACCGAATTCATGCCCTTGAGCGCGAACTCGACCGCCTTGCGCCCGACCGCCTGCGCCTGCTCGAGATCTGTCTTCGATGCCAGGTGCCGCGCTGAGCGTTGCAGGTAATCCGGCAGCGCCCAGTGCACCTTGTAGCCCAGCGAGTCCTTGACCCGGCCGGCGAGGAACGAAGCGACACCGCCGAGCTGGGTATGGCCGAAGGAATCCTTGCCGCCGCCGGCGTCGGCAACGAAGCGGCCGTCCGCCGTCTGGATGCCTTCGCTGGCGACGACCACGCAGTAGCCGACGCGTTCGACGGTGGCTTTGACCTTGGCGAAGAAGTCCGCCTCGTCGTAGGGACGCTCGGGGAACAGGATCAGGTGCGGAGCGTCGTCGACGCCCTGGCCGGCCAGCCCGGCGGCCGCCGCCAACCAGCCGGCATGCCGCCCCATGGCTTCGTAGACGAACACCTTGGTCGAGGTATCCGCCATCGCCGCGACATCGAGCGCGCACTCGCGCACCGACACCGCCGTGTACTTGGCGGCCGAACCAAAGCCGGGGCAGCAGTCGGTCACGGCCAGGTCGTTGTCGACGGTCTTGGGCACGCCGACGCAGGTCAGCGGGTAGCCGAACTCGGCGGCCAGCTGCGAGACCTTGAGGGCGGTGTCGGCCGAATCGTTGCCGCCGTTGTAGAGGAACCAGCGCACGTCGTGGGCCCGGAAGACATCGAGCAGGCGCTCGTAGCGGGCGCGGTCCTGATCGAGCGACTTGAGCTTGACCCGGCACGAGCCGAACGCGCCGCCGGGGGTATGGGCCAGGGCCCGGATCGCCGCGGCCGACTCCCGCGAAGTATCGATGAGGTCCTCGCGAAGGGCCCCGAGGATGCCGTTGCGGGCGGCCAGTACCTTGACCTTGCGGGCCCGGGCGGTCTCGATGACGCCGGCGGCGGTGGCGTTGATGACAGCGGTGACACCGCCAGATTGCGCGTAAAGCAGGGTTCCGGAGGGCATGTCCATTCCTGGGGTGTGGGGACAGGACCAGGCCGGGATGCGGTAAGCTGACCGCACTATTTGCCCGGCGGGGCTGGGTCGAAGCGAGTGTAGCGCCGCCGCGGGCAGTCGCCCGAAGGCCGGGCCGCACGGCCGATTCTCTCAGGCCGCGAGCCACGACGGGCCACCAGGAAATTTTCCCGTTCTAGGAGTGATGTTGATGCGATTGGTACTTCTGGGCGCGCCCGGTTCCGGCAAGGGCACGCAGGCCACGCGCCTCAAGGAGCATCTGCAGGTGCCGCACATTTCCACCGGCGACCTGCTGCGCGCCGAAGTGGCTGCCGGCAGCAAGCTCGGACTCGAGGCCAAGGAAGTGATGGCATCGGGCAACCTGGTCAGCGACGAGATCCTGCTGGGCATGCTCGAGGACCGCTTCTCGCGTCCCGACACCCGCGACGGCTTCATCCTCGACGGCTACCCGCGCAACCTGGCCCAGGCCGACGCGCTGGACAAGCTGCTGACCCGCATCCGCCAGCCGATGGACTACGCGGTACAGCTGGACGTGCCGACCGACCTGCTGGTCGAGCGCATCGCCGGCCGCGCCAAGGCCGAAGGCCGCGCCGACGACAGCCCGGAATCGGTGCGCACGCGCCTGAAGGTCTATGACGACCAGACCGCACCGGTGATCGAGTTCTACCGCCAGCACGGGCAGCTGACCGTGGTCGACGGCGTGGGCTCGCTGGATGATGTGTTCAACCGCATCATCGAGGCGTTGGTGCCGGCGAAGGAAGTGGGCTGACTTCGTTTAGGACGACCTGATCTTGAAGATTCATATTCTGGGGATTGCCGGCACTTTCATGGGCGGCGTCGCCGCACTCGCCCGCGAACTGGGCCATGAAGTGGAAGGCAGCGACCAGGCCGTCTACCCGCCGATGTCGACCCAGCTCGAGCAGCTCGGCATCGACCTCAAGCAGGGTTACCAGCCGCAGCACATCAGCGCCGACTGCGACCAGATCGTCGTCGGCAACGCACTCTCGCGCGGCAACGCCGCGGTCGAGCAGGTCCTCGACGACGGCCGCAGCTACACCTCCGGTGCGCAGTGGCTCAGCGAGAACCTGCTGCCGGGCCGCGACACGCTCGCCGTCGCCGGTACCCACGGCAAGACCACCACCACCACCATCCTGACCTACCTGCTGCAGGCCGCCGGGCGCGAGCCGGGCTTCCTGATCGGTGGCGTCGCCGAGGACTTCGGCGTGTCGGCGCGCGTTGGCAGCGGCCGTGAGTTCGTGGTCGAGGCCGACGAATACGACACCGCGTTCTTCGACAAGCGCAGCAAGTTCGTCCACTACCGTCCGCTGGTGGCGATCCTCAACAACCTCGAGTACGACCACGCCGACATCTTTCCCGACGTCGCCGCGATCCAGCGCCAGTTCCACCATCTGGTGCGCACCGTGCCGCGCCGCGGCCGGTTGATCGTCAACGGCGAAGACCACCACCTGGCCGAAGTGCTGGCGATGGGTTGCTGGACGCCGGTGGAAACCTTCGGCCTTGATGCCAGCCTGGCGCCGCAGCCGCAGGGCCACGGCGACCGCGCCGACGAACGCGCGGCCGCAAGCGCCAGCTTCAACTGGACCGCGCGCATGATCGAGGAAGACGGCAGCGCATTCGCCGTCGTCCACGATGGCGTCGAGATCGGCGAAGTGCGCTGGCCGCTGCTGGGTCGCCACAACGTGATGAACGCGTTGGCTGCGCTGGCGACGGCGCACGCCATTGGCGTCGACATCGGCCCCGTGCTGCCGGCGCTGGCGCAGTTCCGCAGCGTCAAGCGCCGCCTGGAAATCATCGGCCAGGCGCAGGGCGTCACCATCTACGACGACTTCGCCCACCATCCCACCGCGATCGCCACCACGCTCGCGGGCCTGCGCGCGAAGGTCGGCTCGGCCCGGATACTGGTGGCGATGGAGCCGCGCAGCAACTCGATGCGCCTGGGCGCGCATTCCGACGCGCTGGCGCCGTCGCTGGACCTGGCCGACACCGTGGTGTTCCTGCACCGGCCGGAACTGGCCTGGGATGCCACCCGGGTGGTCTCGGCGTTGCGCGGCGAAGGCGTTGCGGTGGCCGACGCCGATGCGCTGATCGCGGCGTTGCGCGAACGCGTGCGCAGTGGCGACCACGTCGTGTTCATGTCCAATGGCGGCTTCGATGGCGCGCCGCGACGGTTCCTCGCCACGCTGGCATAGCGGGAAATGGTCGGCAATTCGTCCTAGACTGGCGCCAATGCCGGCAGACGACGCCCCCACCCAGTCCCTGGGATTGTTCCCGCTGCACGCGGTGCTCTTGCCCGGTGCGGCGATCGGCCTGCGCGTGTTCGAGCCGCGCTACCTCGACCTGATCCGCGAATGCGGCCGCAACGGCAAGGCGTTCGGCATCTGCCTGATCATGCACGGCGAGGAAGTGGGCGCGCCGGCATCCGCGGCAGCGTTCGGCACCGAAGCGGTGATCGAGGATTTCGGCCGCGGCGACGATGGCCTGCTGACCCTGCGCGTGCGCGGTGCGCGCCGCTTCCATGCGCGGCGGGTGCGTGTCCGCGACAACGGCCTGCAGGTTGCCGAGGTCGAGTGGTGCGATCCCGATCCAGACGACGTCGTGCGCCCCGAACATGGCCTGCTGGCTACGCTGCTGCAGCAGATCATCGACCAGGTCGGTGGCGAACACGCCAAGGCGCCGCAGGCGAAGTTCGACGATGCCGCATGGGTCGGCTGGCGACTGGCTGAACTGTTGCCGCTGGAACCCGAACAGCGACAGGCCCTGCTGCAACTCGACGATCCGCACCTGCGGCTGGAGCGGTTGCTGTCGCTGCTGCCCTGATCTGCCGGCTGGTTATTGCTGGCGGCCGTCCGTCTTGACCCGGATCACCATCGTCGCCCCGTGCGGATGATGCGACTGCTGCAATTCCATTCCCTCCAGCGCCTCGGCGACGAGCGTGTGCGCGCGGCCGTCATCGCTGGCCGGCAGCCATAATGCGGCGGCGCCCAGCGGGCGGGTCATGTGCAGGGTCTGCGTGCTGCCCAGCCACAAGGGGGTACCGTCGTCGAGCAGCACCGGCGCCGGCCACAACCGCAGGGCGTACTGCTCGTCGTCGTTGCTGCCCGGATGCAGCATCAGCAATGTCTCGGCCTGCGCGTCGAGCGTCGCCGGCAACACCGGTTGCCGCAGCGTCGGCTTGCCGTCGTCGAGCAGGCCGACGGTGGCAACCCAGTCCGCCTGCGGCTGCACGCGCCAGCCCCGCGCCTGCAATTGCGCCTGCAGCGGCGCCAGCGGTCCGGCGACCTGCAGGTCCAGCGGCCAGCGGCGACGCTGGTCGCGCTCGTTGCGCTGCGCCGGCAGGCTCGCCCAACGGCCCTGCCACCAGTCGGCCTGGTGCATCACCGTGGTCGGCTTGGCCGCCGCGAACTTGGCCAGCAGCGCATCGGCCGCGCGCGGTGCATGCCACGCCGCGGCAATGACGAAGGTCGTATAGAACAGCCATGCCAGGGGCCGCATCCAGAACGAACGCGCGACGTGGCGGCGATAGGCGATGCCCAGCACCAGCAGCCAGAGGATGCCGAACAACGTTCCGCCGACCAGGTCGCTGGGCCAGTGCGCACCCAGGTACAGGCGGGCAAAGGCGACCGCGGTCGTCACCACGCCGGCGAGCAGGTACGGCCACACGCGCGTGCGCCCCGGCAGTTCGCGCGCGATCAGCACGGCGAAGAAGCCGAACACGATCGTGCACATCGTCACCGCGACCGACGGAAAGCCGAAGCCGGCCGGTGCGGTAGGCGGACGCGGCATGTCGATCGCCGCTTCCAGCAATGAGGTCAGGGTCAGGCCGAATACCAGCGCCGCCAGCCAGTGCGCCGCCGCCATCCAGCGTTTGCGCCACAGCAGGTACGCCAGCGCCACCGCTGCGGCCGGGCCGAGCACGGCGGCATCGCCCACGCTCGCCAGCCCCGCCATCATCCGGTCGGCCAACGGGTTGCGCAGTCCCCACATGAATTCGTGGATGGTGTGGTCGATGGCGAGCGGGCCACCGCTGGCGAGCAGCGATGCCAGCAGCGTGAACCACGCCCAGCTGATGCCCAGCAGGCACACCGCCAGCATCAGCAGCGATGGCGACTCGGGACGGTTCGGATCGATCAGTGCCGCGGCATAGCGGCCCAGGTGCGGGTGGTGGCGGGTCCAGTACAGGGCGCGCGCCAGCAGGTTGTCGGCATGCGCGGCGAACCAGCGCCAGGTGTAGAGCACGCAGGCCCAGACCAGGCCGATGGTGAGCACCAGCGCGGCCAGCACGAGCGCCAGCCGGTCGGCGACGGCGGCGACCGCGTCATAGGATTTGCCCAGCGCCCAGCCGGGCGCGAGGAAGGCCAGCGACCAGACCAGGCACGCGGCCAGGCTCGGCAGCGCGTAGCGGCGCATCGGCATGTGCAGCATGCCCGCGATGGCCGGCACGAATGGACGCACCGCGCCGACGAAGCGCGCGATCACGATGCTCATGCTGCCGTGGCGACGGAACAGCGCTTCGCCGCGGTCGAGCCATTGCGGATAGCGCGAGAACGGCCAGCGGGCGCGCAGTTGCGGGCCCCAGCGGTAGCCGACCCAGTAGCTCAAACCATCGCCGATGAAGGCGCCCAGCGTCGCGCAAAGCAGCGCATAGGGCCCGCTGATGTGGCCCAGCCCGACCAGCGTGCCGACGGCGAACAGCAATGGCAGCGCCGGCACCACGATGCCGACGATGACCAGGGCATCGCAGAAGGCAATAAGGAAGATGACAGCGCCGGCGGCGATAGGGTTTGCCGCGATCCATGCGGTCGCGCTTTCGATCCAGGCCGGTTCCATCGGCCGATTATAGGCAGCCGGCCCATGACGGCGCGAGGTGGCCATCGCCGGCAAACGATTCCGTACACTGGCGCGATGCCCGCACGCACCACCACCGACGACGACGCCATCGAAGTCCAGGCCCTGAAGGCCGACAGTTTCGGCCGCATCGCGCTGATGCGCGGCGCCGATGGCCTGTTCGTGCGCCGCGACCTTTGCCACGTGCCGCTGTGGCTGCGCCTTCCGGCGTGGTGGCTGGCGCGGCGCGAGGCCAGGGGCCTGGAGTGCGTCCACGGTCTGGAGGCAACGCCGCAACTGCTCGGCTGGGACGGCCGCCGGCTCGATCGCAGCTACATGGCCGGTGCGGCGATGTACCAGCGACCGCCGCACGGCGACCTGGCCTATTTCCGCCGTGCGCGACGACTGCTGCAACAGTTGCACCGGCGCGGCCTTGCCCACAACGATCTGGCCAAGGAAGCCAACTGGCTGGTGTTGGCCGACGGCGCCCCGGCGATCATCGACTTCCAGCTCGCCGTTCGTGGCCGGCCGCGTTCGCGCTGGATGCGCCTGCTCGCGCGCGAGGACATTCGCCACCTGCTCAAGCACAAACGCACGTACTGCCCGCAGATGCTGACGCCGGTCGAACGGCGCGTGCTCAAACGCCATTCGTGGTTGCGCCAAGCGTGGTTCGCGACCGGCAAACCGGTCTACCGCTTCGTAACGCGCAAGCTGTTGAAATGGGAGGACAACGAAGGGCAGGGGCCGAAGCCATGAACCCTGCCACGACCAGCAACCCGCCTGCTCCAGGCGATGCGACTGCGTCGGGCTGCCTGCCCTGACCCCTGGAGGAAACCGTCATGCGTACCCTGTCCGGAAAGACCATCTTCATCACTGGCGCGTCGCGCGGCATCGGCCGTGCCATCGCCTTGCGCGCCGCGCAGGACGGCGCGAATGTCGCCATCGCGGCGAAATCGGCCGTGCCCAATCCGAAACTGCCCGGCACCATCCACAGCGTCGCCGCCGAGGTCGAAGCCGCAGGCGGCAAGGCATTGGCGCTCAAGTGCGACATCCGCGAAGAGGACGAGGTGAATGCCGCGGTGGCGGCGACGGTCGACCTGTTTGGCGGCATCGACATCCTCGTCAACAACGCCAGCGCGATCTGGCTCAAGGGCACGCTCGACACGCCGATGAAGCGTTACGACCTGATGCAGCAGGTCAACGCGCGCGGCAGTTTCCTGTGCGCGCAGGCCTGCCTGCCGCACCTGCTCAAGGCGCCTGATCCGCACATCCTGTCGCTGGCGCCGCCGCTCAACCTCGATCCGAAGTGGTGGGCGCCGCACACCGCCTACACGCTGGCGAAGATGGGCATGAGCTTCGTGACGCTGGGGCTCGCGGCCGAGTTCGGCCCCCAGGGCGTGGCCGTCAATGCCTTGTGGCCGCGGACCGTCATCGCCACCGACGCGGTCAACATGATCCCGGGCGTGCGCCTGGAAATGTGCCGCAAGCCCGAGATCGTCGCCGATGCCGCGCACGCGGTGCTCGTGCGTCCGTCGGACGATTTCTACGGCCACTTCCTGATCGACGACGACGTGCTGTTCGCCGCCGGCGTGACCGATTTCGCCCAGTACGCAGTGAATCCCTACTGCGAGCACCTGATTCCGGACCTGTTCCTGACCGACTCGCAACTGGCTAAAAAGCCGCGCAGCTGATCCGCACCGCCCGTCATCCGATCGCTGCGATGAGCGACAATGGCCTCTTCCCTCCACACACCCGCCACAGCCCCACCATGACCGCCTCCAGCTCCGACCTGTTCTCGCTCTCCGAACGCTATTACCTGCCGGTGTACCGGCCGCGCCGGATCGTGCTCGACCATGGCCGTGGTGCGCGCGTGTGGGATCGTGAAGGCCGCGAATATGTCGACTTCGGCGCCGGCATCGCCGTCAACGCGCTCGGCCACGCCAATCCGCTGCTGGTCGCCGCGCTGACCGAGCAGGCGGGCAAGCTCTGGCACACCAGCAACGTCTTCGTCAGCGAACCGCCGCTGCGCCTGGCCGAGGAGCTGGTCACCGCATCGCGCTTCGCCGAGCGTGTGTTCTTCTGCAACTCCGGCGCCGAGGCCAACGAGGCGGCGATCAAACTCGCCCGCAAGTGGGCCAGCGCGCAGGGTCGCGACCCCGACCGTCGCGTCATCCTCAGCTTCCGCGGCAGCTTCCACGGCCGCACGCTGGCCGCGGTCACCGCCGGCGCGCAGCCCAAGTACCACGAAGGCTTCGAGCCGCTGCCGCCGGGCTTCCGCTACAGCGATTTCAACGACCTCGCCGCCGCCGAAGCGGCGATGGCCGCCGGCGACGTCTGCGCGGTGCTGGTCGAACCGGTGCAGGGCGAGGGTGGCGTCACGCCGGCGACGGAAGAATTCCTGCTTGGTCTGCGCGCGCTGTGCGACCGTCACGGCGCGTTGCTGATGCTCGATGAGATCCAGTGCGGGATGGGCCGCAGCGGTCATCTGTTCGCCTGCCACGGCTACGGCATCGCGCCCGATGTCGTCACCCTCGCCAAGGCGCTGGGCAGCGGTTTCCCGATCGGTGCGATGCTGGTCGGCGCAACGGCCGCGGAGTCGATGCAGTTCGGCGCGCACGGCACCACCTTCGGCGGCAATCCGTTGGCCGCCGCCGTGGCGCGTGCGGCATTGCGCGAGATCTCCTCGCCGCAGGTGCTGGCCAATGTCGAGCGGCAGTCGCTGGCGATCCGCGATGCGCTTGCCGCGCTCGATACCGAGCTGGGCCTGTTCTCGGAGGTCCGCGGTTGCGGCCTCATGCTCGGCGCGCAACTGCGCGAAGTGCACGCCGGCAAGGCCGGGTTGATCCTCGACCTGTGCGTGGAGCAGGGCCTGCTGCTGCTCCAGGCCGGTCCGGACGTGCTGCGATTCGTGCCCGCGCTGAACATCAGCGACGCCGATATCGCCGAAGGCCTGGCGCGCCTGCGCGCCGCGCTGGTCCAGTTCGTCAGCGCCTGATGCGCTGATGCAAGTCCCTGCTCTCCCCGCGCGGGAGAGGGGATTGGCGTGAGGCGCGCTCTCAAGAGGCGCGCTCTCAAGAGGCGCGCTCTCAAGAGGCGCGCCCTTAAGAGGCGCGCCCCCAAAGCGTCGCGAACGACGCCCGCGCCGCCTCGATGGTCAGCGCGATCTCCGCTCCGCCATGCGCGCTCGACACGAACCCGGCCTCGAACGCCGACGGCGCCAGGTACACGCCGCGTTCCAGCATTGCGTGGAAGAAGCGATTGAAGCGCGCAGTGTCCGACGCCTTCGCATCCTCGAACGTCTCCACCGGGCCTTCGCGGAAATACAGTCCGAACATGCCCGGGGCGCGTGTCGTGTGGAAGGCGATGCCGGCTTCGCGCGCTGCGGCCTCGAGTCCATCGCACAGCACATTCGTGCTGCGTTCGAGCGCATCGTGGAAGCCCGGCGCCTGGATCAGCTCCAGCGTCGCCAGGCCCGCGGCCATCGCCACCGGATTGCCGCTGAGCGTGCCGGCCTGGTAGATCGGCCCGCTCGGCGCGACCTGCGCCATCAGGTCGCGACGGCCGCCATAGGCGCCGACCGGCATGCCGCCGCCGATGATCTTGCCGAAGGTCGACAGGTCCGGGGTGATGCCATAGCGCTGCTGCGCGCCGCCGAGGGCGACACGGAAGCCGGTCATCACTTCGTCGAAGATCAGCAGCGCGCCGTGCTTCGTGCACAGCTCGCGCAGGTGCTGCAGATAACCGTCGCGCGGCAGGATGCAGTTGGCGTTGCCGACGATCGGTTCGATGATCAGGCCGGCGATCTCGCCGCCGATTTCATCGAACAGCTTCGTCGCTGCATCGAAGTCGTTGTAGGCGATGGTCATGGTCAGGTCGGCCAGCGCCGATGGCACGCCCGGCGAATTCGGCAATCCAAGCGTCATCACGCCGCTGCCGGCCTTCACCAGGAAGCTGTCGCCGTGACCGTGGTAGCAGCCTTCGAACTTGACGATGCGGTTGCGGCCGGTGGCGCCACGCGCGACGCGGATCGCCGACAGCGTCGCCTCGGTGCCGGAGTTGACCATGCGCACCATCTCGCAGCTCGGCACGATCGCGGTGATCGCCTCGGCCATCGTCACTTCCAGCGCATTGGGCACGCCGAAGCTGAGGCCGTCGCGCATGGTCTTCTCGACGGCAGCCAGCACCTTCGGGTGGGCATGGCCGGCGATCATCGGACCCCACGAGCCGACGTAGTCGATGTAGCGGTTGCCATCGACGTCATGCAGGTAGGGGCCTTCGGCGCGCTGGGCGAAGAACGGTTCGCCGCCGACCGACTTGAACGCGCGCACCGGCGAATTGACGCCGCCGGGGATCAGTTCGAGGGCGCGGGTGAACAGCTCATGCGATTGCGATTGATTCATGGGGAACTCGTTTGACCCTCTCTCGCGCTTGCGGGAGAGGGCTGGGGTGGGGGCAGGTCGAAGCAGTCGAGGTACCGTCGCACTGCCGCGGCCGGATCTACAGCATCGAATACGCCGCTGACGACGGCGAGCAGGTCGGCGCCGGCTTCGACCAGGGACCGTGCATTGTCCGGGGTGATGCCGCCGATCGCCACTCGCGGCAATTGCAGCGACGCCGAGTCGCGCAGGAGGTCCAGGCCGGCCCGACGGGCGTTGGGCTTGGTCGGCGACGGGAAGAACGCGCCGAAGGCGATGTAGTCGGCGCCGGCCGCGGCGGCGCGCCGGGCCAGGGCGAGATCGGCGTAGCACGAGGCGCCCAGGATCGCGCCTGCGGGCAGAACGGCCCGGGCAGCGGCCAGCTCACCGTCGTCCTCGCCCAGATGGGCGCCGTCGGCACCGATCTCGGCTGCCAGGCGCCAGTCGTCGTTGACGATCATCGGCACGCCATGGCGCCGGCACAGCGCCAGCAGCTCGCGCGCCTGCAGTCCGCGCAGGTCGTCACCGGCAGCCTTGTTGCGATACTGGAGCCAGGTGGCGCCGGCGGCCACGACCGTTTCGACCCGGTCCAGCAGGCGCGGGGTGTCGTTGTCGTCGGGGGTGATGGCGTACAGGCCACTCCGCGGGGACGGCGGATTCATCCAGAAAGCTTCCGTGGGCGCGGGCGCGGTGGGACAATGCGCGTTCCGCAATCCCAGCATTATCAGCCCAATCCCCCATGTCCGAGATCGCTGCCGCCACCACCTACCGCACCTGGATGTGCGTCGTCTGCGGCTTCATCTACGACGAGGCCCAGGGCCTGCCGGAAGAGGGGATTGCGCCGGGCACGCGCTGGGAGGACGTGCCCGACACCTGGACGTGCCCGGACTGCGGCGTGACCAAGGACGATTTCGAGATGATGGTGCTCTGACGCTCGTCAGGGCTTGCCGTCAGGGCTTGGCCAGCCCCGGCCCGAACGTCAGTTCGGCGCCATCCTTGAGGCCCAGTTTTGCCGCTTCGCCGGCATTGAGTTCCAGCACATAACGCGCGGGCGCGGTGCTCGGGTACGGCGGGCAGCCGTCGCCGAGGGAGCACGGCGGTGTGTCGCGACGCTGCGACACCAGTTTGCGGTCGCTGTCGAAGTACAGGATATCCAGCGGAATCTTGGTGTTCTTCATCCAGTACGACAGTGGCTCCTGCTGCTCATGGATGAACAACATGCCGTGGTCGTCGGCCATTTCCTCGCGGAACATCAGGCCGCGCGCGCGTTCGGCGTCGTCATCGGCCACTTCCACCTGGAACTTCTGGCCGCCGAGTTCGACCCAGGGGCCGGACCCCATGGCGCAACCGGACAGGGCGAGGCCGCAGCAGGCGACCAGTAGACGGGGCAGGAACATGGTGGAGCTCCTTCAGGCGTTGATCCGGGCCGTGGACGGCCAATGCGCGACGAACATCGTGCAGGGATGAATGCGAGTCAAGCGGAAACGCTTCCGAACCCGTTTGGCACCGGGGCTTTGGGGCCTTAGGGCCTTCGAGGCGTTGGGGCTTCGGGGGGGGGGGCGTCGTCCGCCGGGCCGGGGATCGCTGCGCCCGGCAGACGACATCCTGTCTTTATGCCGGGCGTGGGCCATCCATGGCCCACTGCTCCGCAATCCCCGGCCCGGCGGACAACGCTCCACCGCTTCGTTGCCAGGTCTTCGTCTTTTGCCCGTCATTCCCGCGAAGGCGGGGACCCAGCGACTTTGCGCCTTCCCCGCAGAGACAGGCGGCGCAAGCCGTCATCCCCGCGAAGGCCGGGATACATGGACGTTGCTTCGCTTTTGGGCCGCTCCATGGCCCCGAACGTGCTCACTCGGCAAAGATGTAAAAAAACTTTAACGAACCCCTTCCAAATCCCGTTGTGCATGTGCACAATGCGCGCCCCGCCACGGTGAAGTTGAACGCGGCGGGACGCGGGAAAGACGGTGTGGTTCGAGGCGGTTGACGGTTCTCGGGCATGCTGTAAGATGCGCGGCCCGGTGGTCCTGGGGCGGTCCGGAAGGACGCTGAACGGACCTTCGGGAAGCGAAAAAAGATCTCGACACGGTGTTGACGGAATCGAAATTC